>PMUI01000118.1 GCA_003166955.1 Acidobacterium sp.
GTTTTTCGGGGGCACGTCACGGGGACTGCAATTGCTTTTCCATTTGCGCTGAGGCCACAGCTGCAAGATACCTCGGGCATATTGAATCGTAACTGCCATCCAGGTTTTGTCTGTGAGTAAAGCGTTGTCCTTCCGGTTGGGGCATTGTCGCCTCCTCCGTTTGCCTAAAGGCCAGCTTGATTGTGAAATTTATCGATAGATAAACAGCCTGACTGTGCAATATTGCTCACTTATTGCAAATATTATTTACCAAAAAGGCGCGCGCTTTTGTCGGAAGGAGTTGCCGTGCGGATGTGATATCGGCTGCATATCCAAATCCAGTCACTCATCTAAGTTATAGACCGCACAGTGATCTCGATTCACGATGCTCTTGATCGGTCTCGCCGTTTACGAGTGAGAAGAGCCAGTTCCCTCGCCCATCGGTTCCGCAGGACGGCCCTTCCGAGCTGCTCGGAAAGCCGAACCCCAGGGTCACAAACGCATGTCATCTCGAGCGAAGCGCTGGCAGCAGGCGAATTGGTAATCAGGCGATAACCAGGGAACCCACATGGAACTCGGAAGGAGGCTCCTTTGCTCCCTCGACGCGCGCGACATGGCACCGCGCCGACAATCCAGCCCCAGCTGCCTGATTTGCCAAATGTGGAAAACTTGTCAACCCCCCACGCCAAAATCCAAAGTAACAACCCCACATTCCACACCACTTAAAAGCCACCAACCCCAAAGATATTTGGCAGCTTTATTCTCTGGACTTGGTATCCTAAATATATAGGGTAGAAAAAGAAATTTTCCCGTAACTCCCGTAGATCGCAACACCAAAAAGCCTCGCTCACGCGAGGCTTTTTCATTGCCGGAGGAAGAATGACAGTTCCCGAATGCACCTTCATCCGCCCCAACGGCCAAAAATGCCGCGCCGCCGCCAACCGCAACCACAGCCTCTGCCGCCACCATGCCCCCGCCGTCCCCGGCCCACCCCCCGTCCCCAAAAGCCAGCTCTATTCCCGCATCCGCCAATGGTCCCTCGTCAGCCGCAGCCTTCCCTGGCTCGACAAGGCCGACATCCCCTTCGAGATTTACGGCATCCTCCTCGCCCTCTTCGTAGACGACGACACCGGCATCTCCGACCGTGAGGCTGGACGCCTTCTTCGCGGTCTCCTCCGCCGCCTCGGTGCGATTCCCTTCCCCATGCCCGAGTCGACAAACGAGCACGCCGAGCAGGAAAACGCACCCTCTCCATCGCCCGCTGTCCCCCACGCTGCGCGCCAGCAGAGCGTCGCCCTCTCCGACCTCGACGCGTTGCGGCAGGCCAGCCACGATCCCGACCAGATGATGAACGTGCTCATGGCTCTCGGCGAGCGGGAGCGGATCGAACGCCAGCCCGCAAAGCCGGGACTGCCTCAAACCCGTCCAGGTTTGCAGCTAACTCGGCCCCCTTTGAAGCAAACTCAGCCGAGTACCCGTCAAACTCGTCCACCTATGAATCAAACGCATCCGAGTTACAAATGACACGCCCTGAATCATCTGCGCCTAACTCGACCGTGATTGACGCAAACAAGGCCGTGTCTGACGCATACGCAGCCAGGTATCCATCTGATAGGTCCGCAGTCACTTGCCCGACCCATCGAATCGAACAGTTCCGCCAACGCAATGAAAACAAGTCACCGGCCCGAAAAACAGACCCCACCAAAAAAATCGAGGGCCATTGCTTTGGCCCTCGGATTTGCCGGTCCGTGGTTTGGTGTCGGTAAAGCGTGGTGTTCCGGGGGAAGGACTCTAAAAGGCTGCTTCCGATGGTGTTGAACTCTTTGGCGATGGTGTTGGAGAGAGTGCCCATGGCTGCGATGGCCCCAGGGGCGATGAAGGCCGCGATGAAGGCCGCGATGAAGGCCGCGATGAACACTACAACCGTTGACCCATTGGAACCTGAGGCTGGAGAGGGAGCAATGACACAGGGGAAGAATTACGTCAGGGTGGACGCATCCTCTCGCTCGATGCAGGCACTTACGTTGCATGAAATTCGGACAGATGGTGCGCGCGTTACCGCAGGCTCAGCCGACCATGCGCTCCATATCGGTGGGCTTGAGGATGACAATGGAAGCGCCCTTCCGCGCGATGAGATCGTCGCGCTCGAACTGGTTCAGCAGCCGCGTCACCGTCTCCCGCGACGTCCCAGCCATGTTCGCCAGTTCCTCATGCGTCAGCGCCATGGTAAAACGCAGTTCCGGTTTGCCGCAGGAATTGGTGCGCGCCCAGTCGAGGAGGAGCTGGGCGACGCGGCCGGCAGCGGAGCCGGAGAGAGCAAGACGGCGGGCATCGAGAAAGACTTCGTGGTACTCGCGAGCGATGACCTGAGCGGCGTGGCGGCTGACGTCGCCGTAATGACTGAGGAATTCGAGGAAATCGCGACGGCGGACGCTGCGGATCTGGCACGGCTCGAGGGTCTCGGCGGTGACTTCGTAAGGCTGATCGTTGAGGGTGGCGGAGAGGCCGAGGACGTCGCCGGGGACGGCGATTTTGAGGATCATGGTGCGGCCGTCGCGGGAGGTGGCGGCGAGCTTGATCTGGCCGGAGCAGACGACGAAGATGCCAGCGGCGCGCTGGCCCTCTTCAAAAACAATCGACCGGCTCGGATACGAAATCTGCATGGCGATCTCGTCGAAGCGCTCGATGGCGTCGTCGGGGAGATTGCAGAAGAGGCGCTCGGAGCGGTCGGTGCACTGAGCGCAGCGGTCGGGCACCTGGCGAGGCGCTGTCGAATTGCCGCTTTTGGGTGGGTTGGGCATTAGCTCCAGCTTTCGGGGGAAGAATTGCGCCCACGGGCGCGAGGAAAGGTGGCGCGATGGCTCCTGGAGGGCCGCACTTGTTCCCCAGGCGGCCTCCAGGTCTCGACGGCAAACAACGGGGTGCAGGCGTCGCACAGCCAGATGACCCTCCGATGAATAATCTGGCATTCACCTGCGATCCCGGAGTCGCCGAGGAAGTCGACGGCGTAGATTCCACCACTCCGTAGATAGAGCGATTCGGTACCGCACGCTGGGTTCGCACACGTCATGTATCGCTCCGAAAACACGATCTGCACAGCAACTTCAAATTCAGCCAAAGACCGGGGAACTTGCGTGTTCCTTGTCTTCCGATTTTTCGTCGACCAGCACCGGATTGACCCTGAGAGAAATGACCGGGCAGGGCGCGGAAACGAGAATCTTGTAAGCAGCGGGCTCGGTTCCGGGGAGCCAGCTGTGGGCCGGAGCGTGGACACCGAGGACGATGAGACCGGCCTGGATTTCATGGGCGGCGGAGAGAATTTCCTGGACGACGGTGCCGAGGGCGACTTTGGCCTGGACCACGGTGTGGGCGCGGGCGGAGTCTGGGACGAGGCGCTCCAGCTCTTCGGTGGCTGCTGCGACGGCGGCGGCGGGATCGCGGGAGACAGCGGGGCCAGGCATGATGAGGTGGAGCAGGATGACTTGCGCTCCGAACTGCTGTGCGAGGCCGATGGAGAGCGCGGCGCTGGTCTGGTGCATGCCTGCCAGCGAGACGGGATGCAGGATGATGACGGGGGATTCGGCGGTCTTGCGGTGGGCGCGCGGGCCGATGGTGCAGACGGGGATGTCGACGGTCTCGAGCAGCTGGCGGGCCACGGAGCCGAGGACGAACTTCTTGAGGCCGCGGCGGCCGTGGGTGCCGAGGATGAGGCGGCCGGCGCCGGAGTTGCGGACAACGTCGGCGACGATGTCGGGGACGAAGCCGTGACGGACGGCGGCGATGCAGTCGACGCCCTGCGCCTGCACATCGTGGGCGAGACTATCGAGCATGAGGCGGGCGTCGCGATCCATGCGGAGAGGATCGTAGTAGGGCACGGCGCCGGTCTCAACGGGCATGGACTCGTGAGGGAGGACGGCGTGGACAAGAATCAGCGAAGCATGGCTGGCTTTGGCCTGGGCAATGGCGTGGGGCAGGAGGTATTCCGTGTCGGTGAGATCGGTAGCGACGACGATTTTGCCGGGCGCGGCGAACGCTGCTTCGATGCTGGATTGCGGGAGGGTCATACCGTCACCTCGCAGCGTTGCGAGCGCTGGATGACCCTAGTTTCGAGGGGGATGGACGGGGCGGCTGTGTCCCAGCGCACACGCTGGTGTGACGGATGTCACATTGCGGGTTGGGGGCGGGTGGATTGCAGCGGCGGGCGGCGGAAATCGCGTGGCAGCAGGGGTTTGGCGGGGGTGGAAGGGCGGTTACGGGGTGGGGAAGGGGCTTCGATGCGGGGATTTGGGTGGGTTTGACCGCGTCCCTGGCGGTTGTTAGGATAAGGATGCGGGGTGGAGCAGCCTGGTAGCTCGTTGGGCTCATAACCCAAAGGTCGGTGGTTCAAATCCACCCCCCGCAACCATCTAAAGCATTGATTTTGCGGAGCTTCCAATTTCTGAGATTGGGAGCTTTTCCCTTTGGTGAGCAGTTAGTGGACCAGAATTCTCAAACAATGTTCCGTTTTGAAGATCGCTTTCGGCTTTTGCTACCGCCTTTGCAATCTCGTTTCCGAGTCCTTTGGCTGCCTCGTCGTTTGCGCTCCAATCGAGCGTGTGACCGTACACGTCAAGGGTGAAGCTCCCCGTCAGTGCATGGCCGATCCGCTCTTGGATCGTCTTCAGGGGCACGCGCAGCGAGTCCATGAGGGACACGTTGAAGTGCCTGAAGGCGTGATACCCGGCTTCCGGTATTTCCAGCTTCGTGAGCGTCGGCTTAAACCGTCTGCTGCGCTCTACGTCCATGTCTAACGGGCTGCCATTGCCCGCAGTGAACAGGAAGGAATGTTCGGCTGCATTCTGCCGCGCTACCTGTTTCCAGAGCAGATCGGCAAGCTGAGTCGATATGGCAATTTTCCTCACTGAGTTTTGTGTCTTTGGTGACTGCTCTTCCCCGCCCCATACGGACTGAGCAACCGTGATGCTGTCCAGCGCCACATCCTGAATACGCAGGCCAGCAACCTCACCCGCTCGGATGCCTGTCTCGGCCATGAGCCAATACCGACACCGTTGCGCACCGTTTACGTTTGCGATGATCCGTGCGACTTCATCCAGCGTAAAGAAACGGGGCTTCTTTCTTACCAGCTTCGGGAGCTTCGGTTTCGGCAGACTCGAATCGACGTACTTCTGCGCGAGGGCCGCTTGCCAGATGAGGCTGATGGTTCCCCACACATTACGGATCGTCTTCGGGTCTTTGCCTTCGCGGGTGAGCTTGGCGATCACGCGCTGGACATCGCCAGCGTCAATCTGCCGCATCTCCCGCCGTCCAAACTCAGTCTTCAGCAAACGAAGGTGGGTTCGGACACCGCTCCGAGTAGCTGGTTTCGAGAGAATCAAATAATCGTTCTCCCATATGGTTGCGAATGCTTCAAACGTTGCAGACTTGCGCTCCCGCGATGGGAAGGCTGATTGTTCGTTAACGCGGTTGACGTAGGGCTGAAGGAGGTTCTTCGCCTCACTCTTCCGCACTGTTGATCCGTCATCCTTTTTTACAGGTGACAGAACAATGCGGACCCTCTTCCTCCGCTCGACGCCATGAGCATCCAGCGCGTACTCAGAATATGCGCCGATCCATTGCGTCTTTGGTTTGTTCAAGTACACAGTTCCTCTCTGGAACCTTCGACGTGCCACGGTGGAACCGATGCCTTTCCGTGTTGTCGATCCAATCGCTACTGGCGACAGTGTAGCAATGGCCTCAGCGGGCCGATATGCCGCACTGGTAACCGATTGGCGTGCTTTTCGGAAGTAGCGTCTGCCCTGCGAAGCGGCGGGGGCCGCAACGGGCTGTACTGACTGATCCAATCATGCCTTGATTGCCCGACTACCCCGCATCAGGGAGGGCCATTGTGCGACTTGCGGCGGGCAACCTGAAGCAATGCCACAGACAACAAACAATTAAATTATACACAAAAATCACCACAAAGTCAATAAGAATCTTCAGGTTAGGACGTGGATGGGGGCTTCCGGCCCTCCATCTCATCGAAGCAATCTTTTGCAGCCGGGGCAGCGTGCGAGATGCCATCCCACGCGCTGAAGCTCAGCGGGCGGAATCCTGTAAGCCGCACAGAGGGCGGGGCGCACATTTGATTTGGTCGGACTTGGGATGAGTGATTCTTGTCACATCGCTCGAACCGGCAACAAGGGGACACTCTACTCACTACCCGGAGCCGTCCATGTCTATAAACCTGTTTGGAGCGCTTGACGCCATAGCTATCGCCACACCTGTAGCGAAGGGATCGTTCGTCTTCTCATCCGGCGATGCGGCCTCCGCCGTGTATGTGGTTCGTTCGGGGAAAATTGCTCTGACATGGGCGGACTCGCACGAAGCCTTCGGAGCGGGCAAAATCCTCGGACTGCCAGCAGCCTTCAACGAGGAATACAGCGCGACTGCGCGGGCAGTGGAGAAGTCAGAGTTGGGATTCGTCCCAGTAGACAGGGTGATGGATATGCTCGAACGTAATCCCACGCATATGCACGCGGCACTGAAGCTGTTGGCGATGGAAGTGGCGAGAATGCGGGATATGATCGCAAACGCGCCCGCCGACAACAGATTGCATTTGGTAGAGAAGTCGAGAGCCTTGTCAAGGGCGGAGTAAAAC
>PMUI01000043.1 GCA_003166955.1 Acidobacterium sp.
CACCCATTTCGGTTAAGGGCAGTCCGCACAGCTGGCATTGGCGTTGCCGTTGATGGCAATCCCCGCCGGCGACGCTATTCCCGCCCCCGTGAACGGCGACCCGCTCACCGTCCCACCCCCGCTGGTAAACGCGCTCACGCTGTTGGCGCCGCTCCCGCTGTTGACCACCCACACGTTGCTCGACGGATCGATCGCAATACTCGTCGGCAGGTTCAGTCCGTTGCCCGTGTACGCCTGCGTCTGCGTCCCCGCCGAGTTCAGCTCGTACAGCGTCTCGTTCGACGCCGTCACCCACGCGTTTCCCGTCAGGTCGATCGCGATCCCTCCAGGCGTGCCCCCCAGCACCGTTCCCGTCGTCCCCAGCAGCGAGTTCCCCAGGTTGTCGAACTTCGACACCGCGTCGCCCACGCTGTTGCCTACCCACACCCCGCCCGCCTGGTCCACCGCGATCGTCGTCGGCGCGTCCAGCCCGCCCCCCGTGTACTGGATCGCCAGCGTCCACGCATTCGGACCCGGGGGCGGCAGCGCCGGCTGAAACGCCGGGCCCGGCGTAATGATGTCGTACAGATTGCTCACGTTCCGCGCCGGATTCTGCGCGATGTTCATCGCCGCCGTGATCGTGTCCGTCGGATATACCGTCCCCGTCCCCGAGGGCGCCTGCCCGAACAGTATCCCGCACGCGGTCGAGTCGTTCGCCGTCCCTCCCCCCGAGTTTATGCACGCTTCCAGAATGTCCGCCAGGCTGTTGATCGCGTACGTCGGCAGCACCGCTCCCGCGGGCAGCGTCCCCGGCATCGTCCCCGTCGACGTGTTCACCACCTGCGCCGCCGCGTTGAATGCCAACCCAAGCCCGACTGTATTCGTCGCCGACGTCCCTACATTCGTGTAGCTCGTCGGGTTCCCGCTCATGAACGGCGCCAGCGCCCATACCCCTGCCACCGTCGTCAGCTCGTTCATGTGGATGTGGGTGCCCGCGTTCAGATTCGAGCACGTGCCCAATGCCACCATCAGCCCAAGGTTCGCATTCGTCTCGGCCCCCATCGTGTTCGCCAACGGCTGGCCACCCGTTCCCACCAGATACACCTGATCGGTCCCATTGATGCAGTGCCACGTCGGGGGGAAGCTGAAGCTGCCCGTCGCACTCGTCGTCGGCAACGTCAGCCCTTCGCTCGTAAACACATTGGTCGCCCCCGATCCATACCCTGTAGTCCCCGCCGCAAACAGCTGCAGCGTCATCGCCACCACCGGCTGCTGGCCGCCCGTCGCTTCCCCATGCGGACCCGAAAACACCGCCGGCGTCACCGGATTCTTCGCCACGGTCGCCGTCCCGCTCCCGCATCCCGCCAGCGCCACCATCATCCCCGCCGCCACCAGCCCCAGCCCCGCTCTCCACCCTGCCCTCATCGCCAACCTCCCACACACGCGTACCAATCCACATCACGTGCCGAACCGTGGTCCGTACACGTCCACAAAGTCCTTAATAAACCGGGACGCCAACTTTAGCACATTCCGGTTAGCCGTAGAAGACATTCCTGCCTACGGCTTCGAACCCGTTGTATTGTTCTTCGCTCCCTTCGCCAATGGGGCCGCTGGAGCCGCGGCGCCCAGAATTCTCGTCACGCTGTTATTGCCTTTGTCAGCGATCCAAACACTGCCGGCTACATCGATCGCAATCCCTCGCGGCGTCGACAGCGACCCCGCCGTAAAGCCAGTAGATGGTGACAACGCCGCGCCCGCATTCGAAAACAGGCTCACCGAGTTATTTCCGTTAGTAACCCATATCTGACTGTTACCGTCGATGGCTATACCCACCGGTAGGTCAAGCCCACCGGCGCCGGAAGCAATCGCGTTCTGCGTCGAGCCTCCCTGACTGATCTCCTCCAGCAGCGTCGATCCCGTTCCCACGCTCCATACATTGCCGCCGCTGTCGATGGCAACAGCCATATTCCCGCCGGGATAAGCGCTCGAGTTCACGGCCGTTCCGTTTCCGGCCAACCCGCTTACGCCGCCGCTGCCATCGGCAATCCGAACCGTCTCTTCCGTCACCGTCAGGCTGCTGGTCGCGCTCGTAGATTTGTATTGAGGATTCATGGGATTAAACGTCGCTGTCAGTGTGTACTTGCCCACCGGCAGGCTCGTCGTCCCCCCTGTCACGTCCACAGCAGACCCGCCGCCAGTCGGTGTCGCCGAGTAACTAAAGCCGCCTATATCCGGAGGAGCCGTAGTCGCATTCAGCACGGTTTCCCCGCCGCTGCCATAAGCGATCACCGTCGCAGGCGTCCAGTTAATGGTGGGCGTGATCGTACCGCTCCCCGAAGCTGTCACCGTATAGGTGTCGTACGCAAAGACTGCGCATCCGTTCCAGCCCGGCGGGGAGGTCGGGAAGTTCTCCACATAAACGTCAAAATTGCCGGTAGACGAGACCCAGGAATTACTCACCTGCGCCTGTATCTCCGTTGAGCTAACAACTGTGCGCGTCGCACCGTGGCCATTCACAACAACGTTCGAGGCCGAACTGAAGCCCGTTCCGCTGATCGTCAGAGTGAACGTGGAGGCCCCCGCAACCGCCGAGCTCGGGCTCAGACTCGTAATAGTCAGCGGAGAATTTGTCGTGTTGAAGTTCGCATAGACCAAGGTTTCATCTTTGGCCGTCAAGCTCGCGGGATTCGTCGTTCCGTTCAGATCAAACGTCCAGCCAGCGAAGCTCCAGCCATCCGCAGTATCGGGGGTCGCCGTGAAAGTGAGTTGTGTTCCCCACGGATAAAAGCCGTTGTTGGTCGAAGCCGGAGTAATACTCGTCGTCCCTCCGCATGGAGGGCAACCGAAATTGGTGGCCGGCTGATACTGCGGAGTCACCGTGGCCGTGTAATTGGTGCTGCCGGATGGAAGAGAAGAAATCGTGTGCTGTACCGCGCCCCCATCACTCCAGTTCAGAAAGGCAAAGCGCGTGTTGTAACTGTACGGATACTCCGGTCCTTCTGCAGTAGGGAAGGAAAATGGATTGAAATCCAGGGTATGCGATGTACCGGCGTTCCAAGTGGTCCCGTCGAGGGCGGGGTCGGGCGAAAAGCTCTTCGGCGTGTTCCAGTAACCGCTGTCGACATAGGCCCATAGATTGTCGCTGAACTCATTCTGGATCGCATCCGCCGGAATCACGTTGACCGTATGCACCGGGTACTGGGTGAACTCAGCGTTGACCGCCTCAGGATTCCCGGTATCCGGCACATAAAACGTCTTGGGATTCGCCGAGATTCCGCCCGGAAGCCAGAGATACGGATACGTCGCGTTGAATTCGTAAAAACTCCAGCCCGGATTCGGAGTCGCCGTTAGCGTCGCCTCCTGCCGAGCCACAAAGAACTCACCACTAGCACCGGTGTACGTCTGCGGCGCCGGAGACACGTTTACGCCGCCCTCGCCGGTCGGGAACGCAGTCTCGGTGTACGGAACCAGCTGAATGAAATTCGCGGAATAGGTAGCGACTGCCGGCGCAGTCGTTGGAAACGCAGGACTGCCATCTCCCGGCGCCACCGTAATCGTGTGGGTCTGCGCGGTCGAATCGCTCCATCGCCCGTACGTGTAGTAGAAGCCTGGAGCTTCAACCCCGGGATCACCGCTGTTTTCGATAATTCCGCTCAGCGTCTGCACATCAGTGCCGACGCTTAGCGTGTGCGTCGTGTTCAGCGCCCACGAACCACTGACGGCAAATTGCACCGGAGTGGTATAGGACGTGCCATCGACACTCACCGACAGCCCCACTGGGTTCGACGTGATCGTGACCTTCGTCGGCGCACTGCCATACAGCCGCAGAATGGCTTCCTTGTCTCCCGCGGAATAATCCTGGTTCCCCAAGCCCGGCAATCCTTCCACTCCCTGCAGTGGAATGCCGGGAGGGATCGTCTCGATCACCGGACCACCATCACGCGAGTCCACATAGGACGGATACTGCATCACCGAGGCGTAATCGTAGGGCGCTAGCAGCTGCTGGTTCTGCGTGTTGATCGCAAACTCCCCCGCCCACGATCCCTTGATCACGTTGTCGTAATTCATCGTCACAAAGCTGTCGCGGTCCGTGCGCGTCTGCTCGTGATAGAGCCCAACAATGTGTCCCATCTCATGCAGGAGAGTTGCCATGTTGCAATCCGTGTTGCAATTCAGATTGACGGGAACAGGGTTGTAGTAGGGATATCCGACCGAGGTGACATCGCCGGCGCCGCCGGTGCCGCTCAAAGTAATGTCCACATAGACTGTCGGAGGGGTGCCTACCACCAGATCAATATTCGTCCACTGCAGCGTAGGGCCGAAATCGGAATTGAACTGGTCGATCGCTGCGATCAGATTGGTGCCCTGGTCCGAGTTGTTTTCGATCTTGTAATAGATAGGGTTCGGCCACAGTGAAGCCGAATTGGCGACTCCCACCGCTTGAGGCGCAGGGCCTACGGTTGCCGGCCGAGGCGCGCCGCTTGTTGACTGGGCTATGGAAATCGCGTTCACAACGAGAACAGCCACAGCGGCAAGGCAGAGCCGCACGGACCGTGACACAAGTCCTGTAGACCTGAACATGGAAGGACACCCGCGCTGAGGAATAGGGTCCGCACTACCACTGCAGAGTGCCAGGATCCTGCAACGCGCCATTGCCTCTGTCAATCTTGTGAGCAAATGCATCTCCTTTGCGACATCTCGAATCTCCAGTCACTGCACGCCTCCGCGCTCTCCCTTCATTTCCACACTCAACCCGGAATTTGCACACAAATAATCCCAGGAACACCGAACCTTCACATGCCATAATCGCGAGCAACGGAAGAGAAATCTTCCTGGAGAAGAGAGCAGGCTGTCGCCTCACGAGGATCGGCAACGACCCTCATGGACCCTCCGGGAAACTGGGCGTTTCAGACGGCGGCCAGCAGGCTCTCGCAGCATGGGCTCTCGGGGCGTTCGGGTCAGTGGGCTCAACCCCGCAGTACCCGAACAGCTTCGGAGTACGAAGTTGTGATCCGGTAGCCGAAGCCGGATCTTCGCAAGTTCGGACAGAAGGGGCGAAATCCCGCGAGGAGTTTCGCCCCTTCGCTTTCTCCTCGAATAGCAATCCGGCGCATTCTCCGCTACAACTCCGGTAACCAAATCAGGGGTACGCCCTCCCTGAAAGTGGGATACCACGGTCACCAACCCCTCCCTATAGTCCAGACAGATTCCAGCCAGGTAGATGGAAGATACAAGCCGCCCAGGCTTTCCCCTCTCCCGGCGACGGCAATCTCGGGGCATCGTTCTATGAAAAAGCTGTTCGACCTTTCTGCTTTGGTCTCTCCGCGTGTGCTGCTGGGCGTGGGGCTCGTCACAGTCACGTCGTTCTTCGGTGGAACGGGCTGCAGCACTGGGTACTCGCTCACCGGCATCAACGTTCAGCCAACGCAGGCCTGCGTTTACCCCGGCACAACGGCCCAGTTCAAGGCCTACGGCACCTTTACCGAAGGCAACCACGCCGTGAGGGTCGAGGATGTCTCTAGTCAGGTCACCTGGTCCACGAGCCTTCCTGACCTCGCGACTGTCAGCACTTCCGGTATGGCAACCTCCACCGGCAACTATGTTGGAAACACTCCCGTCATCGCCACCACCACCGGCGAATTTGGCTTCCTCACGAATAGCGGCAACCTTGTGGTCTCAACTACATGCGTTACCTCATCCATTACAAAGCCCTTCTCGCTGAACATTATTCCTGGTAATCAGAATCTCACCGTCGGCCAGACACTGCAGCCCCTCGCCATCGCCACTTACAGCAACAATGGATCGCCCGCGGATCTCTCTCGTCAGGTGACCTGGGAATCCAGTGACGCAACCGTCGCCACCGTCGATGCCTCTGGTCTCATCGCCGCAGTGGGCGCCGGTGACGCTGTCATCACCGCTCGGGCGCGTACCGCCGACGGCGCAATCGTGACCGCTACGCAAACCGTTCACCTTCAGGCCGACAGTCAATAGCGAAGTTCAACCCGCAGCAGCACGTAACAAGTGTGGGTTTGCGAAGCGTCTGCTAAACCGCAGACGCTTTGTCGTTTTCCCCGGACCAAATCCGCCTTCCAATTTCCAGCCTGCCGTCGTAGTAACGAGATGAATACAGGAACCTCCCAAGTACACCCTTTCGTGATTGACAGCAGGTAACTTTCGATACACTGATCTCCCCCGTGGAAAAGAACGAATGGAACGGAACGAACAGAAATACGCGCAAGACCTTTATGACGGCCTGACGGGTCGTTTTTCTCCCGTCGCGGATCAGTCTCAGATTGCCACCACCGGCGGCGGCGTCCAGTGGCGTTGCTCCGCACAGCGCGGCTCTCGATCCTGCTGGGTGGGTTGTTTTGAAGTCGGCGGCCCCGAATTCCTCACCTTCTTCGAGACCGACGCAAAAAAACTCGCAACCGCCAGAACCTCGTCTCAGTCTGAAACCATCGACGCCATCTGGACCTGGCTCGACGGCGCACCCCTCTCCCTCATGTACGAACGCTATTGCTTCGTCGACTGGGAAAGGCGCAGGCTCATGTCGATTCGCGACCAGGCGCTGAAGACCTTTCCGAATCTGGCATCGGCCGCCCGCAACGAGCTCACCGTCACCCCTTCCGGTGTCTCCCATCTTTGGTTTCGCACCGGCTCACGATCCGCCCACGTCCATTTCCCTTCCCGCCACGACATTCCCGAGGCCCTCTTCTACTGGGACGACTGCGAGCTGTTCCGCTTTGACGCTCCGGACCGCGCCGCCCTGGCCACCGTCCTCTCCTGCTGGCTCGTCGAAAACGCCCCGCCCTCTGCCCTGCGCAAAGAATTTCCCTGGCTTCACATCGGCCGCCTCGCCGACTTCTACGAAAACGGCAATCCCGTGGAAGGCGAGTTCCTCGAGAGCTGGGATCAGATGGAGGGCGTCTATGAAGGGTCGCGCTTTCCACCCAGGACCCTGGTTCTGCCCTTCATCGCTGAGCTGCGCCGCGCCGGTTACGACCGCAAGCTCCGTGCCGGTCAGTCCATCTGGTCCCTGATCGTCTCACGATCGCGCCGATCGCGCCTGCGTCCAGAGCAGCCCCTGGTCTCGTTTCAGTTCCGTGAGAGCACCATGGAAGTCTTCTCCAGCAATCAGGGCGAGGAACGCATCTTCGAGATCCCCATTGCCCTTTCCGACACGGTGCAGCGCGTCCTCCAGCGCCTCCTCGAGCGTCCCATCGACTGATCCCGCTCTCCGGTCCTCACGCCTTCCCGCCGCTGCTCTGCCTCTGCGCCGCGGGACTATACTGGCCTCTGCTCTTTCGCCGCGGCAGAAAACACGCTTCGGCCACTGCTGCAAAAAAGCCGCCCGCCAGACCGGCCGCTCAGTTCACGCTTCCATGGAGACAGCATGATCACTCGTCGCGAATTCCTGGACACCATGGCGATCGGCGCTGCCGGCCTCGCCGTCGGCAACACTGCGAAAAGCTATGCGCAGATCGTCGGCGCCAACGACCGCCTCAACTTCGCCATCATCGGGCTCCACAGCCGCGGCTTTGCCCATCTTTCCGCCCTCGCCGCCAACCGCGACACCGCCCGCCTCGCCTGCATCTGCGACGTCGAGACCAACTTCATGGGCAAGTTCGCGGCCGAGGCCCAGAAGGAACTCGGCTACACACCGCAGTCCGAGGGCGACTTCCGCAGAGTTCTCGAGCGCAAGGATATCGACGCCATCTCCATCGCAACTCCCGACCACTGGCATGCGCCCATGGCCATCGCTGGTGTCCAGGCCGGCAAGCACGTCTATGTCGAAAAGCCCTGCAGCCATAACCCCGCTGAGGGCGCGCTGCTGATCGCCGCGCAAAAGAAATACGGCAAGCTCGTGCAGATGGGCACCCAGCAGCGCTCCTCGCCGCACACCATCGAAATCGTCCAGAAAATTCACGACGGCCTCATCGGTCGTCCCTACTACGCCATGGCCTGGTATGTGAACACGCGCAAGTCCATTGGCTACGGCAAAGAGGTGCCCGTCCCGCCCACGCTCAACTGGGATCTCTGGCAAGGCCCCGCTCCGCGCCAGCCTTATAAGGACAACGTCCAGCCCTACAACTGGCACTGGTTTCGCGTCTGGGGCACCGGCGAGACCCTCAACAACGGCACCCACGAGGTCGACGTCTGCCGCTGGGCCCTCGGCGTCGACTATCCCAACCGCGTCTCCGCCAACGGTGGACGCTACCAGTTCAAGGATGACTGGCAGTTCTACGACACCCTGGTCACCAACTTCGAATACGACGACAAACTCATCTGCTGGGACGGCCGCTGCTGTTCCGGCACAAGAATCTACAACCGCGACCGTGGCTCCAGCATTCTCGGCACCACCGGCTCCGTCATCGTCGACCGCGATGGCTACGAGGTCTACGATCTCGGCGGCCACAAGACCGGGGAGTTCAAAGTGCAAAAGGAAGCGACCTCCTCATCCGACCTGGTCGGCCGTGACTCCATGACCGACGCCCACTTCGCCAACTTCATCGCCGGCGTCACTAAAGGCGAGAAGCTCCGCTCTCCGGTCGAAGTCGGCAACGTCGCCGTCACCATGCTGCAGTTGTCGAACATCGCCTGGGAAGTCCAGCGCGAGCTCAAGCTCGATGCCAGCAACGGCAAAATCGTCGGCGATGATGAAGCCATGAAAGGCTGGAACCGCGAATACGAAAAAGGCTGGGAGCCGCATCTGTGACGGGTTCGAGCAATCATGAAACACGGCCCGCGGGCGCCAACTGGATGACCCAAATTGGGGCAACAATGATCGCTTTGAAATGCTCTGTCATCCTGAGCGAGCCTTCCGATAAATCAGCGCGCGTGCTTTTCGCGCGCTGAAACAATTCAGCCGCGAGTCGAATGGACCTGCATTTCCTCGCTCGTCGAGCCGCAATCGTTTCTCAGAGAAGAGGCACTTGATGGAAACCAAACTCTCTCGTCGCGAACTCCTCCGCTCCGCTGCCCTCGCCTCGGCCGCCGCCATCCTTCCCGCCTCATCCTTCGCCGAGCCTACCGCCGCGCCCAGGGAACCCGCCTCTCCCGTCCGTCTCGGCCTCGCCAGCTATACCTTCCGCAACTTCACGCGCGCTCAGATGATCGGCTTCATGAAGGATCTCAACATCCTCGACCTCAACGCGAAGGACGCGAAAGATCATCTGCCCATCGATCCCGCCGCCGAGGCCCAGGCCCTCGCCGACTACACCGCCGTCGGCATTCGCCTGCACGCAGCCGGAGCCATCTATTTCCAGCAGGCCACCGACGACGATATCCGCACCAAATTCGAATACGTTAAACGCGCCAACATTCCTGTCATCGTTGCAGGCGATCCGTCGCCCGAGACCCTCCCGCGGATCGAAAAGTTCGTCAAGGAATACGACATCCGCCTCGCCATCCACAACCACGGTCCGGAAGATAAGCTCTGGCCCTCGCCCCTCGATATCCTCAAAGATATTCACCGCATGGACCCTCGCATCGGCTGCTGTATCGATGTTGGACACACCGTCCGCGCCGGAACCGATGTCGTCGAGGCGATCCACGCCGCCGGTCCGCGCCTCTTCAATGTGCACATGAAGGACCTGACCGATTTCCGCGCCAAAGAGAGCCAGGTTGCCGTGGGCGATGGAAAAATGCCTGTCCGCCCGATCTTCGAAGCTCTTATCGCCTTGAAATATCAGGGCTTCGTCGACCTCGAATATGAGGTGCACGCCGACGATCCGATGCCCGGTGTCACCAGCAGTTTCGCCTTTATGCGCGGCGTCCTCGCCGGCATGGGTTAACCCGCCTAAGGAAACTCTGATTAAGCCGCTGTTTTGAAGGGGCACGGCTTCAGCCGTGCCGTAAAGATCAGTGAAAAATGGGCTTTAGCCCCTGAGGGATGATTTTCGAAGGCTTAATCAGAGCTTCCCTAACTTCCGGCAGACTTTGCCCCGTGCGGGTCCTGTTCGCTGCCCCAACAAATGCCCCGGCAATTAAGTCCTACCTAAGTGGTACCCTGTCCACCCATGGTTGACTTATACTTACCCTCGCGTACGCCGATAACTTCCGTAGGAAGGTGCGCGCGTGGCGCGCAAAAGGGGA
This sequence comes from Acidobacterium sp., assembly GCA_003166955.1. Taxonomy (GTDB): domain Bacteria; phylum Acidobacteriota; class Terriglobia; order Terriglobales; family Acidobacteriaceae; genus Palsa-343. Next base: position 10,075 of record PMUI01000043.1, read on the forward strand.
AACCGGATGGATGCAGTCAGCGGAGTGACTGGTCCCCAACCAAAGTGTGGGCGTTCCGTGGTGGCTCGTCGACGCGTCTCCCTGGAGTGTGCTCCGGGATCGTTCATTCCCTTCATCCTGCTGGCCTTTCTCTCCCTCTCCGTGCATGCGGCCCAGCCGCCACTCGCTGTGATCCGCACCGTCCGCCAGGCTCACACCCTCCCCAACAGTGAGGCCGTAAAGGGATATCCCGTCCATCTCGATCACGCTCAAATTACCTTCTTCGATTCCACCATCCAATCCATGTTCGTGATGGACGACAGCGACGGCATCTTTGTGGATGCGCGCGGCGATCAGGTGCCGGATGTGCGCGCCGGCGACGTCGTCCAGCTCGACGCCGTCAGCGGCCCAGGGGACGTCGAGCCCGTCCTCCTGCATCCCCACTTCCGCATTCTGCGCAACGCTCCGCTTCCCGACGCGCCCCTGATCGGCTTCGACCGCCTCTCCCTCGACTTCTACGATTCCCGCTGGGTAGCCATCCAGGGCATCGTCCGATCCGTCCGCAGGCCGCAACAAGTCACCTATTACGCCGGCCACGCCGCTTCCAGCAGTGCCAATCTCATCGTCACCCTCGCCTCCGGCCAGGACCTCATGGATGTCATTACTCTCGACCCTCGCGGCGGCGACCACAGCAACCTGATCGACGCCACCGTCCGCCTGCGAGCCGCCTGTGGAACCCGATTCAATCAGCGAAAACAGATCATCGGCGTTCACCTGTACATGCCCGACATCTCCTATATTCAGGTGCTCGAACCCGCCCCCGCTGATTCCTTCTCGCTGCCCGTCAGCGATACCGCCGACGTCATGCGCGCCAGCCAGCATGAGCGCGGCCATCGCGTTCATGTTCGCGGCGTCGTCACTTCCACCTGGGGACCAAACCAGTTTTCCCTCATGGATGCCGCTCACGGCATCTTTGTGCATACCGAAAGCCCTGCCGCCGTTTCCGTCGGTGACCTCCTCGATGTCGTCGGGTTCCCTAACCTCGGCGACTATACCTCCGTCCTCGACGAGGCCATCTATCGCCGCATCGGCATTGCCCGCCCTCCCCTGCCTGCCAAAATTCCCGCCGCTCAGGCGCTCGACGGCGAGCACGACGCCGAGCCCGTCCAGATCGATGGGCAACTGCTCTATAAATCACGCACCGCTGACGAAAAAACTCTCCTCCTCACCGATGGCGGTCTCACTTTCTCGGCGGCGCTTCCCGCTGATACTCCCCAGGGCTTTGACCAACTGCAGCCAGGCAGCCGCCTTCGCATCACTGGGATTTGCTTCATCGAAGTCTCTCCCAACAAGCGGCCCAAAGCTCTGAAGATCCTTCTGCGTTCCCCCGCCGATGTTCTCGTCCTCTCCCGCCCCTCCTGGTGGACACCGCGCAATACCCTCGTCCTCGCGTCCCTGCTCTTCGCCATCGCCGCCACTGTTGTGACCTGGAACCTCGGACTGCGCCGCCGGGTTCGCGGCCAGACCCGCGTCATCCGCTCCCAGCTCGAGGAAGCCCACTCTCTGCGCCTGCAGGCTGAAGCTGCCCATCATGAAAAAAGCGAGTCCCTGGCCAATGTCCTCTCCCTGCAGCGCGACCTTATCGCCGCCCAGGAGAAACTACGCTATCAGGCCACGCACGATGTCCTCACCGGCCTCTGGAGCCGCGGTGCTCTGCTCGATCTGTTGCGCAGCGAAATCGAGCGCACTCTGCGTACCGGAAACTCGTTCGGCATCCTCATGCTCGACGTCGATCACTTCAAACCCATCAACGACACCCATGGCCATCTGGCCGGCGACGCCGCCCTCAGGGAAATCGCGCACCGCATCAGTCATGCCATTCGCCCCTACGACATGGCCGGCCGCTACGGAGGCGAGGAGTTTCTCGTCGTTCTCCCCGACTGCGAGCGCAAACAAACCGAATCCAGCGCCGAACGCATTCGCGACGCCATCTCTTCTTCCCCCTTTGTGGTTGGCAATTGTGCAATCTCGCTGACCGTCAGCATCGGCGCCACCGTCGCTCCCGATTGCGCCCGGACGGAAACCGAGCTTCTCAGCCTGGCCGACCTGGCTCTTTACCAGGCCAAGAATGCCGGCCGCAACTGCACCATTCTCAGAAGTTCCTTCGAGGAAGAGCACGCGGAAACAACGTGAACCGTCGTCTCAACGCGGCAACAATACCGCCTTGATCAACCTCTGCGCCGGCCGCTCAATCCACACCATCGCCAGCACCGCCGCTCCCACCAGCAATCCATAACTGAGCCACGGATCGAACCGCGCCAACCCCGTCACGTTCAGAATGTTCGAGTTGTGGATGAGATTCCACAGATTAAAATGCAGAATATACAGGCAATAACTTGCCTGCCCCACTGCCACAAACGGGAAGAACCCAAAGAACTTCGCGATCAGATTCTGCCCCGCCAGCCCCAGCACCGCCAATCCAAACAGCGGCATCATCAACCCGTCATGCATCATCGGATACGGAAAATGGTCGCCGAAATAGAGCACCGCATAGATGCCCGCCATCCCCAGCGCGCCCAGCAGCAGCCGCTTGCGCGCCGCCCTCGGAATCAGCCCATCCAGATCCGCCAGCACAATCCCGAACAGGAATGACGGCACATGCGGAGGTGGCGAAAATTTCAGCGCCCGCATCCAGAAGCCCTCCGTGTATCGTCCCGGATGCATATCGCCATCCGGATGCAGCCCCATATACAGGCTCGGCAGCACCATCCCCAGGCACCATAGCCCCAGCAGGATCCCCACCAGCGCCCCAATCCTCTTCGGGCGCTTCCACAAAATCACCAGCGGGAAAATCAGATAGAAAAACGCCTCGGTGCACATCGTCCACGCCGGCGTGTTCCAGAACGTCGACAGGGACGGGCTCCAGCCCTGCAGCAACATCGGCGTGAGCACCACGCCCCACGCAAACTGCCCGTGGCTGCGCGCATGCCACTCGTCCATCAGCATGCCCACCGAAATCAGCAGCGCGAACAGATAAATCGGATACAGCCGCGACAGTCGCGCAATCCAGAAATTCCGCGTGCTCAGCTGCCCCTTCTGCGCCTTGTCAGAGTAGTTGTAAGCCAGCACAAAACCCGACAGCAGCAGAAAAAAGCTCACCGACGTATACCCGTTGTCCACGACCGGGGCAAACGGTCCAAACCACTTCGGATTCCCAAAATGAAAGAACACGATGTTCAGGGCCGCGAAGGCGCGCAGCCCTGTCAGCGCCGGCAGGCGCTCCTTCTTCGCCTTCACCACTACCGGCTTGCCTGCCGGTGTCTGTCGTGGGGGACCCGGGCTCCACGTCTCCGCAGGCCGGGGTACGACTTGTGCTTGTGCGCTCAGGCCGTCACCAGTGAGCCGACTTTCTCCCCGAGTATGACTCGGCGGATATTACCCGTCTCGTTCAGATTGAAGATGATCATGGGCAGATTGTTGTCCTTGCACAGACTCACTGCCGTGGTGTCCATCACCTTTAACCCCAGCCGCAGGATTTCCATGTAGGTAATCTGCTCAAATTTCACTGCGTCCCTTGTGATGACCGGATCGGCATCGTAGATGCCCTCAACTTTGGTTGCCTTAAGCAACACGTCTGCCTTGATTTCCATCGCCCGCAGCGACGCCGCCGTATCTGTGGAAAAGTAAGGGTTTCCGGTCCCGGCCGCAAAGATCACCACGCGACCCTTCTCCAGATGCCGGATCGCCCGCCGCCGGATATACGGCTCGCAAACCTGATTCATCTCAATGGCCGACATCACCCGGCAATACACGTCCTGCTTCTCCAGCGCATCCTGGATCGCCAGCGCGTTGATCACCGTCGCCAGCATCCCCATGTTGTCGGCAGAAACGCGGTCCATCTTCTTCGCCTGCTCGGCCACCCCGCGAAAGAAATTGCCGCCGCCCACCACGATGGCCACTTCCACGCCCAGCTTGTGAACTTCAGCCAGTTCCGCAGCGATTTCGTGGATGCGAATCGGATCGACGCCGAAGCCTTTGCCCGCTGCCAAAGCCTCGCCGGATAGCTTGAGAACCACGCGTTTGTACATGCCAAAGGCAGTATCGCACGCCGGGTGACTGCGGCGAAGGCTACCCTGGTAACCCTCCTGGAGCCGCACTTCCACGCCGTTCCGCTCATCGATTGCCGCCCTGGAAATGCAACCCTCACCGCTGTAGTACTATGCCAGGAAGCGTTCTCTCCATCCCCAAAATCTCGCGCTGGCCATGCATGCCGTTCCCGGCCTTCGCGGCAATCTTCATGCTGTCCGGAGGTCATCCTGATGGGTCTTCGCCGTTCGCTCCGCACTCCCCCTTCGCGCCTTCTTCCCTTCGTGCTCATTGCAGCGTCCGCGACAATCGTCCCGATCCTCGCCCACGCCCAGCAATCCCCGCCCACGGATATTGTCTTCCGCGGCGCCACGGTCATGACCGCCAGCCACGGCACCCTTTCGCCCGGCGCCGTCTGGGTGCATGCCGGAAAAATCGCCGGAGTCGGCGCCACCGTCTCCGCCCCCGACTCGGCCACCGTGGTCGACGCCACCGGCCTCTGGCTCACGCCCGGCATCATCGATCCCCACTCCCACTCCGCGCTCGACGGCGATGTCAACGAGGCCACCAGCCCCGTCACCCCCTCGATGCACATGATCGACGCCTTCGACAACCGTTCCGCCGACCTCTACCGCGCGCTCGCCGGCGGCGTCACCACCGAGCTACTGCTTCACGGCTCGGCCAACATGATCGGCGGCCAGGCCGTGGTCATCAAGAACAAGTTCGGCCTCGACCGCGATGCCATGCTCTTCCCCAATGCGCCCGGCTCCATCAAGTTTGCCTCCGGCGAAAACCCCAAGCGCGTCTACGGAAGCCGCGACCAGCTCCCCTCCACCCGCATGGGCAACTTTGAAGTCATGCGCATGGCCTTCGAAGACGCCAAACACTACATCGCCGACTGGGACGCCTACGACGCCAAGGTGAAAAAAGGCGACAAGGACGCCGTCGCTCCCAAGCGCGACCTCAAACTCGAAGCCCTGGCCGACGTCCTCCGCGGCAAGCTCTACGTCCAGATCCACTGCTATCGCGCTGACGAGTTCCTCACCGAAGAAGCCATCGCCAAAGAGTACGGCTATAAGATTCGCGCCTTCCACCACGCGCTCGAAATGTACAAAGTTGGCCCGCAGATCGCGGCCGACGGTACCGCCATCGCCACCTTCACCGACTGGTGGGGCTTCAAGGACGAAGCCTGGGACGCCATTCCCTGGAACGCGGTCATGTCCATGCGCCAGGGCGTCCGCGTCGCCCTCAAAAGCGACTCCGACGACCACATCCGCCGCCTCAACGTCGAAGCCGGCAAGATGATTCACTACGGCGGCGCCACCGAGGACGAAGCCGTCCGCATGGTCACCCTCAACCCCGCATGGATCATCGGCGTCGATGACCGCACAGGCTCCATCGACGTCGGCAAGGACGCCGACCTGGTCCTCTGGAACCACGATCCCCTCTCCACCTATGCCCACGCCATGAAGGTCTACATCGACGGCGATCTCTTCTTCGACGCCTCCCTCCCCGGCTGGGGCACCACGCACTTCACCGGCGTCATGCACGAGGGCGGCGGTTTCGGCTCTGACGACGAGGAGGACGGACAGTGATCAAGGCTCTGGCTCAAGTAACTATAACTGTTACGTGTTTGGCAATTCCCGCTGCCCTGCTCGCGGCAGACACCCCCACACCTAAGACCATCGCCATCGTCGGCGGCAAGCTCCTCACCGTCAGCCACGGCGCCATCGAGAATGGCGTCCTCATCCTCGCTGACGGCAAAATCGCCGCCGTTGGCGCCGCCGCCGAAGTGAAAATCCCCAAAGGCGCGCAGATCGTCGACGCCAAAGGCCTCACTGTCTATCCCGGCCTCATCGACCCTGAGTCCAACTTTGGCCTCACCGAAATCAGCGCCGACGCCATGTCCAACGACCTCGAGGAGCGCTCCGACGAGATCATGCCCCACATGCACGTCGCCGACGCTTTCCACTCGGAAACCGAGCTGATCCCCGTCGCCCGCCTCAACGGCATCACCAACGCCGTCGTCGCTCCCGCCAGCGACGACTCCATTGCCGGCCAGGACATCTTCATCCAGCTCTACGGCAGCCGCCAACAAATGATGCTCGCCGCCGACGTCGCCCTCGCCATGAACTACGGCGCCGAGCAGCGCCGGTCCAATGGCTTCCGCGGCGGGCACGCGACCTATCCATCTACCCGCATGGGCCTCATCACCGAGCTTCGCCAGACCTTCCTCGATACCCAGGACTACATAGCGAAGCGCGACGCCGCCGCAAAGAAAAGCGATGCGGCTTTCAAGCGCGACCTCAAATTCGAAGCTCTCATTCCCTACCTCAAAGGCGAGCGCCCGGTCGTTATCGGCGTCTACGAGTCCTACGACGTCGAGACCATCATGAAGCTCGCCCAGGAATTCCACCTCAAGATCATCCTGAACCACGTCACCCAAACCCAGGAAATTCTGGATGAGATCGCCGCGTACAAAGTCCCCGTCATCATCGGATCCATCTATGACGCGCCCCGCGCCAACGAGCGCTACGACTCCGTCTACACGCTGCCCGCGGAGTTGGCGAAGCGCGGCGTCAAAATCGCCATTTCCTCAGCCGATGGAGGTGGTCCCGCCAGCAGCCACTCCGCGCGCAATCTCCCCTATGCCGCCGGATTCGCAGTCGGCTACGGCCTTCCCTACGACGACGCCCTGAAAGCCATCACGCTGAATGTCGCCGAGATGTTCGGTTTTGGTGACAAACTCGGCTCCCTCGACGTCGGGAAAATGGCCAACGTCGTCCTGGCCAACGGCGACCCCCTCGACGTCCGCACCGACGTAAAGCAGGTCTATATTCAGGGCGTCGCCGTCCCCATGGTCAGCCGCCAAACCCAACTCCGCGACGAGTACAGCAAGTAAGAAAGCGTCGGCTCAGGGGTGCCCCATTCAAGCCCGGTTTTGGCTTGAGTGGGCTTGGGGGCACCGGTCAACCTCTTGCCCGTTGCGCTTCCTGCTTCCAGCTCTCTTAGTCAGGGACCTTCTCATTCGCGCCGTAATCGTGCCGCCGCGCGCTCCCCTCCGGATCGTGGATCCAGTGCTTCAGCCGATTCGCGTTGACCTCGATCCGCACCACATCCAGCTCCCCATGCTCGTCGTAGTCCGCAATGAGCATACGCATCGCAGAGCCGTTCGGCTGCACGTAAATAATGTTGACCTCCCCATTCCGCTCCCGCTCCACGACAAAGCGCTCCCATCCGCCTCCCAGAGAATCCCCAACCAACTTCTCCAGCTCCCCTGTATCCGAAACTTTGTTCAGGTGATCGAACTCCGCGATCTTCATCCCCTTCACGCCGCCGCCCGTCGCCACCCACGCGCAGAAGTTCACAAACCCCATCATCGGCAGGCGCTCCGCATGCGCGTCGTAACACTGCTCTACGGCGAATACCACAGCATCAAAATCGTGGCCAGAAGCAGCCCGCACCGTCATCGGCAAAACCACAGCCGCCGCCACCACCACAAGAGCCCCGCCAGCAACCAAACTCGCCATTCTCATTGCTCCTGGTCCTCCTTCTGCGCTTTATCCGCTGTCTTCGCTTTCTCATCGGCCTTCTTCTGCGTCTTGTCCTTGGTCTTCACGCCCAGATCGTAGCTGCCCGCCGGAATCCCGAAGTTCCCGCTCAGGTCCTTCAAATCCTCCGGACGAATCGGTCCCGAGATGTACACGAAATTCAATTCCTTCGCTTCCGCGTCCAGAATGAACATCCCCTGCACCTCGCCGTTCACCAGCTTCATGTAGATATCCGCGTCGTCCGACCCATTCCGCGACCGCGTCTTTACCAGCGAGCTCCATTCCGGCGTATCGAACTGCCGCCGCACTGCCTCCAGATCCGTCGGCGTATATTGGCCCGGCTTGTCGAACTCATAGCTGCGCACGTAAACGCCGTTCAGCTTCGCGACAATCCGCTTCCCTTCCGCGTCGTCCTTGTCGTTCATGAAGTGGCTGGCAAAGTCCAGCATCTTCCGGTCCAGCGACACCTCCGTGTAGTTCGACGCCCGCTCCGCCAGTTGCTTCTCGATCGTCACCGGGAACGGCGATTGCGACGATGATTGCGCCACCGCTGGCAGCCCCATCCCCGCAACGGTTGCAAGACTCCAAATCGCAATCCCAACCAAAACTCTCTTCATGACTGACCCCTCTCCTCTTCCTGATCCCGTGCTGCTACTCATCTCTTTCAAGAACCGCTCTCCCTGCACCCTTCTGGCTCAGCTTCTCCCCGCTGCTTGCGCTCACTTTCGTCTGCACATCCCGCAACGTCGATCCCGTGATGCGCAGCGCCAGCAGCACCTGCTCCCGCGCCCGCTCACCGGCGATACGCTGTTGCCGGTCATGCTCCACACCGCCCACCACCATTCCCGCTACCAGCAGCGCCGCCACTGCCCACCTCCACACAGGCATCCCAAAGCCAAACCACTTCCAGCTCGATGCCCGCCGCTCCGGGACCCGCGCCATCACCCGCGCGGCAAATCCCGCCGGTGTCTCCCGCGTCCGCAACTGCTCCCGCAGCTCTCGCTCGAAATCGTCCATCTTCTCAACCACGGCTGTACTCCTTCAGCGTCCGTTCCGCCTTCGCCCGCAGCATCTTCACTCCCCGCTGCAGATAACTCCTCACCGTCGCCAGCGGCATCTTCAGTTCAAGCGCGATGTCCTCCGGCTCCAGGTCCTCCTGATACCGCAACAGCATCACCGCCCGCTGCTGCGGCGGCAACGTCAACAGCAACTGCTCCACCCGATTCATCAGCGGCATAAAATCCCGCACCACCGGCCGCAACGCCATCCCGTCCTGATATTCCTCCGCCGCCGCATCGCCCCGCGCTGCTCTTCTCCGCAGCGCATCGGTCGCCCGATGGCAAGCCACCCTTCGCACCCAGGCCGCGACGTGCTCCTCGCTCTCCAGCCGTGCCAGACTGCGATGCAGTTCCAGAAACACATCCTGAGCAACCTCCTCCGCCACGCCGCTCTCCCCCAGAATCCGAAACGCAATCGAGAAAACCCGCCCCTGATGGCGCTCGACAAGACCTCGAAATGTCTCCGGCAAATGGTCCAACGAGGCACGCCCTCAACCGCTGTACCCGCATATACGCAAATCGCCGCCCCGGCTGATGCAAAATCCGCGTAGTTTTCAGATTTTTCCGGAACGATTGCGCCGGACCGAGAACCGGCCCGCGTCGACCCGCGGCCTTACCGGCCGCCCTTGGCCGTCCCGCCACCCACCGTGATTCCCAGAGCAAAGTCCGCATCGTCCGAACTCCGGCTCATCACGGGATGCTGCCCCAGCGTCTGCCCATCCTTCTTCCCGTCCGCCGCGACGCGGTCCGACACCTGCTGCGCCACCGAAGAAAACACCTGACTCATCGGCGTCATACCGTTGCCGCTTTTCATTGCCTGCAACAAGAAGTATGTGAAATACCCATGCCGCAGTTGATCGCTTTCCAGCGATTCCTCATTCGAGCTCGCCGCCGCAATCACAATTCGCCCCGTGCCCTGGCTCATCCGGTCCAGGTTCGCCTGCGACGGCGAAACGTTAGCAATGCCCGCTCCCATCTTCTTCGACACGTTCGTCACCGCGCCGCCGCTGTAGCAGGTATCCAGAATCACCGCCGTCCGCAGCGATTTCATGCGCGTCGCCACCGCGTTCGCCAACTCCACCATCGGCAGGGCCGTCGCATACAGCGAATCTTCGTCCGGGCTATCCGCGTTCTTGATCTCCGTGTCGTAGGTCACGATGTAGTTCACGCCGCCCGCCGAGTCCAGCTCTCGCGGCGACCCATGCGTGGCCACGTAGATCACCACCAGGTCATTCGGCTGCGCGTTCCTCGCGATCCAGTTCAGCTGCTCTTTGATGTTCTTCGTCGTTGCCTGATCGTCCGTCAGTACCTTGACGTTGGCCGCCGGGAACCGCCCAATCGCCGGGTCCTTCAGCTCCGCCGCAAACGCGCTGGCGTCCGCCGTCGTGTAATTTAGCTGCGGCACCGCGCGATCCGCAAAGCGGCTGACGCCCACGATGAGAGCCCATTTCTGCTGAACCGGTCCCGCGGTCGCAGGCCCGCTCGCTGCTCCCTGCCCCTGCGGCGCATTCGCTGTCAGTGCCCGGCTCCGCGCCGGCGGTGTCGCCAGCACAAACGGATTCAGCCCCTGCTGCATCGCCTCCGAGCCAAACATCCGCGCCTTGTCCATCGAATACTGCGCCAGATTCGCGTGTCCCAGCTTCTGCTCCACCAGGCTGCGGAAGTACCACGCGTCGCCCAGCTCGCTGCACGTCTGAACCGCGTGCTTCAGCAGCTGCAGCGCATCTTCGAATGCGCCGTCGCTACTGCCCGGTGGAACCCGCTCCAGCGCCTGCACCACCAGGTCCTTGCCCGCCCCGCAGCGATCGCCCTGCGCGTAGGCACACGTGCAGGCCACAACCCCCAGCAGCACAACCACAGCCGCGCGCGATCCAGCCTTCATTTCGCCAGCTCCTGCGCCGCCCGCGCCTTCATCGCGCTCAGCACGCCAGAGCTCACTCCGCCTGCCAGCAGCTTCTTCTGCCCCGCCGAGCTCAGATCGAAATCCACGGCCTTCGCGTTCTTCACAATCTGCTCCACTGAGTCATCGGCGATCCCATTCTTCACCATCGCGATCACCTGCGAATCCGTAAGCGCGCTCGATCCCGAAGCGGTCGGCCGCGCTGTGCCCGTCGTGGTCGAGGCGGGCGCTGGGGTCTTCGCCGGCGGGGTGGCTGGCGGCTTCGTCGAAGCCGCCGGGGGTTTCCCCGGCGTGCTGGCGAGTCGCTTGCTGGCTGCCGGCGCACTGGCAACCGTCGGCGGCCGCGGTTCGGACGACGGCGGTGGCGGTGGTGGCGGTGGATTCTTCGCCTCTTCCAGATTCCTGTAGTGCGTGATCGCCGTCTCGATCCGTTTCTGAGGCTCCAGGAAGTACTTCTCGCCAGGCTTCGCGTCGACCGCCTTGCCATAGTCGATGGCGGCCTCATCGAGGAACTTCATCGCCGATTTGGGATCCTCGGCAGCGTAGCCCAACGCTTCGTTGGCGACTCCGATGTTGTAGAGCCGATACGCATCCTCATCCTTCTTGGTCAGCGGCGGCGCGGTTTCGAACGTCTCCAGTGCGCGCTCCCAAAGGCCAGCCTCCGCCTGCTTGTCGCCTTCATCGATCGGACCCTTGTTTCTCGCGAGAAAGACGTCAATCGCCTCATTCGTCACCACGATCTGCTCGGCGACCTGGTGCACCGCATCGGTCAGCAGAATCTTGCGCAGCTGGGGTTCGGTAGGCTGCTTGTCACCCTGGTCATCGTTCCCCGACTTCCCCTTCATCCCGTGAAACGGGTTCTTCAGGTCGTTCATCAGGCCGTGCGACAGATTGTTCCCCGCCGCGTCGAACTGCTGATCGTACTTGGCGGACACGTTTTCCGAAGCCAGCGCGCGCCCGCCGCTGGTGCGCGCCTGGAACGAGACGTCGAGCGAACCGGTAACACGGACGATGACCGTGACCGAATTTCCGAACTGCTGCCGGGTCTCGGTGGGGCGCGGATGATCGAAGCTGATGATCTGGCAACTGATCGTCGTTGCCGGGTTATTCTCGTCAACCCGCAGCCGCGGGTCGTCCTTCAGCAGCTCGGTCTCCAGCAGCGCCTCGAGATCGTGAGCAAGATCCGCCTGGTCCTGGTGGCCTGTGACTTTCACCCGGATCGTATCGCCAGGCAGATGCACCAGCGCCGGCAGCTTGCGCTTCAGCGTAACTTTGGTTTTTGCCATCCCGAAGTTCTGGGCCTGGACCGTGAGTGTCATGGCCGCCAACGCCATTGCGGTCACAACCCCAATTCCGCGTACCGTCATTGCCAACTCCTCGGATCGAAGGCCCTCCACTTACTGGGGCTGACTGCTGCTCTCAGGTTTACTGTTGTCGTCTGGCTTGCTGCTGCCTTCGGGTGTGCTGCTGGCTGCCGGCTTGGTACTGGTTGCACTCTTGCTGCCGCTGCTTGTGGTGGTGGTCGCACTCTTCTTCTTGGTAGTGCTGCTGCTACTGCTGCTGCTCGAGCTGCTGCCGGAACTGCCGCTGCTCTCGCCGTTGCCATACTCCGTCATCGGCGTCACGCTCAGATGAATCGTGATGTAGCTGATGTCCGGCTGCGCCTTGGCCGCCGTCTCGTACACCGAACTCGTATCCGGCGCGTCCTTTGGAATCATGTAGCCGTTCGCGAGCTTCAGGTTATCGAGATACGGTTTCAGATCGTCGGTGTGCGACTGCGGCACCAGCACGTAGTCGCCGGTGGGAACATTAATTCCGATCGTCGAGTTCGCCTGCTCCCGCGCTGCCTGCGTTGCGAATGCCTGCTGCGGCCGTGCCTGAAACAGAAACACCGACCGGTTCGCCAGCACCCCGTACAACTTGCTGAAACCGGCCAGCGCCGTCATGCTGATTGCCGGGAACCCAAGCACCGGCGCCACTCGCGACGCGTCATTCACCAGCGTCTTGATCACTGTCCAGAACTCCGACTCCTTGTGCACCATCGAGACGTTCACCGCCATGTGGCCCACGCCGCCCGGCAGCAGGATCTTCTGCATGTTTTGCGCCGAGGTCGATGGATCGAAGCTCAGGTTCTGCAGCGGTGGCAGCTTACCACCCTCATCTGGGAAAATCGCCGCCAGTGCCATCCATGCCAGCGGATCGATCATGTTGAACATCGGCTTGCCCTGCATCATGTCGATCCGCAACTGCGCCGACTGCAGCTGCTCGAACTTCTGCCGATCCGCGCTCGACAGCCGGATCCCGCCCACCTGCATGCTCACCGCAACGTCGCCCGGATAATCCGGCAACTCGTCGTTGGGGATCTGGTCTGCGTAGCGCAGCCCCTGATCGCCAAAGTGCAGGTAGTTCACCTGCCGGTCTGCATCCGTCCCCGGCAGTTTGTGGCCCATCAGCCCGCGCTCGTGCGGCGCCTTCGCCAAAAAGCTGCCCCAGAACGCCGCCCCAGTGCCCGCGCTCGTATCCGTAACCGGGTCGTCCAACGCCGCGGTTAACGCCGCCGCCGTCTCCGGCTTCGTCAACAGCCCCGCCAGCGCCCCGCTGGCCGCCAGTTCGCCCAAAAATGTCCTTCGTGAGATTGTCACAGCCGCTCCCCTCTCCTCCGCCTTCACGGCGACTCCGGCCAGGTCCCCCTCACCTTGCTCAGGGAGGGCAACATCATAGCAATAACTCTTCAGCCTCGGGCGCACTTTTGCCCGCTACCCAAACTTTGTGGCCCGCCTGCTCGTCATCTCGGACACGGCCACCAACTAATTGTTGCGTTGTTCACGGTACGCATGGCAAATCCGCTTTTGCGCAACTCCAGGGAGTTCCCCCCTCTTCGCTCAATCGCTCTGCTCACTCAGTTCTTAGCGGTGCCCGAAGGGCCAAAGGAGCCCATAAAGTCGACCCTCGGGGCTTGCGGTCCGAGACTATGTTTGGATGGGAAAGCTTGCCTGCATCCACACGGCTGCGCCTTGCGCCGCCGCTTCTGAACGACTCATCCAGTTTTTTTACGATTCCTTCACCAAGCGGCCGGACGACAACCGTCCAACGGTCTTGCTATCCGTGCAGGAAATAAGACCAAGCCCGGCCGGAATGCCGGAATCGAGCGGAGATTGACCTCATCCTGACATGTACCTGCCAGAGCACGCAATAGATTTGTCACTGGCCCGGGCAGTTTTGGGAACTATTGCTCGCCGATCGTGAACGAAGCCGTCAGCACCGAACCCGGTTTACCCAGCCCTCCCTCGCCCCACCGCATCACGGCGCCGGCCTTCGCATTCTTGAAGACCGACACGTAAAACTGCACCGCCTCCTCGGCGTCGTCGTCGAACCACAAAAACGGCTTGATCTTCTGCACAGGAATCCTCTTCGAAACGAGCGCTCGCGCCGAATCCGCCCGCAACCAGCGACCAGCCGTCAACGACCAGCTACCGCTACGGGCTACAGCCTCCCAGCTCCCGGCTCCCAGCTCCCAACTGCTACTTGATCTTCCCTTCCTTACCCGCGATCCGCCGCAGCAATCCGCTTTGCCCCACGTGATACGCCTGATGAAACATCACCAGCGAAAGCAGCGAACGCACTGTCTCATCCGCCCTCTTACGCGGCGAAAACGGCGCTGGCTCATCGAGCCTCTCTTCCGTCAGGCTCGCCAGTCCCTCCTCCATCCGCTTCGCCGCCTCATCGCAGGCGTTCAGCAGCATCTCGAGCGGCAAAGCCTCTCCAGCCTCGTGCAGTTCCGCCGATCCGCGGTCGTACCGCTGCAGCGTCTCGTTTCCCAGCACCGGCTTCTGTCCCACCACAGGAAGGACCTTGTCCCAGGTACACGCCGGATGCCCCACCACCCAGTTCAAACAATTCCCGCCCGGCTGCGGCTGAACCATACAGTCCGCCTGTGTGAGTCCCTCCATATTGCCGCGCAGCACTCCCTGAATCGCCTTCACCTGCTCGCGCAATACCCGAACCTCGCCTACTTCCGCATGTGTTGCCGCTGCTGTCGCCATGATTCCTCTCCTTCATTCAGTCGTTGATTTTGGCCGGCCCCAGCCAACTCGCTTGCCGTTTCCAAGATGACCGGCTTTTTGGTAACCGCATCTTAGCTAGCCGCCTCATCGCTGACCGCATTTCCAGCTGACCGCCTCTTAGCTGCCTCCGGCGATCGCCCCAATCACCAGCAACGGCTCCTTCCCCGTCGCCACCGCCTCCGGCAGCGGAGCATCCACCGGCTCGTGTGACCAATCCTGTTCGCAGGCGAAGAACCGCAGAAACGCCCGCCGCTGCTGCGTCCCATGATCCCGAATCGTCCCTCGCAACACGGGATACTGCGTCTCGAGCGCATCCAGAACCCGTCGCAGCGTCACCGGTTCGTCCACCTCCAGCGTCACCGCCCCGCCCACTTGCGCCAGCGTCCGCAAATGGTGCGGCAACTCCACAAGGATCATGAAATCGTCTGCACCTCAACCGACAACACCGCCGGCAAATCCCGCACAATCGGCTTCCAGTGATCTCCGCCGTCGGGCGAAACATACACCTGCCCGCCCGTGGTCCCGAAGTACACGCCGCAATCGTCGAGCGCGTCTACCGCCATCGCATCGCGCAGCACGTTTACGTAGCAATCCTTCTGCGGAAGCCCGTCCGTCATCGCCTCCCACTCATGGCCGCCCGTCCTGCTGCGCCAAACCTGGAGCTTCCCGTCCATCGGATAGTGCAGCGAGTCGCTGGTGATCGGCGCAACATAGATCGTCTCCGGCTCGTGCGCGTGCACGTCGATGGCAAACCCAAAATCCGTCGGCAGATTCCCGCTTACCTCCCGCCACGAATCGCCCGCATCGTCGCTCCGCATCACATCCCAGTGCTTTTGCATAAACAAAACACCCGGCCGCCGCGGACTCATCGCGATGTGGTGCACGCAATGTCCCACCTCCGCATCCTGATCGGGAATAAACGGCGAGCGCAGACCCTTGTTGATCGGCTTCCACGTCTTGCCGCCATCGTCGGTGCGAAACGCGCCCGCCGCCGAAATCGCGATGTAGATCCTCTCCGGATCCTTCGGATCGAGCACGATGGTGTGCAGACACATCCCACCCGCGCCCGGCTGCCACTGCGGACCCGTGCCGTGTCCACGCAGCCCCGGCAATTCCTGCCACGAGTGCCCGCCGTCCTTCGACTGAAACAGCGCCGCGTCCTCCACCCCCGCGTACACCGCCTCCGCATCCGTCAGCGATGGCTCCAGATGCCACACCCGCTTGAACTCCCACGGGTGCTGCGTCCCGTCGTACCACTGATGCGTCGTCAGCGGCGCTCCGCTCTCCGCGGAAGTGTCGTACACAAATTTATTGCTCTCCCCCATCGGCATGCCCTCAGGCGACTTCTGGACTCCACCGCCCGGCGTCGTCCACGTCTTCCCACCGTCGTCAGACCGCTGAATAATCTGCCCAAACCATCCGCTCGTCTGCGAAGCATAAATTCGATCGGGATTTACCGCCGACCCCTTCATGTGATAAATCTCCCACCCCGCGAAGAAAGGCCCGCTCACCTCCCAGCTCTCGCGCTTCCCGTCCGCAGTCAGAATGAACGCGCCCTTCTTCGTCCCCACCAGCACCCGCACTCGACTCATGCATCGCTCCTGTTTCTGATTTGCCCTCCCACCACACGCAACTACATCCGCCGGGCATCAGCCGCTCAGCTCCCGGCTCCCAGCTCCCAGCTGTCTTGTCACGCCGCCGCGTACGCCGGCTGTGACACATTAATCATCCACGGCGTACCGAACCGGTCCACTACATGGCCAAACCGCTTCGCCCAGAACGTTTCCTGGATCGGCATCCTTACATCGCCGTGCTCTGCCAGCGCGCTGAAGATCCGCTCCGCCTCGGCAGTATCGTCCAATTCGAGCATTACCGATGACCCCTGCGGCTGCTGGAAAAGCTCCGGCGGCGCATCCGCTCCCAGAATCATCTGATCCCCGATGTCCAGCCGCGCGTGCATCACCTTCTTCGCCATCTCTGGATACTTCGCCGCCATCGGACTGTCGCCGAAGTAAAACGTCGCCACAATCTTTCCGCCCAAAACCCGCTCGTACGTTTTGAACGCCTCTTCGCACTGCCCGTCGAAATTCAAATATGGGGTGACTTTCATCTCGCTTTCTCCTTTTCGCAATTGAAATTGCCAGGCCCGCTTCACTTCCGTTTACCACCACTGCAACCGTCAATAGTCACCGTCATGCAGGACTCCCATCCATGACCACTTTCCTCTGACCTCAGCCATGAGACCTGCCAGCCTGGCGCGAAGCGCGTCCGCCTGGATGGCCAGTCCTCGGGCCCCCTAACCACGGCAACAGCGGCGCGGCATCTCGTTCCCGCCACCGCCTCCTCGTCTCTTCCACCACCGCCCTCCGGTTCTTCGCCAACTCCGCGATCACCGCGGGCGGCGCACCCGTCTGTTCGTGCTGCGCTCCCCAGATCAACACCTCCAGCATCACCGGAGCCAGATCGATCCCCTTGTCCGTAAGCCGGTAAATCACGCGCCGCCCATCGTTCTTGTCGCGCTCGCTCGTCACAATTCCTGACTTGCATAGGCGCTTCAGCCGGTCCGCCAGCATGTTCGTCGCAATCCCTTCCCCCGATTCCAGAAAATCCTGAAACGTCGTGAATCCCCGCACCATCAGGTCGCGCACGATCAGCAGCGACCATCGGTCCCCAAACACCTCCAGAGAGATGTTGACCGGACAACCGGAACGATGTTTGGGGCCGACCTTTCGCGCCACGCCCGCCAAATTAGCAAGAGTCACTTGTGATTTACAAGTGATTTGTGACGAATTCGAATCTCATCCCAGGACAAAAAGGCCGCCTGCGAAGGCGGCCTCTCTGGATTTGGTTTCTGCGCCCGAAAGGGGCGAGCCCCTACTGCGGTGGCCCGCTCGCCACGCCACTCGTATTGCTGGTCTGCACTGGCCGCTCCGTCGGCGGAGGACCAGGCATCGGTTCTGCACTCGAACTCGTCGGAGCCTTTTGCTGAACCCCAATCGACTGCCCAGATACCACCAGTTCCACACGACGGTTCTCCGCTCGTCCGGAATTCGTCCCGTTATCCGCCACAGGATCCGCCTTCCCGTATCCCTGCGACGAAATACTTCCCGGCTGCACGCCCTGCGAAATCAGAAACGCCTGCACCGCCGTCGCGCGCTGTTGCGAAAGCCTCAGGTTGTATTCATCCGTTCCAACGCTGTCCGTGTAGCCTTCCACCTGCAGCGTCAGGTTCGGATAAGTCACCAGAATTCCCGACACCTTCGCCAGCTTGACCTGCGCATCCGGTTTCAGCTCGTATTTGTTAAACGCGAACAGCACGTCCGACATGTTCACGATCAGCCCACGCGCCGTCTCCTGTGTATTCAGCACCTGGTTCAGTTGCGTACGGAGCCGTTCCCGCATCTCCGCGGTCTGCTGCGCCGCCTGCGCTGCCGCTGCCTCCGCAGCCTGCTGCTGCGCGCGAGCCAGAGCCGCCGCCGCCTGGGCCTGTTCCGCCTGTTGCTGTGCTGCAGCTGCCTGCGCCTGCGCCGCTGCCTGCTGATCCGCCGCCTGCTGCGCGGCCGCCGCGGACTGTTGCGCCTGAGCCTGTGCAGTCTGCGCCTGAGCCTGTGCAGTCGCCGCGTCCTCCTGAGCCTTGCGCCGCGCTTCCTCGATCCGCGCCTTCTCCGCCGCCTCGTCGCCCGCCTTGATCTTCCGGATCGTAATCAGCCGCGAATCCTCCGCCGTCTGCACCGCCTCGCGCGCGTACGTGATCTCCTGCTTCATCTCTTTCTGGTGGATGTCCATCTGCCGCGCGTTATCGAGATCCTGTTTCGCATTCGCCATGCTCTCCGCCGCATATTGATCCGCCCCCGCGGCTTCAGCGATCTGCACCGCGTTAATCGCCTCATACAACTCCAGCGGCGAACGGTCGTTGCGCGTAATCGGATTCAAAACCGTGTGCCGTCCCGCCGTATCCGTGTACGCGCCACGTGGCAACAAAGTGTAATGGGCGTTAATCGTCTCCAGCACTCCAGTGGTCTTGTCATTCAGCACGACATTCTGCATGATCACCAGATCGCTCGGCATGGTCACCGCAAAATACGGCTCCGCCGTCACAATCAGCCCGAACGACTGCAGACCCGTCGTCACCGTTGTGTCCGCGTGATCGTGGTTCCACAGTATCTCGCCCAGATTCACCGGCCGTCCTTCCGGCGAAATCGCCCACAGCACATACGTCAGATACTCAACCCCGAAACCGTTCGCAGGTCCCAGCCCTTCGAAACGAGCCTTGATCTCCGTCCGCCCATTCAGGCTGTTCACCTCAGCCGAACCCTTCGCCATCGGCAGCAGCGGAGTCCCCTCGAACCCAATCTTCGTCGCGCCGCTCCGATGGAAGTAGTTGATCGCGGGAATATCGCGCGCTACCACCTGAATCTTGTAAACCGGAATCCCCGCATCCGTCTGCCCCGAGGGCTGTTGGTTCTGCGGCCAGTGGTCCGTCGCCGTAGGATTCTGCTCCTGCGCACAGAGATAACCGCAGCTCGCAAGGGCCATCGCTGCAACCCAAAGTTTCTTCATATCCCAAATCTCCTGTTTCTCTTCATCCCGAAGAGGTGGGCCCATTTTGGCTCACCGTCCCGTGGGATGTGGAAGCTGCGGCGGAAGATGGCCACCCGCGGCGAATAAGACCGTATTCTCTGCGCATCCTGCATCGGCCTTTCAGCATCGAAGCATCGCCTTACGTGATCCGTACCATGCGCCCCGCAAGCCAGCGGTAAGATGAATCTCGCCCATGCCCGTAGCCGCCATGTTCCTCGAGCTTCGCATCGAGCACGCCCACTCCCTCAAGGACCGCCGCCAGGTCGTTCGCAGTCTCAAAGAAAAGCTCGCCCACGGATTCAACATCTCGATCGCAGAAATGGACGACGCCCCTACCTGGCAATCCGCCACTCTCGGCATCGCCGCCATCTCCGGCTCACGCGACTACCTCTCCGGCCTCATGCACCAGCTCGAATCCGCCGCCGTCCGCATCGCCGAAGGCCTCGGCGCACAGATCGCCATCTCCTGGGACTTCCTCGACACCCCTGAGCCATAATCCCCCGCCAACCCCGCGCTCATTTCCCGCATGTATCATAGGCGTGCCGCGAATATCCCTTCCCACGTAGCGCGGCCGCACGGCCTTTGCAGTCCGCTCCGTCCTTAGCTGACCAGTTCCCCCGGAGGAATCTATGAAAAAGCTCATCGGCCCATTGGCAGTTCTCACATCTCTTGCGTTTTTCGTGCTCGCACTTCCCCTCCACGCGCAACGCCCCGCCGGCGGACACCCTGCGCCCGCAGCGCACCCCGCGCCCGTCGGACCCGCTCGCCCGCCCGAGGTCGGCGGTGGACACATTCCGCCTCGCGGCCCCTCCGGCCACTTCCCGTTGCCCTCGGGCGGCCAGCCCGACCACCCCGGTCATCCGACAGCCCCCCACGTCGACGCCGGTACCGACCGCTGGGTCGGCCACGTTCCCAACCCCACGGCCTACCACCTCGATCATCCCTGGGAGCATGGCCGCTTTCCAGGCCACATCGGCGCTGGCCAGGTCTGGCGTCTCGGTGGCGGAGCACCCACGCGCTTCTGGTTCGGCGGCTTCTACTTCAGCGTCGCCCCTGCTGACATCGGCTTCTGCGATGGCTGGGACTGGAACACCGACGACATCATCCTCTATCCCGATCCGGACGACGACGGCTGGTACCTCGCCTACAACGTCCGCCTCGGTACCTACGTCCACGTCCTCTACCTCGGCTCCTAACCCCGTCATTCTGAGCGACGCGCACAGCGCGGAGTCGAAGAACGGGGGCCCCATTCTGATTGCGAATCACCGGGTGCCCCATTCTGGTGCGCGTCGCTTTTCGCGCGCCAGGGTGGGGTAGTTCCTGTTCCCTGCACACTGTTCCCTGTAACCCGTCCTCTGTAACCTGTAACTCGTAACCGGTCCCCTCTACCCTGATGTCCATCCTCGCCGTCTCCGATCTCTGCAAACAATACGGCCCAACCACCGCCGTCAACGGCCTCTCCTTCCAGGTCGGTTCCCACGAAATCCTCGGCCTCCTCGGCCCCAACGGCGCCGGAAAAACCACCACCATCAACATGATCCTCGGTGTCCTCGAGCCCACCTCCGGCTCCATCACTATCGGCGGCTGCGATCTCGCCAAGCGCCGTCGCCAGGCCCTCGGTCGCACCAATTTCGCCGCCGTCTACGCGCCCCTCCCCGGCAACCTCACCGTCGCGCAAAACCTCCGCGTCTTCGGCATGCTCTACGCCGTGTCACATCTCCGCGACCGCATCGAAACCGTCCTCCACGACTTCGACCTCCTCCAGTTTCGCGACACCAAATGCGGCGTCCTCTCCTCCGGCGAGCAAGCCCGCGTTGCCCTCGCCAAGGCCATGCTCAACCAGCCGCGCCTGCTTCTCCTCGACGAGCCCACCGCCTCCCTCGATCCCTCCATCGCCCGCGAAATTCGCGCCACCATCCGCCAGTTCGCTGAGCGCAACGGCGTCGGCGTCCTCTGGACCTCCCACAACATGATCGAAGTCGCAGAAGTCTGCCACCGCGTCCTCTTCCTCTCGAAAGGCAAAGTCCTCCTCGAAGGCGATCCCCGCACTCTCCCGCAGGAAAACAACCACCCCACCCTCGAAGACCTCTTCGTAGCCGTAGCCCGCGAGCCCCTCACCATCCGCCCCACTGACATGTCATCCTGAGCGAAGTCCGGTTCCGTCAGGAGCCGGACGCAGTCGAAGAGCCTGGCCTGAGCGAGTCGGCGAAGCCGGTGAGCCGAACGGCACCTCCCGAGCGTCAGCAATCCCGACGAGCCTCGCTCGTCGGGATTCGCGAGGGGCGAACCCTGTACCCTGTACCCTGTGTTCTCCCTCCGCCGCACCGCCGCCCTGCTCCTCCGCCAGTACTATCTCCTCCGCGGCTCGCCCGCCCGCGTCGTTCCCCTCTTCGCCTGGGTCGCCATCGACATCGTCCTCTGGGGATTCATCACCCGCTACCTCAACTCCGTCTCCCAGGCCCGCTTCAACTTCGTCCCCGCCATGCTCGGCGCCGTCCTCCTCTGGGACTTCATGGCCCGCGTCATGCAGGGCATCACCACCGCCTTCCTTGAAGACGTCTGGTCCCGCAACTTCCTCAACCTCTTCGCCTCGCCCCTCTCCGTTTCTGAATACCTCGGCGGCCTCGTCCTCTCCTCCATCGCCACCAGTTCCGTCGGCCTCGTCGTCATGGTCGCCCTCGCCACCCTCGTCTTCGGGCTCTCCTTCTTCGTCTACGGTGCCACACTCGCCGCCTTCGTCCTCATCCTCTTCCTCTTCGGAATCTCCCTTGGCATCTTCGGCAGCGCGCTCGTCCTCCGCTTCGGCCCCGCTGCGGAATGGTTCATCTGGCCCATCCCCGCCTTCATCTCCCCGCTCGCCTGTGTCTTCTATCCACTCGCCACGCTCCCAACGTGGATGCAAGCCCTCGCGCGCATCATCCCGGCCAGCTACGTCTTCGAAGGCATGCGCCAGATCCTCGCGCGCCAAACCGGCGACCCCGCTGCACCCACGGGACACGCCTCCGCCCTAACGCCGCTCCTCACCGGCAGCGTCCTCGCCCTCCTTTATCTGTTCCTGATGGCCCGCGCATTCACTGCGGTCTACAAACACGCCGTCCGCACCGGCCTAATCGCCCGCTACTCCGCCGAGACTGTCTCATAGAAGAAGCAAGGGACCGCGCCCTCACGCCGCCCGCGGAAAGGGCTGAACCCTGCCCCTCTTCCTGCGGCTGGCCCGCCACAGATCGAACTGCGTCTGCAGATCCATCCATAGCGTTGCCTCCGTGCCCGTCGCTTCGGCCACCCGCAGTGCCATGTCGGCCGAAATGCCCGCCTTACCGTTGAGCACGCGCGAAAGCGTCGTGCGTGCAATCCGCAGCCGAGCCGCCGCTTCACCCACCCGCAGATCCCCCAGATACTGCCGCAAAATCCGCCCCGGATGGGCCGGGTTATACATCGTGGCCATTGTTCTTCCCTCGCCAATGGTAATCCTGGAACTGCAGGCTGCGGCCTTGCGCGCTTATACACGCCTCAGTACGATCCAACTGCCATGTCCGAACCCCTCGAAACCATCGCCTTCCGCATGAAGATCTTCCCCGGCAAAGCTGCCGAGTACCGCCGCCGCCACGATGCCATCTGGCCCGAGCTCGTCGTCGCCCTCCACCAGGCCGGCGTCTCCGATTACCGCATCTTCGTCGACGAGCAAACCCTTTGCCTCTTCGCGATCCTCCAACGCCGCCGGAACCACACCATGGACGCGCTCCCACAGACCGACATCGTCCACCGCTGGTGGGCCATGATGTCCGACATCATGGAGACAAACCCGGACCACTCCCCCATCGAGCAGCCCCTCATCCCAATGTTCTACATGGAGTGAAACGTCGTCAGGTGCGGACCGCCGAACCGCGTCTGGGATTCAGTCCGCCGTCACTTCGCTGCATTCCTGCGGCTGCGCTTCAGCCAGTCACGCAGGGCCTCGTCCATCCGCGTTTGCCATCCGCCGCCTTCCGAACGGAAATGCTCCACGATATCCTGCGAGAGCCGGATTGTGATGCGTTCCTTTGTTGGCGCCTTCTGTGGACCCCGTTGCCCCGGACGACGCGCGATCGTCGCCGCCTTCCAGTACTTCTCAACCGCGGCATCGTCGTTCGGATCGTACGGCCCATCCTCGGGATCGTAAGGAATCGGAGCATTCGCCTCCGCCTCGCGCTTCACCCGATCCCAGTTCGTCCGGCTCTTAGCTTTTTGCTGCCGCATACAGTCTCCTTTCCTTTCGCGAGGCACGACGGAACGAAATAACTCGGATATTCTCTCCCCGCTCGGTATGGACAACACAAAGAAGTTGGCCGTGCACTTCAACCAGCGCAAGATCCATTTTTCGCCGCTCCCCGCGCTGTGCCGAAATCAACGTCAGCCTCTCCGGGTTTTCGCAAACCAGCCAGGCGTCCGCAAAATCGAGACCGTGTTTCTTCAGATTGGCCTCTCGTTTTGCCTCATCCCATTCGTACACCATTTAATTGTACATACATTTAACCGCCTCGCCGCATCTCCCTATAATGAACAAGCGAGCTAGCCCGGCTCCCTCCATCCGCACCCCTCCGCAACGTCACAGGTGAGCCACCCTTGAAACCCGTTAAGCGAAACCGCGAAGGCGCAAAGAAAACGAAGCGCAAAGTCCAGGCAAAGTGGAAAGCCATCCGCCGCGGCCACGCTCCCGCGCCCGATAACCAGCCCCAACCACGCGCCGAAGAACGCGGCCGCCCCCGAGCCGCCCGCAAATCCAACATCGCCTCGCGCCCATCACCTTACGCAGGCAACGACCGCACCTCCACCCGGCGCGAGACTACGCCCGCAACGATCGATACGCACATCGGCGCGGCCGCCGTTGCAACATCCTCCGGTGCGAAGCCGCCTCACCAGCCTGCCCAGACCGAACCAAAAGGCCCAGTCATCGCCATCGTCGGCCGCCCCAACGTCGGCAAATCCACCCTCTTCAACCGCCTCACCGGCTCCCGCCGCTCCATCGTCGGCGACCAGCCCGGCATCACCCGCGACCGCATCTACGGCGAAGTTAACTGGCAAGGCCGCACCGCACGCGTCGTCGACACCGGCGGCATCGTCCCCGACGACGAAGCCCATATCCCCGCGGAAATCTTCCGCCAGGCCCGCTTCGCCCTCGACGAAGCCGACGCCATCATCATGGTCGTCGACGGCCGCACCGAGCTCGCCGCCCCCGACATCGACCTCGCCCGCCTCCTCCAGCGCACCGGCAAGCCCCTCTTCCTCGTCGTCAACAAAATCGACACCGAAAGCATGGAAGCCGCCGCCGAAAACTTCCGCCGCCTCGGCATCCGCAACCTCATGCCCATCTCCTCCGAGCACGGCCTCAACATCGGCGACCTCCTCGACGAAGTCTTCGCCGTGCTTCCGCCCGAATCATCGAGCGAAACTCCTTCTGCCGAAGATGACCTCGCGTCCGAACCCGGACTTGAACCTTCAGAGGATGGCGGCGAAGCCGCGTCTGCCTGGACGGCGAGTCCTCCCCACCGCACCCACGCCGCCTTCGAGCAGCACGAGACAAGGGTAGCCATCATCGGCCGCCCCAACGTCGGCAAATCCACCCTCCTCAATTCCCTCACCGGATCCGCCCGCGCCATCGTCTCCCCCATCGCCGGAACCACCCGCGACGCCGTCGACGAAGTCATCGACTACAAAGGCCACGACCTCCGCCTCGTCGACACCGCCGGCATCCGCCGCAAAGGCAAGACCCACCTCATGGCCGAGAAGCTCTCCGTCGTCATGGCCCGTCGTCATCTCGAAGCCGCCGACGTCGCCCTCCTCATCATCGACGCCACCGAGGGTGTCACCGCCTCCGACGCCACCATCGGCGGCTACGCCCACGAGAGCGGCCGCTCCGTCATCCTCATCGTCAATAAGTGGGACCTCGTCACCACCGCCCGCAACGATGGCAAGCCGCCCGCCGACCGCGCCATCTTCGAGCGCCAGCTCCGCTCCGTCCTCAAATACCTCAGCTACGCGCCCGTGCTTTTCATCTCCGCCACCGAAGGCCGCAACGTCCCGCGTGTTCTCGACACCGTCCTCCGCGTCGCCGCCGAACGCCGCAAGCGCGTTTCCACCGGCCAGATGAATCGTTTCCTCGACCGCATCGACTTTCAGCGCGCCAGCGTCCCCATGTCGAAGCGCATCCGCATTTACTACATGACCCAGGCCGCCGTCGCCCCGCCCACCTTCGTCCTCTTCACCGACCGCGCCGTCAAACTCCACTTCTCCTTCGAGCGCTTCCTCGAAAACCAAATCCGCGCCGCGTTCGGCTTTGAAGGCACACCCATCTGGTTCAAGGTCCGCCCTCGCAACGAAGCCGCGCACACCAGCAAGTCCGCCGGCAAATCACAAAAGTAACCCGTCCTTGTCGAATTCCCCTACCGCGCCGCCTCAAAAGCTGGCAACGTAGTCTCTATCCAGGCATCAAATTAGATATAAGGCGGAAACGCTTTACAACCCGAAGAAGGAGGATGAATGTCCCCAGTACGGAGCAACGTACGGACGCAACCTGCGGAATCGGAACGAAAACGTCTGCAGGCCCGCATGGGAAGAGTGACTCGAGCCGAGTCCTTCACCACGGGGCCGCTCCTCGAATACACTCGCCCCTCTGGAGGTCACCTCAAATGGTGCGACCTCTATTTCGGAGGCGAATCCAGGGCGGGCGTCTAAGCTTCCAGTCCGCGCACGCCGCAAATGGTCATGTCCGCAGGCCCATCCCTCCAAAAGATTGGCTATGCGTGACCCGTGCGGGACAGCGCGCACCGCGGAAGCAGCAGAGAGGCAGGAACCGAAGCCAGAAACTTCGCCTGCCGATGCAATCCTGACCCGGGTGCAGTATAAACCCGAGCCAAAATCGAGCGGGCTGTTCGGAAACGGACAGCCCGCTCTCATTTTCCGAGCTTCCTCGACTCTCCTGTGCTTGCAACAGCACTCGCATTCCGCATTTTCTGAAGCGCCAGTTCCGCCCGAGGAATCCAATCACAAACTAACCAGGAATCATCGCAGAACCTGTATCCTGAGTTGTTTCCTTGTCATTCGATTTCGGTCCTTATCGACCCTGGTTCGAGGTCCCGCAGTGAATTCGCATTCCATCCTCCCATTTTTTGCGCTGCCTTTGTTGCTCGCTGGAGCAGTCGGCTGCAACAAGGCCCGGCCGCAGCAGCAGCCCGGCGCCGGCATGCAGGCCCTCCCGGTCCAGACACTCACCGTCGCGGCCATTCCCGTCCCCCAATCCGATGAATACGTCGCCACCATCAAGTCGCGCCGCTCCGCCACCATCAACCCGCAGGTCGACGGCACCCTCACGAAGATCCTCGTTCAGTCCGGCAATCACGTCACCGCCGGCCAGCTGCTCATGCAGATCGATCCCATGAAGCAGGAAGCTACCCTCGCCGCGCAAGCCGCCACCGCGCAGCAGAAACTCGCCGTCTATCAGTACAACCAGCTCCAGGTCGAACGCCAGCGCAAACTCTTCGCCGCTGGCATCATCAGCAAGGACGCGCTCGATCAGGCCGAGCAGGCCTACTCCAATTCCAAAGCCGACTACGAGTCTTCCACCGCCTCACGCAACGAGCAGGAAAAGGAGCTCGCCTACTACCGCATCACCGCGCCCTTCGAGGGCATCGTCGGCGACATCCCTGTCCATGTCGGTGACTACGTCTCCTCTTCCACCATGCTCACCACCGTCGACGAAAACAAAGACCTCGAAGCCTACATCTACATTCCCACCGAGCGCGCAGCTCAGGTTCGCAACGGCCTCGGCGTCCAGATTCTCGACAACAACGCCAACCCCGTCGAAACTACCTCCGTCGACTTCGTCTCGCCCCAGGTCGACAATCAGCTCCAGGGCATTCTCGTCAAAGCTCCCATTCACTCGCCGCTTCTGCGCACACAGCAACTCGTCAAAGCTCGCGTCGTCTGGGGCATGTCGCCTAAACCCGTCGTCCCGGTCCTCGCTGTCACCCGCCTCGGTGGCCAGGCTTTTGTGTTCGTCGCGCAGGATGCTGGCGGTGGACACTTCATCGCCCACGAACAGGCCATCTCCCTCGGCGACACCATTGGCAACAACTATGCCGTGCTCGCCGGTCTCAACAACGGCGACAAAGTTATCGTCTCCGGCACGCAATTCCTGCAGGACCACATGCCCGTCATGCCCCTGCCCTCCGGCCCGCCCGCCGGACCGCCGCCTGCCGCTCAACACCACGCGGGCAGCTAAGCAACAATTGCCCGGATCGACCGCATGAACGAATCAGCATCGGATCAGGATCAGTGATGTACTGCGAGGCCCACCTTGGTTGATTTCTTTATTCACCGCCCGGTATTCGCCACTGTTTGCGCGCTCCTCATCATCCTCGCCGGCGCCGTCGTCATTCCGTCTCTGCCCATCTCGCTCTACCCGCAGCTTGCGCCGCCCCAGGTCACCGTCGCCACCGCCTACATTGGCGCCAACTCCAGCCAGGTCGAATCCGCCGTTACCGTTCCGCTCGAAGAAGCCATTAACGGCGTCCCCGGCATGCGCTACATCCAGTCCACCAGCGCCAACGATGGCAGCTCCATCATCACCACCACCTTCAACACCGGCTACAACCTTGACATCGCTGCGGTCGACGTGCAGAACCGCGTCACCTCCGCCTCCGGCCTGCTCCCCGCCGAAGTCAACCAGGCCGGCATCACCGTCAGCAAGGCCAACAGCAATTTCGTCCTCGGCGCCGGCATCTACTGCGAACACGGCGAGTACAGCAATCTCTTCATGAGCAATTACCTCGACGTCTACGTTAAGGATGCCCTCAAGCGCGTCAAGGGCGTCGGCGACGTCACCATCTTCGGCGTCGGCCAATACGCCATGCGCGTCTGGCTCGACCCGGTCAAACTCGCTGCCCGCCAGCTCACCGCAACCGACGTCGTCGCCGCGCTGCAGGAGCAGAACGTCGAAATCCCGGCCGGCCAGCTCGGCGCTCCGCCTTCCGACCTGAAACAAGCCTTTCAGATCAGTGTCAACGTCCAGGGCCGCCTCACCACCCCCGAACAGTTCGACAACATCGTCGTCAAGAACACCCCCTCCGGCATCGTCCAGATCAAAGACGTCGGCCACTCCGAGCTCGGCTCCAGCAGCTACGGCAGCACCCTCACCTTCGACGGCATCCCCGCGGTCGGCTTCGGCATCCAGCAGCTCTCCAACGCCAATGCCCTTCAGGTCGATCGCGATGCCAAGGTCGAGCTTGAGCGCCTCTCCAAATCCTTCCCGCCCGGCATGAAATACGCCGTCGCCTTCGATACCACCACCATCGTCGGCGCCTCGATCCACGAAGTCATCAAGACTCTCATCGAAGCCATCATCATCGTCATCCTCGTCATCTTCTTCTTCCTCCAGGACTGGCGCGCCACCCTCATCCCCGCCGTCACCATCCCCGTCTCCCTCATCGGAACCTTCGCCTTCATCAGCGTCTTCGGCTTCTCCATCAACTCCCTCACCCTCTTCGGCATCACCCTCGCCACCGGCCTCGTCGTCGACGACGCCATCGTCGTCATCGAAAACGTTCAGCGCCACATCTCCGAAGGTGACAACGAGCCGCACCACGCTACCTCCGCCGCCATGGGCGAAGTCACCAGCGCCGTCATCGCTACCTCTCTCGTGCTCATCGCCGTCTTCGTGCCTGTCTCCTTCTTCCCCGGAACCACCGGCATCCTCTACCGCCAGTTCTCGCTCACCATCGCCTTCTCTATCGCGATTTCCGCCTTCAACGCGCTCACGCTGTCGCCCGCACTCGCCGCCCTGCTCCTCCGCCGAGAAGACGACAAACATGGCCTCCTGCACGCCGCCGAGCGTGGCATCAAAGCCCTGGGCCGCGGCTACGCGAGCGCCATCCACGGCGTGCTCCGCATCCGCTGGGTCATTCTCCTGCTGTTCTTCGTCGGTCTTTTCGGAGCCTGGTGGGAGTACACCCACGTCCCCACCGCCTTCGTCCCGCAGGAGGACCAGGGCTTCCTCATGATCCTCGTCCAGGCCCCGCAGGGCGCCTCGCTGGCCTACACCACCCACATCGAATCCGAAGTCAGCGCGATTCTCAACCAGAACAAAGACTTCCTCGGCTCTTTCGCCGTCGGCGGATTCAGCTTCTCCGGCAACGCCCCCAACTACGGTATGATCTTCTGCGCGCTCTCTCCCTGGGATCAGCGCAAGGCCAAAGGCCATTCCGCAGCCGAGCTTGTCACCACCCTCCGCCCCCAGTTCTTCATGATCCCCGGCGCCCTCATCGTCCCCCTTGAACCACCCGCCATCCAGGGCCTCGGCACCTTTGGCGGCTTCCAGTTCGAACTGCAGGACCGCGGCGGCAACACCCTCACCGACCTCGACCGCACAGCCCACATGATCGCCGCGCGCGGTAGCCAGCGCAAAGACATCACCGGCCTCTTCACCAGCTTCACCTCCAACGATCCCCAGGTGCTGGTCCGCATCGACCGCGAAAAAGCCAAAGCCCTCGGCGTCCCCTTCAATCAGATCTCCGACGCTCTCAATGTCTTCATGGGCTCCGTGTACGTCAACAACTTCGACTTCAACAACCGCAGCTACCGCGTCTACCTTCAGGCCGCGCAGCAGTTCCGACAGAACGCCGCCGACATCCGCCAGTACTACGTTCGCTCCGCCACCAATCAGATGATTCCGCTCGACAACCTCGTCTCCCTCGAGAACACCTCAGGCCCACAGGTCATCAGCCACTACAATCTCTTCCGCTCCGCCGAAATCGACGGCTCCGCCGCTCCAGGCTACAGCACCAGCGAAGGGTTGGACGCTATGCAGCAGGTCGCCCAGCAGAACATGCTGCACGGCATGGCCTATGAGTGGACCGGCCTCTCCCTCGAAGAAATCGAGTCCGCCGGCAAAGCCGTCGTCATCTTCGCCCTCGGCATTCTCGTCGTCTATCTCACCCTCGCTGCTCTCTATGAGAGCTTTGCCCTGCCCTTCATCATCCTGCTCGCCGTCCCCATGGCTGTCCTCGGCGCCCTCCTCGCCCAGTCTCTCCGCGGTTACGCCGACGATATCTACTGCCAGATCGGCCTCGTCATGCTCATCGGTCTCGCCGCCAAAAACTCCATCCTCATCGTCGAGTTCGCCGAGCAGCTCCGCCGCAAAGGCCGCTCCATCGTCGACGCCGCCATCGAAGCCGCCGAGCTCCGCCTCCGCCCCATCCTCATGACCTCCTTCGCCTTCATCCTCGGCGTCATTCCCCTAGCCATCGCCTCCGGCGCAGGAGCAGCCGGCCGCCGCTCCGTCGGCACGACGATCATCGGCGGAATGCTCCTCTCCACCGTCTTAAACCTCGTCTTTATCCCTGTGCTGTATGTAATGCTCCAGACATTACTTGGAGCCTTCGGCGGCAAGAGCAACTCCCGCCGCCCCGCGCAGAGCACACGTACGTCGGACCTCTATCAGCCAACCGCCGTCGGAACCCATCAGCCCTGATCTCCGTATAGGATTCACAAGGAGGCATTCATGATCGGACGTCTCTTCCTGATCCCCGTCGTCGGCCTGGCTCTCTTCGCCGGCCTGATCGCTGCCCAGATCACGTGCGTCGTTGTGCCGAAAGTCGTCGGCACCGTCGTCCCCAAAGTCGTGCAGACCGTCGTCCCCATCGTGGTCCGCACCGTCACGCGAGCCACCGACTGCAAAGCCGACTGATCGCCCGCATTACCGCCTTTGAAAATCAGGCGATCCCAGCAGCAGCCCACCCAGCAAAGCCGCCTCCTGATCTCCCGGCGGAGGCAGCGGCGCCACACTCTGCAGCAACTGCCCAAACTCCCGCGGCCGCACGAAATTCACCGGCTTCGCCATCTGCGGCCTCTGCCCATTCTGCCCCGCCGGACCCTGCTGCTGCGCAAGCTGCGCCAGAACCGCATTCCGCGTATGCTCCGCCACCACCCCGTCCAGCAGCAGATTCTCCAGCTTCCCTTCCTTCGCGTCCGGCGTCACGCCCGGCTGACCCTCAATGCCCATCAGCTTGTCCCACCCCATCACCGTTCCGGCATTGTTATCCGCCAGCGCCAGGCTGAAGTTCATCCGGTCCAGCAACTCGCCGCTGTTCAGCCACGCATTCGCCATCCATGAATACCCATTCGGCGTCTGGCATCCGTACAGCGGCATCCCCAGCTGCCCTATCGCCTCCACCAGCGCCGCCGGATGTACTACCTCGCCGCCCGTCGCACGCACCGCCGAAATCACGTACTCCTCCGGCGTCTTCACCTTCGCGCGATACGCATCCTGCGACCAGAACTGCGGCGACTCGAGCATCGTCCGCATCACCTCGCGAATCTCCCCGCCTGTCTTCACCCACGTCGCCGCCATCGCGTCCACCAGCGCCGGTGGCGGATTATCGCTCACAAACCTCTGCGCAATCTCGAGCGATACATGGTGCGCCGTCACCGGACTCACCGCCAGCATGTGCAGCACCTGCATCCCTTCCGATTCGCCGTTGCCCGTGAATTGGTGCCCCAATGCCAATTTCTGCCCCGGCTCATGTCTCCGCGGATTGAACTCAAACTCCCCGCCCTGGTCGGGCCTGTCGATCCCCCACCCCGTGAAGATCTTCGCCACTTCCGTCACGTCGCGCTGCGTGTAGCCGCCATCCACGCCCAGCGTGTGCAGCTCCATCAGCTCGCGCGCATAGTTCTCATTCAGTCCCAGTGGCCGCTGCCGCCCATTCGGCCCCGCCGGCGCCATCGACGCACGCCACGCCGCCAGCGAATGAGGCCCCACGCTCTCCGTCTGATCCAGATAGAACAGCATTGCCGGACTCCGCGCCGTCGCCACCAGCAAATCCTCGAACTTTCCCATCGCGTGCGGACGGATCACCTTGTTCTGATAATCCGCCAGATACCACGGCGCAAACTCGCCCTTCCGCAGAAACACATTGAAGTGGTTCAGCCAGAAATCCGTCATCACCGCTTCCATCTGCCGCTCGCTGTAAACATCGCGCAGCAGCCTGGTCACCAGAACCTCCCCGCCCACCACCAGCTGTGGGTTGATCAGCGCAAACATGGTTTCCCTCTGCTCCGGCGTCAGGTTCGCGAACATCGCCACGCGATCCGGCTTGCTCAAACGCTGCAGAAAATCGCGGAACTCCCCCGGCTTCATTTCGATCAGCTTTTTCACCCTCTGATCCGCCGGCAGATTCACCACGTTCGCCGCATCCAGATCCGCATACAGCTTCTTTTCCGTCTCCTCAATCGGCGGAGCCGGCTTCGCAGAAGCCATCATGTCGGGAGCAGGCGGCGGCCCCATCCCCACCCCCTGGTTGCCCTGATTCGCCATCATCGAACTCGAAGGCGCACCAGCGGTGTTCTGCCCCGCGCTTTGCGGAGCCATTGCCATTCCCGGCTCAGTGCTCCCGGTGCCCGGTGCCCGGAACCCGGTGCCCTGTCCTGTGCTCTGCGCTCTGAGCTCTGTGCTCTTCTTCTGCTCCTGCCTCTCTCTGAGCGCCGCAATCTGATCCTCATAGATCGCCTTCTCTACCGGGTTCCACGGAATCCCCCGCCTTCCCTGCTCCGCCTGCCGGATCATCGCAGGCGAAGGGAACCGCTCCACCAGCTCATGCTGGCTCAACCGCATCGCCGGATAATCCGCCAGCCGCGCCTCCAGGGCCGAATCGTCAATCGTCTCGGGATTCAGCTGCGCATCGATCCACTTCTCCAGCCCCATCGCCTCCACCGCCGCCACATCGCCCGGCCTCGGCCCGAACGTCAACCGGTTCAGAGCGTGCAGCGCGCGCTGATCCGCCGTCAACGGCGACGCGCTCAGCGCCGTCGCCTCCTGCTTCTTCTTTTTGCGCGCAAAGGCAAACGGTTCGCCCGGTGGCAGAACCATCAGGGCGACAAGAAACACGGCGAGAAAACGCTGAAGGGAGGCCAGGAAGCTCGTGGGCATACCGGGGATGTCCTCTGGGACAGTCTGTCCTCATCGTGGTAACCCGCGCAACTCCCCAATAGTCGCGCCGACACCCGCCATCTTTTAGCGGAACAGTTCTTCGCTCGTACTTACTCGGCTTTTCGCTCGTCTCCAGCTCGCCGTTCCCTACTCCCTATTCCCTACTCCCTATTTGTGGAGGCTCAAC
>PMUI01000059.1 GCA_003166955.1 Acidobacterium sp.
TTGCAACTTCACAAATAGGGAACTGCGTGAAGCGTTCGGCGCTCGGTTTTCAGCGTTCAGAAAGACAGGGATTCGGGATTAGAAGCGACCCACCCTGGCGCGCGAAACGGCCGCGCACCAGAATGGGGCACCCGGATTCATGGGGCATCCGGATTTTTCACCCGTCTGGGATCACGAACTCACCCGGGTTTTAGTTGGGGAGTTTTTTGGATTCTTCTTTGGTGAGGACGCGGATTTGGGAGCCGAAGCGGCGGTAGTTGCGGAACTCGAATTCGTTGAGGACGGGGGCGTGTTTGGCTTCGCGCAGGCTGATGGCGCCGCGGATGGGCAGGAGGTAGTCGTGGGTGCTGATGGAGATCCAGGAATAATCGATGGAGATGCTGGCGGCGCGGATGTCGATGGCCGGGGGGATATCGTCAGCCTCGACGGTGATGCGGCGGACGGCGCGGGTGGCGGCGTCGAGATAGAGGAGACCGTGGAAGCCGACCGGGCTTTGGCGGTTATTTTTGTCGGATAACACGAAGCTGGAACTGGCGAGCGGGACGTTGAAGGTGAAGACCTGAACGGGGGCGCCATCGAGGACGTCGGATTCCTTCCAGGCGAAGTCGGCGTGGGCGGAGGGATCGAAGAGGATGTGGAACATGGCGCCGAATTCACCGACGGACCAGGCGAACTGCAACTGGTCGGGGTGAATGGTGCTGGGTTCTCCGTTGAGCTGGAGGGTGCTGCGGGTCTCGTGGTGATCGACGTAGCGAATGAGCTCGACGAGGGTGTCCTTGTGTTTCCAGTCGCCGTTGCCGGTGGCGTCGGTGGAGTGGTTGGTGACTTCGACGCAGAAGAAGTTCTCGAGGGAATCGAACCAGGAGAGGGCGCGCTGACTGGCGGCTGTAATGATGTCGTGGACTTCGGCATCGGTAGGCGGGGCGATGGGATGGGCGGGGCTGACGATGACGAAGAGGCTGCCGCGGATGGCGTCGGCTGAGGCAAGCTGGCGGGCTGCGGCATCGGACGATGCGGTGATGGATGCGGCGGGCGCGGTGGAGGCGGCGATGGTTCCTTCGACGGAGAACGTCGCAGTGCTTGTTACAGATTGGCCGTCCTGGGTGAGAACGGCTTCGACCTGATAGTTGCCGGGCGGGAAGACGCGGCCCTGGAGGGTGCCGTAATACGGGATAGCGGCACCGGTACCGGAGACTTTGTGGAGATCGAGGGGAAGGACGCCGAGGGATTCGCCATTGCGGCGGATGCGCATTTGGAGCTGGGGCTGGGCGGTGCTGCCGGCGAGGGGATGGACCATGAAGAAGAAGGAAAGCGCGCTGGTGTTCTCCGGGAGCTCGGTGTTGAGGCTGGGGAGGATGCGGCCGTCTTCGTAGCGCATGGGGTCGAAAGCGGCGGTGTCCTCGTGGACGGGCTCGACTTTCTGAACCAGAACGAGATCGCTGAGCGCGGGGCCGGGCGGGACGGGGGCGATGGTGAAGGTGGTGCGCTGAGCTCCTGCAACGTTGCCGTTCGCATCGGCAACAGCGGTCTCGAGGGTGTAGGTGCCGGGGTCGGCGGAGAAGTGGTGCTGCATGGTGATGACCTGGCCGGGATCTTTGCGGAGCAGGTCAGGGCTTTCGTGGAGCGGGACATCCTGGCTGAAGCGGCGGAGGACGGCTCCCTGGCCGTTCTTGACGAGGGCGAGGATGGTGGCGTGGGCGGAGGAGATGTGGGTGTTGGCATCCTCGCGAATCTGGAGCTGGGAGACGGGAACTTCTACGGTGAGGTCGCCGGTGTTGCCGTCGGGCAGCTGGCCGAGGTGGAGCACGGCGGTGCGGAAGGCGATGGCGGTGGGCAGTTGCGGGCTCAAAAGGATTTTGAGCAGCGACGCTTCCCAGGGAAGGATGCCGGCGCTTTTGTCGGGGGGGACGGCGAAATAACCGGCGCGGGTGCGGACGATGAGGTCTTTGCGCAGGGGTCGGATGGCGATGGGACGGAAGGCGCCGTTGTAGTCGGTGATGGGGGGAATGTAGGAGGCTTCGTAATAGCTGGTGAGGTCGTCGTGGAGTTGCTGGAGCTGATGTTTTGAGCTTCCGCCGGCGCGGAGGTAAATGCCTCCGGTGGCGGAGGCGAGTTTGAGGAGGGGACTTTGATCGGCGTCCATGGCGCCGAACTGGAAAGCGGCGGTGTTGCGCTCGGAAACGGGGTTGAGTTCGGCACCGGGGATGAAGCCGGTTGGTGCGCCGCCGGACGCAGTGCTGGAGGAGAGGGCGCCGCCCATGCCGATGGTGGACATGGCCATGGCGGCCTGCATATGACCGCCGACCTGCTGGTCGATGGCATTGGTATCGATGGGGGAGATGGTGACGCCGGCGCGGTTGGCTTGACCGACGATGGAGGCGATGGCGTCGCGGGCATCGGAATTGGCACGGATGCCCTGAGCGAACCAAAGGATGACTTTGCGGCCGGCGATCTGACGCTGGCTTTCGGCGAGAGCCTGGAGGGCGGCGAGGGAAAGGATGGCGTGCTGCTCTTCGACGATACGCTGGGAGTCTTCGAGCGCGGCGAGCAGGAGCCTGGCGTTGGCGCGCTGCGATGAGTCGACGTTGAGGGAATTGCTCTGGACGATGTCGAAGAGATGCTTTTCCGCGGGAGTGAAGCTGGCGGAGGGAGGGGAGGGATTGGTGGGTGTTGCGGCTGCGATGGCGGAGTCAATTTGCTGGCGATTGGGGGTGAAGGTCTGGAGGAGGCGGAGGCGGCCGTTGATCTGCAGGACGGCGAGGGAGTAGCCCTTTTCCGGAATGGCATTGAGAATTTTGGCAGCGATGCTGCGAGCGGCGCGGGCGGAAGAAGGGTCGAGGCGATCGAAGAGGAGAGTGACGAGGCGGTCCGATTTGGAGTTGCCGCTGACGAGTTGAAGGCCGGAGAGGTTGACCGTGGAACCATCGTCGGTGATGGCGAGGTCGGAGGGCTTGAGGTTGAGGACGGGTCTGTTGTGTTTGGTGCGGACGATGAGGTCGAGGGAGACTTCATCGGCGTTGGCGGTGAGGGAGGGGACTGCGGAGGGTGCATGGGGGGAGGAGGGTGCTTGCGCGGGGGAGGCGGAAATGGAGAGAGCGGCGAGAACGGCGGCAGGGAGAGCGATGCTGGAGATGCGAGACGCGTGGTAAGGCCAGGTGCGAGACACGACCGATATTCCCCTCTTCGGATGAGGTCCAGGAAGGCTTTGGGAGCCGTTGGAGGCGGGCTCCTGCGGGCAAACCAACGATACCGCTCGGGAGAGGGGATCATAAGAAAAGATCGCGTTGAGCGGTTGGGAGCGGGGAGCCTGGAGCCTGGGGAGCAATCGGGAGAAAGCAGACCAGAGACGGTAATCAGCCGATCCCACTCTCCACCCCACCACGCCAACGTCGGGGGTGGCGGGGAGCCCGGCCTGCTCGCGCGAAAGAGCGCCGCGCGCCCAGGATGGGCACCCGGATTTTCACTGGTCACGAACTAGCCCACCCTGGCGCGCGAAACGGCCGCGCGCCAGAATGGGGCACCCGGATTTTTCACTGGTCATAGGATCACGAACTACCCCTCCCTCCACCCCATCACGCCAACGGCGGGCGTGATGGAGACCCCACCCTGGCGCGCGAAAAGGCCGCGCACCAGAATGGGGCACCCGGATTTCGGGCACCCGAAGTGTTTCCGGAGTGTTCTCAGATTTTGGCGGGTTCGAATTTTGGGATGTGGCGGCGGCGGGCTTCAGCTTCGCGGATTTCGCGGCGGCGGCCGGCTTCTTCATAGCGGCGTTTTTGCTCGTCGGTTTCCACATTCAGGGGCGGGACGGGGACGCGGCGTCCCTGGGGATCGATGGCGACAAAGGTGAGGTAGGCGGACGCGACGTGGCGGTGAATGCCGACGATGGTGTTTTCGACCCAGGCTTTGACGCCGACCTCCATGGAGGTTTTGAAGGCGCGGTTGACGGAGGATTTGAGGATGATGAGGTCGCCGACGTGGACGGGGGCGATGAAGTCGATGTGCTCCATGGAGGCGGTGACGACGTGGCTGCGTGCGTGGCGGTAGGCAGCCATGGCGCCGACGAGGTCGATGAAGTTCATGAGACGGCCGCCGAGCAGGTTGCCCAGAGTGTTGGTGTCGTTGGGCAGAACCAGCTCGGTCATTTCCGATTGCGAGATGGCCACACTACGCGCCGGCAGCGCGGGGCCGTTGAGGTCCATGCTTGTCTCCTGATATCAGGGTACAGAAAGACACGGAATAGGGAACAGGGAACAGGA
Source organism: Acidobacterium sp. (assembly GCA_003166955.1). GTDB lineage: Bacteria > Acidobacteriota > Terriglobia > Terriglobales > Acidobacteriaceae > Palsa-343. The sequence goes on from PMUI01000059.1 coordinate 4,260, forward strand.
CGGCGTTCGGAGCTCGGCGTTAGCAAAAGGACCCCAACGTGGAAGGATTTGGGTCGTTGCTACGCGACGAGTCGCTCGCCACGGTTCGCGGGTCCTTCGACTGCGCGCCGGGAGATTGCATCGCATCGCTGAGAGGTCTGTTGCGGCGCTTCGCTCAGGATGACAACCTTAACTATGGGCCTGGAGCGTTCACAATAGAAAAGAGACGCCTGCAGAACTGATGTGCTGGTGCGCGAGACTGGAGGATGGGACATCATGAAGGGGCTGAGGAGGCGTGCGGACAAGTATGGATAAAGTGAGGGGACTGAAGGAGATTCTGGAGCAGGATCCGAAGAACGCTTTTGCTCGATACGGGCTGGCGATGGAATTTGCGGGACGCGGGGAGACGGAGGCGGCGCTGGAGGAATTCAGGCGGCTGCTCGAGGATCATCCGGACTACACGGCGGGATATTTCATGGCGGCGCAGACGCTGGCGAAGGCGAGGCGCGAGGCTGAGGCGAAGCAACAGCTGGTGGACGGGCTGGTGTGCGCCAAGAGGACGGGGAATCAGCATGCGGCGCGGGAGATGCAGGCGATGCTGGACGAGATGGAGATGCCGAAATAAGACAGGGATTAGGGATTAGAGTTCAGGGATCAGAAGAGCGAATGGCGTTCAGGAGACCGGAGAGAGGAGACGGAAGACAGGGCACGCGGGCTTGTTCAAAGAAAATGCGGTCGATTCTGCATTGTGCAAGACGGGGAGGCTGGACGCGGGCATAATGACTCAATCATGAGAATTCCGCTGTTCCCGCTGGACCTGGTGCTTTTTCCTGGAGCGGCACTGCCGCTTCATATCTTCGAAGCGCGATATCGGGAGATGGTGGCGGAATGCCTGTCGGAGCGCAAGGTATTCGGAGTAGTGCGGTCCGATGGAGAACAGATGGCGATCATGGGGTGCACGGCGAAGATTGTGCGCGTGGTGCGGCGTTTCGACGACGGGAAGTTCGACGTTTTATGTGAGGGTGTGCAGCGGTTTGAAATTGAGGCGCTGGATGAGTCACGCAGCTTTCTGCAGGCCGATGTGGAAGTTTTCGAGGACGAGGGCGCGAGATCGACGCGGACGGATCGCGAGGACTGCGCGGCGCTGCATTTTGCGACGCTGCAGATGGCGGGGATTCAAATACCGGCGATGCATTTGGATCTGAACGCGCCGGTGGCGTTTCAGCTGGCGGACGCGCTGCCGTCGGATTTAGGGTTCAAGCAGCGTTTGCTGGCGAGCCGTTCAGATGCGGATCGGACGACGAGGCTGCGGGATTTTTATAACGAGATGCTGCCGCGGCTGCGCGCGAAGGAAGATGCGAGCCGAGCGGGGCAGGCCAGCTTCCCCATACACTAATTGCAGTAGTCAGCGAAAATACGGTCAGCGGAGAAGCGGTCAGCGAAGAAGCAGCCAGCAAAGAAACGGTCAGCGATACGAGACGCTGCGACGGTGCGGGCGCAAAGGCGTCCAATAGAAAGCCACCGGATCGGCACAGACCAGGACAGGCACAGGACACAAGGGACAGGAGCAGCGATGGCGACTCGACAGACGACACCCAGCCGAACGGAGCATTCACGCGCGCACCTGCCGCAAACGCTGGGCGAGTTGCGGGGGAGCCGCGAATACAGCGAGACGCGACTGCGGACGCGCATGGTGAAGGACGAGATGCGCGAGAACCTGATTTGCCGGCTGAAGGCAAAGCAGGCGGTGTTTCCAGGAATTATCGGCTACGAGGACACGGTGGTGCCGCAGATTGTGAACGCGGTGCTGTCGCGGCAGAATTTTATTCTGCTGGGGCTGCGGGGGCAGGCGAAGAGCCGCATTCTGCGCGCACTGACGGCGCTGCTGGACGAGCACATGCCGTATGTGGCGGGATGCGAGATTCGAGACAATCCTTATGCGCCGCTGTGCCGGCGTTGCAGGGATTTGATTGTGGAGTGCGGCGATGCGACGCAGCTGGGGTGGTTGTCGCGCGATGAGAGATATGTGGAGAAGCTTGCGACGCCGGATGTGACGGTGGCGGATCTGATTGGGGACCTCGATCCGATCAAGGCTGCGCGCGGCGGGCATGATCTGGCCAGCGAGATGACGATGCACTATGGGCTGCTGCCCAGGGCGAATCGCGGCATTTTTGCGGTGAACGAGCTGCCGGACCTGGCGGGGAAGATTCAGGTGGCGCTGTTCAACATCATGCAGGAAGGCGATGTGCAGATTAAGGGGTACCCGGTGCGGCTGGAGCTGGATGTGGCGCTGGTGTTCAGCGCGAATCCTGAGGACTACACGGCGCGCGGGAAGATAGTGACGCCGCTGAAGGATCGGATTGGGTCGGAGATTCGCACGCATTATCCGGAGACGCTGGAGGAAGGGATTGCGATTACGGCGCAGGAGGCGTGGACGGAGCGCGAAAGCGGGGATGCGGAGATTCCGCAGTATCTGCGGGAGGTGATCGAGCAGGTGGCGTTCACGGCGCGCGAGGACAAGAAGGTGGACAAGCGCAGCGGTGTGAGCCAAAGGCTGCCGATTGCGACGCTGGAACTGGCGATGTCAAATGCGGAGCGTCGGGCGCTGCTGCATGGCGAGACGCGGGTGGTGCCGCGGGTGGGAGATTTGTATACCGCGCTGCCGGGAATCACGGGGAAGCTGGAGCTGGAATACGAAGGTGAGATGAAGGGCGCGGACACAGTGGTGCGGGATATTGTGCGCGCGGCGATTGGGAAGGCGTTCGATCGCTACTTTGGCGACGTGAACACGCAGCAGATCGAGCAGTGGTTCAATCTGGGCGGGACGGTGAAGATTTCCGACGTTCAGGCGGCGAAGGCGACGCTGGAGGAGCTGAAGCAGATTCAGGGATTGATGGAGAAGCTGGCTCCGTTGGGGGTGAAAAGCGGGGATGGGGCGGAAATTGTAACAGCGGCTGCGGAATTTCTGCTGGAGGGGATGTGCGCGCATCGACGGATCAGCCGGAATGAGGAGCGGAGCTTTTCCGCGCAGAGGAAGGCGCAGGAGAAGCCGGAGCGGGTGGAGAGGGCGGAACCGGAACGGGATTATGAGCAGTGGCAGAGTAGACGGACGCGGAGAGGGAGCTTTAATTAGCGGTTCGCTGAAAAGTGGTTAACTGAGAAGCGGTCAGCTAGAAGCGGTCGGCGTTCGGATAAGCAGGAGATGGTAGACAGTCGACAGAAACTACCACACCCTGGCGCGCGAAAAGGCCGCGCACGAGAATGGGGCACCCGGATTTTTCAACTATGAAGAGTGTTCGGTATACGAAGTTCACGGGCGATCTGGCGAGCGAGATGAGCATGGAGGATTTGCTCAAGGCGCTGTCGGATTATTTGCTGGACTCGGGATTTCAGAATCCGTATGCGGAGTTTCAGGACCTCGATCAGACGATGGAGGATCTGAAGGAGGCGGTGCGGCAGGCGCTGGAGCAGGGCGATGCGTTCGACGAGAGCATTCAGCAGAAGATCGACCAGATGGCCGCGGAGGGGAAGCTGGATGAACTGATCGATAAGCTGATCGAGCGGATGGAGAGGGAGAATTATATTTCGACGCAGTCTTCGCAGCAGCAGGGGCAGGTGACACAAGCTTCGGGGCAGATGGGCGGACCGCAGACGGACGCGCGTTTCGAGGTGACGGACAAGAGCCTGGACTTTTTGGGATACAAGACGCTGCGGGATTTGTTGGGGTCGCTGGGGAAATCGAATTTTGGGCGGCATGACACGCGACATTTTGCGACGGGCGTGGAGACGAGTGGCGGATCGCAGCCGTATGAGTTTGGGGACACGCTGAACCTCGATGCTGCGGCAACGCTGAAGTCGGCGATTGCGCGCGAGGGGCTGACGCTGCCGTTGAATATGGAGTACAGCGACTTGCAGGTCCATCAGAGCGAGTATCAGAGCTCGTGCGCGACGGTGGTGATGCTGGACTGTTCGCACTCGATGATTTTGTACGGCGAGGATCGGTTTACGCCGGCGAAGAAGGTGGCGATGGCGATGGCACATCTGATCCGGACGCAGTATCCGGGAGACACGCTGTCGCTGGTGCTGTTTCACGATTCGGCGGAAGAGCTGCCGGTGTCGCAGCTGGCGCGGGTGAAGGTGGGGCCGTACTACACGAACACGCGCGAGGGCTTGCGGATGTCGCAGAGGATTTTGTCGCGGCAACGGAAAGACATGAAGCAGATTGTGATGATCACGGATGGGAAGCCGTCGGCGCTGACGCTGCCGGATGGGCGGATTTACAAGAATGCTTTTGGGCTGGATCCGCTGGTGGTGAGCGAGACGCTGGAGGAAGTGTCGCGCTGCAAGCGGCAGAACATCATGATCAATACATTTATGCTGGCGTCGGATTTTGGGCTGGTGCAGTTTGTGCAGAAGGTGACGCAGATGTGCAAGGGGAAGGCGTACTTTACGACTCCGGAGACCCTTGGGGAGTATCTGCTGATGGATTACATGCAGCGGCGGATGAAGACGATCCACTGAGGGGCAGGGAGTAGGCAATAGGGAGTAGGGAGTAGAAGAGCTGAAGTCCGGTTAGCGGAGTTCAGTGGTAGCTGGGACGTAGCGGACGTGGAAGCCCCTTGGTGAGGGGTGGAAGCCGGCGTCTCTTAAAAACGGCGCGAGGAAGTGCCGGTGGGCGGGCTGGCCTCCGATGGCGTCGATTAAGAGACCGCCACTGTGACGTGTTTCCGGAATCTGTAACAGTTCCTGAGCAAAATTGGCAAGAAAGTGGGCGAGGTCGCGCGCGACGGCGCCGCGGTCCGGTTCGTTTGTGGGCAACAGGACCTGAAGAGCGGGGTTGCCGCGTCGCAGGTACCCGACCAGGTCTCCGTTGCGCAGGACGACGCTGGCGCCGACGCTGCGGGTGAGGACGGCAGCGTTGTCGGGCGCGGCGGAGTCGGGGATGGGCCAGCGGAGAATGCTGCCCCAGGGGTTGGCGGGATCGGCGGCAGCGAGGATGAGCATTTCGGGCTTTTCGGGCGGGTTGGCGCCGAGGGCACGGAGAAGTTCGACGGCAGCTGGTTGGGCGAATTGCGCGCCGCCGAGTCCAGCGACGAAATAACCGCGGCGGATGCGGCCCTGGGCTTCGAGAGCTTTGAGGACTTCATAGACGGCGCTGAATCCGCCGGGGAGATTTTCCTGGGCGACGGTTTCGCGGGTGACGATGCCGTAGCGCTGGAGAAGTTGTTGCGCGATGGCATGGGACCAGGCGGTTTGCGCGGCTGGAGTGATGTGATCGGGTGTGGGGACGAGGGTCCAGCGGCCTTGCGCGCTGGGGGGCGTGGTGCGGCGGGAGCGGAAGGTGGGCTGGTTGTGCTGGCGCTTGCTCGAGCGGGTTTCGGGTTTGGCGATGTAAGCGCGAAGAGCGTGGAGCGTGTCGTTGGTGACGAGGCCGCGCCAGACGAGGGACCAGAGGGCGTCGATGGTTTCGCCGGGATAGCCCGAGCCGGTGGCTTCGTGGAGGTCGGCGAAGAAGGTGGCGCCGGAGCGGGTTAGGTAGTCGAGGATGGATTGCTCGCGGGGGGTAAGAGCAGCCCCTCGCGAATACCGACGCGCGAACGCGTCGGTATTGCTGACGCTCGGGAGGTCCCCATTCGACGCGCGCCTCGCTTCGCTGAGCGCTTGCTCAGGGCAGGCTTTCGACGGTGTTTCTCTCACTGACGCGAGAGAAACTTCGCTCAGGATGACATTGCGAGGTGGGAGCAGATCGGCGATGCGGTCGGCTAGATAAAGGGCGATACGGCCGTCGCGTTCTCCTAAGGAATCGAAGCCGCACCAGACGATTTCGCCTGCGGCGATGAGGGTGTCGAGGTCCGCGGGCGAGTAGCGGGCGATGCGGGCGGGGAGGATTTGCGATTCGAGGAGCGAGGCGGGCAGCGGTGCGCCCTGGAGGGACTCGATGGTGTCGAGGAGGGCGTCAAGGCCGCGCCGTTTTTGCAGAACGCCCTGCCAGTGGGTTTCGAGGCGGGCGAAGAGGCGCGGGTCGGCGGGCTCGATTTCTTTACGTAACCGTGCCAGTGACTTATTACGGATAAGGCGGAGGGATTCGGCGTCGCAGAATTCGCGGGTCACGCCTTCGGGACGGAATCCGCCTTCGAGAATGCGGCCGTCGTGTATGAGGAGGCGGAGAGCGGCTTCGACGGGCTGGGGGTTGAGTCCGTAACGCGCAGCGACTTCGCGGAGGGTGAAGGGGCCGTGGGTGTGGGCGTAGCGGCGGACCAACTCGAGGGCGGGCGCGGGGTTGGGGGCGAGGAGAGCCTTGGGCAGACCTTCGGGGAGAGTGAGTTGGAGTGCGTCGCGGTAGCGGGCAGCGTCTTCGACGGCGATGAGGCGGAGTTGGCCTGCGATTTTGATTTGGAGGATGCGGCGGGTCTTTATGAGGGCGGGGAGGGACTGGAGGAGGTCGGGGGTGGCGAGGCGCAGGGCGATTTCGTCGCGGGAGAGGTCGCCGAGGCGGAGGAGGAGGTCGTGGATCGCATCGGCGGAACGGGCGCGCTGATTTTCGCCGAGGAGCTGAAGGTTGGCTTCGACTTCCGCGATGGCGATGGGGTCGAGGAGTTCGCGGAGGTCGGCTTCGCCGAGGAGTTCCTGGAGCTGCGCCTGATCGATGGAGAGAGCGGCGGCGCGGCGTTCGGCGAGGGGGGCATCGGCGTCATAGATGAAGTTGCCGATGTATCCGAAGAGGAGTGACGCGGCGAAGGGCGATGCCTTCTGTGTGTCGACGACGTGGACCTGGATTTCTTTCTCTTTGATGGAGCGGAGGACATCGAGGAGAGCGGGCATGTCGAAGGAGTCGCGGAGACATTCGCGATGAGCTTCGAGGAGCATAGGGAAGTCGGGGTACTGCGAGGCGACGGCAAGGAGATCGTGGGCGCGTTTGCGCTGCTGCCAGAGCGGGGTGCGGAGTTGCATGCGGCGGCGCGGAAGGAGCAGGGCGCGGGCAGAGGCTTCGCGGAATTTTGCGGCGAAGAGCGCGGTGGAGCTGAGCTGACGGACGACGAGGTCCTGGGCCGCGGAAGGATCGGGGAGGAAGAGCGCCGGGTCGGGCGGATTATCGACGTCGGGAAATCGGAGGACGAAGCCATCGTCGGTGGACATGGTCTCGACATGAGGTCCGCCGGCGTTTTGAATTTGCGCGGCGGCGGCCATGGCCCACGGGGTGTGGATGCGATTGCCAAAGGGAGTAAGAATGCAGACGCGCCAGTCGCCGAGCTCGTCGCGGATGCGCTCGATGACGATGGTGCGGTCATCAGGAACAGCGGTTGTTACATTTGCCTGGTCGGTGAGGAGTTGGAGTAGATTTTCTGCGGCCTGGGTGTCGAGGTCGTGTTCGCGGACGAGGCGACTGATGGCTGCGTTGGGCGGGAGGGCGCGGAGTTCGCGAACGAGGGCGCCGATGCGGCGGCCAAATTCGAGAGGGCGTCCGGCGAGGTCGCCGTGCCAGAAGGGCAGACGGCCGGGCTGACCGGGCGCAGGCGAGACGAGGACGCGGTCGTGGGAGATTTCGTCGATGTGCCAGGTGGAGGCGCCGAGGATGAAGACCTGGCCGACGCGGGATTCGAAGACCATCTCTTCGTCGAGTTCGCCAACGCGGACGGGTTTCTTGTGTTCGCCGGAGAGGAAGACGCCGTAGAGGCCGCGGTCGGGGATGGTTCCGGCGTTGAGGATGGCGAGGCTTTTTGCGCCTTCGCGCGGGGTGAGGAGGTTGCCCTCTCGGTCCCAGGTGATGCGTGGTCGGAGCTCGGCGAATTCTTCGGAGGGATATTTTCCGGCGAGCATGTCGAGGACGTTGAAGAAGGTGGAGCGGGTGAGGGTGGTGAAGGGAGCGGCGCGGCGGACGAGGTTGTAAAGGTCTTCGACGGTGATGACCGGCTCGCGTGGCGGCTGGCCCTTGAGGCGCGGGATGGAGAGTGCGGGCGGATGGGCGACGGTGGCGACGATCTGCTGGGCGAGGACGTCGAGGGGATTGCGGAGCATCGCGGTCAACTCGACCTGGCCCTCGTGCATGGCGCGGGTGATAGCGGAGCAAGCGATGAGGTCGGCGCGATATTTGGGGAAGATGATGCCTTCGCTGACGACTCCGACTTTGTGGCCTGCGCGGCCGATGCGCTGCATGCCGCTGGCGACCGAGGGCGGAGATTCGATCTGAATGACGAGGTCGATGGCGCCCATGTCGATGCCGAGTTCGAGGGAGGAGGTGGCAACGACGGCGCGGATTTTGCCGCTCTTAAGCTGGTCTTCGATTTCGCGACGCTGGGCGGCGGCGATGGAGCCGTGATGGGCGCGGGCGAGGGGTTGCTGGGCGAGGTCATTGATGAGGCCCGCGAGTCGTTCGGCGGTACCGCGGTTGTTGACGAAGATGAGGGTGGACTGACGCTCGAGGATGATGGCGAGGAGGTGCGGAGGGATGGTGGTCCAGATGGAGGGGCGTTTTTGACGTTGTTCGGTGGGAGGGAAACTACCCCACCCTGGTTCCTGGGGTGAGGAACTACCCCACCCTGGCGCGCCAACAGCGGGCGCACCAGAATGGGGCACCCGGATTTCGGGCACCCGGGTTGGTTCCTGATCGAGAGCTTTCAGATCTTCAACGGGAACTTCAACTTTTAGCTGGAGGCGTTTGGGAGTGGAGGCGTTGATGATGGTGACGGGGCGCGGTGCTGCGGGGCCTGCGGAGGCTTCGTAGCCGCCGAGGAAGAGCGCTACTTCCTCTAACGGGCGCTGGGTGGCGGAGAGGCCGATGCGCTGGATTGGTTGTTGAGCGATGGCTTCAAGGCGTTCGAGGGTGAGGGCGAGGTGGGCGCCGCGTTTGGTGGGGACGAGGGCATGGATTTCATCGACGATGACGGTGTCCACAGTGCGGAGGGCGGTGGCGGACTCGGAGGTGAGGAGGAGGTAGAGGGATTCTGGCGTGGTGATGAGGATGTCGGCGGGATGGCGGCGGAAGCGGGCGCGTTCGGTTTGGGGCGTGTCGCCGGTGCGGATGGCGATGGTGGGTGAGCGGAAGGGGACACCAGCGGCGCGGGCGAGGGGGGCGATCTGTTCGAGCGGGGTGCGGAGGTTGCGTTCGACGTCGACGGCGAGGGCTTTGAGGGGGCTGATGTAGACGACGCGGGTCTTCCACCCCACCGCGCCAACACTTGGCGCGCCGGGGACCCTGCGGGCCTGGCCGGCGGCGGCCTTTTGGTCGTTCGTTTCGGGGAGAGAGTGGAACATGAGGCGGTCGAGGCACCAGAGGAAGGCGGTGAGGGTTTTACCTGTACCGGTAGGCGCGAGGATGAGGGTGCTATCGCCCTGGGCGATGGCGGGCCAGCCGAGGCGCTGTGGGGCGGTGGGTGTGCCGAGGGCGGAGCGGAACCAGTCGCGCGTGACGGGGTGGAAGAGGGAGAGGGGATCGGGGGCTGCGGGTTCGGGTGGTGGTGATTGCGAGGTGGATTTCTTTGCAGCCATGTCTGAGGTGAGGATACTGCGGGGGGCTGGGAGCTGGGACCGAGTCGCGCTGACGCGCGACGCCCACCCTGGCGCGCCAACAGCAGGCGCACCAGAATGGGGCACCCGGATTCACGATGGGGCACCCGATTATCAATGGGGCACCAGGTTTATTTGCTAGCGGATGGGTTTGTACCAGACGGTTTTGGGGGTGAGCATGGTTTGCCAGTGGGAGTCCATGCGGGGCTGCTCGCTGAGACCGAGGAAGAGGATGCCGTCGGGGGGGAGGGCGCGATGCATGGTGAGGAGGACCTGGTGGCGGGTTTCCTGGGGGAAGTAGATCATGACGTTGCGCAGAAAGACGACGTCGAATTTATCCGGTGCGATGGCGGGCTGGCAGAGGTTGCGCTGCTGAAAGCGGCAGAGGCGTTTGATGTCAGGGTGGATTTCCCACTCATCGCCGGTGCGGACGAGGTATTTGACGAGGAAGCGGGCGGGAAGGCCACGGTTGATCTCGATGCGCTGATAGCGGCCGGCGGCGGAGCGGGAGACCATTTCGGCGGAGAGGTCGGTGCCGAGGATGTCGATGCGCCATCCGGAGAGAAGGGGGAAGTGCTCGCGGAGCATCATGGCGATGGAGTAGGCTTCCTGGCCGGAGGAGCTGGCGGCGGACCAGAAGCGGAGGCTGCGGGTATCGCGGCGGTTTTCGATGAGGGCGGGGAGCAGGGTTTCGCGGAGGTAGTCGAAGGTAGCAGTGTCGCGAAAGAAGCTGGTCTCGTTGATGGTCATGGCTTCGGCGACGGAACGCTCAAGGGCGGCGCCGGGGCCGGAGCGGAGGGCGGAGACGAGCTGGCTGAGGGACTGCATGCCGCGATTGCGGAGCAGACCTTGGAGGCGCGATTCGAAGAGATAGTCGCGGGAGGGGTCGACCTGATTGCCGGAGTTGCGCATCACGATGGTGCGGGGGTACTCGTAGTCGAGGGGGGAGGCGGTCATAGGGCGGCGGTCTCCGGGCGCGGCAGCCGGGGAGCCGCGGAGGTGGCGAGGCGAAGGATCTCGGCGGGGATGGCATCGAGGGGGAGGACTTTGTTAGCGAGGCCGGCGTGGACCACCGAGCCGGGCATGCCCCAGACAACGCTGGTGGGTGCGTCCTGAGCGAGGATGACACCACCGGCGGAGCGGATGGCGCGAGAACCGGCGACGCCGTCCGAGCCCATGCCGGTGAGGATGACGCCGAGGACGCGGCCAGCGCAGATTGCGGCAGCGGAGCGAAAGAGAACGTCGACGGAGGGGCGGCAGAAGTTTTCCGGCGGGTTCTGATTGAGGCGCAGGGTGAACTCGCGGGCGATCTCGAGATGGAAGTCGCCGCGGGCGATGTCGATGACGCCGGCTTGTGCGTGGGCGTCGGGCGAGGCTTCGCGGACGTGGAGAGGGCAGAGGCTGTCGAGGCGTTCGGCGAGGAGCCCGGTAAAGAGCCGCGGCATGTGCTGCACGATAAGGATGGGCAGCGGGAAGGTGGCGGGGATTTTGGGCAGCAGGAGTTCGAGCGCGGCGGGGCCTCCGGTGGAGACGCCGATGACGACGATTCTGGGGGGATAAGACGAGGGAGGCGCGAGCGTGAGATGCGGCTCGGGAACGGGGGGAGCCGGGTGGGAGTCGGACGGAAAGAGGGCGAAGATTTTGGGGAGCAGTTCGTGGCTGAGGGTTTCGACGCCCTGGCGGACGCCGTTCTGAGCGCCGGGCTTGGTGACGTAGTCGGTGGCGCCGCGGGCGAGGGCCTCGATGGTGATGCGCGCGCCGCGGGAGGTGAGGGTGCTGCACATGATGACGGGGACGCGGCGATTTTGGCGGCGAATGCTGGAGAGGACTTCGAGGCCATTCATGCCGGGCATTTCGATGTCGAGCAGGACGAGGTCGGGATGGATGCGCTCGAAGATGGCGAGACCTTCCTGGCCGCTGGAGGCAGTAGCGGCGATTTCGATGGAGGGCTGGGGCTCGAGGACCATGCGCAGGAGGCTGCGCATGACGGCGGAGTCATCGATGTGAAGCACGCGCACTTTGCGGCGCGCCGGCTGTTGGGCGAGGTTCATAGTTCATCGACTCCCGCCATGCGGAGCTTGTCGAGGAGGCCCGCTTCATCAAAGGGTTTGACGAGGTACTCATCGGCGCCGGCGAGGAGGGCGGCTTCGATGTGGTCGTTTTCGGCTTCGGTGGTGACCATCACGATTTTGGTGGCGTCGAGGTCATGGTCGGCGCGCGCGGCCTGAACCATCTCGATGCCGGACATGACGGGCATATTCCAGTCGACGAGGGCGACGGTGAAGGGACCAGAGGTGCGGAGACAGGCAAGGCCCTGCTTGCCGTCGGCCGCCTCCATGCACTCGACGCCATGTTCGGCAAAGAGGGAGTGCAGGAAGTTGCGGATGAAGCGTGAGTCGTCGACGACCAGGGCGCGCATGGATTTCCTTTCGCTGCCCTCCGGCCTCAGGCGGGGAAGGCGCTGGCGAGACGCATCGGATCGAGGCGCTCGGGTTCGAGGCTGACCAGAAGGCGATCTTTGAGTTTCCAGGTGCCGTCGAAGAGGGCCTGGCGGCGGGCTTCGAGGGTGGCCGGATTGGGTTCATGATCGGCGGCAGAGACGTGGAGGACTTCGCCGACGGAGTCGACGAAGAGGCCGAAGAGGCCGTCACCGTTCTCGAAGACGAGGACATCTTCGGGGGATTTGGCGGACTCCATGCCGAGCAGGCGGCGGAGAGAGACGGCGGTCAGGACTTCGCCGCGGTAATGGACGAGTCCGCCGACGAAGTAAGGAGCCAGAGGGACGGGCTGGGTGGCGGGCTTGCCGAGGATTTCGAGCACATGGGCGATGGGGATGCCGAAGAGCGTGTCGCCGACGACTACGGAACAGACTTCCTGGGTTGGGCTGGCGTGTGTGTCATTCATAGCGTTTGCTCCGCGTGCTGCTCGACGAGATTCTCGAGGGGAGGAATAGCGGCGAGGCTGACGATGCAGGTGACCTTCTCATGAAGGAGGGTGATGCCTTCGGCGACGAGGCCCGAGCCGGCCTCCTCGAGCTGGCGGCCGCCGGTCACGTCGAGGACCTGAGAGACGGTCATGCCGACGTGGCGCTGGCCATCGCGGCAGACGACGACGGTGGTCTGGGCCTCGGGGTCGTCGGTTTGGCGGATGAGGTCGCCGGCGGCATCGTCGAGGGGCAGAAGGGCACCCTCGAAGCGAAGGACGGGACGGGAGCCGGCACGCTCGATACGGGAGCGCGGAATACGCTCGATGCGGACCACAGTTTCCAGCGGCAGAGCGGCGCGGCGGTCGCCGGTTTCGACGAGCAGGAAGTCATGCTGGCCCGCGCGGTTTTCGTCGGCCGCCTCTTCGATCTCAGCGGTGAGGCTGACGCCTGCGTTCTGGGCAATGGCGCCGGGATTGAGGATGAGAGCCATTTCGCCGTTGCCGAGGATGGTGGCGCCGGCATAGAGACCGATTTCGCGCAGGACGGCGGCCAGCGGTTTGACGACGATTTCTTCCGGATCGGCGAGACCGTCCACGACCAGGCCAAAGCGGCGGCCATCGGCATTCAGAATGGCGATGTCGCAGGGAGCGCCGGGCTCGCGGGGAGACTGCTGGAGCAGGCGATCGAGAAAGACGAGGGGGAGCAGGCGTCCGCGGAGACGGTAGAGGGCGGCATTTTCGAGGCGCTCGATGCGGCCGTCGTTTTCGCCGGTGCTCAGGTGCACCAGCTCGGTGAGCGAACCCTGGGGGACGGCGAAGTTTTGTCCGCGGCTGCGCACGATGAGCGCGGGGATGATGGCGAGAGTGAGCGGTATACGGAGGCGCAGGACGGTGCCTTTGCCGGCGCGGCTGTCGACTTCGACCTTGCCGCCGATTTTTTCCACGTTGGTGCGGACCACGTCCATGCCGACGCCGCGTCCGGAGACGCTGGTGACGGTGGCCGCCGTGGAGAAGCCGGGCAAAAAGATGAGCTGCAGGATTTCGCGCTCATTCATCAGTTCGGCGCGCTGCGGCGGGACGAGCTGCTTTTCGACAGCTTTTTGGCGGATCTTCTCGATGCTCATGCCCGCGCCGTCGTCGTGCACCTCGACGATGACGTGGCTGCCCTCGTGACAGGCGCGCAGGCGGACCACGCCTTCGGCGGCCTTGCCCTGCGCGACGCGGACATCGGGCATCTCGATGCCGTGGTCGATGGAGTTGCGGATGGAATGGGTGAGCGGATCGCGGATGGCCTCGAGCAGGCTCTTGTCGAGCTCGGTTTCCTGGCCTTCCATTTCGAGGCGGACTTTTTTATCGAGGCCGAGCGCAAGGTCGCGGACCAGGCGGGGGAAGCGCGAAAAGACGTGGCTGACGGGCTGCATGCGCGCCTTCATCACGGATTCGCGGAGGTCGGCGGTGACCATATCGAGGCGGCGGCCAAGGATGGCGAAGCCGGCGTCGGCATTGGTGGCCTGAAGAATCTGGTTGCGGGTGAGGACCAGCTCGCCGACAAGATTCATCATGCGGTTGAGCAACTCGACGTCGACGCGCAGGGTGGAGTCGGCGGTGCCGGAGGTGGAGGGCGCCTGTGTTTCCGGCGCGGGCGATTCGCTCGCGGGCCGCGCCGGAAGCGAAGGTGCGGCGACAGCGGGGGCCGGAGAAGGTTCCGGTTCCGGCTCCGACGCAAGTTCTTCGGCTTCCGTGGGCGGCCCTGCCTCTCCGGAATCAGCCGGTGGAGGCGCACCCTGGTGGCTGCGCTTGCGGGGCGCGCGCGGTTTATGGGTCTTGCCGGGATGACCGGGAGCCTCGACGGTGGTCGCGGCCAGCTCGGGTTCGGCAACGGCCGTGGATGTGTCGCCGAGTTGTAACTTTTCAAGGCGCGCGATCATGGCGGCATCCTGCTGCTGGCTTTCGCCCTCGGCGCCTGTGGTCTCGATGGAGCGAAGAACGCCGCGCAGTATGTCCATGAGAGAAAGCAGACCGCTGACGATGGCGGGGTTGGCGGCTAGCTTGCCGTCGCGGAGCAGGCCGAGAAGGTTTTCGCCGGCATGGGAGAGCGCCTCGAGGCGGCTGAATCCGAGGAATCCGGTGGTGCCCTTGATGGTATGCACGGAGCGGAAAATGTCGGCGAGCAGTTCCGCGTCGCCAGGGCGCACTTCCAGGTCAGTGAGGCACCGCTCCATGCGGTCCAGGCCTTCCTGGCTTTCGAGCAGAAATTCGCGAGTGAGGTCGTCCACGAGTTGGTTATCGGATGGAGCGGGAGGAACTTGAGTGCTGTTGCCGGTCGAGGGTGAAGCGGGTAGCCTCAGACCATGTCAGGGATCGATGAAGGGACACTGGAACGGTTGCGAAAGGCGGCGATGGACGCCGCAGCGCACGCGTACGCGCCGTATTCGAAATTTTATGTTGGGGCGGCACTGCTGTTCGACGACGGGTCGGTGTACACGGGATGCAACGTGGAGAACGCCTCGTATGGATTGACGAGCTGCGCGGAGCGGAATGCCCTGTTTCGAGCCATCAGTGAGCGGGGGGCGGCGCCGAGAATCCAGGCAATTGCGGTGGTGAATCGCAACGGAGCGGCGGGGCCGCCATGCGGGGCGTGCCGGCAGGTGATGAGCGAATTTGTGACGGCCGATGCGGTGGTGAGTTTTCCTGGCGCTGAAGGACCGGAGACGCGGAGTTTTGCGGAACTTTTTCCGTGGAGCTTTGCGCTGGAGAGGCAGCCATGAGCGCGGCGTTGCACGCGGTGGATGTGATCCGGAAGAAGCGGGACGGCGAGGAGCTTAGGCCCGAGGAGATTCGGTTTGTGGTGGAGGGGGCGGCGCGGGAGACGATTCCGGAGGAGCAGCTGGCGGCGTGGCTGATGGCGGTGTTTCTGCGCGGGCTGACGCTGGGGGAACTGGACACGCTGACCACGGCGATGCGGTATTCGGGCGAAGTGCTGGACCACACGGGGCTGGGGCGGAAGACGGTGGATAAGCACTCGACGGGAGGGGTGGGGGACAAGACATCGTTCCTGGTGGCTCCGATTGCGGCCGCGGCGGGGCTGGCGGATCCGATGATCAGCGGGAGGGCGCTGGGGCACACGGGCGGAACGCTGGACAAGCTGGAGTCGATTCCTGGGTATCGGACGCAGCTTTCGCTGCCGGAGATGCGGAAGGTGCTGGAGAGGTGCGGCGCGTCGATTGTGGGACAGACGAAGAATCTGGTTCCGGCGGATCGGAAGCTCTACAGCCTGAGAGACAGGACGGCGACGGTTGAGAATCCTTATCTGATTTGCGCATCGATTATGAGCAAGAAGCTGGCAGCGGGGCTGGACGGGCTGACGATCGATGTGAAGACGGGGTCGGGTGCGTTTTTGCGGAATGAGGAGGACGCGCGTTATCTGGCGGCGCTGATGGTGGAGACGGGCGAGCGCGCGGGAACGCAGACGGTGGCGGTGCTGACGGATATGAGCCAGCCGCTGGGGCGGATGGCGGGGAACTGGGTGGAGATTGCCGAGTCGATGGAGTTGTTGCGCGGAGGGCGCGATCCGCTGAACGAGGATTTACGGGAGGTTTCGCTGATTTTGGCGGGATGGATGATTTATCTGGGCGGCAATGCGAGGAGCGCAGAGGCGGGGCAGCGGATGGCGGAGGAGAAGCTGGAGGACGGATCGGCGCTGAAGGTGTTTCGCGAGATGGTGGAGGCGCAGGGGGGCGATGTGCAGGCGCTGGATGCGGGGATGGAGTTTCACAAGCCGAAGTTTCGGCGAGAATTTCGCGCGATGCGGAGCGGATATTTTGTGTCGGCGGACTGCACGAAGATTGGATGGGCAGTGCAGCGGCTGGGCGCGGGGCGGGAGCGGGCGGGCGAATCAGTGGAGGCGCATGCGGGGCTGGAGATGCATGTAAAGCTGGGGGCGAGGATTGAGGCTGGGCAGGTGCTGGCGACGTTGTTTGCGCAGGACGAGGAGAGGTTCGCGGAACCGGAGCATTTGCTGACGGAGGCGCTGAGGATTGGCGATGAGGCGATTGCTGCGCCGCCGCTGGTGCGGGAGATTATCTCGGCGGAAAACAAGGAGGTTTTTTTGGGGCGGATCAGCCGGTAGCTGGTTGCTGGGATGAAGAATGGATCGCGCCGGAGCGCGATGCCCACCCTGGCGCGCGAAAAAGCCGCGCACCAGAATGGGGCACCCGGGTTCCTTGGGGCACCCGTGTTCGTGGCCGAGTTTTTGGCTGAGAAATTTTGGAAACCCGGGTAGGATGCAGAGAAAACCTTAGGAGAACAATTTGGCGCGATTCACGGGTGTGCTGGGGCTGCTGACGATGCTGTTGCTGGCGTGGATTTTCTCGACCAACCGCAGGGCGATCCGGTGGCGCACCGTGGTGTGGGGGCTGGGGCTGCAGATTGCGTTCGCGTTTCTGGTGCTCAAGTCGACGGTAGGGCAGAGGGTGATGCACGCGGCGGGCGATACGGTGAACAAGCTGCTGGCGTTTGCGTTCAACGGATCGAGCTTTGTGTTTGGGGACCTGGGCGCGCAGCACTCGAAGATTGGCGCGGCGTTTGGGACGAACTTTTTTGCGTTCCAGGTGCTGCCGACGATCATTTTTATTTCGGCATTCTTTGCGGTGCTGTACTACCTGGGCGTGATGCAGCTGGTGATTCGCGGCTTCGCCAAGGCGATGCAGTGGACGCTGAAGGTGTCGGGAGCGGAGAGCCTGAACGTGGCGGCGAGCATTTTTATGGGGCAGACGGAGGCTCCGCTGACGATTCGGCCGTTTTTGCCAGGGGCGACGCGCTCGGAGCTGATGACGATTATGACGAGCGGGATGGCGCATGTGTCGGGTGGAATTATGGCGGCGTACATCCTGTACGGAATTTCGGCGAGCAGTTTGCTGGCGGCGGTGATTATGACGGCGCCGGGAACGATTTTGATTTCGAAGATGCTGGTGCCGGAGACGGAGAAGCCGGCGACCGAAGGCGTGGTGCATATCCCGGAGGACGCGGAACATAAGGACGAGAACCTGATCGGGTCGATTGCGCGGGGGACGATTGATGGAGGGCGGCTGGCGTTCAACGTGGGGATCATGCTGATTTCGTTTCTGGCGCTGATTGCGCTGGTGGACGGGATTCTGGGCGGGATGCACAACTGGCTGGGGTGGCACCATATTCCGTTTCCGCATTCGCTTGATGCGATTCTGGGATTTTTCTTTGCGCCGGTGGCCTGGCTGATTGGGATTCCGTGGCATGACGCGCGGGCGGTGGGGAATTTGCTGGGGACGCGGATGGTGCTGAACGAGCTGGTGGCGTACACCTATCTGGGCGGACTGGCGAAGAGCGGCGCGCTGGCGGCGCGGTCGGTGACGATAGCGACGTTTGCGCTGTGCGGGTTTGCGAATCTGAGCTCGATCGGGATTCAGATTGGGGGGATTGGGGCTTTGGCGCCGAACCGGAGGAATGAGCTGGCGAAGCTGGGATTCCGGGCGATGCTGGCGGGGACGATGGCGAATTTGATGTCGGCGTCGATTGTGGGGATACTGATTCAGTAACCATGACTGATACGTTTGAGAAGGCCGTTGCGGCGGCGGGGTTTGTGGCTCGGAGAACGGTGCTGCGGCCGAAGATTGCGATAGTGCTGGGGTCGGGGCTGGGGGCATTTGCGGAGCAGCTGGAGGGGTCGGCGGCGATTGGGTTTGCGGAGATTCCGCATTTTCCGCAGTCGACGGTGCCAGGGCATAGCGGGAAACTGGTGATCGGTTTAGTTTCGGGCGTGCCGGTTGCGGTGATGCAGGGGCGGGTGCATGCGTATGAGGGGTACAGCTCGGAGGAAGTGACGTTTCCGGTTCGGGTGCTGGGGCGGATGGGCGTGAAGACGCTGGTGCTGACGAACGCTGCGGGTGGGATCAACGAGGGATTGAAGCAGGGGCAGCTGGTGCTGATCTCGGATCACATTAATTTTTCGGGGCGGAATCCGGTTTCTGGACCGAACGATGAGCGGTTTGGGCCGCGGTTCTTTGATATGAGCGAGGCTTACTCGGCGAGGCTGCGGGAGCTGGCGCATGAGGCGGCTCGGGCGATGGAATTTCGTTTGGACGAGGGCGTGTATCTGAGCGTGCTGGGGCCAAGCTTTGAAACACCGGCGGAGATTCGGGCGTTTCGGGCTTTGGGTGCGGATCTGGTGGGGATGTCGACGGTGCAGGAGACGATTGTGGCTCGGCACATGGGGATCGAGGTGCTGGGGATTAGTTGTGTGACCAACCTGGCGGCGGGGATTCAGAAGGAGCCGCTGAGCCATGAAGAGGTGATGGAGACGGGGCGGGCTGCTGAGACGCAGCTGGCGGGGCTTCTCAGAAGTGTTGTCGAGAGGTTGGCGTAGGTGTAGGTTGTGACGCGTCTCATTTGGCGATGCGGGAATCGTAGAGGTGGAAGTCCACCTTGATGTTCACTCTCGTGGGGACCGGTTTGGCCTGGTAGGTTGCCGGTTGAAAGCGGTATTGCTGCACCGCCTTGACAGCGTTCTCATCCAATCCCATCCCCAGGTGCGAAGCAGCCTGGACATCGTGCGTGTGGCCGTCCGTGCCGACGATGGCGGAGACAAGGACGCTGCCGGTCAGCTTTTTCCTGCGGGCTTCGTTCGAGTACTCCGGGTCAGGAGCCCAGACAATCACAGGGACGGTCATACCGGGGCGAACCTTATAAACGGGCCCCAAGGTGGGATCGATTTCCTCGATGTCTGGACCTGCCTCCTGAGGGGCGGCTGCGGCGGCCGCGGGGTCGCTGCCGGAAGCGGCAGCGGGTTGAGTGTGCTGGTCATGCCAGTCGGGGACGGGTTCGGCGGATTTAATCCAGGCGGCTACGTAGAGGTCGCGGAGCATGGAGGCTCCGGCGGCTAGTCTTTCGGCGGTGAATTGTTTGGATTCGGGCGTACCTTCGGCGTCGAAGCCGTGCTGCTTGTCGAGTTGGTAGACGCGCTCGGTGAGGGAGCCGGTGTGGCGGAGGTAGGCGAGGTAATCGTCCCACTCGTCGTTGATGGGATGGAGGGGCGCGAGGAGCGGCTGGACGTCGGAGACGTTGATAGCGGCGTCGACGAAGGCGGTTTCGAACTGGCTGTGAATCTTGTGGTCGGTGGTGTAGCCGTTGGGATTGGGGCCGACCCAGCCGTTGTACTGAATGGTGACGTGCAAAGGCTGCGAGCCGTCGCCGACGTAGTGGCCGAGCCATCCTGCATAGAAGAGGATGGCGGCTTCGACGGGTTTGGTGTCCTGATGGGCGGCGGAGAGGGTGCGGTAGTCGCGCATGGCGGACTTGAGGCGCTCCCAGACTTCGCTGGTGACGTATGGCTGGAAGCCGACCTTCTCGGGTTGGAGGTCGGCGGCGCGATCGGGGTGCGCGGCGATGTAGGCGTAGAGGGCGGCGATGTACTGATAGCGCTGGCGGGGCAGCGGGCCGATGAGGTCGGCGTACTCGATGTCGATGAAGTGGTCGGGGGCCTGGGCGGCGTTGAGTTCAGGCTCGGCGCGGGAACGCCAGCGGTCGGGCTCGGGGCCGAGGTAGGCGATTTCGTTGATGGCTTCGGGCGTGCGCATGAAGGCGGGCATGTCGGCGGGGAGGGATTCCGCGGCGAGGCGGTTGATCATGGTGTGACCTTTGCTGCCCCATCCGAAGGAGGAAGGGACGGCGAGCAGCGGAAGCAGAACGAGAGCGAGATGCGAGCGGCGAGGTTTCATCAAGCGTGAGTATAGCGGGTGAAAAGCAGGAAGCAGGAAGCCGGAAGCTGGAAGCAGAAGGCCTGAGATTTGTGCCGGTCATTGTGACTTATGCATGAGGGATTCGATAGCTTCGGCGGTTTTGGGGAGGGCGCAGGTGAGGCAGTTGAGGGTGCCGTCGGATTTGACGTAGAAAATATCTTCGATGCGGACTCCGATTTTTTCTTCAGGGATATAAATGCCGGGCTCGATGGTGAAGAGCATGCCTTTGTCGATGGGTTTCGAGTAGTCCCAGGGGTCGTGGACGTCGATGCCGACCAGATGGCCGATGCCGTGGATGAAGTATTTGCCCAGCGGCTCTCCATGGAGGTCTTTGCCGTGGGCGTTCATGGAGTTGAAGGCGGCGGTGTCGAGGGAGTCGGAGTAGCGGCGGTAAGGATCGTTGATGCGGGACTTGCCGGCAACGAAGGCTTCGATGGCGACGCGCTGGGCTCCGAGGACGATGTTATAGATTTCGCGCTGGCGGGCGGTGAAGTGGCCGTCGACGGGCATGGTGCGGGTGATGTCGGAGGCGTACATCGAGTATTCGCCGGCGGCATCGACGAGGAGAACATCGCCGGACTGCATGGTGCGGCTGTTTTCGGAGTAATGAAGGATGGTGGAGTTGGGGCCGGAGCCGACGATGGGGGCATAAGACGGGCGCTCGCAGCCGTTGGCCATGAGGCTTTGGACGATGATGCCGGCCTCGGCGCGCTCGGTGATGCCGGGATGGATGGCGGCGATCATGGCGAGCTGGGCTTTGACGGAGGCGTCGCTGGCTTTGCGGAGGAGGTCGAGCTCGCCGGGGTCCTTGATGGCTCGGAGCGGGGTGAGGAGCGGGCGGACGTCCTGGAGGGCGGGAGTCGTGTCCATGCCGAGGGTCGTGCCGGTCCACGCGGCGAAGGCGCGGGCCTGGGGGTTGTCGGGCTGGGAGAAGAGATTGAGGGCTAGGTAGCGATCGCTGCTGAGGAGCTTGCCGAGGATTGTCGGGAGCTCGGTCATGGGTTGGACTTCGTCGATGCCTGTGAGGCGAGGCGCGTCGGGGGCGGCTGCGTCGAGCTTGGGGCCGGTGTAGCGCTCTTCGCGAAGGTTGCGGGCGGGGAGGAAGAGGATTTCGCGGTAGGAGCGGGCGGGGTGGAGAGCGTCGGCGGCGGATGGGGCGACGAGGAGGAGGGCGGCTCCGGGCTGGTTCCAGCCGGTGAGGTAGTAGAAGTCGGAGTCCTGGCGGTAGGGAGTGAAGTCGGTTTCGGACTGTTCGGCGGCGAAGAGGACCGCGACGCCCTGGTTGAGGGATTCGCTGAGATGGACGCGGCGGGCGTGATAGTCGGCGGCGGGTTGGCGGTCGAGCGCGAGGAGGGTCGGAGCGGCCGCGAGGAGGAGAAGAGCGGCGAGGCGGGAAAATTTCGGAAATTTCATTGAAGGGAAGTGTAACGGGTCGCCCCAGGGGCGGGGCTCGCGTGAAGCTGTGTTTTCCCAAAATGGTCCAGGACAGTACTTTCGGACTGAACAGAGGGTCGATTCGTATTGACGATCGGGTCGTGGGGAGAGTCAGCTACTTGCTGTGGGGTGAACCTGGCCGTTCGCTGCTTTTGGGGGTAGCTTCTCTTTTTTTTCCGCCGGAGATCACACACTGGGCATCGCGCGCAGGCTGTAGAGGCGAGCTCTATACGCCGACGGGGAAGGGTTTGGGGCTGGTGTCGTCCAGATTTGCTCCGGTGCGCCAGCGTTCGAAGCGGCCTTCCAGCAGGGACAGCAGGCCTGTGTACCAGTAGCCGACTACGAAAAGGATCAGGAAGGGGACGGTGAAGTAGTTTTCGTTGGCGACGGCGTACCAGATGCAGAGGGCGAAGTAGCCACCGACGATTAGTTCGAGGAAGGGGATGAGGCCGAGCCTCTTGCGGTATTTGGAGGCGCCCTTCGATTTTTCGCCGCGCTTCTGGACGCGGTATTTGGGGGTGCGCTTGAAGGCGCTCTGGATTCCGAAGAGGGCTTCCGTGACAGCGATGGTGTTGGTGATGGTGAGTCCGATGCCGAGGGACATGAGGAACGGGAGATAGAGGAAGGTGCGATACCAGTGGCGCGGGTAGAGTTCCTTTTGCGAGACGAGATAGAAGGACGAGATAGAGAAGGTGGAGGCGAGGAAGAGGGGGAAGTCGATGAAGAGCATCTCCCACCAGCCCTGGTAGAAGCGGATGATCATGGCGGGCATGAGCAGGACGGAGAGCACGACCATGAGCGGGTAGCTGAGGTTGGCAGTGAGGTGATACCAAGCTTCGATTTTGACCCGGAGAGGCACGTCGGAGCGGAAGAGGCGGGGCAGGATTTTTTTGGAGGTCTGGATGAGGCCTTTGGCCCAGCGCTGCTGCTGGGTTTTGAAGGCGGTCATCTCGATGGGGACTTCGGCGGGGCACTCGACGTCCTGGAGGTATTTGAATTTCCAGCCGACCATTTGAGCGCGGTAGCTGAGGTCGGTGTCCTCGGTGAGGGTGTCGTGCTGCCAGCCTCCGGCTTCGTCGATGGTGACGCGGCGCCACATGCCGGCGGTGCCGTTGAAGTTGAAGAAGACGCCGGAGCGTGCGCGGGCTCCGTGCTCGAGGACGAAGTGGCCGTCGAGAAGGATGGCTTCGACCTGAGTGAGGAAGCTGTAGTCGCGGTTGAGGTGGGTCCAACGGGTTTGGACCATGCCGATGCCCGGCTCAGCGAAGTGATGGATGACGCGCATGAGCCAGTCGGCGGGCGGGGTGAAGTCGGCGTCGAAGATGGCGATGAATTCGCCGCTAGCGGTCTTGAGGCCTTCGTCGAGGGCTCCGGCTTTGAAGCCGTGGCGGTTGGTGCGGTGGAGATAGACGATGGGGTGGCCGAGGGCGCGGTAGCGTTCGACAATGACCTGGGCGACATGCTGCGTTTCGTCGGTGGAGTCGTCGAGGACCTGGATCTGGAGGAGGTCGCTAGGGTATTCGATGCGGCAGACAGCGTCGATGAGGCGGTCGATGACGAACTGCTCGTTGAAGATGGGGAGCTGGATGGTGACGCGGGGGAGCTGTTCGAAGTGCGAGGTGGGCTCGTGGGTGGCGTTTTTGCGGTTGTGGTAGTAGAGCCAGACGAGGGTGTAACGGTGGAGGCCGTACATCGCGAGGACGATCATCACGATGAAGTAGGGGGCAAGGAGCGCGGTGTCGAAGGAGAAGAACTGCCAGTGGTAGAGGTTCTGGAAAGTGCGGTCGCCGTAGTGGGTGCGGAGGTAGTGGCGGAGGTCGTTTTTGACAAAGAAGAGGCTGAGTGTCTGCGCGCAGGAGAGCAGGCGGGCCGTGGCAGCGAGGAGCATGAAGGTACAGGGTATATAGGGAACAGGGAATAGGGAATAGGGAACGTGGTAGCTGGTAGCTGGGAGCTGGGAGCGGGGAGCTGGGAGCCTGTAGCCGGTAGCGGGTAGCAAACTACCCCACCATGCTCGCGCGGAAAGGCGCCGCGCGCCCAGGATGGGGCACCCGCGTTTGAGGAACCCGGCGGTTTCTATTTGCGGCCGAAGCGGTAGACGAAGCCGAGGTTGCCGCCGAGGTTTTCCTGGAAGGCGGAGCCGTAGTTGGTGATGAGCTCGTTGGCGGCGAAACGCAGGGCGAGGCCGGGACCGAGGTTGTAGTCGGCGGCGACGCCACCGTTGAAGTTGAGTACGGTGCTGTCGGTGAAGAGGCCGACGAGCTGCGGCGGAAGGCCGTTGGTACCGGTGCCGAAGTTGCCGTGGCCGGCGCCGACGAGGGCCTCGGCGGTCCATCCCCAGTGCTGGCCTTTGAAGAATCGATAGCGGGGGCCGGCCATGAAGGTGTACTGGCTGATGGAGGGGTTGTAGGCCTGGGCGATGCCGTTGTAGATATGGGTGCCGGTGTAGGCGGCGCCGTAGTAGCCGCGGAAGTCGGCGGTGATGCCGAGGTCGCCGTGGAAGTAGTCGGTGAGGTCGATGTACCAGCCGGCTTCATTCATGCGCTGGAGGCTGTTGCCTGGGGTGAAGCGGAGGGAGCCGCCGCCGAAGTCGAGGTCGTATTTGTGGCTGTAGGTATCCTGGACGATTTGCTGAATGCGGATTTTGCGGCGGGCGTTGACGCGGGCCTGGGCTTCGCGGAGGACCTGAGCGCGGTCCTGCTGCGTGGATTCCTGGGGCTGGGTCTGGTCGGGCGCGGCCTGCGGGGCGGCGGGCGGCTGGGAGTTGGAATCCTGTGCGTGGATGAGGGCGGGGGCAAGGAGAAGGAGTGCGAAAAGCGGATACCGTGTGTATCCGGAGAACGTGCGAAAACGCATGAACCTGGGTGCCTCCACTGCTTAGACGGAATGTACAGAGTACAGGGTACAGGGTACAAGGTGCAGGGTACAGCGGGCAGGGTACAGGGTACAGGTGACAGGTGACAGACCGTGGGGCACGCGCGGATTGCGGAAAGTTCGTGGGCATGCAAGGATGCCGTGGTGGGTGGTTGTCAATTTTCGGGCTGAGGTTGAGAGCGGATGAGATTTTTGCTGGGGCTGATTCTGGGGGTGCTGATCGTTCCGATTGCGTTGATGATTTATTTTCACTTTGGACAACCGCCGGTGGCGGTGGCGGACAAGCCATTTCCGCTGGAGAAGCAGATTGTGGAGGTGCCGCTGGCGGCGCGCATCGACAAGGAGATGGTGGGGAGCGCGCCGATCGAAGCGAGCACGACGAACCTGGAGGCGGGGGCGCAGATTTATCGGCAGCAGTGTTCGGTGTGCCATGGGCTGTACGGACGCCCAGCGGATATTGCTGCGCACATGTATCCGCACGCGCCGCAGTTGTGGGCTCCGCATGGTGGCAAAGGGGTGGTGGGGGTGAGCGACGATCCGGTGGGAGAGACGGAGTGGAAGGTGGCGAACGGGCTCCGGCTGACGGGGATGCCGTCGTTTAACAAGGTGCTGAACGCTACGCAGATCTGGCAGGTGAGTCTGCTGGTGAAGAATGCGGGGCAGCCGATGCCGGCCGAGGTGACGAAGCTGCTGACGACGCCGCTGGATTTTGGGGTGTCAGGGACGGGGCAGGCTGGACCTGGTGCTGCGCCTCCGGCTCAGTGAGGAGCGCCGGGACCAGAGTTTAGAGTTTGGAGTTTAGAGTTCAGGGATTAGGGAACCGCTGGGCCAGCTCGCCCAATCCGGTTGCCCAACAGCCGACGCCCTCCGCCTCGGGTCGGGTCCAACTACCTCGGCCCTGTAGCAGATTGGGGCGAATTGTTCGCGCTTGCGAGGGAGCCTTGCCGCGATTGGCTCCCGGGTAGAAGTAATACAAAACAATCGCACAACGGGCGGTTCTGTCCTGATAACACAGGAAGAGGAGAGCGGGCATCGGACCGTTTGGGGAGAGGTTTCCCGAAAGGATACCGTATGTAGTTTGCTCTTCCGGCGTGTGATCTGAATCACGGAAACAACAGCGCGGGCGACCATATGCTGCGACTACCGGGCAATATAGGAGCAAAATGGTCGCAATTGCGCTATTATCGGATTTTGGAGTCGAGGATGGGGAAGAACTGGACCTGTCCGGAGCCTGGAAGTTGAGTCTCTTGAGCGAATTGGCCATTGGAACGGTGGGCGTGGTGGAGTCGCTGGACCTGCCTGGGGAGATTCAGCATCATCTGATGCACATGGGATTTTTGCCTGAGGCGCGGGTGATGGTGGTGCGGCGAGCGCCGGCGGGGGATCCGACGGTGTACTCGATTGACGGTTTCGAGGTAGCGCTCAGGCGCGACACGGCGCGGGCGATTCGGGTTCGGGAATGCGAAACACCGGATACGAGATAAGGAAAAGAGCCGATGAAAGGCAGGAAACCTCAGACGCTAAAGCCCGGGACATTTGGGACCACTGACGGCACGGCTGAAGCCGTGCCCCTTCAAGACGGCGGATTCTTGCAGCGTGGCTGTGAACGCGAATTTTTGCAGCCGGCTGTGAAGGCGAAATAAGCATGAGCGATTGCTGCAGCACAACGGCGACGATTGAAGTTCCGGTTGAGCCCCGGGTTGCCGGGCGCATTCGTACGGTGGCTCTGGTGGGGCCGCCGAACTCGGGGAAGTCGACGCTGTTCAATCGGCTGACGGGGCTGCGGCAGAAGGTCGCGAATTATCCTGGCGTAACGGTGGAGCAGCGCGTGGGCCGGCTGAACGGGATTGGCCGCAGCGATCTGACGCTGATCGATCTGCCGGGGATTTACGGACTCGATTCCTATTCGGAAGACGCGCGGGTTGCGGTGGAGGTGTTGCACGGCGAGATGCCGGGGACACCGGCGCCAGACGCGATTCTGCTGGTGCTGGACTCGCTGCAGCTGCGGCGGCAACTGATGCTGGCGGCTCCGGTGCTGGCGCTGGGATTGCCGACGCTGGTGCTGCTGAACATGAGCGACCTGATGGAGGCGCGCGGCGGGCGCGTGGATACGCTGGCGCTGGCGCAGGAGCTGGGCGTGCCGGTGGCGAAGATTTCTGCGACGCGGGGCGCGGGGCTGGATTCGATCACACACTTTCTGAATCGGAAGGCGGAGCCCGAGACGCCGAATGTGGCGCTGGCGGCGGGGCGGATTGAGCTGCCGGTGATGGGGAATCCGCGGTCGTACCGGCAGTGGGCGACGGGGATCAGCACGCGGACCAAGTACAAGGCGCCGATTTCGAATGAGTGGACGAAGCGGATTGACGGCGTGCTGCTGCACCGGATCTGGGGGCCGCTGATTTTTCTGGCGGTGGTGTTTGCGGTGTTCCAGGTGGTGTTTTCGATTGGGCAGCCGCTGAGCGATGGGTTTGGCGATGTGCTGAACGGCGTGGGCGCTCGGATTGGTGCTTTGATGGGGCCGGGGTGGGTCGAGTCGCTGCTGATTGATGGCATTTGGCGCGGCGTGGCTTCGGTGCTCGTCTTTTTGCCACAGATACTGTTACTGTTTCTGTTTATTGGCGTGCTGGAGGATTCGGGGTACCTTGCGCGGGCGGCTCTGATTGCGGATCGCGTGATGCGGTCGATTGGGCTGAATGGGAAAGCATTTATTCCGCTGCTGTCGGCGTATGCGTGCGCGGTGCCTGCGATTATGGCGACGCGGACGATCGAGAACAAGCGGGACCGGTTCGCGACAATTCTGGTGGCGCCGTTCATGACGTGCTCGGCGCGGCTTCCGATTTACATGCTGATGATCGCGGCGTTCATTCCCAACAGGCCGATTCTTGGGGATTTGTTTGGGCTGCGGGCGGCGGTAATGCTGTCGCTGTACGTGCTGGGATTTGTGGCGGCGCTCGGGACGGCGTGGCTGCTGAAGTCGTCGATCCTGAAGGCGTCGTCAGCGCCGTTCATTCTGGAGCTGCCGCAGTATCGGCTGCCTACGGTGCGGTCGCTGAGTTTGCGGCTGGTGGATCGCGGCAAGGTGTTTCTGCGCCAGGCGGGGACGGTGATTCTGGCGGTGACGATCGTGCTGTGGGTGATGAGCCATGTGCCTTTCCATACGGACCTGGCGGGCAGCGTGATCGGACGGATCGGACAGTTCATTGAGCCGGCGATTAAGCCGCTGGGATTCAACTGGAAGATTGGGATTGGGCTCCTGACGTCGGTGATGGCGCGGGAAGTGATTGTGGGCACGCTGGGCACGCTGTATGGAGCCGATCCGGCGACACAGTCGCTGGGATTGCAGGCGGCGCTGCGGCATGATCTGACGCTGGGCGGTGCGATGGCGCTGGTGGTGTTCTTCGCGTTTGCGATGCAGTGCACGTCGACGATCGCGATTGTGCGGCGGGAGACGAACAGCTGGCGGTGGCCGGCGCTGCAGTTTGCTTACATGAGCGTGCTGGCGTATGTGGCGGCGCTGGCTACGAACCAGGTGATTTTGCATTTTGTGCGGTGAGGGAAGCCGGGAGCCAGTAGCCTGTAGCGGGTGACCCGTAGCTCACTACGCCTTTCGATGCAAACAGAAGACGCGCCTCACTTATGAAGACAGGGCGTAGCGGAGGGGGCGGTGTCCGCTGCTTCTCCAGAAGTAGACGAGGACGATGACACTGGCGATGGCCGCGTACGCGCACCAGACCGACGTGACCGCATACTGCTTGACTGCGGCTACGACGAGAAGAATTGCGAGGTTGGCCGCGCCGAAGACCACCATCGACCGGACCTTCGAGAAAAACAGCGAGCCGCAAGTGGCGATGATGTACAGGATCGCAATGACCATATGGGCGGTTCCGGGATTGGTATACACGATGCTGTTTTGCCGGATGTAGATTTGCGTCGGAAAGGTCGCCAACGCCCACAGGATGTAGAGTCCCGTTGCTCCGCCGATGACGAGGAAGGGCACCATGCGGGTGCGACTGCTGCCGTTCGGTTCGAAGAGCAGCACGCCGAGGGGTAAGAGGAACGGAAGAAGCCCCTGCGCGTAGAGCATGTAGGCCGCACCCATATCGTGAGTGACGACGGGCGAGAGCCGGCCATCGAGGCCGAGCCAGACGAATCCTTCAATGAACTGATGGATGGCGAAGAGCGCAGGGAGCGATGCGAAAAGCAATTCGCGGCGGTGCTTGACCTTGGTCAGAGTGACGATGCCGAGGGCTCCAAGAACTCCGCTGCCGACAAAGTTGGCGGTTGCTGAAAAGCACATGAATCGTCGTCTCCCGTTCGTGGATTATACGGTTCGTCGCCGAACGCGGGAGACTGCTGCAGGGCGAAGGTGCCGCGCGGAATATGGATGGCGTGAGCAAGCTCACGCCGGCGTATTTGTTGCTGGCTAGCCTCTTCGAGCTACGCCAGCTTGCCTGCGGCAGCAAGGTGGGCGCTTCGCGCCGGTTTTTCTGAATGTTTCAAAACCTGATGAGCCTGTTGGATGGGCGATAATGGGCGACGCGAGGTGCAAGGCGCTTGCGAACTCTTCAAGGATTTAACCTCGGAAAGCAATTACGAAGCCTTTCCGACTCTGCGCGCGAAAGAGTGTGGATTATCTCGCCTTATATAGGCCGGTGGCCGGCGGTAACGCGACTTCTCGGAGGATCATGGTGGACAGGAAGCTTCGTCGATCTGCGCCTAATCACTGACTTGTCGGATCAGAGAAATGTCAACCCTGGCACTCTTGCGTGGCTATCGGACCGGGGGAAGGTTAGATCTCTTCCCGGCGTCCACGCAAAAGTCTATATATTCGACAATCAAGCAATTGTGACCTCCGCGAACCTCACAGAGACTGCTTTCACAAAGCGTAGGGAGATTGGGGTCTGGCTGTCCGCGGACGAGAGCCGGGAGACCGTCGAGATATTTGAGTCTTGGTGGGCCAACGAGGCGAGCGAAGTGAGCACTACCGAATTGGAGAGGTTCAGAGAGCGTCGCAAGGTTGGGGAATTCGACGAAATCGACGACGGCGCCTTCAAACTCAAGAGACTCTGGGAATTGCCTGATAAGCCCGCTCTTCAGCTATTCGATATCAAAGAGGCAGAGAAGACCGGGAACTATGCTCAGTACCTGCAGAAGTATCGGGAATTGGCACGACTGTATGAGTCGAAGCAACGGTTGTGGGAAGATGCTCCGCTATATCTGGAGGTGGACGCATTTCTAAATTTTCTGTTCCATGGAGGTGCTCGGCCGTCAGAACCCTTCAAGGGTTCGGCCAGGGCTCGGAGCTTGACGGATGAAAGCCGTGACAGAGAAGTCGGTGCCCTAGCGTCCTCGTTTGCATCGTGGCTGCAGAATCACGCAGATGATAAAGATTGGAGGGTGAGGTGACTTAGTACCGTTCGAGCGTTACTGTCCAAAGACAGAATTGACGAGCTTGATATGGCCGGTGTTGAGGCTGTCTTGAATTGTATCCACGCGATGGGGGCGCTCCCGTGGCCCAGGATGGAGTTTCTTCGCTCAGATAGAAATAGCATAGAGGTGATCCGCGACGCATGGTCCAAGCTGCTATTCGGTGACGGCGGCGAGGAAAAACGGATCGAGCAATGTCAAAAACAGCTTCACAGCTTCGGCCCATCGAGCACACAGGAATTGCTTGGCTGTTTCTACCCGGAGAAGTACCCGCTCAAGAATTCGAACTCTGACGCTGGACTCCGATATCTCGGGTATGACGTTTAGTGGTGATGCGCCAGGTTCGTGACAGGTGTTGTTGGGACGGTCAGCTGCAGCGATCTGCTCATCGATGGTCCTCTGCTTCGTCCTCATGACGATTTCGGAAGATGAATATTGGGATTCGGCAAACCGCTCACGTCGGTGTGGAGTACGATCTCTTCGTGAAAAAGTCTGCTCGCTCGACCCTCTGACGTGCCCCCGAATT
>PMUI01000112.1 GCA_003166955.1 Acidobacterium sp.
CGAACGCTTCATCCAGACCGCCCTGCGCGAGTGGGCGTATGCTCGGGCCTACGACAGCTCCCAACACCGCAACCGGGATCTTCTCCCCTGGCTGCACCAGTACAACTGGCACAGGCCTCACGGCGGTATCGGCCTGGCCGCTCCCATCAGCCGCTCCGGCCTCGATCGGAACAACCTGTTGAGCCTCCACATCTAAGAGCCGCAAGCGTCTTCGGTTGATGCCCAGGTGGTAAATGACAGGTAGCCGGTAAACCGGAAGTTAAGACCGCGGCAGGGTTGTCGTTCTCTCTTTTGCTGATCGATGAACTCTGCATCCGTGCGCGCCAAAACCCACAATGGGCCTGCGCATCCGAATTGAAGAAAAGGAGCCGCTGCCCCCCCCTTGTGAAAACGGAGTCATTGCGCGGTGCTGTGAATGCTCGGGTGACCGCCGCTGAAGAAACGGTGGCGCAACATGCTTCGGACAAGCAAAAAGATCATGACGGTCAGAAGCACGATAAAAAGAAATTTGATAAGACCAGGTCCGAATAGCCGCGATTCCACAGGCGATTTCAGTTTTTGATTGGTTGCCATCAGCATTGCCTTTCCACTGCTTCGTCTTGCATCGCTGTCATTGGCAGGGACTATCTCCCGCTATCAGAGAGAGCCGGCCCAGTGCCTTTCGATGAGAATGACCGTTTTGCATATGCACCGCCCAGGGACCGACAGAAAACCGTCGTTCCACCTCGTTACTTATGGCCGTTTGGGAAGTTAGAACTGCGAGGAAAAGTCGGCCATGAGGAATTAGGAAAGGAAGGGAGGGGGGCGGTGCAGGGAATAAACTCCGTTCAAGTCGAACCTGCGTGGATGCCACAGGATGACTTCGGCCCGCTGAGTCACTGAATCGAGCACCGGGACAACACTGTTCACTCGAAACACGAGATCGAAGTTATCCCATCGGGACGGGACTATCTCCGGCCTCTCGAGTGCATGTAAAACTTGCGACGAGTATTTTTCGGTGGAAATCTTGGCGGCCGAAGTATTCGGAGTGGAAAGAGGACGGTAGAGTGAAAGCTTCGCCTGAAATCCGAAGCTGAAGACAGTAAACGCAAGAAACAGAAGAGCGATTTTGCGAACGAGAGGAACGGATGATCGTACCTTCAAGAGCATCTCTCAACTCCCAAACTGCGCGCTTTGCCCATTAGCATTTGCCAACCTGGGCCTAACAGCGGACAGTTTACGTCGTAAGACGGAACTCTGTCACGGATTTCGCGAGCCTGGTCGCCAATTGCCCCAGCGAAGGCTATTTTCTGCAGACCACGGGGCAGTTCGGCTCGGACAGGCTAACGATATAGTGAGTGCAGATTTCCGGCGATCCGGAACCCATCATGCGAGCTGAATTAACGGAAGCGGCGGCGCTCTTGCGCGAGAAGGACGCTGCGAGCATCGGCAAGGCGATCGGGCTACTGCAGGAGACGGTTTTCGCCTTCAGCATGAAGGTGTGCGGCCATCGTGAGGATGCGGAAGACACAATGCAGGAAGTACTGATGCGCTCCCTGCCGCATCTGGGGAAAATCGACGACGCCCGGGCGCTTTCGGTCTGGCTGTATACGGTTGCGAAGAATCGGTGTTTCCGGATGCGGCGCAAAGGTGCCCATGCTCCGCGGCAGACGCTTTCGCTCGACGAGCTGATGCCAGGGGAAGCCGATCTCGAGCGACTGCTGCGGGATGGCGGAACTGGTCCTGAAGAGCAGCTTCTGGAAGGAGAGCAGGGCAAGCTGGTGCAGAAGGCTGTGCTCACGCTGCCGGCGCAGTACAGAATCGTTCTGGTCCTGCACGATATGGAGGATCTGGATACGGAACAGGTGGCTCGGGTGCTTGGCCTGCAACCAGGAACGGTCCGAGTGCGCCTGCATCGGGCGAGGCTGGGGGTCCGGAAAGCGATGGCGCAGTTGCTGGAGGGTCTTCCGGAACCGGCCGCTGCCGCCAGGAAGAAGCATGGGTCTGGGCGCAAGTCCGATGTTCAGAAGAAACCGGTAGAGTGTCGCGAGATTTTCGCCGGCCTCTCTGAGGTTCTGGACAACCGGTTGCCACGGCCAAAGTGCGATCAGATGCGGAAGCATATTGAAACGTGCCCGGCTTGCGTCGTGTTCATCCGCGACCTGCAGACAGCCATTGATCGTTGCCGGAATCTGACGGTTCCCTGCGACTCCGATATGGCTCCCCGGCTCCGCTCGCTGCTGGTCACGGAGTATCTGCGGTTGATCCGCAAGCCCGTTGGTTAGATCCTCCCAAGAAAATTGTCGCGGAATCGGTAACGTTTCTGCCCCGTGTGTCTTTATTCCAGTGAAAGCGAACTGGAACGAAGCACCTGATGCGGAATACCGGCTCTGTCAATCTGTTGTTTGTCTTGCTCGCCCTGTGCTCTGGCCTTCGCGCTGAGGCACAGGCGCCCTCCTTCACGCTTCAGCAGGCCGTAGCGCTCTCTCTCGACAAGAACCCGGATCGAAGGATCTCTGCCTCGGACGTGGGTCTGGCACGGATCGACGCGAAGGCGGCCAGAACCGCGCTGTTTCCGAACCTGTTCTTCAGTGAAGGGATCACCCGGGGAGACGATCCTGTATACGCGTTCGGAACACGACTGCGCCAGCAGCGGTTCGAGCAGAGTGACTTCGCGCTGAACAATCTGAACCGGCCCACGCCGATCAACGATTTCACGACGCGATTCTCAGGAAGCTGGAGGGGATTCGACTCCTGGCGGACGGAGTTCCAGATTCGCCGCTCGGATCTCTTGGCGAAGAGTGCGGAGGCTTCGGCTGGCCGCTCCGATCAGGAAATTGTGCATCGAGTCGTGACGAGCTACGAACACGTGCTCTATGCCTCTCGGTATGCGGAGTTGGCCCGGCACCAGGCGCAGACGGCGCAATCCGTGCTGGATGCGAGCCAGAGCCGTGTGCAGGCGGGAGTGGCTGTCGATGCCGATCAACTCACGGCCGCCACCAATCTCGCTCTGCGGCAGCAGGAGTCAATCGAAGCCGAGGGAGGGCTGGCGACGGCCTGGGCAGAGCTGGAGCGAGCGATCGGCGCTCTCATTCGCGAAGACCAAAGGCAGATTCAGACTCTCGCGGAAAAACACTTCGACCCGCCTGCGCTCGAAGAGGCAGTCTCGGTCGCCCTGCGGTCGAGGCCGGATCGCGAAAGTCTCATGCAGCAGCTTCGCGCCCAGAAGGCCGGCGTTGCTGCAGCGAGGGCGGGATTTGGACCAAGCCTGGGCGCGTTCGGTTCGTGGGAAACCGACCGGCAGTCGTTTGCCGGCAACGGCGGGAACAACTGGATGGCTGGAGCCGAGCTGCGCGTGGATCTGCTGCCTGCGGCGCGGCGCGACGAATTGGCGGCTGCAAGAGCAACCCTGCAGCGCACCGAAGCGGCCAGCGATGCGGCCGATCAGCAGATTCGCCTGGAGGTGGTTCGGGCTTGGTACGCGCGTCAGTCTGCGAGTCGCATGCTCGATGTGGCGCGGGCCTCCGTTGCGCAGTCCGACGAGAGCCTGCGCATCCTGCGCGACCGCTATGACGCGGGGCTGGTGACGGTGACGGAGTTGCTTCGCGCCGAAGATGCGCAGAGGCAAAGCGCAACGAGTTATTGGCAGGCTGTCTTCCGCAACGCAGTGAGCTATGCCGATTTGGAATTCGCAATGGGAACTCTGAACGCTTCCAATGCCGGAGATCTGGAATGAAGATTTCGTTGAACCGATTCGTGATCGCGCTACCACTGATGGCGCTGGCCGGATGTACAGCCAGGCATTCTGTGCCTGCCGCGCCTGCAGAAGTAAGTGGCCTTACCATCGCCAGGGCCGAGATGGTGGCTATCCCATCGACGACCGATGCGGTGGGCACGGTTTATGCGTCGGAGTCGGCCGTGCTGTCGGCGCAGGTTTCGGGAAGAATTACCGCGGTTCTTGTACACGAAGGAGACGTGGTGCGGTCCGGGCAGCCTCTGGTCCGGCTCGACGATGCGCAGGCGCGGGCCAATGTGAGCCGACAGGATGCGAGTGTGGCGAGTAGCAGGCACCAGATGGAAGCGGCGCAGATCGAGTCGGAACTCGCGGCCTCGACGCTGGCGCGCTATCAGATTCTTCGCGACCGGAAGAGCGTCAGCCCGCAGGAATTTGATGAAGTGAGCCGCCGGGCCCAGGCCGCCAATGCGCAACTCGAGTCGAGCCGTTCGCAGCTGACTGCTGCCGAAGCTGCTGCATCGGAGTCGCGCACAGTCGCGGGTTATGTCGGCGTGACGGCGCCGTTCGCGGGCACAATCACGGCGCGCCACGTCGATCCCGGAACACTGGCCACGTCTGGAATGCCGCTACTCGAAATCAGCAAGGCAGGGCCGCTCGAGCTGAATGCCGCAGTAGGTGAATCTTTGCTGGCGGGACTGCGAGCCGGAGTGACAACCCCGGTGACCGTGCCCGCTTTCTCTGCTTCTGCGATTGAAGGCCGCGTTACCGATATTGTGCCCGCCGCCGATCCGGCAACGCACAGCTTCCTTATTAAGGTTGCGCTGCCTTCTATGCCCGGGTTGCACTCCGGGATGTATGGCACGGCTGCCATTGCCACGGGAACCCGGAACGCGCTGCTTTTGCCCGTGGGAGCCGTCGTCGCGCATGGATCGTTGAACAGTGTGTGGGTCGTTGACGAGAACCAGATCGCCTCTCTGCGCTACGTGACGCTGGGCGCCTCGCGTGGTGATTCCGTCGAAGTGCTCTCTGGCATCGGTGCGGGGGAAACCGTTGTACTGTCGCCGGCCGACCGTGAACTGGGCGGTGTGCGGGTGCAGCCGTGAAGGGGTCGCTCGGAATTGCCGGTCGAGTCGCCGCCACTTTCATCGACTCGAAGCTGACGCCGCTGATCATCGCCGCGTCTCTCGCGCTGGGCGCCTTTGCGGTTCTCATGATCCCGCGTGAAGAAGAGCCGCAGATCGTGGTGCCGATGCTCGACGTGACCACCACGATGCCTGGGGCTTCTCCCGCAGAGATCGAGCAGCGAGTTTCGATTCCCATTGAAAAGCTGCTGCGCGAGTTGCCCGGCGTTGAGTACGTCTATTCGACCTCAAGCCCCGGATCGAGCCTCGTGATAGCGCGCTTTCTGGTCGGAACTCCGCAGGACGATGCGCTGGTGCGCGTCTACAGCAAGATTTACGCGAACATGGACCGGCTCCCGGAGAGCGCTTCGCAGCCCATGATCCAGGAGCGCTCAATCGACGACGTGCCGGTGCTTGCGCTCACGCTGTGGGGCAAAACGTACGACGCCTATCGCCTGCGTCTCGCGGCTGCGGAGCTCGAACACACCATCAAGCAGGCAGACAACGTCTCGGAGACGCGCATTCTCGGCGGCCAGCCGCGCAGCCTGCGCGTGATTCTCAGTAATGACAAGCTGGCGGCCTATGCTGCGACGCCCGCCGGTGTGATCGCTAGTCTGCAGGCTGCAAATGCCCGCGTGGAAACGGGGCAGTTTGCCAGCGGCAATCAGGAGTTTCGCGTCGATGCGGGCAATCTCTTCGAGCGCAAAGAAGACTTGGAACAGGTCGTCGTCGGCGTGAACGCAGGACGCCCCATTTATCTCCGCGACGTCGCCCAAGAGATTGTCGACGGGCCGGCGGAGCCGGTCAACTATGTATTGATGGGCACCGCCGCGGGAGGCGCATCAACGGCGGCTCCGGCAGGAGGACAACTGCCCGCCGTCACCATCACCGTGGCCAAGCGCAAAGGCAGCAACGCAACCGACGTGGCAAATGCGGTTCTTCGCCGCGTCGCCGAAATGCGCAGAACCACTCTGCCCGCCGACCTTGAGATCACCGCAACGCGCAATTACGGCGAGACGGCAAAGGCCAAATCTGACGAGTTGCTGGAGCACCTGCTGATCGCGACCCTCTCCGTAACGCTGCTGATCGCGCTTTTCCTCGGGTGGCGGGAATCCGGCGTCGTTCTGATTGCGATTCCCGTGACGCTCGCGCTTACCCTTGCCGTCTTTTATCTCTACGGCTATACCCTGAACCGCGTCACACTTTTCGCCCTCATCTTCAGCATCGGCATCCTGGTCGACGACGCCATCGTCGTGGTGGAGAACATGGTCCGCCATTTCCATCTGCCGGAAAATCATGGCCGCCCGCTGCGCGAGATCGCTGTCGAGTCCGTCGCCGAGGTCGGCAATCCAACCATTCTGGCCACGTTCGCCGTGGTCGCGGCCATCCTCCCCATGGCCTTTGTCCGCGGGTTGATGGGACCGTACATGAGGCCCATTCCCATTGGCGCGTCCTCGGCCATGATGTTTTCGCTGATCGTGGCCTTCGTGGTTTCACCGTGGGCGGCGATGCGGCTGCTTGCGCACAGCCAGTCGCATCACCGGCTGATCGAACCTTCTGAGAATTGGTCGACGCGTCTCTACCGGCGCATCATGTCGCCACTGATCCAATCGCGGAAACATCGTCTGCTCTTCTTTGCCGGCATTGTCGTTTTGTTCCTCGCGGCTGCGGCCTTGGTCCCGCTCAAGCTTGTTCGGGTGAAGATGCTGCCTTTCGATAACAAGAGTGAATTCCAGGTCATCGTCGATATGCCCGACGGAACAACCCTGGAGGAGACGACGCGCGTGGCGCAGACGCTGGGGCATCTTCTGGCGCAGCAGCATGAGGTCGCCAATTATCAGATTTATGCCGGCACCTCCGGGCCCTATAACTTCAACGGGCTGGTTCGCCACTACTACCTGCGCCGGGGGCCGAACCAAGCCGACATTCAGGTGAACCTGCTGCCCGCTTCGGAACGAAGCACGCAGAGCCACGAGATCGCCAAGCGGTTGCGTCCGGAACTCGTCAAGCTTGGGCTTCCGTTTGGCGCGCGGATCAAGGTTAGTGAAGTTCCGCCAGGACCGCCGGTGCTCCAGACCCTGGTTGCCGAAATCTACGGCCCCGATTCTGAAGGCCAGCAAAATGTGGCGCGCCAGGTGAAGCAGATCTTTCAGCAGACGCCCGGCGTGGTCGATGTGGACTGGTATGTGGAGGACCCGCAGCCGCAGCTCACCTTCACCGTCGATGAGGAGAAAGCCGCGCTCCATGGAATCTCTGCCGCCGACGTCGCCGAGACCCTGGCCATCGCGGAGTCAGGCAAAACAGCAGGGCTGCTGCATGACCAGAACTCCCGCGAACCCGTGCCCATTGTGGTCGAGATGCAACGCGCCGACCGCTCCTCGCTGGAAGCCCTCGACGCAATCCGCATGAAGGGATCCGACGGCAGTCTCGTCTCTCTCCGCGAGCTAACTCGTGTGCAGCAGTCCACGCTCGAGCCCAGCATCTATCGCAAGAATATGCGGCGCGTGGTCTATGTTACGGGCGACGTTTCCGGTGCCGAGGAGAGCCCAGTCTACGCCATCTTCCGGATGAACCAGGCACTGGATGGTCTGCGCCTGCCGGCAGGGTATACCCTCGCCCGCTACAACGCCTCACAGCCGGAATCGACCGATCACTACTCGATGAAATGGGACGGCGAATGGCACATCACGATTGAGGTCTTTCGCGATCTCGGCCTCGCGTTCGCCGCGGTTCTCGTTTTGATTTACGTTCTCGTCGTTGGATGGTTCCGGTCCTTCATCGTGCCGCTGGTCATCATGGCGCCCATTCCGCTGACGCTGGTAGGCATTCTTCCGGCGCACGCGCTGCTCGGAGCCTTCTTCACGGCGACATCAATGATCGGCTTCATCGCGGGAGCCGGCATCATCGTGCGGAACTCGATCATCCTGGTCGATTTCATCGAACTGCGCCGTGCCCAGGGAATGCCGCTCCAGGAGGCTGTGGTCGATGCAGGAGCAGTGCGCTTTCGCCCCATGCTTCTTACCGCCGCCGCTGTAGTCGTCGGCGCCAGCGTGATCCTCTTCGATCCCATCTTCCAGGGACTGGCCCTGTCGCTCATTGCCGGTGAAGTTGCCTCGACCCTGCTTTCACGCCTCGCCGTTCCCGTCCTCTACTACGTAGCGGCGGCGAGACAGACTTCCTCCCCTCTCAATCCGCTCGAAACCAACCTCAGAAAGGAAACCCTCGCATGACTGTTGAACGTGGTTTGCGCGCGCTCGCCGGGATCGTCGTATTGCTCTCGTTGGCTCTGGCCCACTGGGTATCGCCGTACTGGCTTTGGTTAACGGCATTTGCGGGAGTAAATCTGCTGCAGTCGGCGTTCACGAACTGGTGCCCCGCCATGCCCATCCTCCGCGTCTGCGGATTTCGCCAGAACAACACCAGCGATACCGTGTCGAGGTGACGGCGATGCATGAGAGGCGGTTTCCGATTTCGCAGGTGCACAAGCTCGAAGATCCCGAGCGCAGAAAATGGCTGCCGCCGGACGAGGTCATGCGTTTTCTCGACATTCATGCGGACTGGACCATCGCCGACATTGGCGCCGGCATTGGCTACTTCACACTTCCCATGGCGCGGATTGCCGCAAAGGTGTTCGCCGTCGACGTCGAGCCGGGGATGCTGGCACGCATCGAATCCAGGCTAATTGAGGCGGAGTTGAACAATGTTGTTTGCCTGCAGGGAGAAGCCTCAGCGACCGGGCTTGCCGGATCGAGCTGCGATTGCATTCTGATGGCAAACGTCTGGCATGAGTTCGACGACCATGCTGCGGTGCTTGCCGAGGCTGCGCGGATTCTGAAGCCCAACGGACGCCTTGCCGTCCTTGACTGGCGTGCCGATTTTGACGCCCCGCCAGGACCTCCGCAGGCGCACCGTATCCCGAAAGAGGTCGCCCAGTTCGCAATCTCCGACGGCGGATTTCGAGTGCACTCCGTCTGCCATGTTGGAACGTATTCATGGTTCCTGATGGGCTTACGCACGGGAGAAGGCGAGAAGTAGAAACATGCCGCGCGCTGCACGCTGCAACTCCGGCCGCACCAGCGATATGCTGCGCGATCATGTGTATCGCGCGATGCTGCAGTTGGAAGTGGGCAAGCCGGGCGCGGCGCCCTCGTTGTGCGGCGCATTGCGGCGAGCATGGTCTGCGAGTCCCACGATCGATTCTTCAGATCACCTCAGGGAGTGGTTGGGAAAAGTGACGCCTCTGTGTCTTGGCATGCTCGCCGATCATGCAGATGTCGAGTCTCCTCACACGCTACCACAGGCAAAAGTTGCGAAACCCGCAAAGGAAAGGAACCCACAAATGCAAATTCAGGTCACACATCTGGATGGCGTACGCTTTGCCATCAGTACTCGCAATCACACCGTCATCAGCGACCAGCCGGAGGACAACGGCGGCCATGACACCGGCATGACGCCGCCGGAATTGCTCCTTGCTTCGCTGGGGTCCTGCGCGGCCTTCTACGCGTTCCAGTACCTGAAGACGCGCAAACTGGCCGACACCGGCGTGGAAGTTTCGGTGACGGCGGAGAAACTGAAGCAGCCGGCGCGCATGGGGAATTTCCAGATCGATGTCGCCTGCCCTGTTTCTCTCACCGAAGAGCAGACGCAAGGGATGCTGCGTTCGGTCCATCAGTGTCTGGTGCACAATACGCTTTTATCGCAGCCGGAAATCTCGATTCATCTGACGACGAAAGCGGCGATGCTGGTTCAGTAGTTCCCTCGTGTCATTGACGAGGAAGAAGGACTTACTGCGCCGGCGCAGCAAGGAGTCTGCGCAGTTCCGCCTCGATGAGGCGAAGGTCCGTTTCCCCTTCGTATCTCGCGCGGATGACGCCTCTGCGGTCGATAAGAAACGTGATGGGCACACCGAGGACCCCGCCATATTTTTCGGCGAGCTTCGCGTCACCCATGATAATTGGGTAATTGACATGCTGGGCATGGTCGAACTCCCGCACAGGCGCAGGCGTATCATCGATCGAAATTCCAAGGACGGCAAACCCCTCAGACCCATACTGCTTTTGCCACGCGGCAAAGCGCGGAATCTCAATGCGGCAGGGCGCACACCAGGTCGCCCAGAAGTTGAGCAGCACCACCTTCCCGCGATAGTCCTTGAGACTTACCTGGTGGTGCTGCAGGTCGATCCGCGTGAAGGCGGGTGCCAGGTGGTTGGTGAGGGTCTGCATGTGCGCTTCGGTGCCGCCGGCAACCAACATGGCCGTGAGCAGGAAACCAGCGCGCAGAGAACTTCGCAACACAATTCTGAGCCCGTCCCTTTCACTGTGCCGAATCAGCACCGTATCCCTTTCGGACCCAGTCGACACCGAAGTTCTGGTCGATGTGTAGCACTTTGGCGTCGGTGAAGCCCATCTCGCGGAGCAGCTGCAATGCGGGCGCAATGTTAGGGCAGCGATTCCAGGGACAACACCCGCAGTAGAGGACAATCGGGCGATCTCGAGGCACAGACTCGACCCGACGCCGTAGCATCGCCAGGCCGGCGGGCTGGGATGCTGGTCCCACATACTCCGCTCCCGGAATGTGAGCCTCGTTGTAGAGCATATGGGAGCCCACCTGAAGAACGAGCGGGGCGGGATGATCGGAGGCCTGCAACGCGCGATGTAATTCCTCCGGTTCGATCTGTCGATCCCCGGGGATTCCCAACGCAGAACCAGACTGGGATGGGTTCGAAGGCGAGGTCTGCGGAATTGCTTTCGCTGCGAAGGACGGAATTACCAATAGAACAAGGAACGCCTGCCGCCAGCTCTTCAAGCAATTCACTTTAGGGGTGTGGCGGCCTCCACGTGCATCGGCAATACTTGCGGGTTTCATCATAGATAGTTTGCGCTCTCTCGGCCTCCCCCGCACGGTGTGGACCTCCGCGTATATAGCTCTTCGAACCGGTCCGTCGACCCTGGGGTCTGCTGAAGTCGGAGCGGATAACTT
The DNA here is from genome assembly GCA_003166955.1 of Acidobacterium sp. Taxonomy (GTDB): domain Bacteria; phylum Acidobacteriota; class Terriglobia; order Terriglobales; family Acidobacteriaceae; genus Palsa-343. Next base: position 10,816 of record PMUI01000112.1, read on the forward strand.
CTGAGACCGCAACTCGTCAGACAAACTAGCGGTCGGGATACGTTTCCCAATTGCTAGAGGGGACCGGGAGACGGCTCCCACCGCACCGGCTATACCCCACTCAGCTCCGTCGCAGCTTCGCTTATCAATTACTGGCGAAAGCAACCTGCCCTGTTCTGACGATCCGCGGAGACACATGTGGGATGTCGGCATAAATCGGAATTGTCCGCGAAATCGCGAGGTCGGATGTATCGGTCCGCAACAAGCTGTTCTGGGCCCGGTTGATGATTCAGATGGCAAGAATAATTGAGTGTCCCTGCAACGTTATGTCAGCCACCTTCGTCTAAAACTGGTTGGCTTCTTCCCGTAGAGAAGGAAGTGTTTGAAGAATTGCTTAACCGGAGCAAATTTACGGCCTTCGCCACGACACCGTGGACCAGCGGGTTCGGACGGGATATCCAAATAGAGTGCCCGCATTCCTCGTGGAGATCGATCCGCAGACCCTGCGCTCTCGGACTTATTGGGCTGGCGATTGCGGTGGTTCTCTGGGGTCTTGGTTATAAGCTGTCGCTCTATCATCACCACCCCGATCCTGCGCCCGGAACGGCGATGGCGAGGCTATGGACCGGGCCGCGCGGCCTGTCTTTGCCAGCGGTTTTCGTATCTGGAACCAGATCGCATCTGATCCCCTGTCTGAGCGCGATACCTTCCCAAAATCATTGGCTTCCCTGGCATAGTCACGCCGCGTTTACTCTGCCGATGCGTTCTTGCGGAGTTGAATCCCCCAGCTCCCTCATCCCGTCCCGTTCTCCTCCCGCACAGCTTCCTCGCCTGGCATAAGCAGTATTGCAGCAGCATTCCTTCGGTCCCGCTGGGGTGCGCGCTGACGCGATACCGCATCCGGAAAATTCTGTGCCTTGTTAAGGAGCGCGCCATGGATTTCCTGTGGGCTCTGCTGTTACTGGTCGTGGCAATTGTGTTGTGCACCGCGTGGCAGATCCTTCGATTTGTCAGACATGCCTCCCGTAACAAGATCGCATTCGTGCGCCCATTATCCGGTTCTCATCTCGGCTCAACGAGAGCGAACCGCAAGCAAACGCGCAAGCTGAAGTGGGTGTCCATGGACGAATTCACGAGGGTCCTCGCCGGGGCAGATGACCTCATCGTGATCGATCTTCGACCAGACAGTCAGCGGTCGCCGTTTCCGCTTCCGGCCGCCCAGGTGCTGTGTGTAGGGCCGAGCGAATTGTCCGAAATGCTCGAATGGCTGCCTAGTGACAGAAGTGCCGTTATCTACGGAGCTTCCGATCTCTCGGTTTCCATGATTCAGGCCAGTCCCTGCATGTGCGGTTCCGCACCTCTTTACGTTCTGAACGGCGACCGCGCCAGGGCGGAAGTCGCATGACTAGCCACGTGACGACACAAACGTCATCGGTTGACCTCTCTTTCCGTATTACCGCCTCCGGAGTGCTCCTATGACAGACTCCCTGCACATTCTCTCTGTCGGGCCAGCTTCTCTTTCCATTCTTGTCAGCGATGCCTTGTCAGGATACTGGAAATGTCAGCTTATGGTTGCGACCGGTTCTCGAGAATTGTGGCTACTTCCGAAGCACGAGGACGTCGATGCTGCGATCCTCCACTGCACGCTCTCGTCGCTCGAACTCGAGGACGCGAGTCGCTTCATTCGCCGGCAATGGCCCTCCGCCAGAATCCTGGTTATCCGGGCAGGTAGCGAATTTCTCGACGACGCCCTCTATGACGACCGCGTACTTCCCGCTGCGGCCTCGCAGGTTCTTCTTCCGACCATCGAGCGGCTCACCGGCAGGACGCGCGAAGGGACAACAGAAGAAATTGAGTTGTAGTACGCCATTTTATGGAATCCAGACAATTGCCAATGCGGACGCTCTTTTCCTCACCCGGAGAGCCACGGAAAGTGATTGAAGATATATCGATTACCGCAACTGCTTCAGATCCCGAATTGCACTCGACAGTTGAGGTGTAATCGTTATGCCGCATTGACTCGAACGCTGGAACTGCGCCATGGGCAGCTTCTGCGATTGGCACTTCGCGTGATGCGCTGCCCTGAGGATGCGGAAGATGTGGTTCAGGAATCCGCCGTAAAAGCGCTCACCAACCTGTCACGATTCAGAGGCGAGTCACGGTTGGATACCTGGCTGCACGCCATCGTCCTGAACACAGCGCGCACCTGGTTGCGCAGCCGGCGCGGGCATGTGCAAGTTCCGCTGGAGTCCGCCGGCTATAACGATCACGATGTCGCGAAACTGGATTTCCCTCATCCCGGAAAAAATCCCGAAGAACACTGCTGGGAACACGAACTCCATTGTCTGCTGCTTGCAGAAGTCGGTGGCCTCGACCCGATTCACAAAAGACCGATCCAAATACGTGACCTTGAGGAGCACTCGTATTGCGAGACCGCCGAGATCCTTCAGCTGAATCTCTCGACGGTGAAGGCAAGGATCTTTCGTGGCAGAGCACTCCTGAAACAAAGATTGTTTCAGCGTGCCCCAAAGCGAAGACGGTCGGCAGTAGTCGTCGGAAAGGAACGTCCCGGGAAGGTACTCCACGGAAAGAAATCAGGCAGTACAGGGCGCCCGCAGGATTCGGGGGTTGCTTGCGGTAGGGCAAACGGGAGATTGGACATGGATCGCGAACCCGACGATGCTGCTACGCGTGCACTCTATTCCAGCAAAGCGGCACAATCGTTCATGGCTCCGCACGACTGTGCAATTCGATGCAGTCAGGAACGTTTGGGCGAGTGATAATCGGAGGTTGCTTTGCCGAGAAACGTCGACCAGCACAGCGATGTGTCTGGAGGAATGATGACCTCAGACAGTGCAGTCACGCTTGCATCACCCGTCACTGCTCCCACGCCTCTCAAGATTATCGAGCCAAACGGACTCACCAGCGACGAGGCGAAGATTCGTCTGGAAAAAGACGGACCCAACGCCATGCCGGATACATCCGCTCACCCCCTTCGCAATGCCCTGGCGAAATTCTGGGCACCGGTTCCCTGGTTGCTCGAAGCTGCCATCCTGCTGCAGGTGGGGCTACATAAATATCTTGAGGCTGGCGTCATCGCAGGCCTGTTGGTCTTCAATGCAGCTCTGGCCTGGTTTCAGGAGGGCCGCGCCCAGGCTACCCTTGCCGCTTTGAAATCGAGGCTCGCTCTGAATGCCTCCGTTCGCCGCGATGGAGCATGGAAGACTGTGCCGGCCGCGGAACTGGTCCCTGGCGATTTGGTGAAACTCTCGCTCGGCGGCGTGGTGGCGGCGGATGTACATCTGGTGGACGGGTCTGTCCTGCTCGATCAGTCAATGCTCACGGGAGAATCTCTGCCTATCGAAGCCGGAGCCGGTGTGGATACCTATGCGGGAGCACTGGTGAGGTGCGGCGAAGCCACGGCAGTCGTAACTGCCACAGGCATGCGCACCAAGTTCGGTCGCACCGCGGAACTGGTCCGCACGGCGCACGTTGTCAGTTCCCAGCAGAAGGCTGTGCTCCGGATCGTGCGCAACCTCGCCATTTTCAATGGCTGCATCATCCTGCTCATAGGAGCCTATGCCTGGTTTCATGCGATGCCATGGGGTGAGATCATCCCGCTGCTGCTCACCGCGGTCCTGGCGTCGATCCCGGTCGCATTGCCCGCGACCTTTACCCTGGCGGCGGCTCTGGGGGCTCGCACTCTCGCAAAGGTAGGCGTTTTGCCAACTCGCCTCACGGCCCTCGACGAAGCAGCGACCATCGACGTTTTATGCTCGGATAAAACAGGCACGTTGACCTGCAACCAACTCTCCGTCACAAGTGTTCGCCCTATGCCGGGCTTCGATCAGGCGCACATCCTCGGACTGGCAGCGCTCGCCAGTTCGGACGGTGGCCAGGACTCCGTTGACGCAGCCATCCGATCCGCCGCCTCGCACAAACCTGCAGCCGACTTGCCGAAACTGACCAACTTCATTCCATTCGATCCCGGCACGAAAATCTCTGAAGCCATGGCGACCGATGGGAAGGGCGGACAGGAGCGCATCGTCAAAGGAGCCTTCACGGTTGTTGCAGACATGGCAACTCCCGCTCCCGCCGCAGCGGCAATTGCGGATGAGCTCGAAAAACAAGGCTTCAGGGTTCTGGCGGTGGCGGCCGGTACTCCAGCGTCTATCCAGTTGGTCGGCTTCATCGCGCTGAGCGATCCGCCGCGCGGGGATTCCGCTTCCCTTATCTCGGAATTGAAGGCACTCGGCGTGCGCACCGTCATGGTGACGGGCGATGCGTCTGCGACTGCGGCCATTGTTGCCCGCGCGGTCGGACTGGAAGGCGCCGTGTGTCCCGCGGGACCGATTCCCGAGGCCGTCAAATCGGAGGATTTCGCCGTCTTCGCGAGCATTCTGCCGGAAGGAAAATTCGACCTCGTCAAAGCATTCCAGAAGGACGGGAACACGGTTGGGATGTGCGGAGACGGCGCGAACGATGCGCCGGCGCTGCGCCAGGCGCAGATCGGTATTGCTGTCTCGACGGCCACCGATGTTGCCAAGTCGGCAGCCGGCGTTGTTCTGACCGAGGCCGGTCTGGGCGGCATTGTCGCCGCGGTGAAAGAAGGCAGGGTCACGTTTCAGCGCATCCTGACTTACACGCTGAACTCAGTTCTGAAGAAAATCGTGCAGGTGCTGTTGCTCGCTGTCGGGCTGGTGATGACCGGGCATGCTGTGCTGACGCCCATGCTGATGGTGATCGTGATGATCACCGGAGACTTTCTGGCCATGTCGCTTACCACGGACCGGGTGCGCCCATCCGAGAAGCCGAATTCCTGGCAAATTGGGCGGATCACAGGCGCCGGCGTGATCCTCGGTCTCTGTTTTCTCGCGTTTGCTGCGACTGTTCTCGGGATCGGCAAATTCGAATTGCAACTGGGAACAGCGGCCCTGCAGACTCTCTCCGTCGTCGCAATCGTCTTTGGCAGTCAGGCGACCATTTACGCTATTCGGGATCGCCGCCACCTTTGGGGCCTGCGCCCCACGAAGTGGCTTGTGATGTCCTCGATTGCCGACATTCTGATTATCTCGGCGCTCGCCGTTCGCGGCATTGCCATGGCGCCCTTGCCGATCTCTGTGATCGCATACGAATTTGTAGGAGCTCTCGTCTTCGGGCTGGTGCTCGATTCAATCAAAATCCCAGTCTTTGCGCGCCTCGGCATCTCGTAGAGACATGGCGTTCGAACTTGCGCTCCCTCGTTGACCACCGCCGCGAAGCAGGAGAACCAGGGGACGCCGATGCATTGACTTGGCGTTCCCCGGCCGAGTTTTGCCACCGCTCAGGTCGCTCAGATTCTCGCTCTCAATTGGTGACACCAAGGCCGAGGCACTCATCGAGGCAATTCCGCATACCGTCTGGTTGGTCGGCGATCCGGAAGTAACACGCCGACTATAGGGATTCCGAGATTAGCCGGTCGTCCGCTGTGCGCCAGCATTATCGGTGCCCAAATCTCGGGAGGCATATCGCGAGTGTGACGCGCTCGCACGCTCTTATGAAAGTCGGTCCGTCCCAGCCTTTATCTGAATGAGCAGCATCCTGACAGGAGATTTTGCCGAGATACCGTGAGCCAACATCGGGGGCATGTAGACAAATGAGCCTGACTGGGCGTTAACCTTATCCTCTCCCAGCTGGACTTCAGCTTCTCCATCCAGAAAGTAAAGGATGGCGGGCGTCGGGGCTGAATGTGCGGAGAGTTCCTGTCCGGACGAGAAGCCAAACAGCGTGACGTTTACCTTTTCGTCTTTGTGCAGTATGCGGCTCAGAATTCCGTCTTCTGGTGGCGCGAACTCCTTGTGCAGGTCTGCCAGAAATGTATAGTTCATAGGTTTCTCCTTCATGTACGGCCGCAAGGTGCGGTGTGACACCCCAGCATTTTTGCAGAGGCTTGCAGGGTCCGGCTCAAAGTTCGCTATAAACGCATTGGCGATTTGCGCCCACGAGCACAACGAAGCAACACTTACCAGCACCTTCTGACAGGTGCATCATTCAGCAAATCCTGCCTGGCCCAGATATGGGGGAAAGGTATTTCACAGGAGCCGTCAGCCGCAGCTTTCCTCCATTTCGATAGCCCGCGGAAAGAGGACGTTGTTTTCGAGATGGATGTGCTGGTGAAGGTCGGATTCGAACTCAGAGAGCGCCTGATAAAAGCCGCGGTAGGTGGGGCAGGCGCCTTCGGGCGGCGTGTAATCCTGGCTGAGCTGGCGGATTTCGGCGAGGACGGCGCCAGCTGCATCATGCTCGGCCATCATGACGTGGATGGGGTTCTTCACGGTACCGAAGCAGCCCAACGAGCGCGGGCCACAATTAGCGAGATTGCGTTCGAGGTTGATGACATAGGGAAACAGGACGGATTCTTCGCGTCCGAGATGCGCAGCGAGGTCCTCGCCGAGGTTCTTCACGAGCCGCTGAATCCGCGGCAGCTCAGGACGGGTGTCGCCGTGGCGCGAGACGACTTTCTGCGCGAGTTGCCAGAGGCGTGGGGTTTCGCGGCGAACGTATTCGTGATGCGCGGCGATAATGTGGGTGCAGAGCGACTCGAGCGAGGCGGTGTTCCAGTCCTGCGTGGGCGCAGGCTTCGCGTCGGCCGACTCGATGGCCGCCAGAACGGCAGTTGGATCGAGGGCACGCTCGGCGCAGGCCTCAATCAGCGGCTTGCGTCCGCCGCAGCAGTAGTCGATGCCAAACTTTTCAAAGACGCGGATGGACGCCGGGTTTTCGAGGGCGATATCGCGGACTGTGGTTTGCAGTGTGCTCATGAGAAGTTCTCCTGAACGCAAGGTACGGGCAACCCGCTGCCGGCGCTGCGACTAAAGTCACTCGCTTGCGAAATTGGTTAGAATTTCGGCGATGACAGATCCCACTGGTGTCGCGACATCGCTTGCGGCAGTGCCGCTGTTTTCCGGACTCTCTCCGGAGGAAGTCCGCCTGCTGGCAATGCGCTTTGTGCGTAAGCGCTATGCGCTGGGAGAGCTGCTGTTCGCAGAAGGCGACCCATGCAAAGGACTGCACATCATCGATAGCGGAAAGCTGCGCATCTTCAAGAGCTCGGCGAGCGGACGCGAGCAGGTGCTGGCGGTGGAGGGTCCGGGCGGTTCAGTGGCCGAGCTGCCGGTGTTTGACGGCGGCCCCTATCCGGCGTCGGTGAGCGCGGTGGAGGATTCGCAGATTCTTTTCATTTCCCGACAGGATTTGCGCGCCTTCTGCCTCGAACACCCGGATGTTGCCCTGAAGATGCTGGCGGTTGTAGGTGCGCGGCTGCGGCGTCTGGTTGGCATCATCGAAGAGCTGTCGTTCACGACGGTGCGGCAAAGGCTGGTGGCCGCGCTGGTGCGGCTGGCGCAGACCGAAGGCAGACACTCGGAACTGGGAATTCAGTTCACGTTGCCGGGAACGCACCAGGAAATGGCGCATCAGCTGGGTACGGTGCGCGAGTTGGTTTCGCGCAACCTGATGCGATTGCAGGCGGAGGGCCTGTTGCAGGTAGATGCGCGCAGTATTGTGGTGTGCGACATGCCGGGATTGACGGCGATTCTCGAAAGCAGCGCCTGATTCTTTTGACACGAGTGACATAAGTCGCTGCCGACCCGGTGTCCTCTGGCTCAAGCTGTCTGCAGGAGAACGCCATGTCAGCCATCCTCGCTGAACCGCTGCCTATTCTCACCGAAACGCCCGATCATCGTGCCATGATCGCGGTCGAGCGCCGCAAGAGCATTCTGCTGCGCCTGTGGATCGTTACCGGCCTCTTCTTCATGGTGCTGCCGGGAACTGTGCTGGGATTCACCAACCTGCTGGCGATCAGCGCCCATCACGGTCTTGCGGGCCTGTCCGCAGCGTGGATTCAGGCGCACGGGTTCTCTCAAGTCTTCGGCTGGATTGGAAGCTTTGTGCTGGGCATCGGGTTCTACTCTCAGCCGCATACGCGTACCAATCGCGGCCGCCTGCCGATAACGTGCTGGAGTTTGTGGACAATGGGTCTGACGTTACACTGGCTGGCTGCCGGGTACCTGTGGCGGTGGCGCGTGACGCTGCCGATCTCGGGAGCGCTGCAGTTCGCCGCGATTCTGCTGTTCCTTTATGCAGCACGGCAACACAAACTGCCCGAGGCTGGATCGGCGACCATCCGTAAACGGCCGGGGATTGAGCCGTGGATGCAAACGGTGCTTGTCAGCAACGCGGCGCTGGTCGTGGCACTCGTTATCAACCTCGTTGTGAGCATTCGCCTCGCGATCGAGGGCGCGGCGCCGGCCATTCCTCGCCGGTTCGATCAGAGTTTTTTAGTGCTGATTGGCTGGGGGTTCCTGGCGCCGCTGGTATGGGGCCTCTCGGCACGGTGGCTGCCTGTCTTTCTGGGAGTCGCACCGTTGCGTGGTCGGCTGTTGCAAATGGCGGTTGGACTCGATTTACTGGCGGTCGCGCTGGGAATGGCACGCTACACAATTTTGATGGCGCCGTTGCTGGCTGCGGCGCTGTTCTGGCTGCCGTAGCTATTCGTGTGTTCTCTATGCCGGAGCGAGCGGCCAAAACCATCGGCCTCCATCCAAGCTTCCCTGTTTTTCTGCGCATTGCGTACGCCTGGTCCATTGCAGCGGCGTTTCTGAGCGTCTGGGCCTCGCGGTCCGACGTGCACGGTGGTATCTGGGGCGGCTCCCGCCACGCGCTCACCGTTGGCTTTACCGCGATGATGGTCATGACGGTAGGCCCCCGCATTCTGCCGCATTTCGCCGGAGTACGCAGCCTGTACAGTCCACGTCTGATGTTCGCGACCCTCGTACTGCTGCTTGCGGGATGTACGCTGCGCGTGAGCATGGAGCCGCTCGCTTACGAAGGCATTCTGCCTTTTGCCTGGAAATTATTGCCCATCTCCGGCTGCCTCGAACTCGGCGCTGTGCTGCTGTTCGCGCTGCAGCTCATCCTCACCTTCACGCGTGAGCCGAGCATTTTCCCGGAGGCCGCCCGAATCCGGCCCGACACGCCTGCGAGCGCTTCTATCCTCAGGCCATCGTGCGCTGGCGGTCTGGATATATCGTGCTACGATGTGTTTGCTCTTCCTGAACCTAAACACAATGCGGAACCGCTGAGGGAACCATGATTGCTTTTGACGCCGCGCATGCGGCTGTCCACTATCCACCAGACCGCCGCTTTCGCATTTGGATTCGGCCTTCTCTGCTGGCAGCGACCGGTATGACGATCCTTGCGCTGGTTGCCGCGGCGTGGATCGAAGTGGCTGTGGCCGGAATGCCCCATATCCCGCCCGTCCCTCAGGTATACCCCAATGATTTCTCCGGCCCCCACGGCTTTCCGCTCTGGGTTCGCTACTGTCACTTCTTCAATTTGGTCTTCTTAATGATGTTGATTCGCAGCGGTCTCTCCATCCTGGCGGATCACCCTCGACTTTATTTCAACGACCACTGCACGCCGGGGAGCGAGTGGATTCAGTTTACCCCAATCAAAGTTCCTAGCGACCGGATCTGGACCGCGAAGGATGACGCCCGCTACCTCTCCCCAATTATTGGCACACCCGGCTACCGCCATACCATCGGGATTGCGCGAGCCTGGCATTTCATCAATGTCCATGGCTTCATCTTCACGGGCATCCTGTTCGTCGTCATGCTGTTCGATACCGAGCAGTGGAAACGACTCGTCCCCACTTCATCCCTGGCTCTTGTTCAGGCCTGGAACACCTGGGTTCACTATGCGACGTTTCATTTGCCTCCGGAACCCAATGGTTTTTATGGCTACAACGCGCTGCAGCAGATTGCCTACTTCGCCGTAGTTTTTGTATTTGGCCCGCTGGCGATTCTTACCGGCATTGCTATGTCCCCGGCGATGGTCAATCGCTTTCCCTGGTATGCGCGGATCTTTGGCGGCAGGCAGTCGGCACGATCGATTCACTTCCTGACTATGCTCAGCTTTTTCGCATTCATCGTGGTCCACGTGACTCTGGTGGTGATGACTGGATTTGCCCGCAACATGAACCATATCGTGCTGGGCACTGACGATCCGCGCCCTCTGGGAATGATGCTTGGGTTTGTCGGCATCGGGGTCGTTGCCCTCTCCTGGATCGCAGCCCACTACATCTCGTGGCGCCATCCGCGCGCGCTCCAGCATGCACAGAAGTTCGTCACCTACCCGATGCAGCTGGCCACACTGAATCGGCTTGTCCCGCAACAGCATTACACCGAGCAGGACATCTCGCCTTATATGTGGCCCAACGGCAAGATGCCCACGAGAAGCGATTGGAAAGTCCTTGCCGGGACAGGCTTCCGGGACTTCAGGCTGAAGGTTGGCGGCCTGGTTGAAAGACCCGTGGAGCTCTCTCTTGCCGATCTCGAGAAGCTGGGCGCCACCGAGCAAATCACGATGCACCATTGCATTCAGGGCTGGAGTGGCATTGCAAAATGGGGTGGTGTTTCGATGAAAGCACTCATCGAGTTAGTGCGCCCAACGGCTGCCGCCAAAACGGTCGCGTTCTTTTCCTTTGGCGAAGCGCTATACGGCGACGCGTATTACGACACCCAAAGCATCGAAAATGTGCTGAAGGCGCAGTGCCTGCTTGCGTCTCGAATGAATGGGCAGCCGCTCCCGGAGTTGTACGGAGCTCCTCTTCGCTTGCGCGTGGAAAACCAGCTCGGCTACAAGATGGTGAAATGGATTGAACGAATCGAGTTCATTGAGTCGGAAAAACACATAGGCAAGGGTGAAGGCGGCAAGAACGAAGACGACGAATACTTCGATCTCCTGCCAAATATCTGAGGCTACCAGGACGCACATTGCGACAGCACCATGCAGGCGACAATGCAGGTTTTGAGCACGTTGGGGTGCTGCTCGGGCACCTGAAGCTGGAGTGGCTGCTCCACCGCTTTCCGCCGCGACTGGTCTGGTCGCTTTACGTTCTGATCAACGGCTTTATCACCATCGCTCTGCTGGCAATCCTCGCGCTGTTCACAAAGAGTCCGTTTGTCTTTCCCTCCCTCGGGCCAACCGCCTACCTTTTGTTTTTCTCGCCGCTCACTGAGACCTCCAGCCCGCGCAATACCATTCTGGGTCACGCCATAGGACTCATCTGCGGTTACGCAGCATTTTCTCTGACCGGTGCGTCAAACATGCCTTTCGGTTTTCACGCCGGCATCTACGGGCCAAGAGTCCTCGCCGCCGCACTTTCTCTCTCAACTACAGGTGCTTTCATGGTGCTGCTGCGAGCCAGTCATCCGCCGGCGGGGGCAACCACCCTGATCGTTTCGCTGGGCATCATCTCCCATCCAAGAGAGCTCGTCATCATTGAAGTCGCGGTGTTTCTCCTGGTAGCACAGGCGCTCGTCATCAATCGCCTAGCGGGGTTGCCATATCCCTTGTGGAACTCCCATCGCGACACATCGGTTCCTTAGTGACGGGTGCACGTACTCTGGAGAAAGGATGCGTCAGTGTGGGTATTGGTCGCGATGAGAACTCCAGGCTGAACCTTGGCGAACCATCCTGATTCCGCCCTCGGCGAGGACCCGGCGTGTCTCATCAAACGGAACTCCTGGCCTTCCGGCTCACATCGCTCGCTAGCGAAAAACAGGCTGAGCCCCCCACGGCTCAGCCACCTGGACCCACTTGGTTTTGGTAGCAATTTGGTAGCAAATAGCGCCGGTGACGTGACCCCGAAAAACTAGACCAGGGAAAACAGGAGATCTCTCGTAAATAGAACGGGAGGACAGGGCATGAAGAAGAGCCGGTACAGGGAAGAG
>PMUI01000121.1:0-83426 GCA_003166955.1 Acidobacterium sp.
CCGACGCCGCAGACGCAAACGGTCAACCTGACGCTGACCATTCAGCCCGCGCCCCTGAGCATCAGCACTACTTCGCTGCCCAGCGGCCAGGAGGGGACGGCGTACAGCACAACGCTGGCGGCCACGGGCGGCACGACACCCTACACGTGGTCGCTGACCAGCGGCACGCTGCCCACCGGTCTCTCGCTGAATCCATCGACCGGCGCGATCAGCGGCACGCCGCAATCAACCGCTAACGCGACATCATTGACCTTTAAGGTGACCGATTCGGGTACTCCGACGCCGCAGACGCAAANNCGGTCAACCTGACGCTGACCATCACGGGGAATATGGGCATGACGGTTTCCATCTCGCCCCGGAACTCGGGGATCACCACGAACCAGACCCTGTCTCTGACGGCGACTACGAACGACCCCAGCGGGGTTAACTGGTCGGCCGGCGGCGCGAGCTGCAGCGGCGCCGGCTGCGGGACTTTCTCCGTGGAGAACACCGCCAGTGGAGTTGCGGTTGTCTACACGCCGCCTGCTACCGCGGGTGCGTACACCATCACCGCGACCAGCTCTTCTGAGACCGCAGTGACCGCCTCTGTCAACGTCGGAGTTACCAATCTTGCGGGCGTGTACACGTACCACAATGACAATTCACGCGATGGAGCCAACACCCAGGAGTTCGCGCTGACCACAACCAATGTGGCCACAGGGACGTTCGGCAAGCTGTTCTCCTGCACCGTCGACTCCCCCATTTATGCGCAGCCGCTTTGGGTTCGGAACCTCACCGTCAATGCGGCCCACCACAATGTCGTCTTCGTAGCCACGACCAACGACAGCCTGTACGCCCTTGACGCGGATGCCAACCCCTGCAGCCAGTTGTGGCACGCAAATCTGCTGGATACGGCGCATGGCGGCAACGCCGGAGAGGTTCCTGTGCCTGCGGGCACGACGGGTGCTCTGGTCGGCCAGAGTCCGCCGGCCGGCGACATTGAGCCGACGGTCGGTGTCATCGGAACTCCGGTCATCGATTCGTCCACCAACACGCTGTATGTTGTCTCGAAATCCGTGCTGAAAGGGGGGTCGAACACCTTCTACCAGCGCCTGCATGCCATCGATCTGGCCACCGGCAATGAGAAGTTCTCCGGCCCCGAGAACATCACCAGCGCGATTACGTTCCCCTGTACCACCACGAACTGTGCAACCCCGTCCTTCAATCCCCAGCAGGAGAACGAGCGCTGCGGTCTGGCTCTGGGCAATGATGGGACCCGCAATATCGTTTACGTCGCGTGGGCTTCGCACGAGGATGCGGAACCGTACTACGGGTGGGTCATCGGCTTCAATGCGACCACGCTCGCGCCGGAATACGTGTTCAACGACGTTCCCGACCACAACTCGAGCAACTACGGCGCCGGCATCTGGATGAGCGGAGCCGCGCCCGCCATCGACTCCTCCGGCAACGTTTACCTCATTACCGGCAACGGCGCCTTCGATGCCACCAGTTCCACAGCTCCGAAAGACGATTACGGCGACTCGTTGCTGAAGCTCACCCCCAGCCTGACGGTGAGCTCCTACTTCACGCCGAGCAATCAGAGCTCAGACAATAGCGGCGATAACGACTTTGGATCCGGCGGCGCGACGGTGCTGGTCGATCTGCCCACCAATGGCAGCAACCCCACCCACTTGATTATCGGTGGCGGGAAGAACGCGGCGAACAAGGGGAACCTCTACGTTTTGAACCGCGATTCGATGGGAGGATCGGGGGACAGCAACGCATGGCAGCAACTCAGCCAGGGCGACAGCATTTTTTCCTCCGGTGCATTCTGGAATAACACTTACTACCTCGGCGAAACCTACGAGTCGATACTGGCGTGGAGCCTGAACACGTCCACCGCGAAAATGACCGCCGTGGCGACAGGCACTCCCAATACCTTTGTGTTCCCGGGGACAACGCCGTCGATCTCGTCGACGCCCACCTTTACCAATGGAATCCTGTGGGCGCTCGATACCAGCAACTACTGCACGAAGGGATCCCCAGGCTGCGGATCCGCGGTGTTATACGCCTACAAGGCCACCAGTCTCGGGACCGAGCTGTGGAGCAGCGGCACGTCGGGAGCCAATGCCGCCGGGAACGCGATGAAGTTCATGGTGCCCACTGTGGCGAACGGGAAAGTCTACGTCGCCACCCGTGGCACGGGCAGCTCAGCCGGAGCTACCGACACCACCGTAGGCGAAGTCGACGTCTACGGGCTGCTGCCCTGATCTGAACCCCTCCGGGAGGCTGGTCCTCCCGGAAACTTTCCAGCCGCGAACAACCGTCCCTGGCGGGAATGAACGGCGATCCGTTGATTGAAATCATCGGCGCCGCGGCGCCAACGGTGACTCCGCTGGCTGACGCGGCGGTCGGAAACAAGATCGCCGCGCGGCCGGAGAAAGGGCAGGGAGTGAGCCACGCGTCCGGCGGATGATGCGACTGCGATTCGGGAACCGCTGCTGTTGGGCTACTGGAATCTGCGGCTGAGTTCGCCGAAATCGATGCCGGCCACAAAGCGCTGCGCCTCCACCGTAAGCTCCTCGTAGATCGCCGCCTGGTCGCCTGCCTTGTGGGGTCTGTCGATCCTGAAGAAAATCGGGATGGCGCGATGGCCAGGGCTCTCAAAGTTGGGTGGATTCAGAAGGAACCGCATATCGATTTTCGGCCGCGGTTGGGACGGTATACACCCCCCCGGCGTGCAGAACGCATTCCCCCCAATACTGTCGGTCACCCCGTCGGTATAGAAAGCGGTGTCAAACTGCGTCGGTCGCCCCCCCGCGGTGAGGAACATCGTATCGCCACGCATGAGCGGATCCTCGCCGCGAGCGATCCAGCTCCCGTGCGCGTTGTGTTCCCGCGACAGCAACCAGACCCCGAGCGTCACCTCGTGGGCCGACCCTCCGTCGTAAGCGCCGAGTTCCATCGCGACATGGCTGCCGAAAATTTCCTGCCAGGCGCGGTTCAGCGCATACGCCCCAACTTGTTTCGGCAGCCGCGCGTCCAGTTCCGTGGTCGTGATGTCGCCGTCGCGCACCTGTGCGGCAAAGTTCTTGCGATAGCTGCGAAGCGCATTCACCCCCGGTACCGCGAACAGCAGAGTCACCACAGAAAACACCGCAGCACGCCAGTAGAAAGCCCGCTTCTCGCGTGGACTGAAATCGGCCGTTGCGGCGGAAGCTCCGGCCGGTTCTCCCCGATCCTCACTCTTTCTGGAGACAACCCACAGGAAGAGCAGGGCCGCGATCAGAAACAGAGTGCCCCCGATCATGTAATCGGCCCATTTGGCGGAATGTTCGAGCCGGGGATGGCCAGCGGCGATGCGGTAGTACAGCACCAGCGCGCACAGCCGGATGAGGTTGAAAAGATAACCCAGCATCACGCCGCCGCAAACATACGCGATCCACCGCCGAAACGTAACCTTCTTGAGATAACCGGTGATTAGAGCAAGGTAACCAAGGGTTAACGCGCCACGGACGCCGTCGCAGCCCGGCGCAATGAACATGCCGAAGTCAGGCGTGAACATCAGGCGGAGCATCTCTTCTTTGCTGGAGGGCGGAAATCCGATCAGGACCGCAAAGGAGCGCGCGATATGCGCCGAGAGATTCTGCAAGGGCAGGTCGCCATAGACCAGGGCGCCGTTCGGTACCGGTTGTGCGCATAACAGCAGCGCCAGCGGAAACCACGCCCGCCGCCAGACGCGCACCCCTCCAAAAAGGAGCACGAAACCGCTGCCGAGCAGATAAAGAGCGATCTTCGGAGCCAGAAAACTGAATTTCATCGGGCCCATGAACACGGACCACGCCAGCATGTGCCGGAAGGCGCTCATCGAAAGGCCCACGGTCGCCGGCAGAAGCCCCCACCAGCTCCCACGCAGCTCCCAGCCGGTTTGCCGCCAGACCCGCAGCGTCAGGATGACGCTGGCGGGCACGATCAGCATCCCGATGGATCGCAGCGGATCGTCGGTCCATACATCCCACAGGTTCAGAAGATCCGAGGACAGCCCAATGGCGCCCAGGACAGCGAGAACTGCAATCCACATCCAGGTCGCGCGATCGGTGCGGACCTGAAGATCCGGCCTGGTATTCGCTTCGGAAGCCGATGGAGCGGAAGAGTCCTGCGCGGCGGCAGATGCGGATTGCAAAACGCCGATTTTCATACTGTATTCAGGGGACGTGGCGCTGCCATTTTAGCCGTTCGGCCTGGGGCCGACAATGGCGATTTGGGGTGTTACTTTGCACTTCTGTCCTGTTCTCAGGCGTGGTTGAGAATTACCATAAACCTCAAAAATTTACTTTGCTGAGCGGACCCCAGCGGCGCTATGATAGTGATCCCCACAGGGACCATTTTGGGATGCGATTTGGTTTGCCTCTTGTCAAGAGCGGCGGGCGTTGGACCGCAGTCACCCAGAATTCGCCCCCCCGGGGTGTTTGGAGGACCGCCTTGATTAAGTTCAGAGCCATCGTTCCCGTCGCTCTGCTCGTCGCCGTAACCGCTGTCCGGCTTCACGCCCAGATCACCGGGTGCGACGACTCGCCGGAGAACCCAACCCTCGTCCTGGGCCTGATTGTGGGCGCGGCCGGCTTCGGCTATTCGTGGGTCCGCAGATACATCCAGGTTCGCAAACACTCGAAGGACGAATAATCCGGATCGTTCGCGGTGAGACGGATGGATAGCGCATCCCGGCTTCGAAGGCGAGCTTCGGAGCCTCTCAACCCGCTGGTTTTCTGCACAGCGCGTGCTTGTACGGCCAATAAAGCAGTGAATGGAGACAGCCCAATGCGTTTCGCCTGGACGCTCCTCGCTGGTGCGGCGCTCCTTGTCACCGGTTGCTCGGTGGCGACGACGACCTCAACCCAGCAAAAGAATCTCGACACGAACACCGTTCCGTTCTCCGGAATGGTCCATGGAGGACAGCAGCCCATTAATGGGGCGAAGGTCTATCTCCTCGCCGTAAACGCGTCCAGCGGCGGATATGGCAAGGCCTCCACCTCGCTGCTGACGGGCACCGGCAACAGCGACAGCATCGGGTCGTATGTGCTCACCAACGCGACTGGCGGTTTCACCATCGCAGCCGACGAGTTCTCCTGTTCCGGGGGTCAGGTCTATCTCTACTCCCTGGGCGGCAGCGCGGGGTTTGGCGATAGTGACGCCATCGGACTGATGGCGGTCCTCGGCCAGTGCACCGACAGCAGTTTCTCCGGTCTGCCGGCTATGGTCCAGATGAATGAAGTGACCACAGTGGCGGCGGCCTGGGCCCTGGCCGGCTATGCCACCGACGCGACGCACATGTCGGGACCGACCTCGACGGCAGCCGCTACGGGGATGGCGAATGCGGCATTGAACGCCGCCAACCTCGCCAACATCGGTACGGGTCTGGCGTACTCCACCACGCCGGGCGGCAACGGGACGGTGCCGCGGAGCAAGATCAACACGCTGGCCGATATTCTGGCATCGTGCATCAACAGCGCGACCGGCGCCACCGGTTGCAGCACGCTGTTCGTGGCAGCCGAGAACGGCAGCGGCGCCCAGCCCACTGACACCGCAACAGCCGCCATTAACATCGCGCACAAACCGGGGGCCAACATTGCTGCTCTCTACGGCCTGGCGACACCCAGCGCACCATTTCAACCCAGCCTGACCAGCCTGCCGAACGACTGGTTGATCGGCGTGACCTACAACGGCGGTGGACTGAGCTCCAATTGCAGCGGTGAGCCGTGTTCCCCTGGGCCGCTCGCCCTCGACGCCTCCGGCCATGTGTGGGTCGGGAATTATTTTGGCGAAGTCACCGAGCTCTCCAATACCGGCGCGGCTCTTTCGCCTGTAGCCGGGTATACCGGAGGAGGGTCTCTGGAGGAGAGCTACGGCCTTGCGGTGAATTCCGATGGGAGTGTCTGGGTGACAGACCAGCAGAGCGCCAGCGGCGTGAACGGCGGCGACGGAGCCGTCACCGTGCTCAGTGCCGCCGATCCGAGTTCTGCCAGTCCGTCAGTTTATTCCACGGGCGGGATCTACTTCCCCGAGGCGATTGCCGCCGATACGAATGGCGACGTCTGGGTTGCCAATTATGGAGACGGCAGCGCAACGCTGTTTAATTCGTCCGGAACTGCGGTTTTGGGAAGCCCATTTGCTTCCGGTCAGATGGCGGGCCCGACCGCGGTCGCGATCGATGCAAACCACAACGCATGGTTTCCCGATCAGGGCGCCGCAACCCCGTCGGCGACCTCGGTCTCTCCGAGTGGAACCGTGAACACATACGACACGGGTGGTTCGGAGCCTTCTGGAATCGCGACCGACGCTGTCAATAGTGGCGGCTCCGAGGGCCACGTCTGGGTTGCCAATTACTATTCGAACACGGTCAGCGAACTGCAGATTGGATCCGGCGGAGCGGTCACCGTGACCTCCACCGGCTACAGCGGTGGTGGTATCGATCATCCGAATAACCTCGCCGTCGATGGCGCGGGAAATGTCTGGATCACCAATTACCGTGGCAACTCGATCTCCGAGCTGGAGGGGGCGAGTGGCACCGCGGGAACGGCGATCTCGCCCAGCACCGGCTACGGCGCCGACGCTCCGCTGAGCACGCCCTATGCTCTCGCCATCGACCCCAGTGGCAACGTCTGGGTGTCCAATTTCGGCGGGAATACGGTGACTCAGTTCGTGGGCGCGGCCGCGCCGGTCAAGACTCCGCTGCTGGGCCCGCCGTCGCTTCCCTGATCTTCCGGTCCTCGCCGTGAGACTTGCCTAGTAAGGCTTCGTACTCGCGGTCGAGGATCGACATCAGCAGTTGCGTGTGGTCGGCGCCATCGCGGAGGATCGCTTCGCGCAGAATGCCCTCGCGCCGAAAGCCCAGGCTTTCGTAAACATGGATTGCGCGGGTATTAGTCTCGAAGACATCAAGCCACAGCCGGTGCGCCTTCAGTGTGCGAAACACATAGTCCTCGATCGCGGCCAGCATGCGCCGGCCAACTCCCCGCCCCGGATTCGCCACGACAATGCGCTGCAGTCGAATCGAGCGATTGGGCGAGGAGAGTCCGCGCAGAATGGCAAAGCCCGCCATCTCTCCCGGCTCCTCTTCCGCGACCAGATAACGGCAATCGGTTCCCGCCATCTTTGCGCGGTGCTCGTCTTCGGTCCAGTTCCCGACGAAGGTGCGGTAGTGCGGGAACCGCTCCAGAGTCATGATCGCCGGAATGTCTTCCGCGCGCGCGAGCCGTAGTTGCAGATCGTTCCTAACCGAGTTCACTCACTCAGGATGCCTCAGCGGCTCGCTTCAAGGTACTTGTCGAACGGAATCTCGAAGAAGAAAAGCTCGTTGCCGCCCGCGTCGCGCAGCTCGCGCAGAACCAGCTTCCCGCCGTGCAGCGGAGTATCCCCGAGTCCCTGCATATCGTAAAACAGGAAGCCGGCGCGCGTCGTGTGCGGTTCCACCGCCAGCGCGGCATATTCAAAATGATCGAAGTCCGCCTCGATCTTGTCGTCGGACGCGCTCCCCTTCGTATGCACCTTAATAGGTCCGACCGGGATATCGCGGCCCCGGCTGTCTTTCGGCTTCACCCGCCGCTCCACGTCTACCGGGTCGGCCGCCGGTACTCGGTCGCCCGTCGAGCTGATAAAAAAAATCCGCGCGTCGCGCAGCGATATGGGGTGATCTCCGGTATTCGTCACAATGATGCGGATAGGAAGAAAACGATACTTCAGATAATCCACTTGAAAGATTTTGCATTTCTCCGCGGTATCGAATGGCTCCGCGGCGATCGCGACCTGTTCTTTGGTGTGGAGATCGACTGCCGGATACGCCGTCGCATCACGTGCTGGCGGCGGATCGGACCCTGCTCCTAAGACCGGGACCCAGGAGACCAGCAGAAAGCACATCAGCCAATAACATCGCATGACACTGCGGAACGAGCACGAGCGCATGGTCATCATTATCATCTTGCCTTATGACCGCAGGAAGGTGACATTGGTAAGCGGATGTTGATTCTATACAGTTTTGCCCTGGTGGCGCTGCTGGTACTGGGTGCTCCGTGGTGGCTGTTTCGCATGGCCACCAGCGGCAAATATCGCGAAGGTTTGACGGAGAGGCTCGGCTTTTTGCCGCAGCGCATTCGCGAAGCGCTCGACGGCCGCAATGTCGTCTGGGTTCACGCCGTTTCCGTGGGGGAAGTGCTGGCAGCCGGCCGCTTGATCGACGATCTCGGGTCAAGGTTGGCGGAATCTGCCGGAGAGCGTGCGGTGGATCGCTGGCGCGTGATGATTTCGACGACGACGCGGACAGGGCAGGAACTGGCACGGCGGCGTTTTGGCGCGGATCGCGTGTTCTATTTCCCACTGGATCTTGCCTGGCCGGTACGGTCGTGGCTGCGGGCCTTGCGTCCGAAGCTGCTGGTGCTGGTGGAGACGGAATTTTGGCCGCGCATGCTGACCGAATGCCGTCGCAACGCGATCCCCGTCGCGGTGGTCAATGCGCGCATCTCGGATCGCTCCTGGCCGCGCTACCGCAGGTTCGCGTCGATGTGGCGGCCTCTGCTGCGCGATCTGGCCGCCGTTCTGGCCCAAACCGAGCTGGATGCAGACCGCCTGCGAGCCCTGGGCGCAGGCCGTGTGCGCGTCGCCGGCAACCTCAAATACGATGTGCGCGCGGGCGGATCGTCTGCGATCACAGCAATGCTGCACAAATTCCTCTCCCCCGGCGCCCGTGTGCTGGTTTGCGGATCGACGCTCGCCGGCGAAGAGGAAATGCTGCTCGATGCTCTGCCGCCGAACATCGTCACTGTGCTCGCGCCACGCCACCCGGAGCGCTTTGGCGAGGTCGCTGAGATTCTGAAAAAGCGCGCAGCAAATT
Source organism: Acidobacterium sp. (assembly GCA_003166955.1). Lineage (GTDB taxonomy): Bacteria > Acidobacteriota > Terriglobia > Terriglobales > Acidobacteriaceae > Palsa-343. The sequence continues at coordinate 8,864 of PMUI01000121.1, forward strand.
GGGTGCGGCGCTCGGAATGGGCCCAGTCTCCTCGCGCAATCGAGCCTGGAACTGTGTTTCTGCTCGATTCGATCGGAGAGCTGGCGTCGATCTACTTCCTGGCGCATGCAGCATTTGTCGGTGGAAGCCTCGTGCCTGCCGGCGGACATAATCCCCTCGAAGCCGCGCAGTTCGCGGTTCCCGTTGTGATGGGCCCGAGCTATGAAAACTTTCGTGGCATCGTCGACAAGCTGCGCGAGCGCGATGCGATTCGAATCGTCGAGCCCGGCGAATTAAAAGCGGCCTTGCCGGCAATGCTGTCCGGCTCAGAAGAGTCGCGCGCCATCGGTGCGCGCGCCCGCGAAGTGTTCGAGCGCGAAGCGGGAGCGACGGAGCGCGCGGTGCGGGCGCTGCTGGAGCTCGTCATCTCTCCGTTGTCGAACCCGGCAATCCAGCGGCGATCGCAACAGGAGGCCCAGACGTGAGGCGCGGCCTCTCTCCGTTGGTTCCGCTCTATTCCATGGCTGTCGGCGCGAAGAATCTCGCGTACTCAAAGGGCTGGGCGCGCCAGCAGCATTTGCAATGGCCCGTCGTGAGTATCGGAAATCTTTCCATGGGTGGAAGCGGCAAGACGCCGTTGATCATCCGGCTTGCGCAGTTGCTGCGCGAGCGTGGAACCACAGTGGATGTTCTCTCACGCGGCTATGGACGCCGCTCGAAAGCAGTGCTGCAGGTCGCCGTCGGAGGCTCGGCCGACGAGTTTGGAGATGAGCCGCTTCTGATCGCGCAGGCCGCGGGCGTCCCGGTATTTGTGGGAGCGAGCCGCCACGCTGCTGGCCTGCTGGCCGAGTCCAAAGCCGCCGGACCCGCACTGCACCTGCTCGATGACGGTTTCCAGCATCGCAGGCTCGCGCGCGACGTGGATATCGTCGTCCTGCACAGAAGCGATTTTGGGGAAAGGCTGCTTCCCGCCGGCCGCCTGCGCGAGGGATTCTCGTCACTGTCACGGGCACAAATTATCGTGATGCGCGAGGAGGACCGGGAACTGGAACCGGAACTGCGCCGGCGGAGATTCTCTCAGCCCATTTGGTGGATGGAACGCGCGCTCGAAGTTCCCGACGTGAAGCAGGTCGTGGCTTTTTGCGCGATTGCGCGGCAGGACGAGTTCTTGTCCGGATTGCGGTCGTCCGGGGTTGCGGTTGCAGCGATGCGTGCCTGGCGCGATCATCATCGCTACACGCGGGCCGATATCGCTGCGCTGATCGAGCTGCGCCGCCAGCATCAGGCAGAGGCATTTCTCACCACAGAAAAGGACAGGGTGCGGCTCGTGCCGGAGCACCGCCGCATGCTCGAAGGTGCGGCGCCGCTGCATGCGGCCAGGCTTGTCGTCCGTTTGCGCGACGAGCCCGCGGCGATCGACCAGCTGCTCGCTCTGTTGCCCGTGGCGTGGCAGGAACCGCTGCGAAAATTGCAGCAGACCTCGTGAGAAAATTAAAGATTGTCTGAAATACCCAAGCATCTGCGTCTGCTCGTCGTGCGTCTCGGCGCGATGGGCGACATTCTCCATTCCATGCCCGCGGTGACAGCGTTGCGCCAGGCGCACCCCGATTGGGTGATCGGCTGGGCCATCGAACCGCAGTGGCGCGGGCTGTTCTGCGCGAACGGATGCGAGCCTCGCACCGAGACCATGCCGCTGGTCGACAAGCTGCACATGGTGCCGGCGAAGCGGTGGGCGAAGTCTCCGCTGAACCCGGCAACGCTGCGCGATATTCGTCGTGTCCGTCTCGAGTTGGGGGCGATGCACTACGACATCGTCGTCGAAATGCAGGGCGCGGTGCGCGCGGCCCTGGTGGCACGCTGGGCGCGAACGCGTCGAGTGATAGGCGAAGCGCAGCCGCGCGAATCTGTGGCGAAGTGGTTCTTCGACGAGAAGGTCGCGACGCACGGCGTTCACGTCATCGAGCAGTCTCTGGAACTGGCCAACGCGATTTTCGCCGAAGACCTGCCCTTGCCACTCCCGCTTCTGCCCTGCGATCCTGCCGCCGAAGCGAAGGCCGTGCAGCTCAGGCAGCCCTTTGTGCTGATGAGTCCCGGCGCCGGCTGGGGCGCCAAGCGCTGGCCGGCGGATCGCTATGGAGCCGTTGCGAGGCGGTTGGCGGACGCCGGCTACGCCGTCGTTATCAACAGCGGCCCCGAGGAGGAGCACCTGGCGCACGAGATCGTCGCAACCAGCGGCGGCGCGGCGCACGTGCTCGCGCTGGACATGGCAGAACTCATTGCCGTAACCCGGCGTGCCTCGCTCGCGATCGCCGGCGACACGGGTCCACTGCATCTTGCCTGCGCGCTGGGCAAACCCGTCGTCGGCATCTACGGTCCTACCGATCCGGCGCGCAACGGTCCGTTTCACTGCCCCAACCGCGTGCTCCGCCATCCGGAAAGCGTGCGCGATCACGCCCGGCGCAGCGAGCCGGAAGCAGGCTTGCTGACCATCACGCCCGAAGCGGTGACGGATGCGGCGCTCGAATTGTTGCGGGAGGCGCGCTAAGTGGCCGTGACCTGGAATCGCATCGCGCGGCGCATTCGCGTGCCCCTGGGATTTGCGTTCGCGTTCCTCTTCCTCTGGCTGGCGAAACCCACACCGCTGTTTCTCGTGGTAGGCCTGGCGCTGGTCGCGCCTGGGCTGCTGTTGCGCGGCTACGCTTCCGGCTACGTCAAAAAGAATGCGGAGCTGACGACCACTGGTCCCTACGCGCACACGCGCAATCCGCTCTACCTCGGGTCGATGATGATCGCTTTCGGATTTGCGCTCGCTGCACGCAGCATCTGGATCGCCGCGGTGTTGGTGGTTCTGTTTGTGGCGATTTATGTTCCGGTGATTCGCTCCGAGGAGGAGTATCTGCGCTCGGCGTTTCCCGAGTTCGATGCCTATGCTGCGACCGTGCCGAGGCTGCTGCCGAGGATGGTCCCAGCCGGGGGATCGGGCGTCACCAAAGGGGTATTCTCCGCGGCACTCTATCGCAGGCATCGTGAATATAACGCGCTGCTGGGGGCGGTGGGCATGTATGCTGCCCTCATCCTGAAATTGATGCTGCTTAGGAAATAAAAGGAGTCGATTGCGAGAGCATCGCATTTGTTTCAGAACCTCAGAAAGAACGCCGGTGCTGCAAATTTTCAAGCTGCTGTTTGCGGCTGTGACCGTCATGGGAGTATGCGGGGCAGAAGCGCAGACCGCTCCCCCTCTGATTCCGCCGCGCCCAGGCTATAACTTCCCCGCGAAACAAACGCTGACCTACGCCGTCGACTGGCGCGTCTTTCCCGCCGGAACCACGGTGATGCATCTCGAGCAGCAGGATGGCGACGAAGAACGCATCTCCGCATCGGGCGATACCCTCGGTGCGATCAATCTCATTTATCGTGTCAGCGACAGGTTTCAGTCCTCGTTCAATCGGCGCACCGGTTGTTCCGCCGGATTTGCAAAGCAATTGCAGGAGGGCCGGCGGCAGGTCAGCACCGACCTGAAGTTCGACTATGCCCAGGGCAAGGCGCTGCTCAACGAAAAGAATCTGGTGAAGGGAACCAGCAAACACTCTGAAGCACCCGTGGGCCCCTGCGTCACCGATCTGCTCTCCGCGATTTTCTATCCGGCCGCACTGACTCTGACGCCAGGGGAGAGCTTTCGCGTTCCGGTCGCCGATGCGATGCACACCGTCGCTGTAACCATGAGAGTCGAAGCCCGCGAAACCGTCCGCACACCGCTGGCGACGTATCAGACCATCCGCGTGCAGCCGATGGCGGATGCAGGCGTAGTGAAAGCGCGCGGCAATATCTGGATCTGGTACACGGACGATGACCGGCATGTGCCCGTGCAGATGCGCGCGCGCCTGTTCTGGGGAACGATCACCTTCCGGCTGACAGCACTCGAGCAAAAATAGAAGAGATGAATTTAAGGTGGGGCTAGTGGATTCGATAGCGCTCGCGCATCAGGCGCTGCAGGCGCGGCTTGTAGAGGAGATCGTAGGCGAGTTCTTTGCCGGGAAACATGGCGAGCGCGGCGCGGCGTGTGTCGGCCACCATTTCTGAGGCCTCGTCGATGGTCAGCGACATGTCCTGACTGATAACCGACATCACCATATTCACCATGATTTGCAGGCGGCGCAGCTTACGCTGTTCATCCTGAAGCTCCTGGGGAGTTTGCCGGACCGGCTCCGGCTGGGAATTGAAGGCTGAATACTCGGGTTGTAACCCCATGCAATGCGGACCTCCGTTCGAGGATCGTACAACGATTGAGACTCGGAACGAAACGGAAAAGATGCGCGCAGGCCGGGTGGCGCATGGCGGAATTGGGTCAGGGTTTGTCACCGTGGCGGGTGATTTTCGCCGCAGGAACCTCAGAACCTGCGCGCCGCATAAATTCTGCGCGTTCCGGCTCGGTCATCCGCACGCATTGCTTCGAACCAAAAGCGCGGCCCAGATAACGCGGAGAGTGTTCCAGCCAGCGCCGGCGTTCAGGTGTATCGCCGCGCGCCCCATCGAGCGCTTCAGAAGCAAGGCCGGCGATGTGCGCCATGGAGCGCGCCGGATTGCCGGCGACGCTCCATTCCACCAGCACCATTTCGGAATGCGGCGCGACCTCGTGAGCCAGGGAAATCGCACCCCGTTCGGTGAAGAGGCTCGCCTGCCGCTGCGGAATGGCGGAATGCAAATCCGGCTGCAGGCCGCGCTCGATCATCGCATCGATGTGCGCCTCGGGATCGCCTGTCAGTCCGACGGAGACCGGCTGGGCGCGGCGAATCTCATTCTTCAGAATCCGCAGTGCTTCGTCGAGATTCGCGACGACGAAATCGACGGAGCCGGCGCGCAGGCCCTCGCGCAGTCGGTCCCCCTCCGCTTCGACACACAGCGATGCCGCCCCCGCGACACTAGCCGCAATGATCACGGCGATACCGTCGGCATCGAGTCCTTCACGCAACAGGAGCCTGCCGCCCGCCGAGTCACCGAAGCGCTCGCGAGCGACATGGCTCAGCGCAAGAAACTGGTCGTGGATGACGGTGAGTTCAGGGAGGTCCATGAGGGCAATAGACATTCTGTCACGCCGCCCTGGCGCGTTACCTGAGTTTCCCCTGGATGCGGAGAGGTGACCTGCGCGTACGCAGCACTTCCTAAACTGGAAGTGCCTCTTTCAAAGTGCGAATGCGGTTAGCGCAGGATCGGTCCGGAACATCGGACCAACAGCTCGCAGGCCGCTCTAACGACCTGCGGGCCGTTCGGATGAAAGGGGGTGAGTCCAAAAGATGACTGAAAAATCATCCTGGACTCGCATTGCCATCACAATTGCGCTGGATTGGCGCTTTGTGCTGGCGGTTGCAGTCCTTGTTCTCACGCTACTGATGAAGTAGCCAACTTCCCGGGAGGTCTCGCCCCCTTCCGGGAACTACTTCACCCTCAGTATACATCGGCAAAAATCTCACCAGGTCGAGTAGGGCTGGCCGTCCGATCCAGTTTCCTCCGACCCGCTGTGAACATCGTTGATGCCTGGCTCGGTCTGATCCAGATCGGCATAAGTATCGTCGCTCCCCGTCACCCACGTCTCGCGGCTGTGCGTAAAGGGATCCTGGGGGATCTGCTTCAGATAGCCGTTCTGCACCAGATCGTCGAGCGACTGCGGCGCCTTGTTCTTGTCCATTGTGTAGGAGTCGATCGCGTCGCGCAGCACGTGAAGATCCTCCTTCAGCGCCGCTTCCTTCGCATTTTTGATCGACGAAATGAAGCTGGGGATGGCGACCGCAGCGAGCACGCCGATGATCAGCATCACGATCATCAGCTCCACCAGAGTGAAGCCGCCTTCGTGCTTTCGAATTGGATTTTTCAGCCGCAAGTTATCACCAGTCCGAGTATTTCGTTCCGTCCAGCGCAATCCCGTCGGATTTTGTGAAGACATCGAAGACGTTTTGCCCGCCCCAGGAGTCGCCATTGGGGTCATCCTGCATCGAGCGCAGTCCCCAGTCGTCGTTACCAGTCATGGGATCGATGGGAATGTGCCGCAGGAACCGCACCTTCTTGCTTTGCACATCCACGCCGTCCACCAGGGTCTGCAGATCGGGCGGATAGTTCTGGCTGTCCACCTTCGTCTGAAAAGCATGCTTGTCGGCGGCGTCTTTGTACGCGTCGATAGCCGCGCGCATCTGCCACAGATCGTAGCGCAGCATCCGCTCCTTTTGCCGCTTCACCTCGAATCGCGCGATCGGCACCGCTGCTGACGCCAGGATGCTCAGGATCGCCACCGTAACGATGAGCTCGATCAGCGTCAGCCCAGCTTCCCGGTTCTGCCCGCCTCTCGTGTTGTGAAACATCAACCGCATAACTTCATTCCCGGCGTCACTGAATATGAACGACCGCTTGTGAACCCATCGCCGGCATTGCCTGCTGCTGGCTGTTCCGCACCACCGGCCGGGTAATGGCAACTGAGGCGTCTCCCGCAGTGGTCGCCTGGAAGGTCAGCACGCAGAGTGTGCCCGAGGCTCCGCTGATGCCCTTCGTCCCCGGCGGCCGCGAGGCGGCAATGGCGGCGTTGCCCTTCCCATCGTCGCGATGCACCAGGGCCACGGCTTGCCCATCCTTACCCAGCACATTCGGGTTTTGCGGGTCGTCGGAGTCAACGGTGATCAGGTTCAGCTTCGAAGCGTCGTACTGCACATTGAGCGGCACGCCGAAGACGTCGCTTCCCCCGGACATATCCACGACCATCTTGAATGTCGAACCGGCTTTCTGCGTGGATTGCGGCGGACTCAGCGTGAGGTTCACCGGCGCGGCCGCGGCATTCGCCTGCTGCGTCATATCCGTCATCGCCTGCTGAGCTGCCGTCGCCGCTGATGGCGGAGGCAACGTGGGCGGGGGCTGCGGAACCGCTCCCGATACGGGGATCGATGCGGGAGCCGTTTGCTGTGGCGGAATCGTTTGCTGTCCACTGAACGCCGGAGAGAATGCTGCGCTGGCTTGTGTTGCCGCCGGCTTCACCAGCGGCGCCACCTGACTCAGGTTCACCGGGCGCAGCTCGATGTTGTTTGTAGTGCCCGTGTCGATCTGCTGAAGGTCGGACGGATCGATCTCCTGAGCCCGCACCACATGGGGAACGACCAGGAACACAATCTCGTCGTCGGTGACTTCCTTTTGCTGCGTGCTGAAGAAGTATTTGAGCAGCGGAAGCTCCGCCAGTCCCGGCGTGCCGCTGATCGCGTAGGTGGTCTGGTGCTGCACGATGCCGCCCAGCAGGTTGGGCTCGCCGTCCTTCAGGCGGATGGTCTGGTCGATCACACGCTGTGTGATGATCGGCTCCGTGATCCCGCCGATGCTCGAGTTGCCGTTCGTCGCCGAAACTTCGATCTTGAACTTCATGCTCACATCGCGGTCGAAGTGCACCGTCGGCTTCATATCCATGTTGACGCCGACGTCGATGTACTGGAACTGCGTGTTGACCAGCGAACTTACGATGGCCGTCGCGGCACCGGTTTGATACGAGCCGGTGGCGATCGGGATTCTTTCACCGATCTTCAGCGTCGCTTCCTGGCCGTCGGAGGCGCGAATCTGCGGATTCTGAATGATGCGCGAGCGCGTGTCGGTGAGCAGCAGGTCCACGGCCGCCTGGCCGATGGTGACCGCGAAGTTGGTCGAGTTCAGGTGCGCCAGATTATTCAGCGTAATGCTGCTGGTCGTCGTGGACGCAGCGGGCGTCGTTGTGCCGCCGGTGCCGGTTCCGGTGCCGGTACCGCTGCTGTTGCTCAGATTCGCGTTCGACGGCTGAAAGTTGATGCTCGCTGTCTGCGGCAGCTGGACGCCGATATTGCGCAGCAGATCGCGGCTCACTTCCAGCACCGCCACATCGATGACCACTTCCGGCTTCGCCTTGTCGAGATCCTGAATCAGCCTGCGCGCCAGCAGCAGTTCATCCGGCGTGGCGCGCATCACGATGGCGTTTTCGCTCGCCACGCCGTTGATGCGGGCGCCCTGGGAGAACAAATTGCGCAGCACCGTTTGTATTTCGGTGAAGTCGTTTTGCTGCGAAATATTGTGCAGATAAAACGTCTCCACCGCCTGCTGATCGAGTTCGGTGTGCTTGCTGCGCGAGTTCTCCGCGACAAAAATCGTGTTCGACGTAATCGGGCGCCAGAAGGTGTTCGACACCGTGGCCACGATGCGCAGCGCATCGTTCAGCGTCACGTTATTCAGATCTACCTGGATGCGCTTGGAACTGTACGCCGGATCGAACAGCACGTTGATCCCGGCAGCCTTGCCTACCGCCTGGTAGACAATGCGGCTGTCTTCGACCATATGCAGCGTCAGCGGCTCATTGGAAATCGGCTTCAGCTGGATGGGCGCGGCGAAGTCGAGCGCCTCGTCCGAGGTTCGTGGCGCGTTCTCCGGAGCCGGGCTCTGCGCATTCAGCTTGTCGCGTGTGGCCCTGATGTCCTGGGAGGCGAGCTCATTGCTGGGGTCGATCTCCACCGCCCGCAGAAACTCGGTCAGCGCGCCCGTGTAATCACCCTGGTTGCGCAGCTTCTCGCCATGTTCCACGTGCATGGCTGCGGCAGGAAAGCGCGTGCGCTCAAACGACAACTTATAGCGCTCGTCGGATGGTTTCTTCTGCCAGGCCTGAAAATAGGCTTCGTATGCGGCCTGCGTGTCGCCCCTGGTCTCGGCCGCCTGGCCCTGCTTATACCAGTGCGCCGCCGACTGCGCATGCGCTGCCGGGAGGGCCAAAATCGTGGCAAGGAATGCCCAGATAACCAAACTTCGCTTCATGCAGCTCCATCGCAGGGTGAGGGATTCGTACAAGCTGGAGCGGCTGATCCCTGCTTTCCCGGGAGCGATATAATGACTCGCCTGCGCCGCCGCTTCGCGACCTGTATAGTATCGCACTTCGATGTTACGCTCCCGGGTAGCCTCGGCTGACCCTGCAACCTCGTCGTCAACCCCCCAAAGTGCATTTTGAGGCGGGCGAACAGCGATATACGATGAGGCATTGCGACTCAACCCATGGCCCGCCCAACCAGCCATCCCGTTAAACCCGCTCCCCCGAAGGCCAAACCGCGCGACCCGATGGCTTCCGGCGCGCGCGACGCCGCCCAGAACCGCTCGGCGAGCCACAACTACTTCATCCTCGAGAAGTACGAGGCGGGTGTGGCCCTGCGCGGGAGCGAGGTCAAGTCGATCCGCGAGGGTAAGGCCAATCTCAGGGACGCTTACGGCCTCATTAAGGATGGGGAAGCCTTTCTGCTGAACGCGCATATCGGAGCGTATTCCCACGCCAGCTACAACAATCATGAAGCTCTGCGCACACGAAAGCTGTTGCTGCACCAGGAGGAAATTCGAAAACTCACGGGAAAGACGCAGCAAAAGGGGCTAACGCTCATCCCCACACGGCTTTATTTTCGTAACGGCCGCGTGAAATGCGAGCTGGCCGTGGCCCGTGGCAAGCAGGACTGGGACAAGCGCGAAACCGAACGCCGCCGCGAAGCCGACAAGGAAGCCCGTGCGGCGATTGCCCGGAGCCGGAAGGCGTAAAAAGTTGTACAAGATTTGTTGTACAATATTTTCTATGCCGAAGACGGTGAGCATTGCGTACTTCAGGGCCAATCTCCCCAAGCTTCTCAAAGATGTGAAGAAGGGTCAGAGTGTGCTCATTTCGCGTTACAAAGAGCCGGTTGCGCTGATTTCGCCCGTGCCCAAAGCGGAATCTGAGAAGCCTGGGCCTCGATTCGGCACCGGAAAGGGGCGCGTGCGCTTGATTGACCCTCACGCTTTCGACCCGATGACGGACGAAGAAGTGGACGCTTTCGTTGAAGGGCGCTACTAAGTGGATCGGGTGTTACTGGACACCCAAACCATTTATCTCGCATATCGCGGAGAGATGCATAGATTTACCCGCGACGTGCGGTCGCTCATCGAGAATCCGGATACCGTACGCCTGATCAGTTCGATTTCCATCGTGGAGATCGCGATCAAGAATGTGATCGGAAAGCTGGAGATGGACGATAGCGCGACGCGCGAGGCAATGAAGGACCTCCGGCTAACCGAGCTGCCATTCGAATCCCGCCATGCATTCGAAATGTTTTCGCTCCCGCAATATCATCGCGATCCCTTCGATCGCATGATCCTCGCGACGGCCGTCGCCGAACGGCTGCCCATTGTCACAGGTGATCGCATCTTCCGCCGCTATTCCGAAGTTAAAGTTATCTGGTAAGGTTTCGCAGTTTCCGAATATCCATGAACACAAAAATCCTCTTTGCCCCCACCTCCGACGTAGAAACCGAACTGCTCGCCGTCTTCGCCGTCGACACCGCCCCAAAAGGCGCCCCCAAGCCTGAAGTCCGCCTGCTGGCCGGTGACGACGCCGTCGCGAACGCCGCCCGAACCGTCCTCGACGGAGGCGAGTTCAAGGCCGAACTCTGCGAGCCGCTCTTGCTCCACAGCCCTTCCGGTCTCAAGGCCAGGCGGCTCCTGATCGTCGGCTTGGGCAAAGCAGCCAAACTCACCCCGCATGAGGTTCGCAAAGGCGCCGGTGCCGCCGTTCGCTTCGCCAAGCCCCGCGGCCTGCGCGAGGTTGCGATCGCAGTCCCGGTCGCCGAGGCGCTCGACCCGAAACTGACCGTCCGCGCACTCGCCGAGGGCGCCGTGATCGGCGACTTCGATTCCGACACCTACCGCTCCGACCGCAAAGACCGCAGCGTGCAGTCCGTCCAGGTCCTCGTTCCGCCCGCAGCCGACCAGGGCGCCGCTGAGGCTGCCCTGCGTGAGGGAGTGATCGTCGGCGAGTCTCAGAACTTTGCCCGCGCTCTGGTCAACGAGCCGGGCAATCGCCTGACACCCACCGTCCTCGGCCAGCGCGCCGCGGAGATGTGCCGCGAGTTCGGCATTCAGTGCGAGGTCTATGGAACGGATAAGCTTCGCGAGCTGAAGATGGGCGCGTTCCTCAGTGTCACCCAGGGCTCCGACGAGCCACCCGCTCTGATCGTGATGACGTACGAGCCCCAGGGCGCCCCCGCAGGCCCGGTTCTGGGCCTCGTGGGGAAGGGAATCACCTTCGACACAGGCGGCATCTCCATCAAGCCCTCCGACAACATGGAGAAGATGAAGTACGACATGGCGGGTGGCGCAGCCATGATCGGCGCGATGCGGGCGATTGCCCAACTGCAGCCGCCGGTCAAGGTCATCGGGATCGTCTGTGCGGCGGAGAACATGCCCTCCGGCAAAGCGCAGAAACCCGGCGACGTCCAGATCGCAATGCCCGCTCCCGGCAAGCCCGGCAAGGCCATCGAAATCATCAACACCGACGCCGAAGGCCGTCTCGTCCTCGCCGACGGCATCACCTACGCGAAGCAACTCGGCGCGACCCACCTCATCGACGCCGCCACCCTGACCGCCGCGGTCGCCATCGCGCTGGGCCAGCTCAACGCCGGCATCTTCGCCAACGACGACGACAGCTACCAGCGCTTCACCGACGGTCTCAAAGTCTCCGGCGAGCGCTTCTGGCGGCTGCCCCTCGACGACGACTACCGCGACGTCATCAAGTCCTCCATCGCCGACATCAAGAACACCGGCGGCCGCTATGGCGGGGCCATCAACGCGGCCATGTTCCTGAAGGAATTTGCCGAGGAAACGCCGTGGCTGCACCTCGACATCGCCGCCACGGCCTGGAACGACGATGCCAAGCCCTGGATGGCCTCCGGGCCGACGGGGATAGCGGTCCGCAGCGTGATCGAGTGGATCCGGAGGTTTGCGGGATAGTGCGGCCTGCAATCAATGACTGCAATGATATCAGCGATTGCATTGACATCATTGATTGCACCGCGCTAACCTTGAAGCATGGCCAGCATCACCATCCGCAAACTCAATGATTCCGTTAAGACAAAGCTCCGCATCCGCGCAGCCCAAAACGGCCGCTCCATGGAAGAAGAAGCGCGGGTGATCATCACGGCTGCGGTCTCTGGAGAGCCCGGGACGAAGCCGGGCAATATGGCTGAACGGATTCGCAGCCGGTTCGAGCCGCTTGGTGGTGTGGAGTTAGAAATTCCGCCTCGCGGACCCGACCGTGAGCCGCCTGACTTCAGTGGTCCTGAATACGGAACCTACGATGACGAATGAAGCGCGCTGCAACCTCTTCAGGAATGCGCCGTAGCCGTCTTCCGCTCCGCCTTGGCCCCCGCCGCCCCAGCTCTCGCCCGAGCCATCAGAATCAGCCCAAACCCAAAAACAACAGCTCCCAGGCTGGCCAGCTGCGCGTTCGTCATGCCCCACAGGATCCGCGGGTTGATCCGGATAAACTCCACCAGAAACCGCGCAATCCCCGTCAGAATCAGATACTCGCCAGTGATCTGTCCAACCGGCTTCGGCCGCTCCGGTGCGCCGCTCCGCCACAAAATCCATGTGATCAACAGCGCCCCAAGCAATTCATAAATCGGCGTAGGATGCACGCGCTGAAACGTTGGCACCAGCCCGTGAGGGAAGCTCATCCCCCAAGGCAGGTTGGTGGGAATCCCATAGTCGCCGTCGCCCGAAACCAAACACCCCAGCCGCCCGACTCCGTACCCAATCGCCGCCGCCGGCGAAGCCAGATCCAGCATCTGCAGCGGCCCCAGCTTGTAGACTCGCGCCTGCCACAGCAGGGTCAAAATCCCGACGATCAGTCCGCCATACCAGGCAAACCCCGCGCGGTCGAACAGCAAATCCGCCGGATGCCTCATCAGCGCGTGGGGCGTCTCCATCACATGCCAGAGTTTCGACCCGATGACCCCGGCGACCGTCGAAACCGCCACAATGCTGATCGCGTCGCCGTCGATTTTCCAGCGACGAAAGTTCTTGTAAAGAATCCAACAGGCAGCCACCGCCGCCAGCCACAGCATGATGCCAAACGTGCCAATAGAAAACCGGCCAATGTGAATAAACGGGTACATACGCGCGTCTCTTGAGTATAGCTTCCACAGGGGACTTTGGAGTTAATCTGGCCTGTGAGCACGACAACCATCCATGCCGCGCTTGAGGTGCTGTTCAGCCGCGAGCGCATCAGCCATCGCGTCGCCGAAATGGGGCGTCAAATCGACCAGGATTACGCAGGCGAGAAGATCGTCCTCGTCGGCGTGCTGAAGGGAGCCGCCATTTTCCTGGCCGATCTCGCCCGCAGCATCTCGGTCGACAACACCTTCGACTTCGTCGCCGTCTCCAGCTACGCCAAGGGCGCCCGCACCAGTGGCGCGGTCAAGCTCATCAAAGACCTTGATCAGCCCATCGAAGGCAAAAACGTCATTATCGTCGAAGACATTCTCGATACAGGCCTTACGCTCAACTTCCTGCGCAGCCTTTTCGAGCAGCACCAGCCAAAAACCCTCCGCATCGCCGCACTACTTGACAAACCATCCCGGCGCGTGGAAAAAATCGATGCCGATTATGTGGGATTCACTATTCCCAATCAGTTTGTTATTGGGTATGGGATGGATTTCGCAGAGCGCTACCGGAACCTGCCGGACATTTGTCTGATGCCTCCGGATGAAACACCCCTGCAAGCCAACACCGAGCTTGCCGGGGGCCCCGTCGCGCCCGAATTATCGGCGGGCTGAAAGGAGTCTGCCCTCAAATGAGCACACCAATTCACCTCCTCGATGAAGAAGAGGAGCAGGAAGTCCCAGGGTTCGACGCGGAAGCCTTTGCAAAGCGCGCGCTGTCCTCCAAACAGAATCTCGCAGCCGTCATCGACCACACGCTGCTGAAACCGGAAGCCACCCAGGAGCAGGTCATCCGCCTGTGCCGCGAAGCCGCGGAGCATCGTTTTGCCTGCGCCATGGTCAATCCCACATGGACCGCGCTGGCCTATTCCGAGCTCGCCGGAACCGGCATTCCCGTCGGCGTTGTCGTTGGCTTTCCCCTGGGCGCTTCGCTCGGAACCACGAAGCGCGAAGAAGCCGCGACGCTGGTGAAAATCGGCGCGCACGACGTCGACATGGTCATCAATGTCGGGCTGCTGAAGTCCGGCGAGAACCAGGCCGTCCAGCAGGAGATTGAGGGCGTCGTCGAGGTCGCCCACGAAGCCGGCGCTATCGTGAAAGTCATCCTCGAAACCTGCCTGCTCACCGTCGAGGAGAAGCTGCGGGCCTCGGAGTTGGCCATCGCCGCAGGCGCCAATTTCATCAAGACCAGCACGGGATTCTCAACCGGCGGTGCGACCCCCGAAGACGTTGCCCTGATGCGCGGCGTGGCCGGCGGACGCTGTGGCGTAAAAGCCTCGGGCGGAATCCGCACTCTGGCCGACGCCAAGCGCATGCTCGAAGCCGGAGCCTGCCGCATCGGCGCCAGCGCCAGCGTCGCGATCCTTGGCGAATTGAAGAACACTTAGGATCGCGCCGCACTCAGCCGCCGCACTGGCACCGGCATTTGTGCCGGGGACAGCGTCGTCGCAACACAGAGCCCTGCAAAACCCCGTATCATGACATTCGTTCCGCGCGTGCAGCGCCGCGCGCCAGCAGGAGAATCGTGACCGAAGACCCCGAACAAAACCCGGCAGAGCAATCGTGGGAAGGGGATTACCGGCCCGTTTCTCCTGAAGTGTCGCGACGGCCCGCGCAGGTGCACGTCGATCCGTTGCAGACGGAATTCCTCGTCCGCCTGGCCGATGCGTTGAACACCACGCTGGACCTGAAAACCCTGCTCGAGCGCACCGCCTCGCTGGTCCGCGTCGTCATCGACTACCGCATCTTCGCCATCCTTCTCGTCAACGACCGCACCCACGATCTGCGCATGCGTTTCCAGATCGGCCACAAGCCGGAGGTCGAGCGGATGCGCATCCGCATGGGCGAAGGCATTGTCGGCGAGGTCGCCCAGAGCCGCCAGCCCATGCTGGTCAACGACGTCACCCAGGCGCACAACTACATCAACGCCAACCCCGACGTGCGCACCGAGCTGGCCGTCCCGCTGATCACCAAAAACCGCATGATTGGCGTCATCGACATCCAGGCCGAACAGCCGAATTACTTCACTCAGGAGCACCTGCACCTGCTCACCCTCACCGCGTCGCGGATCGCGGGCGCCATCGAAAATGCGCGGCTCTACACGCGCGTGGCGCGCCAGGCGCAAACCCTCCAGGTCCTGAACGAAATCAGCCGCGAGATCACCTCCATCCTCGACCCCGATGAGCTGCTGCAGAAGGTAGGCCAGCTCGTGCGCCGCATCATTGACTACCAGATGTTCTCCATCTGGCTGGTCAACGAGCGCGACCAGCTCCTCGAGAACCGCCTGTCGATCCGCTTCGTGCCTCGCTCCGAGGCGAAAGACAAACGTGAAGAAAAACGCGAAGAGCCACGCCGCAGTATCTGGGACTCATCGCCACCGGAGCCGCCCCCGCTGGCGCCTCCCAGCGGCGTTTTAGGCGAGCGCATCGAAAATGCCGGACCCCTCGGCACAACCATTCCGCTGGACCGCGGCCTGGTGGGCGCTGCCATTCGCGAGAAGCGGGTGATTCATGTCGCCGATGTCCGCAAGGATTCCCGCTATCACATGGTGAACCCCGAGACGCGCTCCGAAATGACGGTGCCGCTCATCTACAAAGGCACCGCCATCGGCGTGCTCGACGTCGAGCACACTCGCCTGCACTACTTCACCGAGGATCACGAGCGCGCGATGACCACCCTCGCCGCGCAGATCGCCATTGCCATCGAAAATGCACGGCTCTATACGCAGGTCATGCAGCAGGAGCAGCGCCTCGAGCGCGATCTGGCTATGGCACGCGAGGTCCAGCTCCGCCTGCTGCCGCCCGCCAGGCCCCAGCACAAACGCGCCGAGTTCGCCGCGCGCTTCCTGCCCGCCCGCACCATCGGCGGCGACCTTTACGACTTCCTCACGTACGACGCGAACCGCAGCGCCATCGCGCTCGGCGATGTCAGCGGCAAGGCGGCGCCCGCGGCGCTCTACGCAGCGCTGGTCAGCGGTATCATGCGCTCGGTGGCCAGCCAGCATCTCTCGCCTTCCGAGATGCTGAAGACGCTGAACGACGCGCTTCAGGAACGCAAGCTCGACTCGCAATACGTCACCATGCTTTTCGGCGTCTGGAACGACGAAAACCTCACCGTGCAGATCGCCAATGGTGGATCGGTGCAGCCGCTCTTCTGCCGCGGCGAGGAGATTGAGACCATCCGCGCCGAGGGCTTCCCGCTGGGCATGTTCCCCAATGCCACCTGGGAGGAGTTCAGCATCGCCACCCAGCCCGGCGACTCGGTGGTCTTCTTCAGCGACGGCATCCCCGACGCGCAGAATGCCGCGGGCGAGATGTATGGCAACGACCGGCTGATCGCCACGGTGAAGAAGAACCACCACAAATCCGCGTCCCGGCTCGCGGACTGCATTCTGACCGACGTGGGCCGCTTCCAGGGCAAGCGCGACCGCTTCGACGACGAGACTGTCGTCGTGCTCCGGGTTATCTAAGTCGCGCGTCTGCGATCCGTAACCTAACCTTCCTTCACATTTGTCCCCTGCTAGAAGGTAAGTTACTAACGGATGAGTACCGGCAAAGTGTTATTGCGAATTGGTCAGCGCGGCGTACAATTCGCTTCGTCATTACCTACGAGGAATTATTCATTATGAAAACGATCGTAACTATCTGTTCTTGTGTCCTGCTTGGTGTTGCCTTGAGTGCTGGTACCGCGACTAACGCTGTAGCCCAGGACGCGGTTCCTGCCCCGGCTTTGCCAGCCGCGGCGCCACAGCCAGCAACACCGCCTTCGCCTAACACGCTTCTGGACGGAACCCCCATAAAAACGCGAATTAGTGAGACGGTCTCTTCCGGCGATGCAAAAGTTGGCCAGGAAGTTCCGTTCGAGGTGTTGGAAGACGTAAGTGTGAATGGGTTAATCGTCATTCCCAAGGGCGCGTCAGCCATTGGTACTGTGACGGCTGCGGAGCCGAAGCGTAGTATGGGCCGCGCGGGGAAGCTTGATATCAGCATCTCGTACGTTCGTCTTCGCGATCAGGAGAAGGCCGCATTGCGTGCGGTAAAAGACGTAAAGGGTGGCGGACACGTAGGCGCGATGACCAGCGCCATGGTTGCCACATCTTTTGTCTTCTTTCCTGCCGCTCCACTATTCCTTTTCATCCATGGCAAGGACATCACGATTCCCCAGGGTACCGAGATGACGGCTTTCGTACAGGGGGATATGCGCCTCGACATGTCTCAATTCGGCAGTGCCCCGGGGGCGACTCTCCAGACCGCTTCCCAGGGAAGTCCTGCGGCCAGCGCTGCGGGACCAAGCCCATCGTCGTGTTCGCTGGTAGTTCAATCCACGCCCCCGGGCGCGGACATTGAAATTGACGGCGCATTCGCTGGAAACACACCCTCCACTCTGACCCTTGCTGGCGGGAGCCATCAGGTTGTCGTGAAAAAGCAGGGCTTTGCCGACTGGAGTCGCAATCTTAACGTGACTGGAGGCACCATCAATCTCAATGTCGAAATGAATCCGGCAGGGAATTGACTGCTTCCCTTTTCACTTTTCGCCGAACACCATCTCCTCAATCACCGGTGGGCTCTGATCGAAATCGCTGTAGCGAATCCACCGCGGCCGCACCACGAAGTACGCGATTCCCGGCCAGGCCATGCGCGCCGGGCCATCGGGCCACGCGCCAAAGTAGATTTCCTGAATCCGCTGCAGCTCGGCCCCCGTCGGCTCCACGGCAATGCCCTCGAACTGCACGGTCTGCTCGCCACTCCAGCCCACCACAAAGGAACACGCTGGCCGCGCAATCAGGTTGGGATACTTCCGCGAGGACTGCACCGTGTCGAAGATGACCTCAAGGTCCGGACTAGTCGCAATCCCCACCAAAGCCGACTGGGGAGTGCCGTCCGCGGCGATGCTCGACACGACGCCGTAGCGATGCTTCGTCATGAACAAGTGCAGAAACTGTCGATCCATCCTCTTGCCCTCGATTTCGTGCGACAGACGTCGGACCAACAGCGCCTCAGCCGGCAGCGCGAACCTCTTCGCGGACGATGCGCCGAAGCGTGTCCTCGAACTTCGGCGCCGTGCCGGTCACATACTGCCGCAACGCTTCATTAATAAGCGTCTGGTAACCCACCGTTCCACCGGAGACATCCGCCTCTTTCAGGAAATGATCCATCAGATCGTCGTCAATGCGGATCGTGATGCGTGTCTTGCCGCGCGGCTCCGGCTCGGGCGGCGCGATCTTGCCACGCTTTCCCTTACTGAAATCGTATCGTTGTTTCATCGGTCCTCCTCGTACTGATTCCGCTCATGTGCCTCGGCTTTTCGCGCCGAAATGATTCGGATGTCGGTCCCGCGCCAGCTATAAACCACAACCAGAACGTGTGCCTTCGCGCCCATCCCAATGGAGACAAACCGCCGCTCTCCCGGGTCCGATTCATCGTCAGCGATCGTGACAGCCAAATTATCGTCGAAGACGGGAAGAGTCTCAGTGAATCGAACGCCATGTTTCGCAAAGTTTCCATCGGCCTTCTCGGGATCCCACTCGAAAGCCGTGCTGCGCCTACTGTATGCACATCATGTACACCAATGCAATCCCACTCCGGATGAGCATCAGTACTAATTTCTCTCGCCGCACAAACTAGCCCTTCCATCCCACCTTCGGTCTGATATTCTCAAGGGTTTTCTTCCGGTTCTGCGTTTGTACCTTGCAGGCCGGTCGAAGGAGTTGGCGCCATGCCCGAGCAGAGAGCACGGAAATACCACCAGGATCGCGTGGCCGAGACGCTGCGCGACGAGATCGGCGCGATGATCGAGGGCGAGCTTTCCGACCCCCGCATCAGCTTCGCCTATATCAGCCAGGTGGTGCTCAACCCCGGCGGAAAGTCGGCGCAGATCTACGTGGCCGTCGACGGCGGCGCCCAGGAAGAGGCCGACACCCTGGATGGGTTGATGGCCGCGCGGGGCTACATCCGCCACGAACTGCTGGAGCGGATGGGGAAGCGCCACATCCCGGAGCTGACCTTCCACATCGACCGCTCCGAAAAGATGAAGGCGCGCATCGACGAACTTCTCGGCCGCAAGCGCCGTACAGGTCTTCGAATCCAAAGCACCGAACAGAGCGGCTGACGGTTGCGCGCACAGGGAACTCCAGGACATTGATGGCAGCAGGACACGATATTCCGCGACAGCAAGAGCAGAACCCGGGCACCGCCGCCGCGCTCTCCAACGGCCCGGGGGAGGGATTACCCGCAGTCCTTGATATCGTCCGGCGCAATCGCCGCTTTACCGTCTGCTCCCACGCCCGTCCCGATGGCGACGCCGTCGGCGCGATGCTGGCCTGCGGGCTGATGCTCGCGCAACTCGGCAAGCAGGCTGACCTGGTCTCGGCCGATCCTGTTCCTCTGATTTATCGCGGACTACCCTGCGCCCTAACCATCCGCCACACCTCCCGCCTCGAAGGCGACTACGACGCCGTCATTCTCCTCGAGTGCGACGGCATCCAGCGTTCCCGCCTCAGCGGCCTTGAGGGTCGATTCCTCGTCAATATCGATCACCACGCCACCGGCCGCCCCTTTGCCGACGTCAACTGGATCGACACTCACGCCTGCGCCGTCGCCGAGATGGTGTATCGGCTGGCCATCGCCGCCGGCGCCGACATTACTCCGCAGATCGCCGCCTGTCTCTACGCCGGAGTGCTGACCGACACCGGATCATTCTGTTATGAGGGAACCGACGCGCACGCGTTCGAGCTGGCTCGCGAGCTGGTCGGTCACGGCGCAGATCCTGCCGGCATCGCGCGCGAAGTCTACTTCTCGAATCCGCTCTCCAAGATGCTCCTGCTCGGCGCGGCGCTGTCGAATCTGCACCGCGAAGGCAGCCTCGCATGGCTGTGGGTCACGCACGACGACATGAAACGCACCGGTGCGGCCGAGGAAGACTGTGAAGGCATCGTGAATTACGCCATCGCAATTGGCGGCGTCGAAGCGGCGGTTTTACTCCGCGAGCTGCCTGACCACCGCGTGCGCCTCTCTCTGCGCAGCAAGGGCCAATTCGATGTCGCGCGCATCGCGGCCAGCTTTGGCGGCGGCGGTCATCTGCACGCCGGTGGCTGCACCCTGGAGGGACCGTTGCGTGAAGCTGCGGACAAGATCCTCGACACCATGCGCCGAGAGCTAATGACCATGGTTCCTGGACATGCCATTGCAGGGGATCAATCGAGGCGGAATCTGGTAGGCTGACTCAATCGTGGTGCAGGGATATTTTCGGTATCCGGCCCGCTACCCATGAAACAACGCGCCCGCATGTCACTGGCACTGCAGGATGCTCCATGAAAACTGAAACGAGTTCCCGCGACCGCTCCGGCCAGGCCAACTCGGCTCGTTCCGTGGACGTTGGCGATTTGCCCGATGGTCCCCCATCGGAGCAAGGGGACGGTGCGGGCCGCGCGCGATCGCCCGGCATTTTCACGCGCATTCGGGCCCGATTTCCGGCGATTGGCGAGATCGCCGAAGCTGCGACTCTGTTCTGCCTGACCGCGTTTTTCCTCTTCTACGGATTAGTACCGATCTTCGGCGGGGATGGCCTCGGCCTCGTGGGCGCCGACGAGCCTCGCTATGCCCAGGTAGCGCGCGAAATGCTGGCGCGCCGCGACTACGTCACGCCTGTGCTCTGGGGTCATCCGTGGCTGGAAAAGCCCGCCCTCTACTACTGGCGCGCGATGTTCGCCTTTCGCGAATTTGGCGTGCACGACTGGTCCGCGCGTCTACCCTCGGCCAGCTTCGCCTTCATGCTCGTGGTGCTCATCTACCTCCACATCCGCCGTTTTCGCAATGGAGGACAGCTCGATGCCGCGCTGATCACCGCATCCTGCGCGGCAATCCTCAGCTTTGCCCGCGGCGCGTCCACCGACATGCAGCTCGCCGCGCCCTTCGCCATCGGCATGCTGGGCTGGTACGCCTGGTACGAAACCAACAGCAAGTTCTGGCTCTTCGACATCTACTTCTTCGTGGGCGCGGCCACGCTGGCGAAAGGTCCCATCGCTCCACTCATGGCGCTGGTCATCATTGGCATCTTCGCCGGCCTGCGCCGCGAGTGGTCGCTCTTCCGGCGAAGCCTGTGGTGGCCGGGTATCGTGCTCTACTTCGCGATGGTGCTGCCGTGGTTCATCGCCGTCCAGTTGCGCAACCCCACCTTCCTTAGGATTTTCTTCCTCGAACATAACTTCGAGCGCTTCGCCACCAACCGCTTCGAGCACTATCATCCGTTCTGGTACTACGTCCCCGTGATGCTGCTCGGGCTCACGCCCTGGGCGGTGATTGCAGTAACCGCTTTCGTCGACGCGGTGGGCGGATCCATCAACGAGTGGCGCGCGCGCCGCGCCAAGGTTCTCTACGTCGGTCACGGCCGCACCGGAGACGCCTTTCCGGAATTCCTCGTGCTTTGGGCTCTGGTGCCCATCCTCTTCTTTTCGTTCTCCGAGTCGAAGTTACCGGGGTACATTCTGCCCGCCGTGCCGCCGCTCACTATCCTCGCCGGCGATTATCTGAACCGCATCCGCAACCGCGGCCTCAAACCCTGGCTGTTAGTCCTGCATGCGGTGCTTACCGGAATCCTCAGCATGTTTGTCCTGCTGATGCCGTTGCATTTGCGCAATCCTGAGGAGGTGCCGCCGCGCGTCGCCATTATCGCCGCAGGCATGGTGGGCTTGGCCTCCATCGTCTTCATCCTGATTACCGTCGCGCACTTCGGGCTCAAGCGCCTCCGCATCGCCACCATGACGCCCATGGTCATCCTTCTGCTTTATATGTTCGGCATCGGCCCCGTCTTCGGCATCGGCCCGCTTCTCAACACCAAACACAACATCACCCTCATGGACATGACCTATTCGGCGCGTCCGCTGGCACAAATTCTCGACCAGGTCGGGCCCCCTCCAGGCATTACTGCGGTGTGGCGCGTGCGCAGGGATGTACCGTACGGTCTTTCTTTCTACCGCAATCAGCGCACTGTGAATTACGATGTTGGCATCACAGTGAGCGACCCGCTGCAGGCCATCGGTACCGGCCCGCACGGGGTCATCATCGACGATGTCAAAGAAGGATCGTCCGCCGAGCAGATGGGTCTGCGCAGGCTCGTTGGTGACGATCTGGTTGCGGTGAACGGCCAGCCTGTCCTCAACGCCGCGGATTTCGAGGCCATGAGGGCGCGCTGGAAGCCAGGAGTCAGGCTGGAATTCGAGGTGCTCGATCCCAGAATTCCGGACAAACAGCCGCAGTTCGCAAGCGGCGCCATGCAGGATGGTGTTCCGGAGAAACATCACCTTCTCGTCATTCCGGGATCGTGTCTTGCCCAGGTTCCATGCGCAAGTGAGTTACACCGAATGCTTGCGGGGAGGCGATATGAGCCGCTCTTCACCTATCCCGCTCAAAGCCTGGTCGTCTACGAAGTCATGGCCGCCGATTCCGGAACAGCACTCCGCGGCCGTTGAGCAGTCGATTGCAGTTCAACCGGGAGGGAATCTCCCTGGCGCATCCGTTGGCGCCCGGGCCTTTGTGTATCGATGAGTCCCGCGCTCCAGTTCGAGCTGTTGGACCTGCGCCATTTCTCGGCGGGCAGTTTGCGGCCCCTGCTCGATGAGGAGAGCCAGGTCTGGAGCGAGCGCCTCCACTGGGATTACCGTGCTTCCGCGGAGCTCCTGCTGCAGTATCTCGACTCGCGCGTTCTGCCCGGCTATGTCGCCGTCGAGAACGGCCGCATCGTCGGCTACGTCTTCTGCGTATACGAAGGACACAAGGCCGTCATCGGCGACGTCTTCGCCCTTCCCGTCAAAGGCGCATCGCTCGCATCGGCGGGCGCGCCAGCCTCTGACCTGGAAGAGTCTGCGGGGGAAGTGCGCAACGAGATGCTCCTGCGCCTGCTTGAAATGCTGAAGAATACCCCGGGCGTGGGCCGCATCGAATCCCAGCTCCTGCTGCATCCGCACGGCGCTCACCAGCGCGTCTTTGACGACGCGGGCTTCGAGGTTCACGAGCGCATCTTCATGGAGTGGCCCCTGCAACCACCTCCGGAGGCGGTCCAGGGCGATGGAGCCGGCTTCGGGCCTGGAGCCGAAGTGCACCTGCCCAAAGGTATGGAGTTGCGCCGCTGGGCCGACGCCGACCTCGGCGCCGCTGCGCGCCTCATCGCCGCCTCCTATGACAGGCACCTCGACAGCCACATCAACGAGCAGTACCGCACCGCTGCTGGTTCGCAGCGCTTCCTGCACAATATTGTCCGCTTCCCTGGATGCGGTTACTTCGATCCCGGCGCCTCGCTCGCTCTGGTGGAGCGGGGCAGCCCCGATCTGGCCGGCTTGCTGCTCTGCTCGCGCGTCCGCGACGACGTCGGGCACGTCACTCAGATCTGCATTGCGCCCGCTTACCGCGGCCGGGGGCTTGGCCGCCTGCTGATGGTCGAATGCGCCCGCATTCTTTCGGAGCGAGGCTTCAGCCTGCTGACCCTCACCGTCACAGCCTCCAATCGCAGAGCTGTGTCGCTCTACGAATGGCTCGGCTTCCGCGGAACCCACCGCTTTGACGCCATGGTTTGGGATGTCAGCGACGATTTGAACGCTGGCCGGATCTGGGGCTGAAACTTCCCGCTCCGCAGTTTAGCCCACAGCCGCCTGGTCCGCCTGCTCCGCGGCCGCTGCTACTGCGCGCAAGCCCGCGGCTTCGATGGTCGCCTCTACCATCGCGTTCATCCCCATGCACGAATTCATCATCAGGTGATAGAGCTTCCGGTCATCCCACTCCCGCTGGTGGAACCGCCGGATATATTCCGCCCGCCGCCGATCCGTCGCCACGATCTCGCGCTCCGCATCTTTGGCGTGCTCGGGGAAACGCTCCTGAATGTAGGCAATCTTCCGCGGCATCGAGGCATACACAAACACGTGATACGCCCCCGGCGATTTGGCCAGCATGCACGCCGCCCCGCGCCCCACCACCACGCAGCTGCCGATCGCCGCCTGCTCCTGCACGTAGCCCTTCACGAACTCCACCATCTGTCCGCTATCGAAAACCTTGGGATGCTCCGGAAGTGTCTCCAGCGAACCGAGCCAGAAAGCCTTCCCGAACCGGTAAAACCACGGGTCGATGCGCTCGTCGCAGCGCTTGACCAGGGTCGGCGCCACTCCAGCCTTGCGCGCCACGTCCTCCGTCAGACAGCTGTCGATCAGCCGCCAGCCCAGGCGATGGGCCAGATGGTGCGCGTACTCCGCGCCCTGGCTGCCGTATTCGCGCTCCACCGTAATGACCTGAATCATGGCTTTCTACTTTGTGCCGCGAGCCGATGGTGCAACTTTTTGCCCCGCTCCGTCAAGCGTTTGATAGTGCCGGAATGCCCCCTTTGATTCGCATTGGTTCGACGCAGCATTGGTATGATGTGGCTGAAGGGCTGAATCGTCATGGCCAAAATCGAAATCTCGCTTCCCGACCAACTCGCCGAAGAGGCTCGGCGTGCAGGTCTTTTATCGCCTTCGCGTCTGGAGGAGTGGCTGCGGGAGCAGATCCGGGTGCAGCGGGTCGAGGAACTATTCACAGCCATGGATCGTATGGCAGCCGTTTCGGATCCGGCGCCAATGTCCGCGGAGGAAGTAGCGCAGGAAATTGCTGTGATGCGGGCTGAGCGGCGTGCCAAAGCCGCACGCTGATGAGGCTGGTTCTTGATACGAATGTTGTCGTCTCCGCGCTTTTGTGGAACGGCAAGCCCCGACAACTCCTCAATGCTGCAAGGGAGGGGCGTGTTGATCTGTTCACGAGTGTCCCGCTCCTGGAGGAACTGACGGTTGTTCTCGAACGGCGGAAATTCGAGACGAAGATCGCAGCTTCCGGGCAGGCAATCGATGCCCTTGTGGATCGCAACGCGGAGTTGTCCAAAGTGTTGAAGCCGGAACCCACAGAGCGCATCGCAGCCGATCCCGACGATGACGTGGTGATTGGCACGGCGCTGGCGGCGAAGGCGGATTGGATCGTGTCCGGCGATGCCCACCTGCCAGATTTGAAGGCGTATCAGGGCATCAGGATTCTCGCTGCTGCCGACGCCCTTGCATCCCTCGTCTAGTCCCGGAACTCCACCACTGTAGCCCCTGCGCCGCCCTCATTTTGTCCCGGCTCCGTCACCGACGCCACCTGCGGATGCCCCTGCAGCCACGCCCGCAGCGTTCGCCGCAGCACCCCCATCCCCGTGCCGTGAATGATACGGATGCGCGGCAGCCCCGCCAGGAACGCACGGTCCAAAAATTTCTCCACGTCATCGCGCGCCTCGTCGGCCGTCTTGCCGATCACGTTGATCTCGCTCGACCCCATCTCCGGCTCCGCCACCTGGACCGTGATCCCCCGCCGCCGCGCCGACTCGATCGGCGTCTGCTGGTGCCCTGACGAGACCACCTCCGCAATCTCATCGCGCGCCACGCGCATCTTCATCGACCCCACCGTCACCTCGAAAGTCTTATCGTCGATCTGCCGCTGTACGAGGGCCGTCTTGCCCAGCGTCCGCAGCCGCACCGTGTCACCCTCCGCAACATGCCGCACAATGTGCGGCTGCGCGTTCTTATCGCCGCGATCCGCGCCCGTATGCTGCGCTACGACCGCCGTGTTGAAGCTCTCCGAAAACTCCCGCCGCAGCCGCGCAATCCGCTGCTCCGCCTGCTTCGACAATTTCTGCTGCGCAGCGCGATCCTCAATCGCCCGCACTGTTTCCCGCGCCTGAAATTCAAAATTCTTCAGCAGCGACTGCAGCTGGCCTTCGAGGTCCTTCACCTTCGCACGCCACTCCTTCATCCCCTCGGCACCCAGCCGCGCGCGCTCCTGCGCCAGATCCTGCTCCAGCCGCCTGACGCGGGTCTGCTCTTTCGTCAGCGTGTCGAGTTGCTCGTGCAGGCTGTCGAGAAACCGCGCGATGTCCTGCGTCTGGGTGCTCATCCGCGCCCGGGCCGCCTCGATGATCTCCGCACTCAGCCCCAGCCGCTGCGCAATGTTGATCCCGGCCGACGTCCCCGGCACGCCCTGCCGCAGCTCATACGTCGGCGCCAGCGTCTTCTCGTCGAAACCCACCGCCGCATTCACGGCTCCCGGCGCATTCTCCGCGTAGACCTTCAGCGACGTCAGGTGCGTCGACACAATCGACCACGCCCCCTCCTTCAGAAAATGCTCCGCAACCGCGACTGCCAGCGCCGCGCCCTCCTCCGGATCGGTCGCCGACCCCAGCTCATCCAGCAACACCAGCGACCGCGATGTCGCCTGCGCGGCGATACGATTCAGATTCGTCACATGCGCCGAAAACGTCGACAAATCCTGCTCGATCGACTGCGCGTCCCCAATATCCGCCAGAAACGCGTCGAACCCAGGCGTCACGCATTCATCCGCCGGCACCGGAACCCCTGCCTGCGCCATCATCGCCAGCAGGCCTGCTGTTTTCAGAGTGACGGTTTTGCCGCCGGTGTTGGGTCCGCTGATGATCAGCTGCCGATCCTCGCCTGCCAGCTCCAGGCTCACCGGCACAATCGGCTTCGACTCCGCGCGCAGCCGCCGCTCCAGCAGCGGATGCCGCGCATTCTTCAGCCGAAACTCCGGGGCCGTCTCCTCCGCAAATCCCCCTGCAAATTTCGGAACCGCGCAGTCGTACTCCTCGGCGAACCGCGCCCGTGCCAGCAGCGTGTCCGCCTTTGCCAGTACCGCAGCGCCCGACAAAATCTGGCCGCTGAACTGCGCAATCTGCCGCGTCATGTGCAGAAAGATGCGATGAATCTCCTCCTGTTCGTCTTCGAGCAGCCGCACCAAGTCGTTGTTCAGCTCAATCGTCTCCAGCGGCTCCACGTACACCGTCTGCCCGCTCGAACTCGCCCCGTGCACCACGCCCTGCACGCGCCGCTTCCACTCCGACTTCACCGGAATCACAAACCGCTCCCCGCGAATCGTGATCAGCTCATCCTGCACCGTGCCGCCCTCGGAAAATCGCCGCAGCGCCGACCGCAGGCTCTCCTCAATCGCCCGCTGCTGCCGCTCCATCTCGCGACGAATCCGCCGCAACTCCGGCGATGCATCGTCGGCCAGCGTTCCATCTGGCAAAATCTTCTCCCGCATCGACTCGGTCAGCGGCCGCAGGCTCGTCCCCAACAGCTCCTGCGAAAGCTCCGTCAACTCCGGCAGCTTGTCCTGGGTGTTCTGTGGTGGAGTCCGCATCAACTCCGTCCACGACGTAATCTCCTCGGCCAGAGCAATCGTCGCCCGCAGCTCTTCGGACTCGAGCGCCACGCCTTCAATGCGCGCTTTCGCCAGCAAATCCGTCGGATCGAACAGCGCGCGCAGCTGCGGCATCACGCCCGCCGCCACCAGCAGCCGCATCTCCGCGACGAGCCGCTGCTCGCGTTCAACCCACACGCGCTCCTTGGACGGCACGAGAGCAGCAATCCACGCCTGCCCCAGCGCCGACTGCGCATAAGCACCGAGAAACGCGACAAACTTGTCCCATTCGAGCGGCAGGCTCGGTGCAACGCGCTCAGGAATTTCCGGCAACAAGGCCATTCCTCATTATCCCGCCTGCGGTCGATTGACATCGCCGTCGCACTCTGCTCTCCTCTACCCATGCTTCAGCCGCACTCCATTCGCGCCGCCGTCACCATCGCCATTGCGCGAATTAGCATTCCCATGCCAAAAGGAGCCGGCGGCTAAGCGAACCCTCTTAATCAGCAAAAACCGCCATCGCGCTCCCGGAGCCGATGGCTTTTTCATTTGGACGTTATTGTGGAAAGGGAAAGAACTTGACCGTCTCACTCGATTCGATCCGCGCCGCACGCCAGCGCATCCGCGGCCACATTTATCTCTCGCCCGCCCGCCACTCCGCGGGCCTCTCCGAGATGACCCGCCAGCAAGTCTTCCTCAAGCTCGACAACCTGCAGCGCACCGGCGCTTTCAAGGAGCGCGGCGCGCTCAACAAGATCCTTACCCTCACCGACGAGGAGCGCCGGCGCGGCGTCATCGCCGCCAGCGCCGGCAACCACGCCCAGGCCGTCGCCTTCCACGCCAGCCAGAACGGCATCCGCGCGCGCATCGTCATGCCGCTCATGACGCCGCTGATTAAGGTGGCCTCGACTACGAGCTACGGAGCCGACGTCATCCTCCACGGAGCCGATTACGACGAAGCCTGCACCGAAGCCATCCGCCAAAGCACCGCCGACGGCCTCACCTTCCTCCATCCCTTCGACGACGACGAGGTCATCGCGGGGCAGGGAACGATCGGCCTTGAATTACTCGAGCAGGTCCCTGACCTCGAAGCGGTCGTCGTCCCCATCGGCGGCGGCGGGCTCATCGGCGGCGTCGCCTGTGCCATCAAGGAAAGCAATCCGAAGATCCGCGTCATCGGCGTGCAGACCGAGCGCCTGCCCTCGATGCTCCGCGCCCGCGAAGCCGGCCACCCCGTCACCATCCCCGCCGAAGCCACCATCGCGGACGGCATCGCCGTCCGCCGCGCCGGCAACCGCACCGTCCCTCTGGTCGCCAAATATGTCGACGAGCTCGTGACCGTCGACGAAGAAGAAATCGCCAGCGCCATCCTCGTCCTGCTCGAACGCGAGAAGACCCTGGCCGAAGGCGCAGGCGCAGCCGCCCTCGCCGCCCTCCTCCAGAAAAAGACCACCCTCAACGGCCATCGCACCGCGGTCCTCGTCTGCGGCGGCAACATCGACGTCACGCTGCTCTCAAAGATCATCGAGCGCGGCTTGGTCAAGGACGGCCGCTGGATCCGCATCCGCATTCACCTCACGGATCGCCCGGGTTCGCTGCATCACCTGACGAAGATCATTGCTGACCTGCGCGCTAATATCGTGCAGACCGCCTACGACCGCGCCTATTACGGCGTGAGCCTGGGAGACACGGTGATCGACTTTACGCTGGAAACCCGGGGCGCCACCCACATCAAGGAAATCGCTGAGGCCCTGACGGACGCCGGATACCGCCATGAAAGAATCGAATAAAGCAGGGTATAGGGTGTGGGGAATAGGGTGTAGAAAAAAGGAATGGCCGATCAGCTCTACCTAAGTCTCTGGTATCCCAACTTCCGCCTCGAGGCCCTTCCCGCGGCGATCGAGAAGGTCATGGAGCAATTCGTCGCCGTCGGCGGCTCGGCGCGCGTGTCTGCCGCCACGGTCTATCCCATCTCCTGGAACGAAACTCCGTTCTGGCAGCGCGTGTATCGAAACGAGACAGACGACGAAGAATCCAGCCCCCGCGCCGTCATCGCCGCCGCAATGGAGGTCGCCCACGACGACTACGCCTGGGAGTTCGAGCTGATCTGGGAGCTGTGGGTCCCTGAGCAAGTGCCGGGGCTCGATACCATGTGGCGCCACGAGCCCCGCGTCGTCCGCATCGTCGGCTTCGGGCCCGAGTTCGACGACGGCTATTACGAGACCAACGGCCACATCCGCGTCGATTTCGGCCTCGACACCCCCTTCCTCTATGAAGACCTGGACCTCGACGAGGACTCTGTTGTTCGCGTCAAGGAGAATGTCGCCCGCCTGGTCGAATTCACAAACCGCATTCAGAAAAACGCCGGCATTTCTACCCGCCTCCTTTGGTCCGAATCCGGCGAAAGCCTCGCCCGCAAGCTCATTGAGCGGCTCCAGCAGGTGAACTGACCCAGGATCGGCCACCCGCCGTCACGGGAGCGTCAGGGAAGCGGGTCTCAGCTGCCCCGTCGAAATATTCCCACGGACACCCGCCACCGAAAAGGCGCATACTACGTCTAAGCAGCAGGGTTCCGTCTGCCCTGCAGGAGGGTCCGCCCATGCCCACCCCCAAAGTTTCCTTCAACCTGTTGGTTTGCGCTGGTCTGGCCCTCGCGGGCAGCTGGGTCCAGGCGCAGAGCACGGGAGCATCGAGCGCCCCCTCCACCGGCACGGCCCAGTCCGCCCCAGCGCAGCAGGCGCCAGATCCGGCCCCCGCTGCCCAGACCCCCAGCCCCAGCGCCGCAAACGACCAGGTAGCCCAGAATTGCCCCGGCCCAGTCCTCCATCGGCCGGCCGACAAGGGCGGCGACATCTGCTCCTCGGGAGCCCCGCCGGCGAACGCGCCGACGCCCGACTCTGGTGGCGACGCGCAAACGGCAAGCACCAAGCCCATCACCGATCCCAACGTGAACCCGTTCAAGCAGGCCGAGCCTGACCAGAACGGCATGATGCCCGGCGTGAAAGGCGGCAGCATCGAGGACGTGAACGCCGTCGGCACCCGCAACATCGGCGCCCGCGGCATGGGCAACTGGTACTCGACCGAGTCGGAAATCAAAATGGGCAAGCAATACGCCGACGAGGTCGAGAAGAGCACCAAGTTCATCAACGATCCGGTCATCACCGAGTACGTCAACCGCATCGGCCAGAACATCGTCAAGAACTCCGACTGCAAGGTCCCCTTCACCATTAAGGTCATCGACACCGACGAAATCAACGCCATGGCCCTGCCCGGCGGCTTCTTCTACGTCAACTCCGGCCTCATCCTCGCCGCCGACGAGGAAGCCGAGCTGGCCGGCGTCATGGCCCACGAGACCGCCCACGTCTGCGCCCACCACGCGGCCCGCGAAATGACGCGGCTCAACTATGCGCAGATCGGCATGGTCCCGCTCATCATGATGACGGGTTACAGCTGGACCGGCTACGGCATCTACGAAGCGACCCAGCTGCTCATCCCCATCACTTTCCTCGAATTCTCGCGCGAATTCGAAGCCCAGGCCGACTACCTCGGCGTGCAGTACATGTATCGCGCCGGCTACGACCCGCAGGCCTTCGTCACCTTCTTTGAGAAAGTCGAGAACCTCGAGAAGCAGAAGCCCGGCGCCGTCGCCAAGGTCTTCGAAAACCATCCGCAGACCCCGGATCGCATCCAGCACACAGAAGAGGAAATCGCAAAGATCCTTCCTCCCAAGGACCAGTACTTGGTCACGACGTCCGAATTCAACGACGTCAAGTCGCGGCTGGCTCGCATCCAGAACAAGCGCCGCATCATCGACAACAAGAAGGGCAAGCCGACCCTCCGTCGCGCCAGCACCGGCTCCGGCACCGACACCACCGACTCCGGCGCCAACGGCAGCGATCAGCCCACGCTGCATCGCCGCGAAGATGGCAACGGCAACGGTAACGGCGGCAGCGGCGGACAGCAACAAAACAACTAGTATCCCTCGCTCGCGAACCTGACGGGCCTCGCTTCAGACGAGGCCCGTTCTGCTTTTTCTGAGCTCGCTTCGCTTCTCGCTCGTTTCTTCGCTCGGTTTCCGCTCGCCGTCCGCTCGTTCTCGCTTCCAGCTTCCGGCTTCCCGCTTCCAGCTTCTTGTGTCCCTCTCGCCCCAGTGACACAATGTCTCTTGAAAACCTCGGCGTGGAAGCGCGGACGGGACTGATCCGCCTATGAAGAAAATCCTGATGTGGACGGTGGTGATCGTCGGCGTCCTCTTCGTAACGAAGTTCGCCAACGACGTATCTCAGGACACCCGCCCCCGCGGCGCCACCTTCCGCATGACCAAACAAAAGGTCGTCACCTGCGGCAGCGGCGAGGTCACCCTTGCCGGACCCGACGGTCCCACCACCCTCCGCATCGACAATTCTTGGCCGGCCTGCAACACCTTCGAGTCGAACACCTACTACGACCTGTGGCTCGCCCGCGGCGGCACCACCGGCTTCATCACCATGGAGAAGTCCCCCTGGTGGCGCACCGCCATGTAGTCGGGTGTACGCTGGCCTGATGCATCTCCGCACCCTCGGCAAAACCGGCTTCTCCGTCTCCGACATCGCTTGTGGCCTCTGGGGCATGAGCGGCTGGAGCGGCTCCGATGACGCGGAATCCCTCCGCGCCCTGCAACTGGCCGTCGACCTCGGCTGCAATTTCTTCGACACAGCCTGGGCCTACGGAGAAGGGAAGAGCGACGGCTTCCTCGGCACCATCCTCGCAGCCAACCCCGGCAAGCGCCTTTACTCCGCGTCGAAAGTCCCGCCCAAAAACCGACGCTGGCCCGCGATCCCAAAGTTCGACTACAACGAAGTCTTCCCCGCCGATCACGTCTTTGAACACGCCGATAAAATCCGCCGCGCCCTCGGCGTCGACACCATCGACCTGCTCCAGTTCCATGTGTGGGACGACTCCTGGACCGGCCGCAAAGAATTTCGCAACGCTGTCGAGAAGCTCAAGCGCGACAAAATCATCCATGCCTTCGGTCTCAGCCTCAATCGCTGGCAGCCGGCCAACGGCATCCGGGCCATCCGCACCGGCCTCGTCGATGCCGTCCAGGTCATCTACAACCTCTTCGACCAGAATCCCGAAGACGAGTTGTTCCCCGTCTGCCAGGAAAACAACGTCGGCGTCATCGTCCGCGTTCCCCTCGACGAAGGCTCGCTCGGCGGCAAGATGACCCGCGCAACCACTTTCCCCGACGGCGACTGGCGCAAAGGCTACTTCAATCCGAAAAACCTCAACGCCACCATGGACCGCGTCGATCGTCTGCGCGAAGACCTGCCGCCCGGCATGACCTTGCCCCAGCTCGCGATCCGCTTCGTCCTCTCGCACCCGGCCGTCAGCGCCATCATCGTCGGCATGCGGAAGGAAGAGCACGTCCGCGGCAATCTTGCCCTCAGCGACGCCGGCGGACTGGACCCCGCACTCGTCGCGAAACTGCGCAAGCATCGCTGGGATCGCAGCCCGGCCCCCTGGTCGGACTAGCTCCAATTTGCGACCTGCGCCAAACCAAAATTGCCGACCCAAAAGGGAAAACGGTACCAGAACGTTCCGCGTGCCGACTTTCGTGACCGCCATCACTGAGCAAACAACGGTCTGACGCTATCCTGCAATGTTCTTCGGTCGGCTGGGACGCGAATTCAGCCATAACCGCGGACGGAGAGGACGCAAGTATGAGTCTGGGTGTAATGGCAGGAACGGGATTGGTCGCGGCGGTTGTTCTGATTGTGGTGGCGATTAGCCTCATCAACAAATTCGCGCACTGAAGCGCGATTGCAGCTGAGTTAGGGAAACTCTGATTAAGCCGCTGCTTTGAAGGGGCACGGCTTCAGCCGTGCCGTAAAGATCAGTGGAAAATGGGCTTTAGCCCCTGAGGGATGGTTCTCGAGGCTTAGTCAGAGCTTCCTTAGAATGGCGTAGCTGGAGCGCGGAAGCAAGCGCATTCGTGCCGCGTCGCCGCATCTTCTTCAGAATCCTCTCCGTCAGGCTCTCTTTCAGCGCTCCGGCCGGATGACTTCCACAACCTGCGCGTCGGGCTCGCTCCACGCCGCAGCGCCTGTGTGGCTCAGCTTGTGCGCCGCGTCATCCCAGTGCAGCTTCGTGAGCTGGAAATCCCCCTTCTCGTACGCATAGGTCCGGCCATCGTCCTGATACAGTGCGAAATCCGCATTCGCCCCCGGCCAAATCTGCACCTTCGCAATCGCCTGCTTCTCCGCGGTGCTCTCCACCGCGCTGCCCAGCGGCACAATCGACCCCGCCCGCACAAACAGTGGCAGCTTGTCGATCGGCGCATCGACTGTTACCGTTTGTCCGCCATGCATCCGCGCGTGCGTCCAGTAGTTGTACCAATCCGCGCCCGCTGGTAGATACACCTGCTTCGTCGTCGCTCCCTGGTCCGTCACCGGAGCCACCAGGAACGCCGGCCCGAACATATACTCATCGCCAATCTCCGCGACCTTAGGATCGTCGGGAAAATTCATGAACAGCGCCCGCATAAACGGCGCGCCCGTCTCGTGCGTGAAGTATCCCAGCGAGTAGATGTACGGCATCAGCTCATAGCGCAGCTTCAGATACTGCTCCAGAATCGGCTCCGCCTGCTTCCCATACGACCAAACCTCGTTGTACTTCCGGCTGCCGTGCGTCCGCATGATCGGCAGAAACGTCGCGTACTCGAACCACCGCGTGTACAGCTCCGGATAGTCGTCATACCCACCGACGTTGTCGCGCGCATCCGACGGATCGAGCAACGGCGGATGCTCCGGATGATGCGCCGCCGGCAAATACTGCCAACCGCCCGTGTCGTTGCTCCAGTAGTTCAGCCCCGAAGCCGCAACATCGAGGCCGGTAGGAATCTGCCGCTTCAAAACATCCCACAGCGGAAAAATATCCGATGACCACACCATAGCGCTGTTGTGCTGCACGCCCAGATAGCCATCCCGCGACAGAATCAGCGCGCGATGATCCGTGTCCGCGCGAAATCCGTTGTAAAGCGCGCTGGTATGAAACAGCGGATACACATTGAAGTACTGCGTGCCCGGTCCGATGTGGTAATAGCTCCCGTTCGGCGGCAGATCCGGCTCCGTCTCATCGGCCCAGATCGCGTCGAATCCTTTGCTGATGACGTTGTCCCGGATCGTCCCCCAGAACCACTTCGCCGCTTCAGGATTCGTCGTGTCGATGTCCGAACCGGCCTTGTCATACGGCAGTCCGTTCGTGGGAGTGCCGTCGGCCAGATGCTCAAACCACCCGTGCTCCGCAATCTCCGCATAGAACCGGTCCGTCGGCACAAACCGCGGCCACACGCTGATCATCGTCTGGATCCCCTGCGCGTGCAGCTTGTCGTTCATCGCCTTCGGATCGGGCCAGTACCGCGCGTCGAAATCCATCTGCCCCATGTTCGTGTAGTAGAACCAGTCCACCACGATCACATCGACCGGCAGGTGCCGCTGTCGATAGCCATCCGCCACCGCCAGCACCTCCGCCTGGCTTGAATACCGCTGCTTGCACTGGATGTATCCATACGCCGCCTTGGGCAGCATCGGCGTGTCGCCCGTCAGCAGCCGATAGCCCTCATACAGTTCGTCCGTCGTCTTCCCCGCAATCACGAAGAACGAAACCCGATCCCCAACCTCCGAAGTCCACCGCGTCTGCTCGTTGAACCCCGGCTCAATCGTCGTCTTCGACGGATTGTCCCACAGCAACGCGTAACCCTTGTTCGTCACCAGAAACGGCACGCAGAAGCTCGGTGCAGCCGGCGCAAGATAGTCGTTCCAGCACCGCACCGGGTGCCCGCGATGATCGAGCCACCCCTCCTGGTTCTGCCCCAGCCCGTAGTAGTGCTCGTCATCGGGCGATCGGAAACTCGCCCCCACCTGGAAATAAGCCGCATCTGCGGGCCGCGCATCGAAATGCTCGTACGCAATCGACGGCTGCACCTCGTCGAGCACCGCCGCGTTGCCGTCCTTGTGATTCGGCACGCTCATCTGCCATCCCCGCAGGTCGAGCATCGTCCTGCCCGCCGCATCGGTCACCGTCAGCGGCACCGACGGCGTCGATCCGCTGAAGTACTGGCACGTATCGCAGGTGTACTTCGTGTTCCCCGAGCCGTGATGCGGCGCCGGCATCTTCACCGTCATCCGATCCGACCGGTACGTGTCCATCCCATCCGTGTGCTCGTACGTCCAGCCAGCCTCCGACGGCTGCGCGACGACGCCGTAGCCCGGACCCGCCATCGCCGCGTCCTTCTTCAGGCTCATCGTGATGCGCACAATGTTCGGCGCATACGGCTCCAGCACCACCGTGGCGTCCCGCCGCTCCAGAACGATCTGCTTTTGCGCGAAAACGCTGCCCGTAGCCAGCAGCGAGAAGAGAACAACACCCGTCCAGGCACACCTTTGCATCATGGCCAATAGTCTTTCAATAATTTGGGAAAATAGCGCCCGCCGCAGTTTACGCCCGCCAGGAGCCCCGTGCAGAAGCGAAATCATCCGCATCCCGTTCGCCGTCCCGCCCCGTGTCATTGACCGCCCTACGACACGATTCGTATGATGAAATCTGCTCCTTCCCAAGGCGGCG
Organism: Acidobacterium sp.; assembly: GCA_003166955.1. Taxonomy (GTDB): domain Bacteria; phylum Acidobacteriota; class Terriglobia; order Terriglobales; family Acidobacteriaceae; genus Palsa-343. Next base: position 44,637 of record PMUI01000121.1, read on the forward strand.
TAGCTCAGCTGGTTAGAGCGTGGGATTCATAACCCCAAGGTCGATGGTTCGAGCCCATCCGCCGCCACCAAGCAAATTGCTTGTTCGGCCGTCATACCCTAAGCAAAGCACGCTGGCGTAGGATTGCGAGCGGCGTTGTGAACAGGGAGAAAAAGGCAAAATGATATGGCCTTGGAATCAGTTCAACTGGGGAGTCTTTTGGGCGTTGATTGCGGCTTTCGTGATTGCTGATCTTTGCAAGAGTGCTATTCAGATAGTTATGGGAAAACTCAACGAATAGCGAAGCTTTTTGCTGTCTCGGGTGTGATCGCAAGGGGGTGATTTATCCCCAAGCTGACCCCGGGGGCGGCTCGCTGCGATGAATTTCCATGACGCTTCGGTCCTTTCTGTCCGAATAGGGGTTGTGGCAAACGGGGCAATTCCAGTGGGTCGAATCTTCGCGGGCAGCCACAAAGAGCAGATGAATAGGGAAATTCTTCAGTTCCCAACAAGCCGGGCAGAATGGCGTCTTGTCGCCCTCCTGGTAATAGAACGGTTCGTTGAACGTCATCTTTTCCCGGAGCTGGAGCGTCTTTTTGAGGTCTTCGTTCTCAGCGTGGAGCTTTCGATTCTCCTCGACGAGATCCATGATTCCGGCGTTAAGGTCGAGGACGCGGCCGTAGAGTTCAATATTCTTAATCTCATGAACGGCGTTCGCTACTTCTTTTGCGTTGTCGAGTATCCCCATGCTGACGATTGTCGCACTTGGAAGAGATTTCGCCTGCGGACGCCCGCAAAGCGGCTCAACTTGTCTTTGCGCTTCCGTTCACGATAAAAAGGCAGTCACTGCTCCCCGCGTCTCTCTCGAAAGGACTCTCATGACTCTGGCCCTTCGCTCTGGTGCTGGTGCACTTGCCCTCGCGTTCGTCTGCACGATCTCCTCCTCCGCGCAGACCCCGCAGTACCCCAACTACCCCAGCGAAACCCCGGCCCAGTTCACCCAACCCACCGCCATCCTCGACTACGAGCGCCGCGACGTCATGATCCCCATGCGCGACGGCGTCAAGCTCCACACCGTCATCCTGCTACCGAAGTCCCTCGTCGAAGCCCATGGCGCGAAGCACGCCGGCATCCTCATCACCCGCACTCCCTACGACGCCACCAGCCTCACCAGCCACGAGGCCAGCACCCACCTCGGCCCCATCCTCGAAGGCTACGACAACGCCGAAGAGGTCATCGTCGAGGACGGCTACATCCGCGTCATCCAGGACATCCGCGGCAAGTATGGCTCCGAAGGCGACTACGTCATGAACCGCCCCGTCCACGGCCCGCAAAATCCCACGCCCGTCGACGAGGCCACCGACACGTACGACACCATCGACTGGCTCATCAAAAACGTCCCTGAGAACAACGGCAAGGTCGGCATCCTCGGCATCTCCTACAACGGATTTCTCCCGCTCATGGCGCTCTACCACCCGCACCCGGCGCTCAAAGTCTCCATCCCCATGAACCCCATGGTCGATGGCTGGATGGGCGATGACTGGTTCCACAACGGCGCCTTCCGCGAGCAGAACATGCCCTACGTCCTCCAGCAGGAAGCCACGCGCGGCAACACCGTCAAGTGGCCCACCCAGTATTTCGATGACTACGAGACCTACATCAAGCCCGTCTCCGCCGGCGAACTCGGCAAAGAGCAAGGCCTCGAGCAGGTCGGCTTCTGGAAGAAGATCCTCGACCACCCAAGCTATGACGCCTTCTGGAGCGACCAGGCCGTCGACAAAGTCCTCGCCGATTACTACAAAACCGCGCCCATGATCCCCACCATGCTCGTCGCCAGCCTCTGGGACGCGGAGGACATCTACGGCCCGACCGCTGTTTACAAGGCCATCAAGCCCCTCGACAAGAACGGCGACATCCACATCGTGTATGGCCCCTGGGTCCATGGCGGAGAAATCGGCGACGGCAGCACCCTCGGCGCCCTCCACTTCAACAGCGACACTGGCCTTTACTTCCGCCAGCACATCCTGCGCCCCTTCCTCGCGAAGTATCTGATGGACACGTCGCCGCCCGGCGTCGACACCACGAACATCCCCACCGCCTGGGCCTTCCAAACCGGCACCAACCACTGGGAGAAGCTCTCCGCCTGGCCCTCCGGCTGCCCCAGCGGATGCGCGCCCACACCTACTCCGCTCTATCTCACCGCTAGCTCAGGCCTCAGCTTCTCAGCGCCAGCTTCGGGCTCCGACTTCGACGCGTACATCTCCGACCCCGCCAAACCCGTCCCGTATCGTCGCCGCCCCGCGCAGCCCATGGGCTACGACTATCCGCTCACCTGGCCCGAGTGGCTCGCGGACGATCAGCGTGAGCAGTCCGGCCGCCCCGATGTCCTCAGTTACACGTCCGAAGTCCTGAAAGAGCCGGTCCAGATCAGCGGCCAGCCCGTCGCGCACCTCATCGCCTCAACCAGCGGCACCGACTCCGACTGGGTCGTCAAGCTCATCGACGTCTATCCCGACGAGGTCGCCGAGCAGGCGAACATGGGCGGCTACCAGCTCATGATCTCCGCCGACATTTTCCGCGGCCGCTATCGCGAGAGCTTCGCCGTGCCGCACGCCATCTCGTCCAACACGCCGCTCGAATACAAATTCAACCTGCCCCCGGCGAACCACGTCTTCCTCCCCGGCCACCGCATCATGGTCCAGGTGCAGTCCAGCTGGTTCCCGCTCTACGACCGCAACCCCCAGACCTTCGTCCCGAATATCTTCTGGGCCAAACCCGCCGACTACCAGAAGGCCGAGCAAAGAATCTGGCACGCCCCCGGACATGAGAGCTTTGTGGAGTTGCCACTCGTGAAGCAGTAGGGAAGGGCACAACCCGCAAAGCTGTCATCCTGAAGGCCTCAAGGCATGGCCTTCACAGCTTGCGGAAAAACTCGCCTTCGGCGGAGATCTTACCCATCCCGACGGCTCAGAATCATTGTTAACTAACTCGCTAACAAATAGAGGTTAGGAAGGGAAGTTGCCGAGCAGAATAAACAACTTAACAGGGGGGGGGTTGACCCCTGATGGGGGTCAGATCAAAAGGCCAGCAGAGCCACGCCGACACAAACGAAAATCGCCGCAGTCCACCGCCGCCGATCCACATTCTCCCGCAGGAAGAACTTCGCCGCCAAAGCATTCGTCACGAAGGTGAGTGAAGTGGCCGCCGGCCCAATCAGGCTAAGGTCGCGATGGCTGAACGCAAACAGCAAGGAGAAAAAGCTCAGCGCCAGACAAACCACGCCCAGCCCAAATCGCCCGTTCGTGATCACCGCCGCTGCCGCGCCCGGAATCCCGCTGCGACGCCGGATCACATCCAGATCGCCAACCTGCCGCATCGCCGACGCCGTCAGAATATCGCCCGCCGTCGCCGTTACCACGATGCTCATGATCATCGCCGCCGTCGCCAGAACCGCATGAGGATTCGTCACCGCCGAACCTCCTCAGCGTCCTCAATCTCCGCGCGCAACTCCGCCGTCGGTCCGGCGCTGTGATCTGTATACGAAGGCCCCCGCGTCACAAACCCCACGCCGGCTGTGATGAACACGACCCCCAGCCAGCGCAGCGGCGACACATGCTCCTTGAGCCAGAACTTCGCCAGCAGCGTCATGATCACGTAGCCCAGCGAACTCGCCGGCAACACATAGGTCAGATCGGCCCACGACAGCGCCGTCAGATACGACGCGAAGAACCCAATCAGCAAAACGATCCCCGCAGCGACCCAGGGCGAGAAGATGGCGTGGATCAGCGCCCCCGGATGCGCGAGCGACACCGGGCCCATCGACTTCATCCCGCGCGAAAGAAACGTGTCGCCCAGCGATGCAGTCAGGGTGATGACGGCCAACACCAGATATCGGCGGAATGTCATCGTCGATCGGGTCACGCGGCAGGCTCTCGGGAAGATGAAAGGCGGCCGAGCCCAAACCCGGCCGCCGAGACCAACAAAAACCTAAGCCTGAGCGCTCGCGGTCGCGTCGGCCTTCTGCGTCCGCGCGTCGCGCACCAGCTTGTTGCGCTGCGAACGCAGCTTCAGAAACGACTTCGACTCGTGATACAGCCGCTTCAGGTCGCCGTTCGCGATCGCCTTCCTCACCACGCGCCACGCCGCCTTCGGCCGGAAGAAATATTCGTCGTAGAACCGGTGCACCATCTCCAGCACGTAATCCGCCGGCAGCCCGGGGTACTCGATGTGCGCCAGCTGGTGTCCGCCTTCGTCGGTCATCTTGTTCTCGTTGGTGATGAAGCCGTTGGCGCGCGCGTATTCGTAAAACTCCGTGCCCGGGAACGCATGCGCCACCGAAACCTGAATCGTCTCAACGTCCAGCTGCTTCGCAAAGTTGATCGTGTTGCGGATCGACTCCTTCGTCTCGCCCGGCAGCCCCAGAATAAAGTCGCCGTGAATCGTCAAACCCAGCTTGTGGCAGTCACGCGCAAAGTCCCGCGCCCGCTCCACCGTGGCGCCCTTCTTGATGTTCTTCAGGATCTGCGGATCACCCGACTCAAACCCGACAATCAGCAGCCGGCATCCCGCCTCGCGCATCGCCTTCAGCGTCTCGTAGTCCGTCGTCACCCGCGATGTCGACGACCAGGTCAGCTTCAGCGGCTTCAGCTTCGCGCACAGCTCCACCGTCCGCGCCTTCTGAATGTTGAACGTGTCGTCGTCGAAGAAGAACTCCTTCACGTTGGGCCACAGTTCCTTCGCGTGCGCCATCTCCGCCGCCACGTCATCGGTCGACCGCTTCCGCCACGCATGCCCGCTCGTCGTCTGCGGCCACAGGCAGAAGGTGCACTGTGCCGGGCAGCCGCGCGTCGAGTACAGCGCGACGAATGGGTGCAGCAGGAACGGCACGTTGTACTTCGTCACATCCAGGTCGCGCTTGTAGACGTCCGTCACCCACGGCAGCGCGTCCAGGTTCTCAATCTGCGGCCGATCAGGATTGTGCACCACCTGCCCGTGCTTCCGATAGCTGATGGCGAGAATCTCGTCCAGCGGCTTGCCGTTGGCATACTCGACCACCGAGTAGTCGAACTCGCGCCGGCACACAAAATCAATCGCCTTGCACTCATTCAGAGCCTTGTCCGGATCGGTCGTGACCGGTGGCCCCACAAAACAAATCTTGATATTCGGATACGTATCCTTAATCTTCTCCGCCCACCGCTGATCCCCACTCCACGCAATCGTGCTCGTGAACAGCACCAGGAACTCGTAGTCCTTCAGGATCTCGATCACCTGAGGCCACTTGATGTGGTGCGGATTGGCGTCGAGCAGGCGCGCGCCCTCCAGCATCCCTGCCGGGTAAGCCAGCCAAACCGGGTACCAATAGGACTCGATCTCGCGCGTAGCGGGCCAGCGCGAGCTCGCGCCGCCGTCAAAATTCTCAAACGAAGGAGGGTTCAGAAATAACGTCTTTAGAGGCATAGGCACTCCTCTCAGTTTACCATCCAGCAACCGCATTCAGGTTGCCGGGCCCGCACTTTGATCCCATTGTAAAATCAGCGAGTTAGCGGCCTGCAAAGCTATTTGAGCGACGACCGCACCCACGCATCGAGCTGGCCCGTGGCCCGCAGCAGATTCAGCTCCGCCTTGATAAAAGAAAAGTCAGCATCGATTACATCCTCGTAGCGCTCGCGTTCCTCGATATGCGCTCTCTGCGCCTGCGTCGGCGAGATCGATGGTGCGTTGGGGATGCCGCTCCCACTGGTCAGTTCAGTCTCGATGGTTTTCAGCTGCTCCTGCGCCAGCTCACCATTCACCTGAGCGACGCGGTGTTGCGCGACCAGTTCGCGGAGCGAGCCGCGCAGGGTCAATGTCTGCTCGCTGAGTATGTTAAGAGCCGCGTCGGCGTCCGCCTGGGCATGGGCCGCATCGGCTGTGGATTCACGAGCCTTCGCCCGGCGCGTGGCGTCGAAAAACGGAAACGTCAGCTGCACTCCCAGCTCCACGTTGTTGTACTGGAAGTGAGGGAAGTACTCGGTATAGCCGGGTGTCTTCTCAAACAACGAGTATTGGCCTCCGAATACCGCCATGGGACGGTAGTTCTGCTTGGCGTCGCCCAGTGCCGCGTACCACTTCGACTTCGCATTGGCGTAGGCTGCGGAGACACCCGGGTTGTCCTGAGCTGTTTGCCCACCGCTCTCGATCGAGTTTGCGGACGGTGGGGCGGGAATGCTGCTGCAGACTGTTGTGAGCCCGACTGAGGGAAGGCCGGTGAGCTGCGCAAGCCTTTCTCGCATCACGTCAGCGTCGTTTTCGAGGTGAGTGCGCTTTTCATCCACCTGCGCGGCGGCCAGCTCTGCCTGCAGTTCGGCGATATGCGGGTCAACCCCAGCCTGCACGCGGTCATGCTCGATCTGCACCAGCGATTCGGCGTACCCCTTCTCCTCTTCCAGGGCGGCAATCTCTTTCAGATCGTGATCCAGTTCCACGTACGCAAGCGCCACATCGAACGCAACCTGCTGCTGCACATCCTTCAGATTCAGGTTGGCGCTGTTGATGCCTTGACGCGCCGCGCGAATGTAGTCCCGTTGCGACCACGACAGTACCAACGACTGCGCATTCGCGTTGAAAAACGACGGATAGCCCAGCGGAAAACCATAGGCATATCCGGGGCTCAGACCAACGACGAAGTTGGGGATATACGCATCCTTGGTTTCCTGCCATGCGGCGGTCGCCCGTTGAACGTTGGCTGCGGCTCCGCGCACCGACGGACTGTTTTTCTCGGCGAGGTCAACGGCGCTCGAAAGGGAAATCTGAGCTCCGGCCGCCACAGGCATGAGAAGAAACAGAACGGCTGCAACTTCTTTGAGATTCAGGTTGCGCGTTCGGTGGAGGATCCGCTTCGACTCGAGCATCGCTCTGAGTTTACCGGCCAGCGGCCCTGGCCGCGGCATTTCCTGAAGGAATCCGATAGCCGGACGCCAGCGCGTGCGCCGCCGCAATCTGTTGCTGCGCGCCCGCGGCGTCCCCCTGCTTCCGCAACAACTCCGCAAGCTGTGCGCGCACCACGAACGTCGGCGCCAGCTCCGACTGCATATTCGAATTCAGATATTGCTGCAGCCACTGGATTGCCGTCTGCGGTTCGCGCCCCGCCAGGGTCAGATTGCTCGCCCCATCCACCAGCGCGATCCCGTGATGCGGATCAAGCGCCGCCCCCGCCTGCGCCGCCGCAACCATCTCGTCCACCCGCCCGCGCCGCCGATAAAACGCCGCCAGATCCATCCACGCGTTGGCCGGATACGACGACTTGGCCGTAGCATCCTTCGCCCTCGCTTCGGCTGTCGCATAGTCCCTCTTCGACTCGGCAATGCGCACCTCGAGCGTCAGCGCCGCCGCCGCATTCACAGCGGCGAGTTGCTGCGCGACGGCCTCTGCCTTCGCCACGCCCCCGCCCACCACCAGCGGAGCCATCACGTCGAACTCGCCCAGATCGGACAGCGCCTCTGCGTTGCGCGGATCGAGCTCGACCGCCTGCTCGAACTCGGCATGCACCCTGCGCGCCAGCGGATAACCCGCCACCAGCGATGCATGCTCGGCCTTCTGCCCGTAAGCGCGCCCCAGCCACAAGTGAAAATTGCTGTCGCCCTGCGCCAACTCGACCGCTGCCTCGCAGTCGCTCACCGCCTGGTCCCACTTCTCCTCCTGGTAGTAAACCCGGCAGCGCAGGTTGCGCGCTTCGGCATCGTTGGGATTGTGCGCCAGGGTTTCGTTCAGCAGCTGCAGAGCGCTGTCCGCGCGCCCATGGTCCATATCCTGGCGCGCCTGGTTCACCGCCGGGTTTGCCGCTCCCGCCGCCATAGACCCCAAGCCTGCGCAAAGAACAAAAAGGACCGGGCGCGCCGCCAGCATTCGTCTCCGCAAGTTCCCCCCTACTGGACGACCTTCACCGGCACGCCATCGGTCAGCGGTTGTGCGTTCGTCGTCCCCAGCGCCACCACATCGCCGGCCTTCAGACCACTCACGACCTGCACTTCGCTCAGGTTCCTGACCCCAATCGTCACGCGAACCCGATGCAGGGAATTGCCCTCTTTTCGATAGACAAACGTCGATCCCTGCTCGAAGTGCAGCGCGTCCCGCGGCACTTTCAGGACGTTAGATTCATTGGCCACCGTGACGGTCACACGAACATTGGTGTCCGGCAGCAGCGCGCCGTCGGCGTTGTCGATCCCCACCAGCACCTCGCCCACATTGCGCGTTCCGTACGTAATGATGGTCGAAGGCAGGCGGCTGATATGCCCGTTCCATTGTTCGTCGGGGCGAGCATCCCACACGATCGTTACCAGCTGCCCCAGGCTCAGCTTGCCGATCTCCGGCTCGTCGAAAAACGCCCGCACCTGCAGCTTCGTCAGGTCCGCCATCGAAAGCAGCCGGTCTCCCTGGTTCACATACTCCGTCCGCGACACCGGCAGCGAGTACACCGTCCCCGCAAACGGCGCATGCACCACCGCATGATGCAGCGCGTCCTCGGCCGCAGCGCAGGCGGCCTCCGCATCGTGGAGGGTCGCCTGCGCATGCGCCAGATCGGCCGTCCCGTAACGCTCCGTCTGCCGCTGCTGCAAAACCTGCAGAACACTCGTGTCGGCCGCCACTCGCGTCTGCGCCGCGTTGATCTCGCTCGCCGACGCGGCCCCGGAGGCCTGCAGCTTCTCCAGCGCCTCCAGATCCCGCTGCGCCTGGTCGCGATCGATCTGCGCCTTGTCCACCTCGCCCTTCAGCGATATGCGCTCTTCCTGCGTGCCGCCGCGCTGCGACGCCTGGTAAGCCGCCTGCGCGCCCTTCAGCTGCGACTCCGCCGTGGCCACCCGCGCTCGCGCCTCGGTGTCATCCATCGACAGCAGCAGCTTGCCCGTGGGAACCTTCTCCCCCTCGTGCGCGTTCAGCGATTGAATGATCCCCGCAAATGGAGCATGCGCCTCAAAATTTACCTGCGGCTCCACCTTGCCATTCGTCGGGACCGTGCTCTTCAGGTCCCCCGTGCTCGCCGCAGCCACACGAATGGGCAAACTCCCCCGAGTCATCAGGTGTACGCCCCAAAAAATAACGATGATCGCGACGGCTGTAATGGTCCAGACCCGAGCCGTTCGTGGCCTTGTCTGCCCTGTTTTCATTCGTAAAACCGTGAGTCAGTATATAAGACACACACTACTGGCTTTAGGGTTCGGAAATCGCGAATTTTGCCAGGGTACCGCACTCACCACTCCGGCCCCTCGCCGTCCTCGCCCCGCCGCTCCCCGTAAAATTGGTGCATGGCCATCGCCCCCCGTTACACCGACGAGCACGCGCAGGCCGGGCTCGACTTCGATTTCCCCCTCATCGAAACCTGGCGCAACCAGTTCCCCGGCTATGAAATTGTTATCGACGATCCCGAGTTCACTTCAGTGTGTCCCAAAACCGGTCTGCCCGACTTTGGCGTCATCACTCTCCGCTACATGCCGCGCGAGCAGTGTCTCGAGCTGAAATCCTGGAAGGAATATCTCTTCTGCTATCGCAACCTCGGCATCTTCCAGGAGAACGCCGTCAACCGCATCCTCGAAGACGTCGTGCGCGCCTGCGATCCGGTCTGGGCTGTCGTGAAAGGTGACTTCCGCCCCCGCGGCGGCATCTCCACCACCATCGAAGCGCGCTGGCCGAGGCCGGTTAGCTAGCAGGAAGCCGGAAGCAGGAAGCTGGAAGGACGCCGGAAGCTGGAAGCCGGAAGTCGGAAGCCAGATGCTGGATCCCAACCGCGACAAGTGACCGACGTTTTGTCGAAGGACCTTCGTGCTGTTGCGTAAGTGCCTCACCGCGACGTGGAATGAAGGCACGATGGAGACACGGCATTACCGCGATTTGCAGGTTTGGCAGCGCTCGATGTCACTGGCGCGTGAGATTTACGCGGTCACTGATGGCTTTCCGCGGAACGAGCAGTTTGGGCTCGCGTCAGCCAAATCCGGCGCGCAGCCGTTTCTGTTCCGAGCAACATAGCCGAAGGACGTGGGCGGATGACAGCTAAGAGCTTTGCCCTCTTCCTTTCTCAGGCCCGCGGCTCCCTTTATGAGCTGTAAACCCAGATCGAACTGGCGGGCGATCTCGGCTTCGTGAGCAAAGACCGGGCGCAGTCGGTTATGAGTGAGGCGGCGGAAATTGCTAGCATGATCCAGGGGCTGGTCGCAACTCTCCGCGGCTCGTCTTAGCCTCCGGTTTCCAGCTTCCCGCTTCCAGCTACAGATTCTGCGACTGCACGGTCAGCGACCCCGTCCCCGCGTCCCCACTGCACTTGCCGCCCGTGATCGACCAGTTCGTGATCGTCAGCTGTGTCGCAGCCGCGTTGAACGTGCCCACCGCCGTCAGCACCGTCCCGCTCAGAGGATCGCTGTACGTCATCGAGAGCTCGCTGCCCGTTACCAGCGACGTGGTCACCGAAGGCTGGTTCGCGAAGCAATTGTCCCCGGGGAACGTCGCCGTTCCCGACAGCGAGAACTGCCCATCCAGATCGGGCTGCGACGTCTGTTGCAGCAGCGACGATACCGCAATCTGAGTCCCTGTTCCGTCGACGAAATTCCCGGTGTAGGTGCCGTTGATCGCCGAGTAGTCCGTTGCCGTCACTGTGGCCGTTCCCAGCGATCCGCACCCGCCGCCCGCAAAGCTCCAGTTCGCCCCGGCAATACCCTTGCCATCGCCGGAAACCTGGCCCTGCAGTGTCAGCACCGTGCCGTTGCTGAACGCCGACGAGACCAGCATCATCTTGTTGTCGCCACCCACCGAGCCGGTCAGCAAAATGTCCATCGTGGGAGTGACGCACGAGCTTCCGCTCAGTCGCGCAATCGCGCTCGCCTGCTCGTACGCGCCTTGCATGAATCCGAGGTTGAGCACGATGTTGGATGAGCTCGAAGTGAAAGCCCAGTTGCCGGACAATGACGTTCCGACCTGGAGCGGCGTGTTGGCCAGGCCGCATCCGGTCAGAATCGAGAGCCCGAAGACAGTAGCAACGGCAAGAAAAGCAGCACTGCGATTCCGCATGGGGGAGCCTCTTTTTAACCTCAGCAGAGGTACCTGGAAGATAAACAACTCCACCCCGCGTTTCCAGACCCCGAAAGAGGCATTACCGGAGTCATGGGATCCGCAGAATTACACTGGAAACGTTGCCGTTAGCGCAACTGACCGCGAGCCAGTGCCCAGCCGCCAATAACGTTACTGAGGTTGAGGGTAACGTTATTGAGGTTGTGGAGCCTGCGGCTGTTGCTGCTGCTGTTGCTGCCGGATCCGCTGCAGCTCCTGCAGCATCTCCTGCGGCGTCCTCGGCCGCTGATCCGCGGGGTTGGTGGGCGGAGGCCGCGGCGTCACCTCCTCCACTGGCGGAGGAGGCGGAGGAGGCGGTTCATCCTCTTCTTCCTCATGCTGCGGGCTCGGTTGCCCCGCGGTGATCGGTGCATTGCTGCGCGCCATCAGCACCACCTCGCGTGGCGTTCCGGCGTCGGTCTCGCCGACCATCAGGAAGTTGTACCCGGCCCCGTCCAGCAGCGACGACAGCACGTCGCGCGGCGGTCCCGGCCCATAAAACCCGAATACCCGCGAGTCCTTCTCGAACCCATCCACGGTCATGCCCGTCACCGCCAGATCCTTCAGGATCTGCGAAAGGCTCGAGTTGTTCGCATCCACCGCCAGCGACCCGCCACTCAGAGTCAAGCGAGCCGGACCGGCCGGCTTGTCCTGCAGAGAAGGTGGAAGGTTAGGTGTGGGCTTCAGTGCGGCGCTCGCAGGTTGTGTGCCAGGGGCACCCGGCATTCCCGCAGGAGCACCCGGCTGTCCCAGTGCACCCGGCTGTGTCGCGATCGCAGCCGGGGGCTTGGAAACCCCCTGCCTGGGCCCGATCCCCGGAAGCGGCATCCGCCGTCCGTCGGGCATCGTCCCTGGGGCCTGCATCACCTGCGCCTGACACGAAAAGGCCAAAACGGCAGCCGCCGCCCAGACCAGTCTTCGTGAATAGCTCAGAAACTGCATCGAAGTCTTAGAATTCGCAGGATGCCACGGGTTCGCAATAACCCCCGCTCCTGTGTACTAGACTAGCAGTGATTCGAATTCGCTCATCGGCGAATTGAAGGGAAGTCTCCCATGCGCCCCCGTTTCGCAACCACCTGCGCCACGTTCCTGGCTCTTGCTGTCCCCATAGCCCTGGCCCTGCCCGCTTTCGGCGTCAGCTGCATGACCCAGTCGCAGATGACCTCCGCCGAGCGCACCATCCTTGCCCAGTCGGCGCAGATGATCGGCCAGAACGTCGAAGCCGGCAACGCCGCCGCCGTCCGCACCCAGACCATCGCCAGCGTCGCCGCCCAGTTTGACGGCATCGCCACCTCCATTCAGAACGTCAACGCCTTCATCCAGCACGCCACCCTCACCGTCGACGGCCTCTACCTCCTCGACGCCACCGACCTGAAATCCGCCCAGGAAACGCAGTTCTTCTGCGGAGTCGCCGGCTCCGCCCTCACCGTCGAAGTCACCATCCCCGGCCTGCCTCCCGGCAAATACGGCTTCGCTGTTCTGCACGCCACCGGCGTCAAACAGCCCCAGCAAATTTCCCTCGTCCTCCAGAACGACCCCGCCGGCAGCCCGGACTGGAAACTCGCCGGCTTCTTCACCCGTCCCATGACCATGAGCGGCCACGACGGCGTCTGGTTCTGGCGTCAGGCCCGCGATTACGCCGCGAAAAAGCAGCTCTGGCCCGCCTGGTTCTACTATCAGACCGCGCAGAACCTGCTGATGCCCGTCGACTTCATCTCCAGTCCCAACCTCCAGAAACTCGAAAAGGAATCCGAGCAGTCGCGCCCCGAAACCCTGCCCGGTCAGGATCCTATGCGCCTCATCGCTGGAACCCAGACCTTCAGCATCACCAATGTGCACACCGGCGAATTCTCCGATCAGCTTGACCTGATCGTCACCTACAGCGCCACTCCCGGCCTCGATGCGGTCGCTTCCCGCGCCCAGGTCACCGCCGTCATGCGCGCGCTCCTGCAGCAGAATCCAGGCCTCCGCGATGCATTCCACGGCTTGTGGGTCTACGCCGCGACGCCCGGCAATCAAACACCCTTTGCCCTGGAATTGCCCATGAATCAAATTGAGACATCCCCTTCCCCCACCGGTCAGCGCAGTTAACCTCTACCAATCCCAAGAAAGCAGACAGGACACACCCCGGCATGGCCAGTCGAACGGAAAAGTCTCTTAGTGAAGTGCTCGACCAGCGGAGAGCGACACCCAGTTTTGACGGTGCCCCCATTCCCGACTCCGATCTGAAGCAGATTCTCGAAGCCGGGCTCAAAATGCCCAGCGGCTACAACCTCCAGCCCTGGCGATTTGTCGTCGTCCGCACCCCCGAAGGCCGCCGCCGCCTCCGCGCGGCCTCCTATAACCAGGCCAAGGTCGAGGAAGCCTCTGCCGTCATCGTGGCCTGCGGCGACAAAGACGGCTGGCGCTCCGACATGGAAGAGATGATCCGGATCGGCCGCGAGCACGGCATGACCGAGAACTACGCCGAAGGCGCGCGCGAGAACATTCCCGCCTTCCTCGGCAACCATCCCAACCTCACCGCCTGGCTCAATCGCCACGTCATGCTCGCCTTCTCCGGCATGCTGCTCATGGCCGAGGCGCTCGGTTACGACACCGCGCCCATGGAAGGCTACGAGGCCGACAAGGTTTGCGTGGTCCTCAATCTGCCCATGAGCTACGAAGTCGTCGCGCTCCTCGCCATCGGCCATCTCAAAGGCCCCGACAAATACGACGGCGACCGTTTCAGCATGCAGCGCCTCGTCTTCGACGGCGAATACGGCAAACCCATCAAGCTGTGAGACGGGAATATCCCGACGCGCCCATCGCCGGAGTCGGCGCCGTGATCGTCAACGACCCGCCCGGCGGACAAAAGCAGGTCCTCCTCATTCGTCGCGCCCAGGAGCCTCTCAAAGGCGAGTGGTCCCTCCCCGGCGGCGCCGTCGAGTTGGGCGAAACCCTCGAAGCCGCCATCTGCCGCGAAGTCCTCGAAGAAACCGGCCTCGTCGTCGAAACCGTCGACATCGTCCAGGCCTTCGACCGCATCTCGCGCGACCCCGGGGGCCGCGTCCGCTACCACTACATCCTCATCGACTTCCTCTGCCGCATCACCGGCGGCTCGCTCGCCTGCGCCACCGACGCCCTCGAAGCCCGCTGGGCCGCCGATGAAGAACTCGACGGCCTCACCCCGCTCACCATCGAAGTCATTCGCAATGCGCTTAAGATGGCATCCTAAAGCCGAGAGGATTCCGCACTCCGAATGGCCACCACCGCCACGCCGCCCCAACGAAAGCAACGCCGAGCGTGGCGAACCATCCGCTGGCTCCTTCTCAGCATCCTCCTGCTCCTCGTCCTCATCGTCGCCGTCGCCTTCCTCCGCCCCCTCACCATGCTCTGGTTCGCAACGCAAACCCGCCTCCGCTTTCAGGGCATCGACTCCGACTACACGCACATTCCCTTCGCCGGAAATCCCAGCGTCCGCATCCACTACTACTCCGGCGGCTCCGGCTCGCCGGTCGTTCTGGTCCACGGCCTCGGCGGCCGCTCTGAGGACTGGGCCAATCTCATGCCCCAGCTCGTCCGCGACCATCACCGCGTCTACGCCCTCGATCTCCCCGGCTACGGTCGCTCCGACTGGCCCACCAACGCCGCCTACTCCATCCCCGAACTCTCTGCCGCTGTCGAAGCCTTCCTCGACAACCGCCACCTCGCCCGCACTGACCTCGCCGGATGGTCCATGGGCGGCTGGCTCGTCATGCGCGTTGCCCTCGATCAGCCGCAGCGCATCCGCCGCCTCGTCATTTTCGACAGCGCCGGCACCCGTTTCCCCCTCACCTGGGACACGACCCTCTTCGAGCCCGACTCCCCAACGAAGCTGGCCGCCCTCGACGACCTCCTCATGGCCGCGCGCGCCCCGCACGTTCCCAGCTTCATCCAGCGCGACATCTTCCGCTTCGTCAGCCGTCACGCCTGGGTCGTCCGCCGCAACATGGACGCCATGCTCACCGGCGCTGACCTGCTCGACGGTCAGCTCGGCGCGCTCAAAATGCCCATGCTCATCGTCTGGGGCAAGCAGGATCACCTCATCCCCGTCTCCGCAGGCGACGAAATCCACCACGCCATCCCGCAATCCGAGTTCGAAGTCTTCGACGGCTGCGGCCATCTCGCCCCCGGCCAGTGCGCCGCCCAAATCGGCCCGGTCTTCAAAGGATTCCTCGACGAGCCCGCGCCCATCCCCGGCCAGCAAGCCGAAATCCTGAAGAAGCCCTGAGCGAACTTCGCGCCGCAACCGGCCTCCTCATGTTTCAAGCTCTCATCGACCATCATGGACGCTGGGGGTGGAATGCGGAACGCTGGGGGCTGAGCGCTGAACGCTGAGGGCTGCTTTCTATTGCCTACTGCCTACTGCCTACTCCCTGGTTCTGATCGCAGAACTCCCGATACCGCCGCACATATCGAAAATCAGCAAACAAAGTCGCCGCCGCGATCAGCATGCACACCACCAAAATCCACCGGCTCCGCTTATCCGGAAACCGCCCCATCTGCCGAAAGCAAATCGAAATCACAAACGCCGCCAGCGTAGCCAGCACCGTCAGCGGAGCCAGAGAATCGCAGTGAATCTCCGCCGACTCCAGCATCAACCAAGCCGAAGCCACCGCCGTTACCACCGCAATCCCAGCAGTGATCACAATCCGCCACTGCTTAGCCGGAGCCTCCTGCTTTCTCTGATCGATCACTAATCGCTCTGGTTTTTCTGAACGCTGAACGCTATCCGCTGAACGCTTTCCTGTTCCCTGTTCCCTGCTTTTCAGAATCCGCCCTTCCCAATATCCATGCCCGCCGGCAGCGGATTCCGCTCGTCGATGTACTCCTCAATCGTCTTGTCCAGAATCCCCTTCGCCGCCAGGATGAACTCAATCGCGTCCCGCGCCCCGCCGCGCCCGCCCTCATGCGGCGTCACGTAGTGCGCCTCCGCCTTCACCCGCTCCCGCGCATTCGCCACCGCCACCGCAAACCCGCACTCCCGCATCACCGGCAGATCGATCACGTCATCGCCCACGTACGCAATCGCCTCGAGCCCAATCTGCTCCTTCGCCATGATCTCCCGCACCGCTTTCATCTTGTAGGCCTGCCCCATGTAGACGTACTCGAGGCGCAGATCCCGCGCCCGCAGCGCCACGGTTTCCGAAATCCGCTTCGTGATGATCGCGCACTTCATCCCGCCCAGCTTCGCCAGCGAAATGCCCGTCCCGTCGTGCGCGTTGAAGCCCTTCGCTTCCACCATGCTCTGCGAGGAGATGGCGTAGCCGCCCTTGCTCTCCATCGCCGCAGCATGGTCGCCCGTCGTCGTACTCGGTGCAGGTGCGGGAAAGAGCCAGATACCCCCGTCGGTCAGCACACCATCCACATCAAAAATGATCAGCTTGATTTTGCGCGCGCGTTCCTCAGCGCTCAGCGAAGAAGACGTACCCATATATCCGCATTGTAGCGAGTGCCGAACCGCGTTCCGTCAGCGGCACCGCGCGCCCTCATCAATCGTCCTCGAGTGGATCGGAATAGACGACGATTCCACCGTCCCTCTGCATAACCCCCTCGTAACAAGCCTGCATCATCGAATCGTCGCTGTGGAATGGCTGTGCGACCTTCTTCAGTCTTTTCACTTGTGGCTCCTGCCATCCATACGTTTTCAGGAGCGAAAAGACCTTGCCCTCCAACTCGTCTTCAGAGCTGCGCACCATCACCAGCAGCGGATACCGCACGCCGCTCTGGTGCGCAGGATCGGAGCCGTCGGCCCGAGCTTCGCAGAGTGCGGCCCAGATGTCGGTGCCGGGTGCCTTGTTCCGAAAGAGTCTGTTCCATTGCATCGGATTCGCCGGACGACGGAATACCTGCATTGTAACGAGTATCTCCTGATGTTCCGTCCCGCCACTCCGGTTCGCCTTCCCCTGCCAGCCCCAAACGTATCGCGCGGTAAAATAAGCAGATGCCTTGTTTCCCCGTGCCGGGAGCCCTCGCCGCATGAAGCGTTTCTGGCGCCTGCTCTACTACGCGCGCCGCTACTCGCTCCAGGCTCTCTCCGCCGTGGTCCTCGCCGCCGGTGTCGGCCTCCTCGATGCCTTCCGCGTTCTGCTCATCGGCCCCATCTTCGACAACGTCCTCCACCCCGGCTCAGGCACCAACCCCGCGAAACAAAGCCCCCTCCTCGGCGAAATCGGCGAGCGCTGGCACATCCACATCACCCTGCAGAACCTTGTCCCCTCGCGCCTCCACAACGACTGGTCCGTCATCGCCTTTGCCTTCGTCGCCTCCACCCTCCTCAAAGGCATCTGCGACTACACCGGCACCTACCTCGCTAACTACGCCGGCTTCGGCATGATCACCGACATGCGCGACGACCTCTACGAGTCGATCCTGCGCCGCTCCGTCTCCTTCTTCCAGAAGCACACCACCGGCTCGCTTCTCTCCGCCCTCATCAACGACATCGAGCGCGTCCAGTACGCCACTTCCTCCATCCTCTCCGACTTCCTCCAGCAGGCCTTTACCCTGCTCTTCATGATCGGCCTGGTCATCGCTCTCGGCGGCAAGCTGGCCTGGATCCTCCTCATCTTCCTCCCTATCGTCGCCGGCTCCATCCGCCGCATCGGCCGCGACGTCCGCCGCACCACCCGCCGCGGCCAGGACAAGCTCGCTGACATTCAGAACATCCTCCACGAAACCATCACCGGCAACCGAATCGTCAAAGCCTTCAATATGGAGTTCTGGGAGCTCCTCCGCTTCCGCCAGGCCGCGAAACGCCTCTTCCGCGCCAACCTCCGCTCCGTGCGCGCCCAGGCCATCACCTCGCCGCTCATGGACTTCATCGGAGCGGTCGCCATCGCTATGTTGCTGTGGGTCGGCCGCAACGAAATCGGCCACGGCGCCATGAAAGAAGGCGTTTTCTTCGCCTTCATCGTTGCCCTCTTCAAGATGTACGACCCCGTCCGCCGCTTCGGCATTTACTACAACAACTTCCAGCAGGCCGCCGGAGCCTCCGCCGCCATCTTCGACTTCATGGACGACCAGGATGAAGTGCCCGAGGCGAAGCATCCGCGCCCCCTCAAAGGTTTCCAGAACAGCATCGAGCTCCAAAACGTCAGCTTCCGCTATCGCGAAGGCGAGCGCGATGGTCCGCCTATCGTCCTGCACGATATCGACCTGACGATCAATCGCGGCGAAGTCGTCGCCCTCGTCGGACCCAGCGGAGCAGGGAAGTCGACTCTGGTGAATCTCATCCCGCGCTTCTTCGACGTCACCGGTGGCCGCATCCTCATCGACGGAATCGACGTCCGCCAGGTCAGCCTCGCCTCCCTGCGCACCCAGATCGGCAAAGTCACCCAGGAGACCATCCTCTTCAACGACACGGTGCGCAACAACATCGCCTACGGCCAGCCCGACGTCCCCCTCGCGCGCGTCGTCGAAGCCGCGAAGAACGCCCTCGCCCACGACTTCATCGAACGCATGCCCGACGGCTACGACACCGTCATCGGCGAAAGAGGTCTCCGCCTCTCGGGCGGTGAGCGCCAGCGCCTTGCCATCGCTCGCGCCATCCTCAAAAACGCCCCCGTGCTCATCCTCGACGAAGCCACCTCCGCCCTCGACGCCGAAAGCGAATCCCTGGTCCAGGTGGCGCTCGCCAATCTCATGGCAGGCCGCACCGTCATCGTCATCGCGCATCGCCTCTCCACCGTCCGCCGCGCCACCCGCATCGTCGTCCTCGAGCGCGGATGTATCACCGCCATCGGCACCCACGAAGAGCTTCTGCAAACCTCTCCCATCTACCAGAAGCTCTACCGCCTGCAGTTCATGGACATCGGCGACGCCAACGGCAACGCCATCGGCGGCAACGAACCCGAAACCGCGCCCAACCTCGAAGAGACCCTGCCGGCCACCGAACCCGTCCTCACAGGAAAGATCAACCCATGACCGAGACAAGGCCGTCCGGCGCCAGTCAGCCCGACTCGAAGCAGCCGGTCTTCTCCATGACCGGATTCGCCCGCATCGCCGGTCGCGTCTCTGAGACCCTCGGCTTTTCCCTCAGCCTCAAGAGCGTCAACCACCGCTTCCTCGACCTCCACATGCGCCTCCCCAACGGATCCGAAGGCGTGGAGATGAACCTCCGCCGCATCCTCAAAGAAAAACTCCGTCGCGGCCACGTCGAAGTCACGCTCAGCATCGAGCGCAGCCAGAAAGCCGAAGCCGGCTACGACCACGCCCTCGTCGCCGCTTATGTTGAAGCCTTCCGCGCCGCCGCCGCCGAGCACCGTCTCACCGCCGACCCCGACCTGAATGCCGTTTTCCGCCTCCCCGGCGTGCTCATGGCCGAGTCGCGCAGCAGCGAAGAAGAACTCAAAGCTCTCGAGGAATCCGTCCTCCTCGAAACCGACTCCCTCATCGCGGCACTGCAAACCATGCGCGTCCAGGAAGGCTCAGCCCTGGCCGGTGAACTCTGCGCCGGCATGCAACGTCTCCGCGCCCTGGTCGACGAAGCCACGACCCTGCGCGAACAAGTCCAGCTGGCCTACTTCGACCGCCTGAACCAGCGCATGAAAACCATGCTCGACGGCGGATTCGACCAGGAACGCATCCTCCAGGAAGCCGCCCTCATCGCCGAGCGCAGCGACGTCGAGGAAGAGGTCACACGCCTCCGCACCCACATCGACCACTTCGTCGGCCTCCTCGATCAGGGCGGGGAAGTGGGCAAGAAGCTCGACTTCCTGCTTCAGGAGATGAATCGCGAGGCCAACACCCTGCTCTCCAAGACCAGCGGCGTGGCCGGCAACGGCACACGCATTACCGAAGCGGGGTTGGGCATGAAGTCTGAGATTGAAAAGGCCCGCGAACAGGTGCAGAACTTAGAGTAGGACCCGTAGTCGACTTTTCGCGCAGGGGACTAAACAGGCTTGTCCGGCATTCTCTTCATCATTTCGGCGCCATCCGGGTCGGGCAAATCGACCATCGTCAACCAGCTTCGCTCGCTGGTCAGCCGCCTCGAGTTCTCCGTCTCCTGGACCACCCGCGGCCCCCGCGGCTCCGAACAGGAATCCCGCGAATACCATTTCACCACCCGCGACCACTTCGAGGAGATGATCCGCAACGGCGAGTTCCTCGAGTACGCCGATGTCTTCGGCAACTACTATGGCACCGCTCTGTCCACGTTGAAGGAAGCCTTCGCACAGGACAAAGACGTGCTGCTCGATATCGACGTCCAGGGCGCATCGCAGGTCCGCGCCAAAATGCCCGACGCCGTCTCCATTTTCCTCATGCCGCCCACCCCCGAGATCCTCGCCACCCGCCTCCGCAACCGCAGCCGCGCCGAAGGCAGCGTCAGGGAGGAGGACATCGACCGCCGTCTGGCCAAAGCTCGCCAGGAGATTGAGAATTACCGCGATTACGGCTATATTCTGGTCAACGACATCCTGGACCGAGCTGTCGAGGAAATGGCCGCCATCGTCGCCGCCGAGCGCATCCGCAACGGTAACGATCCGGGTGCTGGTGGGGCAGACCGCGAGCGAGTGCTGCGCATCGCTCATAACTGCCGGCAGGCTAACTCCGAAGCGCGGATCAGGCCGGTGCTGCAGGCCTTCGGCGTGCCGGTGCCGGCCGCAAAGGGATGAGGGCGAGCAGAAAAGTTCTGGAGGTAAATGGATGACGATCGAGAAGGGTTACGACAGTAATTTTCGCTATGTATTGGTCGCCGCGCGCCGCGCCCGCCAGCTCCAGAACGGAGCCGAGCCCATGGTCCCAAGCCGTTCCCGCAAGGCCTGCCGCGTCGCGCAGGAAGAAATCGCTGCCGGCAAAATCAAGTATGTAAAGCCTGAAGACGCTCCGGTGTTGAAGCCGGAAGTAGACGCTCCCGAAATTCCAAAGTTCGTCTCCTAGCCGCCGACCCCGGGTGCCCCATTCTGGTCGCGCCGCTTTTGGCGCGAGCAGGGTGGGCATCGCGCAAGGCGCGATCCGTTTGCTGCTTTTCTGAACGCTGGGCGTTGACCGCTGAAACCCGGCACCCGGCACCCTGTAACCTGTAACCTGTAACCTGTAACCATGAAGGTCACAGTCGGCGTCACCGGCGGCATCGCTGCCTACAAATCCGCGGAGCTGGTCCGCGACCTGCAAAAGCACGCGCTCGACGTCCACGTCGTCATGACCCAGGCCGCCCAGCACTTCATCCAGCCCCTCACCTTCGCCGCCCTCACCGGACACACAGTCACCACCGGCCTCTGGGCCGAAGGCTCCGACCAGGGCGACGCCGCCTCCGCCATCGAGCACATCGATGCCGCGCAAACCACCGACGCCCTCGTTATCGCTCCCGCCACCGCCGACATCCTCGCCAAAATGGCCCACGGCATCGCCGACGACTTCCTCACCACCATGGTTCTCGCCACCACAGCGCCGGTTATCGTTGCGCCCGCGATGAACGTCAATATGTGGAACCACCCCGCGACCCAGGCCAACCTCGAAACCCTCGCCAATCGCAACGTCCGCATCGTCGCCCCTGACAGCGGCTACCTCGCCTGCGGCATGATCGGCGCCGGCCGCCTCGCCGAGAACAACGCCATTGTCGAAGCCGTTCTCAGCGTCCTCCATCACCGCATCGACCTCGCCGGAGAAACCGTCCTCATCACCGCCGGCGGCACGCGCGAAGCTCTCGACCCCGTCCGTTTCCTCGGCAATCGTTCCAGCGGCAAGATGGGTTACGCCATGGCGGAGGCCGCGCAGCGTCGCGGAGCGCGCGTCATCCTCGTCTCTGCGCCCACCGCTCTCCGCGCGCCCGCCAACGTTGAAGTCATCCCCGTCGTCACCACCGAGCAGATGCGCGACGCCGTCCTCAGCCGCCTCGATCAGGCCACCATCGTCATCAAAGCCGCCGCCGTCGCCGACTACCGCCCCCGCGCCCAGGCCGATCAGAAGCTGCGCCGCTCGGGTCCCCTCACTCTCGAACTCGAGCCCACCGAAGACATCCTCGCCGCCGTCGTCAAAGCGCGCCGCCCCGGCATGCTCATCATCGGCTTCGCCGCCGAAACGCAGGACGTCCTCGCCCACGGCCGCGACAAGCTCCTCCGCAAGGGCGCAGACGCCATCGTCCTCAACGACGTCTCTCGCGAAGGCGTCGGCTTCGACTCGGACCGCAACGCCGTCACCTTCCTCACGCGCGATCGCGCCATCGAGCTGCCGGAGCTGACCAAGCGCGAGCTCGCCGACCAGATTCTCGACGAGATCCTCACCCTCCGCCGCCCGCGCCACCTTCTCTCCGAATCCGACACCGATCTTTCCCTCAGCATCGGAGAACAGGCTTGACCCAGCGGCTCTCGCCCGAAACCGAGCAGGCAGTCCGCGCCCGCATCGGCTATTTCCGCGACCTCGGCGTCTTCGACTTCTACCGCCGCGCCGTCAATCCGTCATTCGTAACAGTGTCGGATACAGACTCCGCCGTCATCGCCGCAATCGATACTGTAACTGTTACAGTTAGAGAAGAAATCCCCGCCGCGCACCCTGATTCCGCCCTGGAGAACGCCCCGCCGATGCCCCGTGCCGCCGCAAGCCTGCCCGTCCTCACCGAACCGGCAAAATCCATCGCCCCAAAAGACCGCGCTGCCGCGATAAAAGCCATCAGCGATGACCTCGGCAACTGTACTCGCTGCGCCCTCCACAAAGGCCGCCACACCATCGTCTTCGGCGACGGCGACCCCAACGCCCGCCTCATGTTTGTCGGCGAAGGCCCCGGCGCAGACGAGGACGCGCAGGGTCTGCCCTTCGTCGGCCGCGCAGGCCAGTTGCTCAACAACATGATCGCCGCCATGGGACTGCGCCGCGATCGGGTCTACATTGCCAATATTGTGAAGTGTCGCCCACCGCAGAATCGCGTCCCCGAGCCCATCGAAGCCAACACCTGCGCGCCCTTCCTCTTCCGCCAGATCGATGTCATCCAGCCCGAAGTCCTCGTCGCGCTCGGCGCAACCGCCGCCACTTACCTGCTCGGCGGCAAAAACCCGCTCGCCGCACTCCGCGGCCGCATCCACCACGCACGCGGAGCAAAACTCATCGTCACCTATCACCCCGCCTACCTGCTCCGCGACCCGCGCCAGAAAAAAGAAGCCTGGGCCGACCTCCAGCTAGCCATGGCAGAACTCGGCCTCAAAGCGCCAGCGAAGTAGCTGGAAGCGGGAAGGAGGAAGCCAGAAGCGGGCCACCATCGTGAGGCGTCTGCTACAGCCTTCCTGCTTCTGGCTTCCAGCTTCCGGCTGCGCTGCTGACCGTAGGTCAGCAGCGCTTCACCACGGCAGCGTCTGATCCAAATGAATGTAAGCCCCCGTCGGCCCATTATCCGGCAGCGTCGCCAGCTTCACGCTGGTCTTCGCGCCGTCGGGGATCTCCATCGGCGCAGCATCGGTCCCCATGTCCGTCTTCACCCAGCCAGGGTGCGCCGAGTTCACCTTGATCTTCGTGTCCTTCAGTTCATGCGCCAGGTGGATGGTGAAAGAATTCAGCGCCGCCTTCGACGCATCGTAAGCAAACGCCTTCGCGTCATAAATCGGCGACTTCGGATCGGCGTGCAGCGCCAGCGAGCCCAGAATGCTCGACAGGTTCACAATCCGCCCCGCGGGCGCTTTCCTGATCAGCGGCAGCAGCGTCTGCGTGATCTGAATGACGCCGAAAAAATTCGTGTCGAACGTCTCGTGCAGAAGCTCAGCCGACGTGGTGCTGGTCTTGTTCCCGCCCATGAAATCTTCCTTCGAAATGCCGGCATTGTTGATCAGGATGTCCAGCTTGCCGTACTGCTGGTCGAAGTACTTGTAAGTTTCCTTGTAATCCGCGGAGTTGAGCACGTCGAACTTGATCGCCTCCGCCTGCACCCCATCCTTTTTCAGCAGCTCCACCGCGGCCTTGCCTTTCGCAAGATCCCGCGCTCCAATCACCACCTTGATCCCAAGCTTCCCCAACTGCCGAGCGGTTTCAAGCCCAAGGCCCTTGTTTCCGCCCGTAATGAACGCAACTTTATCTCCTGCCATTGGACCCTCCATGGTCCTCAATCAGATTCCCCGCCCCGCCCCAAGGATTCACGGTAAAAGCACGGCTCTTCGCGAGCAGCTCCCAGCTCCCAGCTTCCTATTCTGTTACGCTCCGAAAAAGACTCCCCATGCCCCAGTTCTGCGATGTCGCCCTGCCGGTTCCGCTCGACCGCGTCTTCACCTACGCGTCGGCAGGCTCCGATCCCGCTGTCGGCGTGCGCGTCCTCGTCCCCTTCCGCAACGAAAAACTAGCAGGCGTCGTCGTCCGCCTCCACGACGATCCGCCCCCCGTCGAAGCCAAGCCCATGCTCTCCATCCTCGACGAGGAGCCCGTCCTCTCCGCCGAGCTCATGGACCTCGGCCGCTGGATCGCCCAGTACTACCTCGCCCCCATCGGCGAAGTCCTCCGCTCCATGCTCCCGCTCACCGGCGAAGTCCGTCACCACGTCCTCTACCGCATCACCGACCTCGGCCGCCAGCAGCTCCTCTCCGCCGCCGAACAGGGCTCCTCGCGCCGCTCCCGCCTCTCCCCCGAAGAACAGGACCTCGAGTACGCCGTCCTCAACGCCCTCGAATCCGGCGAAGCCATCCGCGTCTCGCGCCTGCGCTCCGCCACCGGAGCAACCGTCCGGATCCTCCAGGGTATGCTCCGCAAAAAGTGGATCACCCGCGAAACCGCAGCCGAGCTCCGCGACGCGCGCCGCACCGTCCGTTACGCCGTCCTCATCCACGACGTCCGCCTTCCCAAGCTCAACGAGAACCAGCAAACCATCCTCGCCGAGCTCGCCGGTGCCGATGGCGAACTCCCCGTTGCCGAACTCCGCCGCCTCGAAGTCCCCGCCTCCACCCTCGGCACGCTGGTCCGCAAAAATCTCGTCCGCATCGAAGAGCGCCCCGCCGATTTTCATCTCACCCACCTCCACGCCTTCGCCACGCCCGAGCACGACCTCAACCTCGCCCAGCTCGAAGCCCTCGCCACCATCACCGCCTCCGTCGCCGCGCGCGAATTCCGCCCCCTCCTGCTCCACGGCGTCACGGGCTCCGGCAAAACCGCGGTCTACCTCGCCGCCATGCGTCGCACCCTCGACGAGGGCCGCTCCGCCATCCTCCTCGTCCCCGAAATCGGCCTCACCCCCGCCATGGCCGCGCAGCTCCATCACGCCTTCGGCTCCGAAGTCGCCCTCCTCCACTCCGCGCTCACGCCCGAAGAACGCGGCGAGCAGTGGCACCGCATCCGCAAAGGCGAAGCCCGCGTCGTCGTCGGCACGCGCTCCGCCATCTTCGCGCCCGTCGACAACCTCGGCCTCGTCGTTGTCGACGAAGAACAGGATTCCAGCTACAAGCAGGAATCCATGCCGCGCTACCACGCGCGCGATGTCGCCGTGATGCGCGCCAAACTCGCCGGTGCCGCCATCGTCCTCGGCTCCGCCACGCCCTCGCTCGAAACCTGGAACAACGCCACCACCGGAAAATATCAGCTCATCCAGATCGCAGACCGCGTCATGGATCGACCCCTCCCCGAGGTGCGCCTCATCGACATGCGCCAGGAATTTCAGGAGACCAACGAAGAGCGCCTTTTCTCCCGCGCCCTCATCGAAGAAACGCAGTCCACCCTCGACCGCAATGAGCAGGCCATCATTCTCCTCAACCGCCGCGGCTACTCCTTCGTCGTCATCTGCCGCGCCTGCGGCATCAAGCTCGACTGCGAAAACTGCTCCATCGCCCTCACCCACCACAAATCCGCAGCCACCGCCGACCAGCCCGCCACCGGTCAGCGCTTAGAATGTCACTACTGCGGTTACAAAAAGACCGTCCCCAAACGCTGCCCCGCCTGCGACAGCGAATTCCTCTACTTCCTCGGCGCCGGCTCCCAACAGGGCGAAGAACGCCTCCAGGAAATCTTCCCCAACGCGCGCATCGGCCGCATGGATCGCGACACCGTCCGCGGCCGCGCCGACATGGAGCGCCTGCTTCTACGCCTGCACTCCGGCGAAATAAACCTCCTCGTCGGCACGCAGATGATCGCCAAGGGCCACGACATCCACGGCGTCACCCTGGTCGGCGTCGTCGGCTGCGACTACGCCCTCGGCCTCCCCGACTTCCGCGCCGCCGAGCGCGTCTTCCAGCTCCTCACCCAGGTCTCCGGCCGCGCCGGACGCGGCGAACTTCCCGGCCAGGTCATTGTGCAAACCTGGCACCCCGAGCACTACGCCATCCAGTTCGCCGCCACGCACGATTTCGCCGGCTTCGTCGAAAAAGAGCTGAAGTTTCGCCGCATGATGCGCTACCCGCCCTACGCCGCGCTCGCCAACGTGCTGCTGCAAAGCCAGCGCCTCGAAGAAGCCGCCGCCTGGGCCACCGCCCTCGGCCGCTGGTGCCAGAACACCACCCTCCGCAACGTCCGCGTCCTCGGCCCCGCCACCGCGCCCATCGCCAGAATCAAGCGCATCTACCGTTTTCATCTCGTCATGAAAGGCGAGAACCGCACCGCCCTCCAAAAAGCTCTGCGCGCCCTCCTCGCCCACGCCGAAGAAGCTCAGATCCCCCGCGCCAACCTCATCATCGACGTCGACCCCGTCAGCCTCATGTAGCGCGAACCCGAAATCCTGCCGCCCCGGAGAAGGCCCACCATGCAATACCTCGACGAAGAGAAAGTCCGCAAGCTCCTAACCTACGAGACTCTAATCCCCGCCGTCGAGCGCGCCCTCACCAACCTTTCCACCGGAAAGATCCAGCAGCCCGTCCGCACCGTCCTCCGCGTCCCGGAACCCCAAGCCGACAAAACCGCCCCCACCCCACCATCGCCTTCCAGCTTCCAGCTTCCCCCTTCCGGCTTCCAGCTCCCACGAGGCTTCTTCGCCCTCATGCCCGCCGTCGATCAGGACCTCATGGGCGTCAAGCTCGTCACCTTCTACGAGCGCAACGTCACCCAGCCCACCCACCAGGCCGTCATCCAGCTGTTCTCCGCTGCCACTGGCGAGCCCCTCGTCGCCATGGACGGCCGCCTCATCACGGAAATGCGCACCGCTGCCGTCTCCGCCATCGCCACCCGCCTCTTCGCCCCGCCACAAGCCCGCACCCTCGCCATCCTCGGCAGCGGTGTCCAGGCCCGCTCCCACCTACAGGCGCTCCGCACAGTCCGCACCTTCCAGCAAATCCGCGTCTGGAGCCGCACCCCCGCCAATGCCCAGCGCTTCGCCTCCGAGTGCAACGCCACCGCATTCCCAACCGCGGAGCAAGCGGTCCGAGGAGCCGACGTGGTCCTCGGCCTCGCCAGCGTCCACGAACCCCTCATCCAGGGCGCATGGCTCGGCCCCAACACCCTCATCTGCGCCGTCGCCACCGTCACCCCCGACCGCCGCGAGCTCGATGACGCCGCCATGAACGCCGCCATCGTCGTCGAGTCCCGCGAGGCAGCCCTCCGCGAATCCGGCGACATTATCACTTCCGGCCAGCCCGTCTACGCCGAACTTGGCGAAATCCTCGCCGGCTCACAACCCCTCCCCACCGGTCGCGTAGTCTTCAAATCCCTCGGCGTCGCCGCCTGCGATCTCGCCGCCGCAGGCCTGGTCTGGCGCATGTCGCAAAATCGCGCAAGTGCTTAAAACGAAAGTAACTAAACGCCTCTCCTCCCCTAAAAATGCTACAGACGCCTGCAACTTTGGGGCGCATTCTCATAGTTGGCACGTGCAGGTTGTCATCCGTTGAAGTCCTTCCTCGCCCTCGTCTTGCTGGTCTCGTGCTTCGGGAACCTCCTCCCCGCGCAGACCGCAAAGCCCTCTAAACCGCCCAGCGCCGCCTCGCCCCCGGTCCTCACCAGCGTGGCCCAGATTCACGCCCTTACCAGGGACCAGGCCGCACAAGCTCTGCCCGTTCAACTCCACGCCATCGTCACCTACTACGAGCCAACCGAAGGCCAGGTCTTCGTGCAGGACCCAACCGGAGGCCTCTACATCGCCTCTCCGTCGAATCCTCCCGCGCTCAATCCCGGCGACGCAGTCCTCATCCGCGGCACAACCGTTAACAGCTACTCGATCAACGTCAAAGCCACCGAGATGCGGTTTGAGCATCCGGCGCAGTTTCCCCAGCCCGTGCCCGTCACCTGGCGTGACCTGCTCCAGAAATCCATCGACTGCCGCTACGTTACCATCGCCGGCAAGGTCCGCTCCGCCACCCTCCAGGCCTCCATCGGGCAATACAGCCAGGGCGGTGTCCTGGTGCGCGGGCAATCGCTCGCCGAAGTGCAGCGCGCTCTCGCGCACGCAAGCGAGCGCCAACCCTACCTCCTCATCGATCTGCAGACCCAGGGCGGCCTGCTTCGCGTCCACATCGAAAACATCCAGGGCCTCGATCCGATTCGCCTGCTCGATGCCGAAGTCAGGATCTCGGGTGTCGCCGGTGGTGTCTTCGACGGCAAGTTTCAGCAAATTGGAGCCGAAATCTGGGTCAGCAGCGCGAACCACCTGGAAATCCTCGAGGCTCCCTCCACCGATCCGGCAAAGCTTCCTCTCACCGCCATCGACCGCATCATGTCGGGGTATTACGTCACCGACCTCAGCCAGCGCGTCCATGTGCGAGGCAGCCTCACCCTCTACCAGCCCGGTCTGGAAATGGTGCTCGAGACCCCCCAGGGCAGTGCGGTTCAGGTGAACTCCTTTGAGCAGTCCCGCCTCCACATCGGCCAGGTCGTCGACGTCGTCGGATTCCCCAATCCGCACCAGTACTCCGAGGTTCTCGACGATGCCAGCGTGCTGCCCACTCCCCAGACCCAGCTCATCCAGCCGGCGACGGTAGAGTGGGCCGATGCACTTGCCGGGCATCATCCCTTCCAACTGATCTCCATGCAGGGTAAGCTCGCCGCCGAGGTTCACGAGCCCCACCAGGACACCCTCGTTATTCAGACCGGGCCACACGTCTTTTCCGCGATCCTGCCCCGAACCGTGTGGAACCAGGAACTCAACGAAGCCGCCCTCCCCGACTACCGCATCGGTAGCACCGTGCGCGTCGTCGGCGTCTGCTTTGTCCACGCCGGCGGCCCCTGGAACACCGAGCGCTGGTTCGATCTGCAGCTCCGCACCCCCCAGGATGTCATCGTCCTTGTCGCCCCATCGTGGTGGACGGTGCGCCATCTGTTGTACGTCAGCGCCTCTCTGCTCGCCCTCATGGTCGCAGCCCTGTTCTGGGCCATCATCCTGCAGCGCAAAGTCCGCATGCAGACCGAGCAAATCCGCCTCACCATGGAATCCGAAGCTGCCCGCGAGCGCCGCATCGCCTTCCTTGAGAAAGAGCGCGGCCGCGTCCTCGAATCCATCAACAGCATGCTCAATCTCGATGAGGTGCTGCGCATGATCCTCCAGCTCATCAGCACCCAGCTCGAAGACCGCTCCTGCTGGTGCGAGCTCGCCAACGGCACCGTCATCGGTGAGGCATCCTCTGCCGAAGATACTGAAGGCGTCGTCCGCCGCGGCATCTACTCCGGCGCCGGTGAGCGCCTCGGCTCACTCGTCGTTTCCGGCGCGGAAGCCTGGCAGGAGCAGGCCGGCGAAGCCCTCGAAATGGGCGCCAGCCTCGCTGCCCTCGCCATCGACAACCGCCGCCTCTACGAGACCCTCATCCATCGTTCTCAATACGACCACCTCACCAACGCCGCCAATCGCTTCCTCCTTGAAAGCCGGCTCGACGAGGCCCTCGCCCACGCCAGGCGCAGCCAGACCCATTTCGCCCTCGTCTACATCGACCTCGATCAGTTCAAACAGGTGAACGACCTCTACGGTCACCGCGTCGGCGACACTCTCCTCCAACAGGTGGCGGAGCGCTTCTCCGAGAAGTTGCGCGGCATGGACACCCTCGCCCGCATCGGCGGCGACGAATTCATCGCCCTCATCCCGGTCGTCCGCAGTCGCGCCGAGGTCGAGGAAATCGGCGAGCGCCTCGAGCACGCCTTCGATACGCCCTTCCTCATCGACGGCTTCACCATCCACAGCGCAGCCAGCATCGGCATCGCCCTCTATCCGGAAGACGGCCTCACCAAGGAGGAGTTGAAGCGCGTAGCCGATGCCGCCATGTACGCCCGCAAACCCCACGTCACCGTCTGAGCCTGCCCTGAGCGAGGGCGCGTCCGCGCCCGAGTTGAAACGGGGTACAAGAGCAGGGCTCTCAGCCCTCAGGCTGTAACCTGTAACCTGCAACCTGTCCTACGCCCCAATCCACCGCAGCAACAACCCCGGCGCGCACCCCAACACCACCACCAGCGCCGCCAGCACCCACACCGTCACGCGCGTGACGAGTGAAACTTGAATCGCCGGAGCGTCGCGCGCTCCATCCACAACGTAAATCTGCTTCAACACCCGCAGGTAGTAATACAGCGAAACCGCGCTCATCGCCACCGCCAGCAGCACCAGCCACAGCAACCCGAGATGCGGCTCCGCCTGCAACGCCGCCGCAAAGATATAAAACTTCCCAAAGAATCCAGCCAGCGGCGGAATCCCCGCCAGCGACAGCAGAAAAACCAGCATGCACAGCGACAACCCAGGCGCGCGACGATACAGCCCCGCCAAATCCGCAATCTTATCGACCCCTTCCGCCTCCAGCGACCCCAGCGCACCAAACGCCCCAAGCGTCGCCAGCGCATACGTGATCACGTAATACAGCAGCGCAGCCGTCCCCATCGGCGTGTGCGCAATCAAACCGAGCAGCATGTATCCCGCGTGTCCAATCGCCGAGTACGCCAGCAACCGCCGCACGCTCGTCTGCGCAATCGCCGCCAGATTTCCCACCACCATCGACAGCGCCGCCATCACGCACAGCACCGGCACCCATCCCGGCGCATATCCGCGATAAGCGCCGTGGCCCGCCGCCCCCGCAAGCCCCACCATCACCACCTGGCCGAACACAAAAAAGCTCGCCACCTTCGAGCTCGACGCGATGAATCCCGCGCTCACCGTCGGCGCTCCCTGGTACGCATCCGGCGCCCACAAGTGAAACGGGGCCGCCGCCACCTTGAACCCGAACCCAATCGCCACCATCACCAGCGCCACCAGCAGCAGCGGATCAAGTGCCGGCCCGCTCACCGCCGCCGCGATCTTCGGCAGCTCAATCGATCCCGAAACTCCATACAGCAGGCTCATCCCAAACAACAAAAACCCCGCCGACATCCCGCCGAAGAGGAAATACTTCAAGCTCGCTTCCGCCGACTGCCGGCTCTGCTTATCGAACCCCGTCAGCACATACAGCGACAAACTCAAAAACTCCAGCGCCACAAAAATCAGCAGCAGATTCTGCGTCGCCACCAGGAACATCATCGCCACCGTGGCAAACAGGATCAGCGCCAGATACTCGCCCACATTCGCGGTGAACTTCATCGAAGTCGACAGCAGCAGAGTCAGAACGGCCAACCCCAGCAGCGCCAACTGCACAATGCACGTCAGCGGCGTGATGACAAACATCGCCTCCGGCAAACTTCCCAACACCGCCGCATGGAGCAGCAGATACGCCGCGATCAGACACCCAACGCACCCGATCAGCGCACCGACTCCAAACCGCAACTTCAACGCCGCTCGCCGCAGCGCTGTCAGGTCCAGCGCCAGCAGCACCAGCCCCGCCACCGCCACCGCAATCTCCGGCAGCGTCAGGCGCAGCAGTTCGGCGTAGCTCACCGCATTGAGGATCGGGCTCATCGCCACGCTCCTCGCCTGAGGCCCTCAAACAGCGGCGAATGCAGCGTCGGCAAAATCAGATCCGTCAAAATCCGCGGATACAAACCCACCGTCAGCGTGCTCGCCAGCAGCAGCAGAGCCCCCAGCGTCTCGGGCAGCGTAATCGGCGGCAGCGCATGTTCCACCGCGCCCAGCGTCGCCTCGCCAAAGAACGCCTTCGTCAGCGCGCGCCACGTGAACGCAATCCCCACCAGGATCCCAATCCCCGCGACCGCGATCATCCACGCAAACGACCGCCACGTCCCGATCAGCACCTGAAACTCCGCAATGAACCCGCTGAATCCCGGCAGCCCAATCGACGCCATGCCCGCCAAAATGAACGTCACCGCCGCAAACGGAATCGCATGCGCCAGCTGCATCGGCCCCAGCTCGTTCAGATCGCGCGTGTGCGTGCGGTCGTACACCATCCGCCCCACCACCGCGAACAGCAGCCCCGCAATCACCCCGTGCGAAAACATCTGCAGCACCGCGCCGTCCAGCCCAATCTGCGTCAGCGTCATCAGCCCCAGCAGGACGAAGCCCATGTGCGAGACGCTCGAGTAGCCGATCACAAACTTGAAATCCCGTTGCACCAGCGCCACGCTCGCCCCGTACACAATCCCAATCACCGCCAGCAGCGCAAACACCTCGCGCCACGATCCAAGCCCCAGCACGCGAAATCCCCACGGGTCCATCCCGGCAGGGAACAGCATCATCGCCACGCGCAGGCATCCGTACGCGCCCAGCTTCATCACCACGCCGGCCAGCAGCATCGATGCCGCCGTCGGAGCCGCCGCGTGTCCGGTCGGCGCCCAGGTATGGAACGGCCACATGCCCGCCAGCACCGCGAACCCCACAAACACCAGCGGGAACAACCCCATCTGCAGCCGCGCGGAAAAGTGCGCCGCCACCAGAGCGTCGAAGCTCATGCTGTGCCCGCCCGACGCCACCCACGCCGCCACCATCCCCGCCAGCACCAGCGCGCTCCCCGCAAACGAGTAGAGCGCCAGCTTCATCGCCGCGTACTCGCGCTGCGATCCGGCGTCCTCACCCGCTGCCCCGCGCTTCGCCGATCCCCAAATCGCAATCAAAAAATACTTCGGGATAATCGCAATCTCGTAAAACACGAACAGCAGAAACAAATCGAAGCTCAGAAAAACCCCGTACACGCCGCCGATCAGCACAAGATAAAGCGCAAAGAATTCCTGCGTCCGCTTCTCGATGTTCCACGAAAACAAAACCCCCGCCGTCGCCGCGATCCCCGTCAGCAGCACCAGCGTCAAACTGATCCCGTCCGCCGCCAGGTGATACGAAATCCCCAGCTGCGGAATCCAGGCCACCCGTGCCACCGTCAGAAACTCGCCCGGCACCCAATGCCGCAGTGCCACCAGCCCAATGCCCAGCCCCGCCACCGCCGTCAGCAGCGCCACCACCCGTGCCAGCATCCGAGACGGGCTCAGCCGCGCCGCCAGCGCGCCGAGGAACGAAATGTAAATCGTCCAGGCCAGCATCAGAACCCCATTCCCCCAACCCACTGCATCACCGTCGTGTGCAGCATCCCCGTGATTAGCTGCGGATAAAGGCCTAGCACAAACATCAGCGCAATCGCCGGCGCCAGCGCCAGCCGCTCCGTCAACGTAAGGTCCGGCATCGCGCTCCACCGCGGATTCACCGGCCCCGAAAAAACCTTCTGGATCACCGTCAGCAAAAACACCGCCGTCATCAGCAGCCCCAGCACCGCCGCCGACGAAGCCCACGGAGCCAGCGCAAACGCCCCCTTGAAAATTAAGAACTCAGCAGGGAAGCCGTTCAGCCCCGGCAATCCCAGCGACGCAAAAATCGCAATCCCCATCAGCCCCGAGAACACCGGCACAACTTTGCGCAGCCCGCCAAAATCCTCAATCCCACGAAGCCCGCCGCTCCGTCGCTCCAGCAGGGCGATAAACCAGAACAAACAGGCCGCCGTCAGCCCGTGGCTGAACATCTGCAGCAGCACGCCCGTCAGCGCCGCCGCCTTCTCCGCCGCCATCCCCGCGTCGCTTCCCGTGAACTTCGCCGCCACACAAACACCCAGCACGCAATACCCCAGGTGATTGATCGACGAATACGCAAACGTGCGCTTCAGATCCTTCTGCGCCCACGCCGCAAACGCCGGCAGCACGATGCTCGCCACCGCCATCCAAAGCAGCGGCTTCATCGCATGCTGCATTTGCGTGGGAAAAATCGGCAGCAGCACACGCAAAAACCCGTAGACCCCCATCTTCGACATCGCGCCCGTCAGCAGCATCGTCGTCTCGCTCGACGCCTCTGCATACGTCGACGGCAGCCAGGTATGGAACGGCACCACCGCCGCCTTCACCGCGAATCCGAGAAACGCCGCCCAGAACAGCAGCATCGCCAGATGCTCCGGGCTGCCGCCCCAGTGCAGATTCTGTCCGAGCGCCGTCGTCAGCGCGCCCGACCGCCCCAGCTGCGCCAGCTGCACAAAATCAAACTGCCCGGTCGCCACGAACAGCGCCAGAAACGCCAGCAGCAGCGCCACGCTGCCTACCATCGTGTACAGGAAAAACTGCGCCGCCGCCTTCGCCCGTCCGTTGCCTCCCCAGATCCGCACCAGGAAAAACGCCGGGATCAAACTCAGCTCCCAAAAAATAAACCAGTGAACAAAGTTCAGCGCGGTGAACGTCCCAAACAGCCCCGCCTCCAGAAACAGCACCAGCGCAAAATACACCGGCCCGTGCTTCTCGTTTCTCCACGAAGCCGCCAGAGACATCAGCGTGACCACCGCAGACAGCACCAGCATCAGCACGCCCAGCCCATCCACGCCCGCGTGATACGCGATCCCCAGCGCAGGCGCCCACGCGTGATGCTCCTCAAATTGCATTCCAGGATTGCGGGGATCGAGCCCGTACCAAAACAACCCAGCCACCGCCAGCGCACCTGCCGCAAAAACCACCGCAACCACGCGCGCCAAATCGCCCAGCTTACTCAGCGCCAGAACCAACAACCCACCCGCAATCGGGAACAGCGTCAGCAGCGTGATCATCCGCGATGGCTCCACAGCAGCAGCACCGCCAGCACCACCAGCGCCCCCGCAATCACCCGCAGATAGTTCTGCACCCGCCCGTTTTCCAGATGCGACAACAGCCGCCCGCCCCGCCCCAACTCGCGGCACCCCTCATCGAAGCCGCCATTGACGACATATTTATCCACGCCCGCGTCCAGCCAGCTCACGCCCGTAACGATCCACGACACCAGCCGCACCGCGCCGCCAAAAATCCAGCGATCCAGCCACGCCGCGAATCCGGCGCAGAACCGCGCCAGCGCAATCACCGTCACTCCGTACAGCTCATCCACATACAGCCGATTTGCCAGCGCGTGAAAAATCCCAGGCTGCAATTTCTCCAGCGCATCCGGATCCGTCACGCGCACGATGGGCTTGCGCCCGTAGAACCACCACCCCAGCATCAGCCCCACAAGCACAATCGCCGACGACACCATCATCACCGACATCAACCCCGGCTCGCCGAACCCAGCCCAGTCAAATCGCGTCGTCTGCCCTGCCAGGAAATTCTGAAACCAGGGCCAAGCCGGCGTTCCCGCAAATCCCAGCACGCACGCAAACACCGCCAGAATCGCCAATGGCCCCGTCATCACCGCCGGGCTCTCATGCGGATCGGCGATGGCGCAAACCTCACCCGGCCGCGCCGAAACCACGGGCTCAATTTGCTCCGCCGGGATCGCGTGCGACGCCACAGGCGCGGCCCCAACACCGGCGTCCGTCACCCGCTGCGGTCCAAAGAAGACGTAGTACATCTGCCGCGTCATATAAAAAGCCGTCAGCAGCGCACCCACCGCACCCAGATAAAACGGCCCCCGCGACACACCCCACCCATGCGCCGCGTGCAGAATCGCGTCCTTGCTCCAGAACCCCGCAAACAGCGGAAACCCGCACAGCGCCAGCATGCCGCACGCGTACGTCGCAAACGTCACCGGCATCCACCGCCGCAGCCCGCCCATGTTGCGGATGTCCTGCTCCTCCGTGCAGCCGTGAATCACCGACCCCGCACCGAGAAACAGCAGCGCCTTAAAAAACGCATGCGTGATCAGGTGGAACATCCCCACCGCAACGCCGCCCACGCCCAGCCCCAGCATCATGTACCCCAGCTGCGACACCGTCGAGTACGCCAGGATTCTCTTAATATCGTTCTGCGCCACCGCAATACACGCCGCAAAGATCGCCGTAATCGCGCCCACCCACGCCACCACTTCGAGCGCCGTCCCACTCATTAGCGGATAGACCCGCGCCACCAGATAAACGCCCGCCGCCACCATCGTCGCCGCATGAATCAGCGCGCTCACTGGCGTCGGCCCCTCCATCGCATCCGGCAGCCACACATGCAGCGGCACCTGCCCCGACTTGCCCATCGCGCCGCAGAAAATCAGCAGCCCAATCGCCGTCGAAACCGCCATGCCCGCGACCGTGATGTGCGCCGCCATCGCTGACACAGCGCCCTGCTCCAGGCATCCTCTGCCATAGTCATAAAAGGTCAGCGTCCCCGCCTGCGCGTAGAGCCACACCATCCCGATCAGCAATCCCAGATCGCCCACCCGCGTCGTGACGAACGCCTTCTTCGCCGCCGCCGCTGCTGCCGGCCGATGAAACCAGAACCCGATCAGCAAGTACGAAGTCAGCCCCACCACTTCCCAGCACATGAACAGTAGCAGCAGGCTGTTCGCAATCACCACACCCAGCATCGCGCCCGCAAACAACGACATAAAACAGAAGAACCGCGCGAAGTTGTCATCGTGCGCCATGTACCCCAGGCTATAAACAAAAATCAGCAGCCCGACAAAAGTCACCATTACCAGCATCACTGCGGCCAGCGGATCGAGCAGCCATCCCAGCGTCACCCATTGATCCCCAAACTGCAGCCACTGGAAATTCAGCACCTGCACCGCTGGATGCGCCAGCGCCTCGACAAACGCCATCACCGCCAGCGCCAGCGCCGTCCCCATTGACCCAATCGCCAGCGCCGCCGACAATCCCCGCTGCCCCTTCTTCAGCAGCGCGCTGATCCCCGCTGCCACCATCGGCAGCGCAGGAATGAGCCACAGGTTGCGCACAATCCAGCTCGCGCTCATCCCTTCATCTCCGTAATCTCGCTCACGTCGCTGGTCCGTGTGTGTCGATAGATCGCCAGAATCAGCGCCAGCCCCACCGCCGCTTCCGCCGCCGCCACCGCAATCGAGAAGATGACGAACATCAGCCCGGTCAGCTCCTCAGGAGCCGGGGCCCCCAGCATGCCCGGTGTTGGCATGATGGGGTGGTCGGGATGAGGTCCGAATCTCCAGAACGCAATGAAATTCAAATTCGCCGCGTTGAGCATCAGCTCGATGCCCGCCAGCACCAGGATCGCATTGCGCCGCGTTAGCGCGCCGGCCAGGCCGATCGAGAACAGCAATGCGGAAACCAGCAAACAACCAGCCAGAGGAGTCATCAGCCGCGCAACTCCGGACTCCGCCCCGCGGCCGTTTCAGCGGGGACCACGCGCCTGTCCCGCAGCGCCAGAATCACCGCGCCAATCATCGCCGCCGTCAGCATCAGCGCGATCACTTCCAGCGGCAGCACGTAGCGCTCCATCAGTGCGAACCCAATCGCCCGCATCGAGCTCGCCGGCGCGGGCCCCGATCCCGCTGCCGTAACACGAGCCACGCCGCTCGTCATCACCGCCCACGCCAGCACAGCAAACACCGCCAGCGCCAGCACACCGCCCGCCACGCCAGCCGGAGAAAACACCTTATCCAATTCCGTCTCAGCGCTGCGCGTTGCCGGCAGGCCGCTTTTGCCTGCTGGGGTGGGGGTCAGCAGAATCGCAAACACAATCAGAATCGCAATCGCCCCCACATACACCAGCAACTGCGCCAGCCCCGCGAACTCCGCTCCCAGATTCAGATACAACGCCGCCAGTCCGGCAAACGCCACCGTCAGCGCCAGCGCGCAATGCACCAGGCGGCGCAGCGTCATGGCGGCCACACCTCCGGCCAGCGTCATCATCGCGAGTATCAGGAAGGAAACGGTCATCCCTATTCGTTCAAGGTCCCGGCGCGCTCATACGTGCGCCGAAGTTGCGGTTGTTTCCGGATTAGCGACGGCATCCGCCACGCCGGGCTCTCCTACCATTTCACAGCAGCACCCGCGCGACTGTGACTCAAATCACTCCCCGGCTCCATCGCCGCCGCCCCGGGCCCATCTATTCCGCGAACCGGTAAGTCCGCTTCGCAATCCTGTGGCCGCGCCCCAATGTGCGCGCCAACAATATATATGGTGCAAGAATCACCAGCGCGCAGACCAGCCAGCGTATCACACCGCCCAGCGGCTTCGGCCCTACCACCACCGGCGTCAGAAACCACCACATCGCCGCCGACACAATCACGATCAGCGTCATCGGCAGCATGAACTTCCATGCGAAATTCATCAGCTGGTCCATCCGCAACCGCGGCATCGTCCCGCGCACCCAGATGAACCCAAAAATCAGCGTCAGCAGCTTCGCGAAAAACCAAAGCCACGACGGCACCCACCCCAGAAACGCCAACGGCGCCGACCACCCGCCCAGGAACAGCGTGATCCCGAGGCCGCTCACCGCGAACATCTCCAGGTATTCCGCCAGGAAAAACAGCGCAAACTTGAACCCCGAATACTCGATGAAGTACCCCGCAATAATCTCCGACTCGCCCTCCGGCAAATCGAACGGGCTCCGATTCGTCTCCGCCGTCGCCGCAATCATAAACAGGATGAACCCCGCCAGCCCCCACGGCGTGAACACATTCCAGTGCGCCAGCCCATTCGTCGTCCGAGCCTGCAGATCCACGATGCTCACCAGCGACAGCGTACCCGACATCATGATCACCGGCACCGACGACAGGATCAGCGGAATCTCGTAGCTGATCATCTGCGCGATCGCGCGCATCGCTCCCAACAGCGAATATTTGTTGTGGCTCGACCACCCCGCCATGAA
>PMUI01000121.1:83454-117325 GCA_003166955.1 Acidobacterium sp.
CGGTTCGGACCGTAGCGGTTCTGCATCCGCCCCAACCCCTTGCGCTCGAACACAGTCGTCAGCGCAAACAGCCCCGCAAACACCACGATGATCGTCCCCACCTCAATCACAATCGACGCCAGCGTCTGCGCCGGCGCAGGCACATGGGCGACGATCCAGT
Organism: Acidobacterium sp.; assembly: GCA_003166955.1. Classification (GTDB taxonomy): domain Bacteria; phylum Acidobacteriota; class Terriglobia; order Terriglobales; family Acidobacteriaceae; genus Palsa-343. Next base: position 83,615 of record PMUI01000121.1, read on the forward strand.
GTTTCAGCGTGACAAAAATCTGATCCGCCGTGCTCGCAGAGATCATTGCGGCGTCACCTTCTGCTCGGGCTCCTTCACCGCCTCTGTCCCATTTCCCGCCGCCGACCCCGGAGCCGCACTCGCCGCTTTGGCCTTCGCCGCGGCCGCAGCAGCCTTGGCCCGAGCATCGGCCAGCTCCTTCACCCGCCGCTCATCCGTCTCCGCCGATTCCTCCGGATGAATCTTCTTGTAGTAATCGTTCGGCTTCGCCAGCTGTTCCTTCGTCCACAGCAGCCCTCCAAACCGATCGCTCGTGCTCAGCTCAAACTCCTTGTCCATCCGGATCGCGTCAAACGGGCAAACCTCCACGCAAATCTGGCAGCTCATGCACACCGAAACGTCAATATCGAACACCGCCGGATAAAACTGCTGCTTCCCCACGAAGTCCGGCTTCTTGTCCTTGCTCTTCTCAATGTGGATACACCGCGGCGGGCACTCCTTCTCGCAGATCTGGCACGCCACACACCGCAGCCCCGCCTCTGGATCGCCGCCGTCAAACAGCAGAATCGGAAAAACCCGCGACGCCTCCGGCAGCGGTAGCCGCTCCTCCGGAAACTGCACCGTCGTCAGCCGCTCCTTGTCGACATAGCTGCCGAAAAAGTTCCGCGCCGTCTCGACTAACCCCTGAATCAGCCCTTCACCCACCATTTTCGTTTCCCCTGAACGCTGAACGCCGAACACTGAACGCTGTCGTCACCGGTCCACTTCCCCCAGCACAATATCCACGCTGCCCAAAATAATCACCGTGTCCGCAATGTTCTCCCCCAAACACATATCCTCGAGGATCGTCAGATTGATCATGCTCGGCGGCCGCACTCGATACCGATACGGATTCCCCGTCCCATCGCTGATCAAAAAAAATCCAAGCTCCCCCTTCGGCGACTCGATCCGCCCGTACGCCTCGCCCGCCTTCGGGCGCAGCCCCCGCAGCCGGACTTTAGGATCGATGATCGGACCCGCAGGAATATCCCTGACCGCCTGCTCCAGAATCTTCACCGTCTCCCGCATCTCGAGAATCCGCATCATGTAACGGTCGTACACATCGCCATGCTCGCCCAGCGGCACCCGAAAATGGAACCGGTCGTAGACCCCGTAATGGTCCACTTTGCGGACGTCGTAATTCACGCCGCTCGCACGCAGCATCGGCCCCGTCACGCCCGCATTGATGGCTAGCTCCCGCGGCAGCACGCCCACTCCCTGCGTCCGCGCCATCAGAATCTCGTTCACCCGCAGCAGATTCTCAAACTCATCCACGAATCGCGGCAGCCGCCCCACCAGCTGGCGCACCTCAGCCAGCCAAGACGCTGTGGCGTCCACGCGCAGCCCGCCAAAGCGCATGTAGTTGCACATCATCCGCGCCCCGCTCAGCGACTCGAACAGGTCCAGCACCTTCTCGCGTTCGCGGAACGCATACATCAGCGGTGTGCCGCTCGCGCCCATGTCCTGCAGCAGAAAACCCACCAGCCCCGCATGGTTCTGGAACCTTGTCAGCTCCGCCACAATCACGCGAATGTATTCCGCGCGCTCCGGCACCGCGATCCCTGCCAGCTTCTCCACCGCCAGCACGTAGCCCCAGTTGTTTGTCATCGAGCACAGATAGTCGAGCCGGTCGGTGTAGGGAATCGCCGACAGATACGCCCCGTGCTCCGCGATCTTTTCGTGGTTCCGGTGCAGATACCCGAACACCGGCTTGAGCCGCACCACGCGCTCGCCCTCGAGCTTCACATCCATCCGGAACACGCCGTGCGTCGATGGGTGATGCGGCCCCATCGACACCTCCATGATTTCGCCCTCTTCCGGCTCGTACACCGCCAGATCGGCCAGCGCGTCCCTCACCGATGCACCTCCGACGGGGTCCCCGCCGAGCCAGGTCGCTGGGGTACGACTACCGGCACCTCATCCACCGGCGGCACATAATCCTTCCGCATCGGATAGTCGACGAACCCATCCCACATCAGAATCCGCCGCAGGTCCGGGTGCCCCTCGAACACAATGCCGTACAAATCGAACGCCTCTCGCTCCTGAAACTCCGCGCTCCTCCATACCGGCGTCAGCGATGGCAGCCGCGCCCCATCGCCCCGATCCGTCGTCCGCATCCGCAACACCACCGGCCCATGCTTTTTCTCCATCGAAAACAGGTGATACACCGCCTCCAGATACCCCGGCGTCTTCGTCTTCCGAACCTCTTCGACTTCCTGTTCGGACTCAGAGCCATCCGCCGCCTGGACGACCTTCTTCACCTTCACCTTCTGGCTCGTCTCCGCATCCAGCCAGTCCACGCCCGTCATCAGCGAACAATAATCCAGCCGCCACTCCGCGTGATCCCGCAGGAACTCCGCCACGGACCGCGCATGCGCGTGGTCCAGCAGCAGCGAGCGCTGCGCCGACGGGCTCCCATTCGCGATCACTGTCACCGCAGCGCCCGGCACGCCAGCTTCAATCTGCGTTTTGATCTGTTCGGGGGAGGGAAGCGCCATTACTGAATCACCTTTAAGGGGTTCCCGGGCTCGGCTGTAAACACATCGCGGTTCATCGGCGGTTCCAGATCGTGCTCCCCGAACGCCGGCACCGGAAACTCACTCGGCAGCTCCGCATGCAGATGCCGCGGCCTTGCATCGCCGGCGAGCGCCTGCTCTTCAATCTTCTTCTGCAGCGTCATGAACGCGTGAATCAGCGCCTCCGGACGCGGCGGGCACCCAGGTATATGCACGTCCACCGGAATGTACCGGTCGATTCCCTTCAGAACGTTGTACCCATCGCGAAACGGCCCGCCGGAAATTGCACAAGCACCCATGGCGATTACATATTTCGGCTCCGGCATCTGGTTGTACAGCCGAACCACTTGCGGCGCCATCTTTTTTGTAACAGTGCCCGATACAATTATCAGGTCCGCCTGCCGGGGCGACGGCCGGAACACCTCCGCGCCGAACCGCGCCAGATCGTAGCGCGCCATCGTTGTCGCAATCATCTCGATCGCGCAGCACGCCAGCCCAAACGTCAGCGGCCAAACGGAGTTCTTCCGCCCCCAGTTGTACAGCTCCTCCAGGGTCGTCGTGAAAATCCCGTTCTTGCTCAGCTCGATCTTCAGCTCTTTAAGATCGTCCGCCATTCAACTCCTCGCTGCTTTTCGCTCGCCGTTCGCTCGTTTTTTACTCGAAGTTCGCTCGACTTCCGCTCACTGACCGCTTTTCAGCTAACCGGTTCTTACGTGACCGCCTTTTAGCTGCGCCTCACGCCCACGTCAACACATCCTTCTGATACGCCCAAACCAACCCCTCCACCAGCAACAACAAAAACACCAGCATCGCGAGGCAAGCCCCCGCCGACAATCCCGTAAACGCCACCGCAAACGGCAGCAGAAACACCACCTCTACGTCGAAAACCAGAAAAACAATCGCATATATATAGTAGGAAGCGCCGAAGCCCGTCCAGGAATCGCCCTTCGACTCCAGCCCGCACTCATACGTGGCGTTCTTTTCGGCGCCCTGCTTCTGCGGCGAATAAATCCGAGCCCACAGCCAGGCCATCGCCAGCGGTGTAAACCCAAACGCCACCGCGCCCACCAGCAGTCCCACGACCGTTAGCCAGGGATGCTCAGCATTGCCCATCATCAACCCGCTTCCCGGCCTCGAGCCGCGACTCCTGTGAGCCTACCCGTCCCAAACCAAACCTATCCGTGATCAAAATCACACTCCGCTACCGGCTACCGCCTACTGCCTGCTGGCTTTCTTCATCCTCGCACAGTTGTGTTCTATGTCACAGCCGCCCCACTCACCCACAGCGCAGACTTTCCTTAGTGGTTTTGCGGCGATTTCGCACTCGGCCGCACGACCACCCCAGCAAGGAGACTCATGACCGCACCTCAAAAAACTGCGATCTTCGACGGAAACGAAGCTGCCGCCTCCGTGGCCTACCGCTTCTCCGAAGTCATTTCGATCTACCCCATTACGCCCTCCTCCACGATGGCAGAGTTTGCCGACCAATGGGCCGCCGACGGCCAGCGCAATATCTGGGGATCCGTTCCCACCGTCGCCGAAATGCAGAGTGAAGGCGGCGCTGCCGGCGCCATGCATGGAGCCCTCCAGGGTGGCGCCTTCGCCACCACTTTCACGGCCTCCCAGGGCCTCCTCCTCATGATCCCCAATATGTACAAGATCGCCGGTGAGCTCACCCCGACGGTCATGCACGTCACCGCGCGCGCCCTCGCCACCCACGCGCTCTCCATCTTTGGCGATCAGTCCGACGTCATGGCCTGTCGCCAGACCGGCTACGCCATGCTCGCCTCGAACTCCGTGCAGGAAGCCGCCGACCTCGCCACCATCGCGCACATCGCGACGCTGGAATCCCGCATTCCCTTCATGCACTTCTTCGATGGCTTCCGCACCTCGCACGAAATCAACAAAGTTCTCCCTATCTCCGACGACACCATCAACGCCCTCCTCGACGAAAAAGCCGTCCGCGCCCATCGCGAGCGCGCCCTCTCGCCCGACCGCCCCGTCCTCCGCGGCTCCGCGCAGAACCCCGACGTCTTCTTCCAGGCCCGCGAGGCCTGCAACCCCTACTACCTTGCCTGCCCGGTCATCGTCCAGGACGTCATGGACCGCTTCCATCGCGAAACCGGCCGCGAATACCACCTCTTCGACTACTACGGCGCACCGGACGCCGACCGCGTCATCATTCTCATGGGCTCCGCTGCCGGAGCCACCGAGGAGGCCATTGACGCACTCAACGCCCAGGGCGAAAAACTCGGACTCCTCAAAGTCCACCTCTACCGTCCCTTCGCCGCCGAAGCCTTCCTGACAGCCCTCCCCGACAGCGTTCGCAAAATCGCCATCCTCGACCGCACCAAAGAGCCCGGCGCCGTCGGCGAGCCCCTCTACCAGGACATCGTCACCGCCGTCTCTGAAGCCCTCTCCAGCGGCCGCCTCCCGCTCGCGCAGTTCCCGGTCATCATCGGCGGACGCTACGGTCTCTCCTCCAAGGAATTCACCCCGGCCATGGCCAAGGGCGTCTTCGACGAGCTGGCGAAGGCGCATCCGAAGAACCACTTCACCATCGGCATCGACGACGACGTCACCCACACGAGCCTCGCCTGGGACGAGTCCTTCTCCACCGAAGATCCGAAGACCGTCCGCGCCCTCTTCTACGGCCTCGGCTCCGACGGCACGGTCGGCGCGAACAAAAACTCCATCAAGATCATCGGCTCTGAGACCGACAACTACGCTCAGGGCTACTTCGTCTACGACTCCAAGAAGTCCGGCTCTCTCACCACCTCGCACCTGCGCTTCGGCCCCGATCCGATCCGCTCCACCTACCTCATCTCGCGCGCTAATTTCATCGCCTGCCATCAGTTCGAGTTCCTTGAGAAGGTCGATGTCCTCGCCGCCGCCGAGCCCGGCGCCATTTTCCTCCTCAACAGCCCCTGTGGCACCGCCGACGTCTGGCAGCATCTGCCGCGCACCATCCAGAAAACCATCATCGATAAGAAGATCAAGTTCTACGTTATCGATGGCTTCACAGTCGCCCGCGAAAACGGCATGGGCACCCGCATCAACACTGTCATGCAGACCTGCTTCTTCGCCATCAGCGGCGTTCTGCCTCGTGAAGAAGCGATCGAGCAGATCAAGAAAGCCATAAAGAAGACCTACGGCAAGCGCGGCGACGCTGTTGTCCAGAAGAACTTCGCCGCCGTCGACGCCTCCATCGCCCAACTGCACGAAGTCAAGGTCCCCGAGCACGTCAGCGCGAAGTTCGACATCCTGCCCGCCATTCCAGCCCAGGCTCCGGCCTTCGTCCGCGATGTCCTCGGCGCCATGGCTGCCGGCCACGGCGATCTCCTCCCCGTCAGCGCGCTGCCTCCGGGCGGAACCTTCCCCACCGGCACCGCCAAATGGGAGAAGCGCAATATCGCCCAGTTCATCCCCGTCTGGGATCAGGACCTCTGCATCCAGTGCGGCAAGTGCGTCATGGTTTGCCCACACGCCGTCATCCGCGCCAAAGTCTACGACGGCGCGCTGCTGCCCAACGCCCCATCCACCTTCAAATCCGCGAAGCCCAAATGGCGCGGCATGGACCAGGAGCTCTACACCCTCCAGGTCTCGCCCGAGGACTGCACCGGTTGCCAGCTCTGCGTCGAAGTCTGCCCCGCGAAGAGCAAAACCGACACCGCCCACAAGGCCCTCAACATGGCCCCGCAGCAGGCGCTCCGTGTTCCCGAGCGCGCCAACTGGGAGTTCTTCGAGTCCCTGCCCAACGTCGGGCGCGAACGCCTCTCCCTCTCTCAGGTCAAGGACATTCAGCTCCTCGAGCCGCTCTTTGAGTTCTCCGGAGCCTGCGCCGGTTGCGGCGAAACTCCGTACCTCAAGCTGCTCACCCAGCTCTTCGGCGACCGCCTCATGATCGCCAACGCCACCGGCTGCTCCTCCATCTACGGCGGCAACCTGCCCACCACGCCCTACTGCCAGAACTCCGAAGGCCGCGGTCCGGCATGGTCCAACTCCCTCTTTGAAGACAACGCCGAGTTCGGCATGGGCATGCGCCTCGCCCTCGATCAGCAGCGTTCCTACGCTGAAGGTCTGGTCGCGAAGCTCGCCCCCACCCTTGGTGAAGACTTCGTCCACGCCATCCTCGATGCCGATCAGGCCAGCGAAGCTGGTATCAATGCCCAGCGCGAGCGGATTCGCGGCCTCCGCGCCAAAATCGCTGCCACCGACTCCGCCGACGCGCGCAACCTCACGGCCGTTGCCGACACCCTGGTCCGCAAGAGCGTCTGGATCATCGGCGGCGACGGCTGGGCCTACGACATCGGCTTCGGCGGCCTCGACCACGTCCTCGGCTCCGGCAAAAACGTCAAGGTTCTGGTCCTCGACACCGAGGTCTACTCCAACACCGGCGGCCAGATGTCCAAGTCCACACCGCGCGGCGCAGTCGCGAAATTCGCCGCCGGCGGAAAATCCAACGCCAAGAAAGACCTCGCCATGGAAGCCGTCGCCTACGGCTCGGTCTACGTGGCCCGCGTCGCCATGGGCTCCAACGACAGCCACACCGTCAAAGCCTTCCAGGAAGCCGAAGCGTGGGATGGCCCGGCGATCATCATCGCCTACAGCCACTGCATCGCCCACGGCTACGACCTCACCCACGGCCTCGACCACCAGAAGGCTGCCGTCAACTCCGGCTACTGGCCGCTCATGCGTTACAACCCCGCCGTCCGCGCGGAAGGGAAGAACCCGTTCTTCCTCGACTCCCGCGCCCCGTCCATCCCGCTCAAGGACTACGTCTACAGCGAGACGCGCTACACGATGCTGGAGCGGGCGCATCCGGATACCGCCGCCGAGCTGCTCAAAGAAGCCACCGACGACGTCGAGCGCACCTGGCGTGTCTACTCCAGCCGCGCTTCGATGCCCGGCCGCGAATCGACGCCCAACATCTCGCCCCGCAACGGCCACGAGAAAGCCGTAACCCCAGCCCCGCAAAAGGAAGAGTAGCGGGCCACAACTCAGGTTTTTCCCGGAGCCGACTGAGGGCAGTGACGCCGGGCTTCTGCCAGTGCCGGCAATGCAACCGCCGGCACTGGCCTTTCCATTTGCCGCGATGTCATCCCGACCGGAGCGCGGCCACAACTCCGGCCAGCGGTGCACGAACATCGATCCGCGCGAAGTGGAGGAGCCTGCCCTGAGCAAGTTTCCACAAGGCGACGCGTCGAACGGGACCCCCCGAAGCAGAAGTACGTCTGTCCGTGCAGGTTCTCGACGCGAAGGGGAATCCGTCGCGAAGCGGCCGACCAAAAACTCAAGCGGTCCGCTCCGCTGACCGCTAACCGCTTTTCCGCTGACCGTTCCACCGCTGACCGGTTCTTAGCTGACCGCTTTTGCACTGCTCTCTGATCGCTGACTGCCGATCGCTGTTCTACAATGCAGAGAAGCCGCCAGCCCAAACACAACACTGCAACATCAGAAGCCGGCGCGCATCTCTACATCATGATTGAGCACCCCCTGCCCGAAGCTCTGACATTTGACGACGTCCTCCTTACCCCCGCATGGAGCGAAATCGCGCCCGCGCAGGTCTCCACCGCGACCCGCCTCACCCAGCGCATCCCCCTCACCACCCCGCTCCTCTCCGCCGCCATGGACACCGTCACCGAATCCCGCATGGCCATCGCCATGGCGCAACAGGGCGGCCTCGGCATCGTCCATCGCAACCTCTCCATCGATCAGCAGGCCGGCGAAATCGACAAGGTCAAGCGCTCCGAATCCGGCATGATCGTCGACCCCGTCACCATGGCCCCCGAGCAGCTCATCGCCGACGCCCTCGANNGCTCGTCGGCATCCTCACCAACCGCGACCTCCGCTTCGAAACCCGCACCGACATCCCCATCTCCGAGGTGATGACCAAAACCAACCTCATCACCGTCCCCGTCGGCACCACCCTCGAGCAGGCCGAGGACATCCTTCACCAGCATCGCGTCGAAAAACTCCTCGTCGTCGACGATAAGTACGAGCTCAAAGGCCTCATCACCGTTAAGGACATCCAGAAGAAACTCAAATACCCCAACGCCTCAAAAGATGAACAGGGCCGTCTCCGCGTCGGAGCCGCCATCGGCGCCACGGGCGATTATCTGGAGCGCGCCTGCGAGCTGGTCCGCAACCGCTGCGATGTCCTCGCCATCGACTCCGCCCACGGCCACTCCTCCCGCGTCCTCGACGCCGTCCGCGAAGTCAAGAAGCGCTTCCCCCAGGTGGATCTACTCGCCGGCAACGTCGCCACGCGCGAAGGAGCCGAAGCCCTCATCGACGCGGGCGCCGACGCCATCAAAGTCGGCATCGGCCCCGGCTCCATCTGCACCACCCGCATGGTCACCGGCGCAGGTATGCCGCAGATCACCGCCATCAGCGAAGCCTTCAAAGCCGCCGGCAAACACAACATCCCCATCGTCGCCGACGGAGGCATCAAGTACTCCGGCGATATCACCAAGGCCATTGCCGCCGGAGCCAGCGTCATCATGATCGGCTCCCTCTTCGCCGGCGTCGACGAGAGCCCCGGCGAAACCATCCTCTACCAGGGCCGCTCATTCAAGGCCTATCGCGGCATGGGCTCGCTCTCCGCCATGGCCCAGGGCGGCGGCGAGCGCTACTTCCAGGGCACCCACGACCTCGACATCGACGACAACAACGAGAGTGTCGTCGACCGCCAGCGCAACGGCGCCGGCAACCGCCTCGGCAAATTCGTTCCCGAAGGCATTGAAGGCCGCGTCCCCTATCGCGGCGCGCTCGAAGCCATGGTCTACCAGCTCGTCGGCGGTCTCCGCTCCGGCATGGGCTACTGCGGCGCAGCCACCATCGAAGAACTCCAGCAAAAAGCAAAGTTCGTCCGCATCTCCTCCGCTGGCCTGCGCGAAAGCCACGTCCACGACGTCCTGATCACCCGCGAAGCCCCCAACTACCACGTCGAGTAACGGCTCATCGGTAGCACTTTCAGCGCTTTTCGCGCCGTGCCATCACGCAGGTCCGCACACAATCAGCCGTCCCCACCCCACCCCAAACCCCAAACCTGACCCCGGCCGGCCAGGTTCACCCCACAGCAAGTAGCGAACTCCTCGGCCGTCCGACCGTCAATCGGTTTAACCGTGTGCGCAACGCCAAAGTACTGCCCCCAGTCCCATTTTGAAACGGCACAGCGGTCCCCCCGCCCCATTCAACGACCCGACGAAAGCCGCGCCGGCGCCGACTCCTGTTCCCGCCCATTCCTCGTCACCCCTCCCCGGTTGCGAATTGCCCTGCACCGATGCCACAATGGGGTTCTCCATCGATTGTTATCCCCGGCAGTCCCACATTGAGCCGTCAGGAAATCGCTATGTTCGACCGCATGGCTATCGTCCGGTCGCGATCAGGCCGCATTGGGTTACTCTGCGGATTCGTCTTTCTTATTGCCGCTGTCTCCGCGGCCCAGACCCCATCCGATTCCACCCTCTTCCACCAGATCGGCAGCGAGTGCTCGTTCAATGCGACCTACATCACCGCTCCCTGCGTCAATCATTATCGCGACAAGCTCGAATATCTCTTTTTCCAGGGCAACATACCCCTGCCGGATAAGATGGAGATCGGGCGGCAGCTGCTTTATAGCTATGGTTCCTCTCCCGCCGACATGGCTGCGATGCGCGCCGTTGCTCACCGCCTCTCTGAGTATCACGACGGCACTTATCTCGGATCCGCGGAATCGGGCGACGGCGCCGGCTCGAATGCATCCGGATCGTCCCCCCATGCGTGGCAGCAGTTTGCCCAGGTCGACGGAGATTGCGACATCCATGGTTCTGTAATCAACAGCAGCTGTGTTCTCGCGCACCGTGCCGGTCTGGAAGACCTCTTCTACAACTCGGACCTCGACCTCCCCGACAAGATCGCCATCGGCCGCAAGCTTCTCCTGAGTTACAGCGCATCCCCGGACGACATGCGAGCCCTGAATGTGCTCTCGGAGCGGATGTCGGTCTATCAGGAAGCCGCCGCGAAGAATGCCTACTCCCGCTCTCCAGGCATGCCATCGAACAACGCCTCCAACAGCGCATCCGGTTCGCCCCCCGCCGATTCCTCCACGCCGCCGCGTCCGCGTCCCAGCCTCTACGGCGACAATCCGCCCTCCGACGTTAACCGCCCGAGCCTCGCGAAGCCCTCTAAGTCAAAGCCCACCGGCGCGACCCAGACCACGGCCAACTCCAACCCACCGCCGACCAACCCCAACCCTGCTCCTGTCGCGTCAGCCCCGGCCCCTCCGCCCTCAAACACCGTATCCTCCAACACCCCATCCTCGCCCGACTCCAACCCGACCGCCTCTCGCACCCCGGTCTACTCCGCGCCACCCTCACNNACCCTCCAGCGCTCCCAGCCCCGCCCGGACCGTCGCAGCCGTATCCAGTCCGCCGCCGCCTCCCCCGCCCGCCACCTCCCAGGCCGCCAACTCGAAGCCCGCTCTCCGCGGTGTCGCCCCGGTCGTCGAAACCCCCGCGCCAACCGCGATCGCCGGACCCTCCTACGCCCTCATCATCGGCATCGACCAGTACCCGCAGTTTCCCAAACTCCACACCGCGGTCGATGACGCCCGAGCCGTCGAAGCCATCCTCCGCCAGAAATACGCTTTTCACACGCAGATGCTCCTCGACGCGCAGGCCGACCGCGCCCACATCATGACCGTGCTCAGCAGCTACCGCCGCACACTCTCGCCTGACGCCAACCTCCTCGTCTACTACGCCGGTCACGGCCTGCATGACCGCGAGTCCGACAAGGTCTACTGGCTCCCCGTCGACGCCGAGCCCGACAACTCCGCTAACTGGCTCCAGACCGATGACATCACCAGCGAAATCCGCGCCATTCCCGCCCGCCACGTCCTCATCGTCGCCGACAGCTGCTACTCCGGCGGCATGACCCGCGACGCCCAGGCCCTCTTCACTCCCACAGAGCGCTCGCGCTTCCTTGAGAAGGTCGCCTCTGCCAAATCCCGCGACCTGCTCTCCAGCGGTGGCGACGAGCCCGTTGCCGATGCAGGGGGCGCCGGCGGCCACTCCGTCTTCGCCGCCGCCCTCCTCCGGGGCCTCGATCAGATGGACCTCGACCGCTTCACCGCCGCCGAGCTCTTCTCCAACTACATCCGCGTCATTGTTGCCGGCAACTCCGACCAAACCCCCGAGTACAACTTCATCCGCAACTCCGGTCACGATGCGGGCGACTTCATCTTCGTCCGCCGCACTCCCTGATCCGCCCCGGCCCATCCGTGGTCCCTCTTCTCATTCTTCGAAGCGAAACCACCGCACGTCTCCCCTCATTTCGCTGCGGACCCCGGCCCACGCGATGCATCTAAAAACCCCTCCTCGCCCATCCACAAAAGCATTACCATGGCCTCGAACCACGAAGGCCCGCATGTCTGACCAATCCGAAGCCGAACGCCTCATCCGCTGCTTCGACCCCGCCGCCTCCTTCGCTGCAGGCGCCCACGAGAACCTCATCCTCTCCCCCCGCTGGGCACGCATCCGCCGCCAGCATCCCCTGCTCGCCACCTCGCCTCTCGCCGACGGCCCTTCAGTCGCCTGGACCACCGCCCGCCACAACCTCCTCACCTGCCGCGACCGCTCCATCCAGCTCGCCCTCGCCACCTATCAGCACCGCATCCGCATTGAAGCCCGCATCGCCATGGCCTCCCTCCGTGATCCCGCCTTCGACCTCCACCGCCACGGCCACGACCTCCTCGACCGCCACGGCGAGGCACGCAGCGCCGTCATCGTCCGCCGCGAGGACTTCTGGATCCGCTCTCTCCCACCCGACCCCGAAGGCTACGCCCGCTTCGAATTCGGCAACACCTTCCTCCTCCCCATCACCGAAGGCGCCATGCTCGCCGAATCCAAAGCCCTCTGGTGACTTCCGCCAACGCTAAATTCCAGAGACCAAACAAAAGCGATCGGCATCGACATAATTGTCCGTTGGGACCCTCGCTGTCGCCCGAGTGAATAACCTGTAAAAGCTCCCGCATCCAAACACCGGAGGAACCGATGCCCCCTACCCGCTCCGACGCGCTCGTCGTCTTCGGCGTCACCGGCGATCTCGCCCACAAAATGATTTTCCCCGCGCTCTACGCCATGGCGAAACGTGGCGAGCTCAACGTGCCGGTCGTCGGTGTGGCGCTGCCCAAGTGGTCGATGGCCCGCGTCCACCGCCGCATCACCGACAGCATCCGCCGCACCGGCGGCATCGACAACAAGCGCGCCCTGCACCATCTTCTGTCCTCGATCCAGTACGTCGGCGGCGACTACAAGGATCCCGCCACCTTCGCCGCCATCAAGCGCGCACTGGACAAAGCGCGCAGGCCCGCCTTTTATCTCGCTATCCCGCCCGTGCTTTTTGAATCCGTGATTCAGTCCCTCGGCACATCGAAGCTGGCCGAGAACGCCCGTGTCATTGTTGAAAAACCCTTCGGCCGCGACCTCGCCTCCGCGTGCGAGCTCAATCGCGTTGCCCGCGCCGTCTTCCCCGAGGACTCCATCTTCCGCATCGATCNNTCCTCTATTTCCGCTTCGCCAATTCCTTCCTCGAGCCCATCTGGAACCGCAATTACGTCTCCAACGTCCAGATCACTCTCTCGGAAAACTTCGGCGTCGGCACCCGCGGCGCCTTTTATGAAACCGCCGGCTGCCTGCGCGACGTCATCGAAAACCACCTCTTTCAGATCGTCGCCCTCCTCGCCATCGAGCCGCCCGCGGGCCGCGACTTCGGAGCTGTGCAAATCGAAAAGACGAAAATCTTCAAAGCTATGCGCACCCTCACGCCCGACGACGTGGTGCGCGGCCAGTATGCCGGCTATCGCAAAGAGGCCGACGTCGCGCGCAACTCCGACGTCGAAACCTTCTGCGCCCTGCGCCTCACCATCGACTCGTGGCGCTGGGAGGGCGTGCCCTGGTATCTGCGCTCCGGCAAATTCCTGCCCACCACCGCCACTGAGGTCGTCGTCGAACTCAAGGCGCCGCCGCAGGATTTGTTCGAAGATGCCGCGCCCGGCCATAGTCTTCCCAACTACCTGCGCTTCCGGCTCTCCCCCAATTCCGCGGTCGCTCTCGCCGCCCGCGTCAAACTTCCCGGCAAGGAGTTCGTCGGTGAGCAGCGCGAGCTCTTCCTCTCCGAACAGCAGCCCGGCGAAGAGACGCCTTATGAGCGCCTGTTAGGCGATGCCATGATCGGCGACGGCGCGCTCTTCACTCGTGAGGACGCGGTCGAAGCCGCATGGGCGGTCGTCGATCCGGTCCTCAAATCGCATCACCGCGTCCGCCCCTATCGCCGCAACACCTGGGGCCCCAAAGAGGCCAACAAGCTCCTGGCTCTAGGCTGTTCCTGGCACAACCCCGAGGCCTGAGTCAGCCTGCAAGCTGGAGTGTGTCTTCTCCCAGGGCTTAGCCGCCCTCTACCATATGTGAGTGCGCGCCCGTCGATGCCCGGCCGCATCGACAAACCATGGACCACACCTGTGACGTCATCGTCCTCGGACTCGGCGCGATGGGCAGCGCGGCCGCCTCCCAACTCGCCGAAGCGGGCCTCCGCGTCGTCGCCTTCGACGCCTTCACCCCGCCGCATTTGCACGGCTCGTCGCACGGCCGCTCTCGTATCTTCCGCCAGGCCTACTTTGAAGATCCCGGCTACGTCCATCTTCTCGTCCGCGCTCGCGAACTCTGGCAAAAGCTCGAGCACGACTGCGGCCTCCAGCTCTTCCACCCCACCGGCGCGCTTATGATCGGCCCCCGCGACGGCAAGCTCGTCGCCGGCAGCGCCGAGAGCGCCCGCCTCTTCCATCTCCCTCACGAAATTCTTTCCGCATCCGACCTCCGCGGCCGCTGGCCGATGTTCCGCGTCCCCGACGACGCGGTCGCCCTCCTCGAACCCAACGCCGGCTACCTCAACCCCGAACTCTGCATCGAGCAGCAGCTCGCCCTGGCCGCGCGCCACGGAGCGCACCTGCACTACAACGAGCCCGTCACAGAATGGAAAGCCGACGCCGGCACAGTCACCGTCACCACCGCGCGCCGGACCTGCACCGCCGGGCGTCTCGTCATCACCGCCGGACCCTGGGCCCCGCAGCTCCTCGCCGGCCTGCCTCTGTCTCTGCGCGTCACCCGCCAGGTCATCTACTGGTTCGAGCCGCGGCTGGAAAACTACACCTCCATCGATTCATTCCGCGAAGACCGTTTCCCCATCTACATGATCGAGACCAGCCCCGCCGAGCCCATGCTCTACGGGTTCCCCCTCACCGGCCCCGCATCTGAAGGACTCAAAGTCGCCGTCCACGGCAGCGCCGAAACCTGCACCCCCGAAACCGCTTGCCGCGACATCCGCCCCGCCGACGAGCAGTACATCCGCCGCCGCCTCGCGGCCACCCTGCCGACGCTCGCCGGCCGACTCCTCCACGCCGAAACCTGCCTCTACACCATGACGCCCGACGAAAACTTCATCCTCGGCCCGCACCCGCACTACCCCAACATCGTCCTCGCCTCCGGCTTCTCAGGACACGGCTTCAAATTCGCACCCGTCATCGGCGAACTCATCGCTGGCCTCGTCACCACCGGCGACGCCACCCGCATCCCAGCGATGTTTTCTCCAACGCGCAACAGCCTCACCGCGAATCCCGAAGAGCTAAGAGCTAAAAGCTAGCAGCTAAGCCATCTCCACCCGAATCCCGTCCCCCTCCAACCCCACAATCCGAAAACTCCGCACCTGCCCCACCCGCAGCGCCCCCGCATGCACTGCCGCCGCGGCTGTTCCTCCGCTCTTCCACCGCGCCTGCAGCATCGACGTCAGCGACGACAAATCCACATTCTCCGCGCCCTTCTTCTCGCCCGCCTCAGCCTGCGCCGCCGCGCCCGCCGCACACCGCGCGCGAATCCCCTCACCCAGCTCCACCGTTCCCTCATCCACCACGCGCCCCGAAACCACATCGCCGACTTTGTGCTCGGCCACGTATTCATCGATGCTCGTCGGCACCAGCTGTTTCATGCTCAGCTTCATCTGCCGCTTCTCCGCGTCCACGCCCAGCACCTGCGCCCGCACCACCTGCCCCGCCTTCAGCACCTCCGACGGATGATTCAGCCGCCGCTCCACCACAATCTCGCTGATGTGCACCAGCCCCTCCACCCCATCGGCCACCTGCACAAACGCGCCAAACTTCATCAGCCGCGTTACCGGACCTTCCACCGCCGATCCCACCGAAAACTTCCGCGCCGCATCCGCCCACGGATCACCCAGCGCCTGCTTCAGCCCCAGCGACATCCGCCGCTCCGCCGGCTGCACGCCCAGGATCACCGCCTCAACTACGTCGCCTTCCTTCAAAACATCGCTGGGCTTCCGCACCCTCTTCACCCACGACATCTCCGACACGTGAATCAGCCCCTCGATCCCCGGCTCCAGCTCCACAAACGCGCCAAAATCCATCAGCCGCGTCACCCTGCCCGTCACGCGCTCCCCGGCTTTATATTTGTCCGCCGCCGCATCCCACGGCTCCGGCTCCAGCTGCTTCATGCCCAGCGAAATTCGCCGCGTCTCCGGATCGATCTTCAGCACCTTCACCTGGATTTCCTGGCCCACGCTCAGCACGTCCTCCGGCTTCTCGATCCGGCTCAGGGAAATATCGCTGATGTGCAGCAACCCATCGATCCCGCCCACATCCACAAACGCCCCATAGCTCGCCAGGCTCCGCACCTTCCCGCTCACCACCTCGCCCACCTGCATCGTCGAGTAGAGGCTCGCCTGTTGCGACAGCGCCTGCTCCTCCAGCACCGCGCGCCGATCCACCACCACGTCCTCATCCGCCGCGTCCAGCTTGATGATCCGGCACTCGATCTGCTGCCCCACCAGATCCCCCATCTCCTTCGCATCGTGCGCCCCGCTCCGCGACCCCGGCATAAACGCACGCACCCCCACGTCCACGCTCAGCCCGCCCTTCACCACCGCGGTCACCGTCCCGGCAATCGCCGTCTTCTGCGCAAACGCCGCCTCCAGCGACGACCAGTCCGTAGGCTGCGCCACCTTAAACCGCGACAGCTCGTAATACCGCTCGACGTTCCGCCCCTTCACCGATACCGGAAACTTATCGCCGACAGCGACGCCGTCAGCATTGTTCTCAAACGCCGAGCGCGGAAGCACGCCCTCCACCTTGAATCCAATATCAAGAAACACCGAGTCCGCCGAAACCGAAACAACAGCCCCCTCCAACTGCCGAGCCCCACCCGGAGCCTTGTGCTCATGTTCGTGTTCAAACTCCGAAAGCATCTCCGCAAACGACTCCACCGGCTCCGCCGGTGCCGGAGGCGTCTCGGGCGGCTGTGGCACCGCAGCCTCCAGTTCCGCGGACAATGCAGCCGCCGCTTCCGACGCGGCTTCTACGGCGATTGGCGTTGAAGTCTCTGCGGGAATGACCGGTGACGCGTCTAAAGGAATCACGGCTGAATCGACCGCGGGGATCTCGGGTGAAGTTGCAGAGGATGCGTCCAACGAAGGCTCAGCGGGGAGGATCTCGTTTTCCATGGCGTATACCACTCAGCTTATGCCATTGGTGCGATGAAGGTGATCGATGAAGTTACGTATCCTCCTTCCAATGGGTTCGCAGCCAAGGCACTGACGCCTTGGGCAGATGACCCGCCAACTTGCTATTCGCCACTTCTAATACGACGACGTTGATCGTCTCGCTGACGGCCTCCTGTATCTCTTCCCTGATTTGCAGGACCGTCACGGTCTCATCGCTCGTGACTACGAGCCAGAGATCCTCAAGCCAGTGCCACACGGGCCAACCCTTTCCTTCAAGGTAGCCTGTTAACATGTCTCGCTGGTTCGCAGTGGCTGCATGATCCGGCCGACTTCCGGCAGAATCTGTAACGATTGCAAAACGTCTCGTCATTTGGTCTCCGCCGTATCTACTTCGGTAGAGACGCTTGCCGGTAAAGCAGTGAATTCTCTGCTCCTCGACTCCATAAAGCCAGCGCGATCATCTCCCGTGCGGCTTTGCTGCAGTGCGAGCTTTTCGAGGGTGAACCTTTCGGACCGCGTCGCATCGATATTGGTTCGGATCAGATATAAATACGAACCGAGGTAAACGAGCACCACAATAGCCGACATGCTAAGCACGGCGCCGAATATCCAGACTGACGCGTGATACTTCAAGCAGCCGATAAAGATTAGGGCGAGCACCAAAATTAACCAGACGAGGGGCTGGAGCGCCGTGGAACGGGAACCCCTTCCAATAGACTGTTGAAGAATCGAAAGAATCTGGTCGATTGGCATTGCAGCGCCTGTCCAGTGTCGCGAATCGCGATCATTCTCAGCATACGCCGCTCATGCGGCTTCGCTACGATTCGAAAAGGGGGCGTAGCTCCATCGGATCGAAACCGAATCTCTGCCTTAAGAGCGGGGCGTGTTAACCAGTCACACCATCGCGCCACAGGAGTTAATCCCATGCTGTAACGATCAACCAAATCCTCTTCAGGAAGCCAGCCACCCCCATCAGAACAAATCCGGAATACTAGTGAACGCAATCCGCGTAGGCGCCGCGGCCCGCGCCAGCAGCATGCTCGCCGGAAACAGCGTCGCCGTTCCATATTTATGATTCAGCGCATCCATCGTGCTCGTCAGCCGCGTCCGCTTCGTCTCCGTTTCCAGCCCCGAAAACAAACTCAGCGTGTGCAGATGATCCGGCACAAGGTTCCCCAGCCACACCCCAACATAGAACGGCTTCCGATGCTTCTCATCCTGGGGACGCGCGGCCCACAGCTTGACCAGCGCCTCCACCAACGTCTGATTGTCCTGGCATTCAATCACCGCCAGTCCCTGCGACCAAGCGGTTTGATTTATCCCCGACGAATGCTGTCCCTTAGCGTCCGCCTTCGACGTTGCGTACTTAATGGTCAGCGAGACGTGTGTAGCCCAAAGCCGCGCCGCTCGCAAACGCATCGCCGCTTTATGCAGCAGCTTGTGCGCCACCGCGTAGCATCCGTCTTCACTGCGCAACTCCGGCGCCAGAACATGACTCTGGCTGATCGACTTCTGATGCTCCAGCTCCGCATCGTTGAAATCCTCGCCCCGCAGCCAGTACCACAGCTTGTCGCCGCCAATCCCGCCCCACGCCTTGTTCAACCGTTCGCGGTCGAGCGCCAGCAACTCCGGCATGGTGCGCACGCCCTTCTCGCAAAGCCGCTTCTCCATGCGCGCGCCCACGCCCGGCAAATCGCGCAGCGACAGGTGGCTCAGAGCGCTCGGCAGCAGGTCGGCCGTCAGTGCAACCAGCCCATCCGGCTTATCCATGTCCGAGGCAATCTTCGCCAGATAACGATTTGGCGCGAGGCCAATCGAACAACGCAGCGTCGATCCCACCTCGCGTATGGCCGCCTTCACCCGATGCGCCAGATCCAGAGCCGCAAACAGCGGCTGCTCCCGCCCCATCAGGCTCGCGGCCATTTCGTCGATCGACATCACCGCCGCCACCGGCACACACCGTTCCACGGCCTCCACGATGCGGTTGTGATAGTCGACATACACCTCGTGCCGAGCCTCGACCAACTCGATCCCCGGACACATCCTCTTCGCCTCGCCGATCTGCGTGCCCGTCCGCACCCCGTAGGCCTTGGCTTCGTAGCTCGCCGCAATGGCGCACGTCGTGTCGGCCATCACCGGCACCACCGCCACCGGACGCCCCCGCAGTTCCGGCCGCAACTCCTGCTCCACCGAAGCAAAATAAGAATTCAGGTCGAGGAAGAGCCAGCGCAACCGCGGCTCGGTCCCCAGCCGTTCTGCGCCTAACCGATCCGCGCCCAGCCGATTTGTATCCGCAGAAGCCACGACGCCATTTTCGTCTTCCATTCGCCACTCCGCAACTGCATCCCGTCGCGCAGCGACGCTGCAGGAATCCGTGCAGGCCGGCGGTCCAGGCGTCTCCATAGCCCTGATATATTGAGAGAGGTCGGCCGGTTTGTGGTCCGGCTTCCAACCCTTCCGGCGCCATGGTGTAACTGGTTAACACGCCGCCCTCTCAAGGCGGAGAGTTCGGGTTCGATCCCCGATGGCGCTACCAACGTCCTTCATCATGAAAACCAAACCCGCCGCGGCGTGATCCATTCGCCATTCACCTGCGGCGGGTAGACTTGTCCCCATGAAGCTCTGGATCGCCGCCATCGGCGCGCGCCCCCGTGACACCTTCGACGAACTGGCCCGCCTCTACCTCGACCGCATCGCCCCACTCCTCCCTGGCAGCGGCAAATCCCCCGTCGAAGCGCCCCTCTTCCGCTCCGAAGATCTCCTCTGGGAAGCCGTCGAGCACGAGCGCTCCCGTACCGCCCCGATGTTCGTCCTCCTCGACGAGCGCGGTAAGCAGATGACCTCGGAAACCTTCGCCAAATGGCTCGGCCGCGAGCGCGACGAGGGCCGTCAGCTCATCATCTTCGCCATCGGTCCCGCCGACGGCTGGTCCGAGGATTCCCGCAAGCGCGCCGCATCGCTCCTCTCCCTCGGCCCCATGACCCTCGCCCACGAACTCGCCCGCGTCGTCCTCTGCGAACAGATCTACCGCGCCCTCACCATCCTCGCCGGACACCCGTATCATCGAGCAGGAAGCCGGTAGCCTGTAGCCGGTAGCCTGTAGCGAAGCTGAGGAGAGCCACCGCCGGGCTCCAGGCTCCCGGCTCCCAGCTCCTGGCTACCCGCTACCGGCTGGAAATCCCATGACCGAACCCGAATCCCGCAAAGGCCTCATCCTCATCAACACCGGCCCCGGCAAAGGCAAAACCACCGCCGCAATGGGCACCGCACTTCGCGCCGTCGGCAACGGCATGCGCGTCCTCATGCTCCAGTTCCTCAAAGGCTCCTGGCACTACGGCGAACTCGACTCCACCAAAGCGTTCGGCGACAATTTCGTTCTCCGCCAGATGGGCCGCGGCTTCGTGAAAATCGGCGGCGCGGAAACCGATCCCGAAGACATCCGCCTCGTCGAAGAAGCCTGGGCCGAAGCCCGCACCGCCATCCTCTCCGGCGACTGGGACATGGTCATCCTCGACGAGATCAACTACGCCATCAGCTACGGCATGCTCTCGCCCGCGCAAGTCGTCGAGACGTTACAAGCGCGCCCCGAAATGGTCCACGTCATCCTCACCGGCCGCAACGCCCACCCCTCGCTCGTCGCCATAGCCGACACCGTCACCGAAATGCGAGAAGTAAAACACGCCTACCAAAAAGGCATCCTCGCCCAACGAGGCATCGAGTACTGAACGCTCGATCAACGTACGAATCTTCGGGTCAGAAAAAGCTCTGTCATCCTGAGTGAAGCATCGAAAATCAGCGCGCCGGCATTTCGGCGCGCTGAGTCAATTAAGACGCGAGCCGAAGGACCTGCATTTCTCTCTCAACTGGAGCAAGCGCGCTCTGTTCTCAGCTTCGAAAAAACTTCACACCCGCCACCCATCCAACCCCCCGCCCCGCACCGCGGCCGCCAACCCCTCAATATCCCCCGACAGCACCCGATCCTCCCCCAACGCCTTCACCACCCCTCGCACAGCAGCAAAGGCCTCCCCCACCCGCCGAGCCGGCTTCAACGGCGCGCGAAAATCCAGCCCCTGCGCAGCGCAAAGCAGCTCAATCGCCAGCAGCCTCTCCGCATTCTCCACCACCTGCCGAAACTTCAGCGCCGCCGTCATCCCCATCGACACGTGATCCTCCTTCCCGCCCGACGTCGGCACGCTGTCCGTGCTCGCCGGTGCGGCAAGCACCTTCGCCTCGTTCAGCAGCGCCGCCGCCACAACGTGCGCGATCATGAACCCCGAAGACACCCCCGGCGTCCGTGACAAAAACGGCGGCAGCCCCTCATTAATATCCGGATTCACCAGCCGATCCACCCTCCGCTCCTCAATCCCCATCAACGTCGTCATCGCAATCGCCGCCGAGTCCAGCGCCAGCGCCAGCGGCGCCCCATGAAAATTCCCGCCCGACAAAATCTCTCCCTCCGCAAATTCCGGGCCTCCAGCGCCCCCGGTGTTGGCGTGCTGGGGTGGAAACACCAGCGGGTTATCTGTAGCGGAGCCTGTTTCAATTTCAAGCGTCGCCCGCGCATGCCCCAAACCGTCGCGTACCGCCCCATGCACCTGCGGCATGCAGCGCAAGCAATACGCATCCTGGACACGAGGATCGTTCTCCCGATGCGACTCGCGGATCTCGCTCTCCTCCAGCAGCGCGCGCAGATGCGCCGCCACCGCCATCTGTCCCGGATGCGGCCGCACCGCATGGATCCGCTCATCGAACGGAGTCGGCGTTCCCTTGAGCGCCTCGAGCGTCATCGCCCCCGCAAGATCGGCCAGCTCAGCAACGCGCAAAGCTCGCCCCAGCGCCAGCCCGCCCACCGCCGTAATCGCCTGCGTCCCATTCAGCAGCGCCAGGCCTTCCTTCGCTTCGAGCACCAAGGGTTTCAGGCCCACCTGCAGCATCGCCATCGCCGCAGGAATCTGCCGGCCTTCGACCAATACCAGTCCTTCGCCCATCATGGCCAGCGCCAGATGCGCCAGCGGAGCCAGGTCTCCGCTCGCGCCCACCGATCCGCGCGACGGAACCACCGGATGAATCCCGCGATTCAGCAACGCAAGGAGCAACTCCACCAGCTCCAGCCGCACGCCGCTGAACCCCTTCGCCAGCACATTCGCGCGCAGCAGCAGCATCGCCCGCACTTCGGCCTCGGGCAGCGGCTCGCCCAGCCCGCACGCATGGCTCCGCACCAGATTCCGCTGCAGCGCCCGCACCTCGCCCGATTCAATCCGCACATCCGACAACTTCCCAAACCCGGTGTTCACGCCATACGCCGTCTCGCCCCGCGCGAGCAAACCATCAACCACCGCCCGCGATTCGCGAATGCGCGGCGTCGCCGCAGGATCCAGCGCCACGGCGCGCCGACCCAAAGCAACCTGAGAAATTTCATCAAGAGAAAGAGGCTGACCAGAGAGCAACAAAGGCGTCGACATCACGAAGAGCAGGGTACAGCGTTCAGCGTTCAGCGTACAGCAGCGCAAGTCACATCACGCTACCAGCCCGCGACCCGCCGGTATTATCACAAATCTCAAATGAAAGAAAAAACTCTGTCATCCTGAGCGAAGCTTCCGAATACGTTGCGACCGCTTTTGGGCGCAACAATCAATTCAGACGCGAGTCGAAGGACCTGCATTTTCCTTCCCGATGAATCACCGCTTGCAGGGCCAAAAACTCAAGCCCGCCGCGGCGCCCGCACCTTCGACCCCCGCACCCCATACCACGCGATATACAAGAAGCAAAGAATCGGCAGAACAAAAGCGTGGTGCACTCCAATCCGATCCGCCAGCAATCCCTGCAACTCCGGAATAATCGCGCCACCCACAATCGCCGTAATCAGCAGCCCCGATGCCTCGCCGGTCAGCGGTCCCATCTCCGCCACGCCTAGCGTGAAGATCGTCGGGAACTGAATCGAGTCAAACAGCCCGACCAGCAAAATGCTCCACACCGCCACGCCGCCGTCGGTCAGCATCGACACCACCACCAACAGCGCCGCGCACAGGGCAACAATGCTCAGCACCTTGCCTGGGTTCGCCTTCTGCAGCACACCCGACCCGATAAACCGCCCCACCATCAACCCGCCCCAGTACAGCGGCACCCAGGTGCCAATCACCTTCGTCGCCAGAAGAAGAGTGCTCGCCGACAACTGATGCAGCCCTCCACCGCCCGCCGCCGTGGCCAGCCCGCCAATCTCCGGCTGCGCAAAATAGTTGATCAGGAAACTCCCGATCGAAACCTCCGCGCCCACGTAAACAAAAATCGCAATTGCCCCGAAAATTACATGCGGACTCTGCCAGATTCCGCCCTTCCCCTTCGTCAGCTCGCCCGGCCGATAATCCTTCGTCGTCTCGATGCGTGGAAATTTGTACATCGCAATCGCGAGACCGAGCAGCACCAGCGCCAGCGCGATCCCCACATAAGGAATGTTGACCGTCGACGCCTCGTGAATTTGGTACGCCTTATGTACCGCGGGCGACATCTTCGAAACGTCCTGCACCTTGCCCGCCGTCCGCAGAATCACGAACGCCCCAAAGATCGGTCCCGCCACCGTTCCCAAGGAATTGAACGCCTGCGTCAAATTCAGCCGGCTCGACGCAGTCCGCGCCGGCCCCAGCACCGTCACATAAGGATTCGCCGCCACCTGCAGCGCCGTGATCCCCGCTGCCAGCACAATCAGCGCGCCCAGGAACAGCGGAAACGACGGCACCTTGGCCGCCGGAATAAACAGCAGCGCGCCCACCCCCATCGTCAGCAGCCCGGCCACCATCGTCTTCTTGTAGCCGATCCACTCCACCACCTTGCCCGACGGAATCCCCAGCAGCGCATAGGTCGTGAAAAACGCGAACTGCACCAGCATCACCTGCGCATAGTTCAGCTCAAAAATCGATTTCAGATGCGGGATCAATATGTCGTTCAGCGACGTCAAAAATCCCCACATGAAAAACAGCGTGGTGACCATCGCCAGAGCGCTGCCGTAGCTTGTGCCTTCGCTCGAGGATGTCGCCCTCACTTCAGAACTGCCGGTGCCGGAAATTGCCATGATCTGCTCTTAATCCTCGTTCTTAATAGATGTCCGCTCGCGGACAGCGGTGGGACGCAAAATCGATTCACTCAAGACCACCCGCGATCATATATCGCGCCCCCAACGACTCGCCGACGAATGATTCTCCGCCGTAGTACCGGAATCCGGTAAGCAACCTCTCAGCCCTGAAACTTTACCTGCCCCATCCCGTCACTCTCCCAGGTGCCCGCGAGATACCATGGAATGAGGATGAGTCGAACACTCCATCTGCGCCCAGCCGTTCGCGCCAGTCTTCGCGCCGCGCTCTGCTGCCTCCCCATCCTCGCCGTAGTCGCGGCACCAAAGCTCGCGCAGGCGCAGCCCGCCCCCGCCTCGAGCCGCGTCATCGGCACGGTCGCCTCCGTAAGCGCCAATGCCGTCTCCGTCAAAACCGACGCCGGATCCACCGTCAGCGTCTCCGTCCCTGAAACCGCCAATATCGTCCGCACCGCCCCCGGCTCCAAAACCCTCGC
This sequence comes from Acidobacterium sp., assembly GCA_003166955.1. GTDB lineage: Bacteria > Acidobacteriota > Terriglobia > Terriglobales > Acidobacteriaceae > Palsa-343. Next base: position 108,256 of record PMUI01000121.1, read on the forward strand.
AGGCGCCACCAAAATCGCCATCGCCGACATCGAACCTGGCGACCGCGTCCTCATGCTCGTCGCTGGCGATCCGCCCGTCGCCAAAGTTGTCGTCGTCAACAAGCAGAGCGACATCGCCGCCAGGCAACAGCAGGACCAGGCGGACTGGGCTAAGCGCGGCGTCGGAGGCCTCGTCAAATCCGTCGACTCCTCCGCCGGAACTGTAACCATCACGGCTACAAATCGCACCATCACGATTCACACCACGCCCGCGACCATCATCCGCCGCTACGCCCCCGACTCCGTCAAATTCTCTGAAGCCCAAACCTCCACCCTCGCCGCCATTCAGCCCGGCGATCAGATCACCGCGCGCGGCGACCGCACCGGCGACGACGTCACCGCGGACGAAATTGTCTCCGGCTCCTTCCGCAACATCGCCGGAACCGTCGTCTCCATCGATGAGTCCGCCGCAACCCTCACCGTCAAAGACCTCGTCACCAAAAAGACCGTCACCATCAAAACCACCCCCGACTCCGACCTCCGCAAGCTCGATCCGCAAATGGCCCAGATGATCGCTGTGCGCCTCCGTCCCGCCGGATCAGGACAAGCCGGCGCACCCGGTGGAGCGCCCGCGCCCGGAGCAGGCGCGGCAGCCGGAACCCAGGGAGCCCCAGGCGGCGGTGGAGGCCAATTCCGCAACCAGGGCGGCCCCGGCGCTCAGGGCGGGGCACAAGGCGCCCAAGCCGCAGCTGGCGGCTTCGCCCGCCTCCTCCAGCGCTCGCCCGCCATCCACGTCGCCGACCTTCACAAAGGCGACGCCGTCATGATCGTAGCCACCGCCGGCAGCCCCGACTCCGCAACCGCCATCCGTCTCCTCGCCGGCGTCGAGCCCATGCTCCAGGCCTCAGCCACCGCCAGCCAAAGCATGTTCTCCTCCGCGTGGAGCGGCCTCGGCGGCGGCGCCGGTGGCGACCAGGGCGGCGGGGACGCCGGCCCATAGCGCGAAATGCACCAAAACGGTACGAAAGAGTACGAAACAAAGTGAACCAGCCTGGCCCAAAAGTCGTCTCTTATAGCAAAGGGCCAGGGACAAACTAAGCCGCCAACCCTGGCCAACAGCGGCAACGAAGGATAAAAATTACTTTGAACTGGGGAACTGTGAAACTCAGAATTCTCAATCGCTCTAACTGTCTTAAGCCCGCGGCGACCATCGCGCGCGCATCCTCTGTATTCCTTGCTTTGGTTGCCGTAATCCTCCTCGCCACCGCGCCCGCCGCGTCGGCCCAGGCCACAACCACGCCCGCAACTCCAGCCGCAATCCAGGCCGCAGCCCCCGCGCAAACCGCTCCCGCCCAGCCAGCGCAAAACACAGGAGCCATCCGAGGCCAGGTAGCCGATCCCTCCGGCGCAGTCATTCCCGGAGCCAACGTCCTCGTCCTCACCACCGAGGGCAAGACCGCCGCCAAAGCCACCTCCGACGCCGCAGGAGCCTACGCCGTCCGCGGCCTCCCGCCCGGCACCTACAGCGTCACCGTCACCGCCCAGGGATTCGCCGCATTCCGCGTGCCCAACATCGTCGTCTCCGCCGGCCAGACGCGCAGCCTCAACCCGGCCCTGCAAATTCAAATCGAGAAGCAGGAAGTGGAAGTCCAGGCCGAGAACACCACCATCGGCACCGCCGCTGACGCCAACGCCAGCGCCATCGTCATCAAGGGTGAAGACCTCAACGCCCTCTCCGACGATCCCGACGAACTCCAGAACGAGCTCCAGGCTCTCGCCGGTCCCGCCGCCGGTCCCAATGGCGGCCAAATCTACATCGATGGCTTCACCGGCGGCCAGCTCCCGCCCAAATCCTCCATCCGCGAAATCCGCGTCAACCAGAATCCCTTCTCCGCCGAATATGACCGCCTCGGCTACGGCCGCATCGAGATCTTCACCAAGCCCGGCACCGACAAGATGCACGGCCAGTTTCAAATCTCCGGCAACGACTCCTCCTTCAACTCACAGAATCCCATCCTCTACGGCGTCACTGAGCCCGCCTACTACTCCTGGTTCCTTCACGGCTCCGTCGGCGGCCCCATCACGAAATCATCGTCGTACTTCGTGAGCGCCTTCTCGCGCAACGCGCAGAACGAAGCCATCCTTGAAGCCATCGACCCCACCACCGTCACCCTCAACAGCCAGGGCCAGGCCGTCGGCACCTCCGTCAACGAAGCCATCGGCAACCCCAGCTCGCGTCTCGAAGTCAGCCCCCGCCTCGATCTCCAGCTCGGCAAGGCCAATACCCTTACCATCCGCGAAGAATACGGCCGCGCCGTTTCCACCAACGGCGGACTCAACCCCCTCAGCCTCCCCTCCCAGGCCATCAACACCAACTCCCAGGAGAACACCCTCCAGATTTCCGACAGCCTCGTCCTCAGCCCCAGGCTCGTCGACGACATCCGCTTCCAGTACCGCCGCATCCGCAATAATCAAACCGCTGTCGGCGGTCTCCTGCCTTCCTATTCCGTCCAGGGCGCTTTCAGCGACGGCGCCAGCACCTCCCAGTCCGTCCAGGATCACGAGAACGACTACGAGCTGCAGAGCTATCTCGCCGGAGCCTTCGGAGCGCACGCCCTCACCTTCGGTACCCGCCTCCGCGCTTACGACGACGTCAACTCCACCACCAGCGGCTCCAACGGCTCCTACGTCTTCCAGAATCTCCAGTCCTTCCTCGGCTGCCTGCAGTCGCCGCCCGCATCCACCTGCAGCCCGCGCCAGTACAGCTACACCAACGTGAAAATTCCCGTCGCCCACGCGATCCTCTTCGACGGTTCGCTCTTCTACCAGGATGACTGGAAGCTCAACCCGCGTCTCACCTTCAGCTACGGCCTCCGCTGGGAATCGCAGAACCGCATCAACGATAAGAGCGACTGGGCGCCCCGCATCACCCTCGCCTACGCCCTCGGCCGCAGCGCCGGCAAACAACAGCCCAAAACCGTCATCCGTGGCGGATACGGCTGGTTCTATCAGCGCTTCACCGTCGCCAACGGATTCGGCGCGCAGGTCCCCTACGTCGTCCAGGCCATCCACGAAAACGGCGTCAACGAGCAGCAGTTCATCCAAAACTCCGGCATCCCGTTCGATCCCACGAAGCCAACCGTGATCGACTCAGGCACCGCCACCGGCGGACGCGCCGCGCCCACTCACTACTCCATCGCTCCCAATATGAAAGCGGCCAACGATATGGAAGCCGCCATCGGTGTCGACCGCCAGCTCTCGAAGACCATGACCGGCAACGTCACCTACGTCTTCTCCCAGGGCGTCCATCAATACTTCACCGATAACCTCAGCGCCGCGCTCGCGCAATCCCAGGACGCATCCAGCTTCGACAACGACGAGTACCCCACCACCCCCCTCGACGAGCCCAGCACCAACAATCTCCAGTACCAGTCCGGCGGCTTCTATCGCGAGCACCAGCTCATGGCCACCATCCGCGCCACCTACCGCCGCTTCAGCTTCTTCACCAACTACACCTACAGCCACGCCCTGGGCGACACCAGCGGCGTCAGCTCCGTCCCCTCTGTCTCCAGCGACCCCGGCCTCGACTTCGGCCGCACCACCTTCGACGTCGCCCACCGCTTCATGGTCTTCGGCAACTTCATGTTCCCCTGGCAGATCTCCGCCTCGCCCATGATCGTCGCCAACACCGGCACGCCCTTCAACGTCACCACCGGCGAAGACCTCACCGGCAACAACCAGTTCAACTCGCGGCCCACCGTGGCGGCCTCCTGCACGGAAGCCGCCACCGTCAAAACCAGCCTCGGCTGCTTCGACCTCAACCCCTGGAACACCAGCGAGAAGATCGTCCCCTACGGCCTCGGCACCGGACCCTCCAACGTCAGCGTGAACATGCGCCTCAGCAAAGTCATCGGTATCGGCCCCAAAGTCGAAGGCAGCGGCGCCGGCGGTGGCGGCATGGGCGGTGGCATGCGCGGTGGTGGCGGCATGGGCGGCCCTCCCGGACTAGGTGGCGGCGGCCTCAGCGGATCGCGTGCCGGACCAGGCCGTCTCGACGCGGCAGTTTCCCGCAGGTACACCCTCAACTTCTCCGCGTGGGCGACGAACATTTTCAACCACACGAACTACGGCACCCCCAACGGCGTGCTCACCGCCGGGCAGGACCAGGGCGCAGGCCTCCCCGGCTCCTACTTCGACAAATCCCAATCCCTCGCCGGAGGCTTCTTCGGCCCCCAAACCGCAGGCAACCGAAGCATCCAGCTCCAGGCCGCGTTCAGCTTCTAGCCAACTTCTAGCTGCAACCACTTCGGTTCCCGGAGCAAGCCCGCTGCGCAGTATCTCTCCGGAAACCGAACTCCAGCCGCATCGTCGCCCCCAGGAGGCTCTTTGCCAAACTCCGGCAAAGGACGTGCGAAAAAGCAAAGGCGCACATCCTTTGCCGGAGTTTGGCTCGTGCGTGCAAGGCCACCCCAGGCGAACTCCGTTCGCCCGGGGACCCCGGCGCACGCACCGCCGTTCCATCGCGGGACCGCCGCTGCGCGCCGGTCCCACCCCAAGCTCTATGCGGGACACACCTCGCAGCCGGCACGGAGCCTCGCCGCGCCAGTCAGCGGCCTTCAAGCTCGACTAAGAGTGGCTCTCCCCCGAACAGCACGCCCCCGCGACTTTCTTCGGCTCCACGTATTTCTGGCCCGGATCGACAAAATACCCTTCCGCATAGCGATCGTGATGGCGAACCCAGGCCATGCTGAACGCCAGCCCCTCTTCGTCCCGTCCCTTAGGCACCAGATCGAGGAAGTTATACGTGCCCACCAGAATATCCAGCCCCCGCGCATAACTGGAATAGGTATGAAACACCGCGCCCGCCGCATCCCTGGCGAAGACGCTCACACCCGGACCTTCTTCACTGGGAAACTCGCCCTGAGCGTAGTTGTATTCCACCTTGCCGCTGGCTCTTTCCTCCGGCGTGAAGGAAACGTGATAGTCGAAATTGAAATCGCTGCCAAACGACGAGACCCACTGAAACTTCCAGCCCATCCGCTTCTTGAAAGCCTCGATCTCGGCGAGCGGCGCGCGCGAAATCACCGCCAGCGTAGTGTCGCGATTGGCCAGATGCACGGTAGGACCGTCGAAATGATCCGCCAGGTACGAGCAGCTGGGGCAACCCGCCTCCCAGCCTGGTCCGAACATGAAGTGGTACACGATCAGCTGGCTGCGCCCGTCGAAAAGATCGGCCAGCGTTACTTTGCCTCTCGTCGAATCGAATTCGTACCGCTTCTCTACCTTTTCCCACGGCAGAGCCCGGCGCTGGCGGCTCAATGCATCGCGCTGCCGGCTGAACTCCTTCTCTTTGCTCAGAAATTCGCTGCGAGCCGCAAGCCACTCGGCATGCGAAACGACCTTTGCGGGTATTACTTCCATCGTGCTGCTAGCCATGGTGATCCTCCTTGGCTGGGGTTGGAGATGGATGATTGTCGACGGCGTTCTTCACGCCGAATTTCCATGCGGCGAAGCGTTCCCCTTTCTTTAGCCCGCTTTCGCCTCCGCAATGCGCTTTTGGTAGGCGGCGTCTGGATCGGTCAGGATATCGACCCACTTCGGGTTGGGCGAGGCCTCGACGTCGTAGTTATCGTGCCAGTTCCACCACTTGTACGGCGGGGTCTGGGGATAACCCTCAGGCGAGTCCTCCCAGGTCTCCTGACGGCCGAGCGCCGTCATATCGAGGTAACTCCAGGTTGTCCCCATCGCCTCGTCGCCGCGGCCGCTGATCAGGTAGGTGCGGAACACCTTGTCGCCGTCGCGGATAAACGCATTGTGGCCGTGCCACTGGTCCACCCCGAAGTCCAGGTCGAAGCTGTCTGTCATGGTGTACCACGGCATCTTCCAACCCATTTGCGCTTTCAGACGCTCGATGTCCTTCTGCGGCGCGCGCGAGGCGTACGCGAGCGTCGTGTCGCGGGCGTTCAGATGGGCCAGTTGGGTGACCTGATCGGCGCCCAGGGAGCAGCCGCGGCAGGCGTGCTCGGGCCAGCCGAATACCCCGGGCTCGAAGAAGGCGCGATAAATGATCAACTGACGCCGGCCCTCGAACAAATCCAGCAGGCTTGCCTTGCCCCTGGGTCCGTCGAACTCGTACGCCTTCTCCACGGCCATCCACGGCATCCGCCGGCGTTCGGCGGCCAGCGCGTCACGGGAGCGGGTCAGAGTCTTCTCCTTCACCAGAAGCTGCTGGCGCGCAGCCTCCCACTCCTGCTGCGACACGATCGGGCGTGCGTTCATCCCGAGATGTCCTTTCCCGGGTTCCTTGTCCCTCTCCTTACTTCTTGCTGTCTGTGTAGTCATCGCTCTTGTCTCCTCTCCTCGGGTGTCCCCTCAATGGGGTGATTGTCGACGGCGTTCTTCACGCCGAATTTCCTGATTCCGATTGCCGCGAGTCCGCCCGTTGAGATGACGCTGCCGGCAATCAGCATTGCAGCTGCTATGCATGCTGGACACATGTGCTTCTCCTCCTTCGCGATTCCGTTAGGCGATTCCCGTAGGCAACCTCCGATCAAGTCCTGGTTTTGAAGTGGCCCAACTTCACAGCTTGCGGAAAAACTCGGCGGTTTTGCAGCGGCATAACTCTACAGCCTGCGGAAGCCTTGTATCAGGGCACGGGCCCGACTTTACAGCCCGCGGAAAAAAAGCCCCAATGCAGGCCCCGGCCAGGTTCACCCCATAGCAAGAAGCTAAAGCCTTCCCCACCCGAACATCAACACAACTCGTCGATAGGCCCATCCCCAAAGTACCGCCCTGTGCCATTCTGGGAAGGCACTGCCTCAACTCTCCCCGTCGCCTTTTTCCGCAAGTTCTTCAGCCGTGCCGTAAAGCCGGCCAAATCGCCCGGGCTTTAGCCCCTGAGGGATGGTTTCGCCGCTCAATCAGAAGCTCCTTAGGCGATTCCCTTAACTGATTCCGTAGATCAAGCTGACACAACCATCCGGGAGTGGCAGAGCCTTTCGTAGTTCGAGCCCGCGACGACCTTCCATCGTCGCAAAGAGAGCCTTCCCCGTACCGGCGATCAGCGGATAAACGATAAGCCGGAGTTCATCCACCAGCCCGGCATCGATAAGGCTCGCCGCCGTTCGAGCACCTCCAATGAGATAAATGTCTTTGCCCGGCTGCTGCTTGAGGGCGGCGATTTCTTCCAGTCCCCGGACGAAGCTCGTGTTCGGCCACAGAGCCGAAGTCAGCGTGCTCGACAGCACATAATGTGGAGTGCGCGCGGCGAAGCGGGCCCATTCTTTCTCAGCCGGCGTCGGCCCGCTGCCCGTGATCCAGGCGGGTTTGTCCGGCTCATTCTTGATTCCGGTCCAATACCCCTCGTAGCCGGGGTACATCCCCCCTCCAACCACGCACGCGTCGATTTGCCCCGTCAGGCCGTAGTCCTCCGACCACGCTTTTACCCAATCCGCCATTCCCTCAGGCCCCTCCACCTTCCCATCAACAGAAATCTTCATTCCGGCGATTAACTTCCGCATGCCAACCTCCTCTTTAAGTCTTTCTGTCGCTGCATCGGTGGCTCCGCGCTGCCGGCCACGCACATCGAACCTCGGTCATCGAGTAGCCTTTTCCCGCACCTCTTTTTCTTTCTTGTTGGGGTTACCCTTACCGGTAGCAATCAAACTCGGCAAACTACCGTTGATATAAGCGCCCCATGCGTTGGAACAGACATTGAAGCACTCATATTCGGGAACCAGGCCCTCGTGAGTGAAGCGTATCTCCGTCTTATCGCCATTCCTGGAGACCTCGAAAATTATCTTTGTTCCCTTCCACTCGCTCTTGTCTTCAATGAAGTTGAAATAGTTGTCCACAACGAGCCACGCGACTCTCTGGCTGGGAACGAGCTCCACTAACTTTATTCTGCAGGTGTGGACGTCCTGGTAGTGGTAGATAAACTCATCACCCAGCTTGCCGGTGCTGCCTTCAATCTCTTCTGACCACCATCCACGGACATTCTTGATGGCCGCGAAGGCTTCCTGCGGCGTTTGGTCTACCGAAAAGATCGTAGCGAAATTCTGATTTGGCATGAGACGTTCTCCTGTTCTTTCTGTCGCTGCATTGATGCCTCGGCGCTGGCCGGCCACGAATCCGGCCTGTTACCGGCCGGCCTCGGCTTGCCTGCGAACCCGTTCGTTCATCGAGCTCCAGCCCTGGTTCATCCCCGCCCTGTGATCCTCGGAAATGAATCCGAGCGCGGTGTGCCGGAAGGCGATCAGCGTTCCACCATTCACCTCGCTCAGCCGATATTGCACGTTGGAAACGAGCGGGAATGAGGCGAACAATGGACCGGCAAATTCAAGCAGCGTCGGCCGCTTGATGGCTTGGACATGCGCCCAGAAATGCCCATTGCCGTCGCCCAGGTCGCGGTACCATCTGCCACCCGGCCACGGTTCGATCTTCATGTTGAGAGGTTTGCCCTCTGGGGTCTCGTTGCCTGGCCCCAGTTGCTCCAGCAGCGCGGCAAAGGTTACATCCAAGGGTGCCTGAACGTGGATCTCCTGATTGATGGTCAGCGTCAGGTTTTCGAGGGTCGGGTCGGTCGGCATCGTCATTTCTCCTTGAGATTCGGATCTGGGGAATTCAAATCGGTTGAGCCCTGGCGGATCATCTCTTCCGCGCGTTCCTTCACTCGCTGCAACTGGTGCTGCCAGTAGCGCTCGAAGGTTTCGGCCCACTCGTGCAGAGGGCGTATCGCTTCGGCGTTGGTTCGGTACAGCTTCTGGCGGCCCTGGCACCGCATCCGAACCAGCCCCACTTCGCGCAGCACCCGCAGGTGCTTCGAGACGGAAGGCTGCTCCAGACCGAGCGCTGCCACAATCTCGCCAACCGGCCGCTCGATCCCGGCAAGATAGCTCAAGATCTCCCGCCGGCGAGGCTCAGCAACCGCGTTGAATGCGTCCGATGTGGTGCTCGCTCTGGCCATGACGAAACATTACATTCCCATATAGGAATATGTCAAGCGGGTTCCTCACCTGGCTTATCCGCCGATCGCTATCGCTGTTCAGTTTCCTAATCCCTAATCCCCAATCCCTACTTGTGGAGGCTCAAC
>PMUI01000126.1 GCA_003166955.1 Acidobacterium sp.
TTGCCAGCGGTGCGAACAGCATCACGGAATTCGTGGGAGCGGCCGCGCCGGTAGCGGCGACGCCGCTGGTCAACCAGCCCTTCACTCTAAGCATCACCACCACCACGCTGCCCAGCGGCCAGGTAGGAACCCCGTACACCGCCAATCTGGTTGCCGTCGGCGGCAGCAAACCGTACACCTGGTCGCAAACGGGCGGCGCCGCCCTCTCGACGTACGGCCTCTCGCTGNNACGCCGCAGACGCAAACGGTGAACCTCACGCTGACCATTCAGCCTGCGCCCCTGAGCATCAGCACCACTTCGCTGCCCAGCGGTCAGGAGGGGACTGCGTACAGCACAACGCTGGCGGCCACCGGCGGCACGACACCATACACGTGGTCGCAAACGGGGGGCACCGCCCTCTCGACCTACGGCCTCTCGCTCAACGCAGCGACCGGGGTGATCAGCGGGACGCCCGAGGAGACCGCGAGCGCGACTCCGCTCACCTTCCAGGTCACCGATTCCAACACTCCGACGCCGCAGCAGCAGTCGGTTAACCTGACCCTGACCATCACGGCGGGCACGGGCATGACGGTCTCCGTCTCCCCTCGCAACTCCGGGATCACCGTGAATCAAACCCTGTCCCTGACGCCCACCACGAATGACACCAACGGAGTCGACTGGTCGGCCAGCGGAACAGGCTGCAGCGGCACTGGCTGCGGGACGCTCTCTGCGACGAACACCGCGAATGGAGTTGCGGTTGTCTACACGCCGCCGGCAACGCCGGGCGCGTACACGATCACCGCGGCCAGCGCTTCTGAGACCACGGTGAGTGCTGCTGTCAACGTGGGAGTTACAAATCTCACAGGCGTGTACACGTACCACAACGACAATTCGCGCGATGGAGCCAACACGCTGGAGTACGCGCTGACCACATCCAATGTGGCCACCGGCAAATTTGGGAAGCTGTTCTCCTGCACGGTCGATTCCCCGATTTATACCCAGCCGCTTTGGGTTCGGAACCTCACCGTCAATTCTGCCCAGCACAATGTCGTCTTTGTAGCCACGACGAACGACAGCCTCTACGCCTTCGACGCGGATTCGAATGCCAGCCCCTGTACCGCGACGAGCGCGCTGTGGCACGCCAATCTGCTCGACACCGCGCACGGTGGCACGACCGGAGAGGCCCCTGTACCGGCGGGCGTTTCGGGTGCTCTGGTGGGCCAAACTCCGCCCGCCGGCGACATTGAGCCGACGGTCGGTGTCATCGGAACGCCGGTCATCGATTCGTCCACCAACACGCTCTATGTGGTTTCGAAATCCTTCGTCAAGGTCGGCTCCACGAACATGTTCTACCAGCGGCTGCACGCCATCGACATCACGACCGGCAATGAGAAGTTCTCCGGGCCGGAGAGCATCACCAGTGCCATCACATATCCATGCAGTACCAATGGGTGCACAACACCTGTATTCAATCCCCAGCGGCAGAACCAGCGCTGTGCTTTGGCTCTTGGCAATGACGGCGTGACCAACGTGGTTTACGTCGCGTGGTCCTCGCACGAGGACGCGACGCCGTACTTCGGATGGGTCGTCGGCTTCAACGCGGGAACGCTTGCACCGGAGTACGTGTTCAACGACGTGCCCGACGGCCTGCAAGGTGGCATCTGGATGAGCGGCGCCGCACCGGCGATCGACAGCTCCGGCAACCTCTACCTGCTCACCGGCAACGGCACCTTCGACGCCACCAACGGAAGCGCCCCTAACGACGATTACGGAGACTCTTTACTGCAGCTCTCCAGCCATTTGGCGGTCAATCAGTACTTCGCGCCAACCTACGCGCCGGACGACGAACCCAACAGCGACGACAACGACTTTGGCTCCGGAGGCGCGGTCGTCCTGATCAATGTTCCTGGCGGGGGCGGTAGTCTCCCCACGAGTCTGGTGATCGGTGGCGGCAAGGGTGGAATGGCCAGCGGCAGCCCGCCGAATCTGGTGGGCCTGCCTGGGTATTTCTACGTTCTGAATGGCAGTACGTTGGGAGGCTATGGCGATTCCCAGGCCTACCAGGAGGTTTACGCAGGCGACCAGATATATTCCACCGGTGCGTTCTGGAACAACGCAGACGGGATCACCACCGAGGGCACCTACTACCTCGGTCCGCAGAATCAGGCGCTGCAGGCGTTCACTATCCGTCCTACCGACCTGATGCTGGAGGCCGCGACGAACACGGGGTCCGTTCCAAAAGATGCTTTCGGAGGATATGCCTTCCCTGGGACGACACCCTCGATCTCAGCGTCCGGGGCCACGAACGGCATCCTCTGGGCCCAGGATAACAGCAAGTACTGCACAAAGGGATCGCCAGGCTGCAACGCCGCGGTTCTGTACGCGTACGACGCCACAGACCTCGCTACACATTTGTGGAACAGCTCGACGGGCACCGGCCTGGGCGGAATATCCAACGCCGCAGGGCACGCGATGAAGTTCACGGTCCCCACGGTGGCGAACGGAAAAGTCTACGTCAGCACCCGTGGCACCGGCGGAGCGACCGACAAGACCGTCGGCGAACTCGACGTCTACGGGCTTCTGCCCTGATCTGAACCCCTCCTGATGTCCAGGTCCGATTCCCCTGGTAACGCACCGCTGGGCTCTTGCTAATTGCGCAAATATGCGGCAAAGTACTACCGTGCCGCGCACAGAGCCGGATGTACGCAGACGAGCGGCTGGCCAGCAGTTGTTGAAAAGATACTGAATCCCCTTTTGGCGGCAATGGCCTAATTTGGCTGTTGCGGACCACCCAAATTTGCCTTTGGCATCCAAGCGTCTGCACGCCAGTACCCGGTCTTCTTTTTCCTGTGGGGATTGGAGTGAAAGACCCAATCGACTCGACAGGGAGTGGAGACGTTTACTTGCGTACCGCATTCAGGGCCTCTGTTTTACTGCTTGTTCTCGCCACCGGTTGTGCGGTGGCGCCCGTCGCTAGCAAACTGTCCGGATCGCAGCCGAATCCCCCGACTCCGAACGTGGTGCCGCTGAAGGGCGAAGTCCACGGTGGGCAGCAGCCTATCTCCGGGGCGAGCCTGTACCTGTTTGCCGTCACCGCCTCCACCAGCGGGTCCGGACAGTTGTCGACGTCTCTTCTGCTGAACACCACCGATACCCAGGCGGGAACCTACGGGTATTACGTGGCGACGAATGCGACCGGCGGCTTTACGATTGGAGCGGGGGACTACGCCTGCGCCAGCGGACAGCAGGTTTATCTTTACTCGGTTGGCGGCAACTCGGGCTTCGGAACAAACTCGGGGGCGGGGCTGTTGGCCGTTCTCGGCCAGTGCGGAGCGAATAACAGCTTTTCCAATCTGCCCCCGAACATTGAGATGAATGAGGTAACGACGGTCGCCACCGCGTATGCGCTTGCCGGATTCGCCACGGACGCGGCGCACATCTCTGGATCGGCCTCGGCGGCGGCGACAACGGGGATGGCCAACGCGGCATTGGCCGCGGGCAATCTGGCATACCTGGGCTCGGGCCAGGTTTTCTCCACGACACCGGCGGGCAACGGCACGGTGCCGCAGAGAGAAATCAATACGCTGGCCGACATTCTCGGCTCCTGTATCAACTCCGGCGGACCGACCTCGGGCAGTTGCAGCACGCTCTTCTCCAATGCAACGAACAACGGCGCCAACAACGGCACGCAACCGACCGACACGGCCACGGCGGCGATTAACATCGCGCACAACCCCGGCGTCAACATTGGCAATCTCTTCGCTCTGTCGCCGCCCACCGCGCCATTTCAGCCCTCGCTCATCAATGCCCCCAATGACTGGACCATCGCGGTGACGTATACCGGGGGAGGGCTCAGCCGGCCCGATGGGATCGCGATCGACGCCTCCGGCAATGTGTGGGCCGCAAACACCACCGGCAACAGCCTGAGCGAGTTCAGCCCGATCGGCGCTCCCGCCAACTCCAGCCCCTTCAGCGGCGGTGGGTTGAATGACCCTGAAGGCATCGCGATCGACGCTTCAGGCAATCTATGGATCGCGAATGCCGGTAGTGGCACGGGCGTCTCCATCAGCGAGTTCGGCCCGTCCGGCTCGCCCACTTCAGGATCCAGCGGCGATACGGGCGGGGGCCTGAACTGCCCTGACAGCGTGGCCATTGATCCATCCGGCTTCGAATGGGTGGCGAATTGCGCGGACCCCGGCCGAATCGGCAAGTTCGACTCTTCCGGAAATGCGGTCTCCGGTTCCTCCGGCTATACCGGTGGCGGGCTGAGCGGTCCGCAGTCCATCGCGATTGACGCGTCCGGCAATGTCTG
>PMUI01000025.1 GCA_003166955.1 Acidobacterium sp.
GCCAGCGCCAGCACCACGAACAACCCAAAATCCCCGCTCCGCGCCAGCAAATACCCGCATCCCCCAAACCAGCACAGAAATGCCGCCAACGTGAACCCGTTCACCGGGCTGACGCTCGATTTTGTAACCGCCCCACGCACATTTGGAACATGCACGTGCCCATGCGCCATGCCGTGTCCCGCTCCGTGCCCAAAATGCATGTGCATATGCCCAAAGTGAATGTGCGTGAACGCCCCCAGGGCCGACAAAACCGTCAACGAAAGCCCCAGCGTGAAACAAATCAGATAAAAGGTGATCATTGCCTGGCCTCTTTCTTGCGCCCGCGGCTGCCTACGGTTCCAGCCAACACACCCTGATCGGGAGTCTGGTTTTGTATCAGGGCACGACCTTGGTCGTGCCGTAACTGCCGCAAATTCACCCGGGCTTTAGCCCCTGCGCTTTTGTCCTTTTCTCCCGAAGCGTTGCTTTGAAGGGGCACGGCTTCAGCCGTGCCGTTACGCGCCCCCGAAGAACGGGGCTTTAGCCCCTGAGGGCCGCTCTCCGCCGACCCCAGCACTTCAAACAGCCGATCCACCAAACCCGGCGTCTCGATCACAGCATTGAGCAACAACAAACACCGCCGCGAATCCGCATGCCGAGCCACCGCCAGCAGCGCCTGCTTCAGCTCGGCATCGCGCCGGAACCGCTCCGCCCCGCTCACCAGCCACAAATCCAGCTTGTCCTCGATCATCCGCGCGTCGCTCACAAGCTCGGCGTGGTACCCCTCCGGATCGTCCACCAGATAACCCGGATGCACCTTAAAAAACTTCGCCAGCACCTGCCGCGACGTGTTCGTCAGGTGCGGCCGCGCCCCGCTCTCGATCTGCGACAGATAACTCTGGCTCNNGCTCCCCTTCGGTCTCCCGCAGATACTTCAGTTTTTCCCCAAGCTTCATAGCGATATTGCAAATCGCAATCAATCTATCGCAATTAGCAATAAAGTCAAGCAAAATCGGAAGCGGCCTCAAAAGCAAGGAGTTTTCAGCGTTTACGAGATGCTCGCTTCGACCTGAACCGCCAGCTTCTTCGGAGCCACCTGCAAATAACTAGCCGTCACCAAATCCCGCACCTCATCCCAGTCCACCTTGCCCCGATCCAGCCGCAGACCTACCCATCCCCGCGGCCCAATATAAGCCGGCAAATAAAACTTCTTCGGATGCGCCTCAATCAGCTTCTTGTTCTCCCCCGGAAAAGCCCGAGCACACACCGACACGATCCCATCTCCATGATGGTCGTTCAAAAAATAAGCAAACACCTTCTTCCGCACCGTGAATTGCCCGTGCGACCCCATGTCAGCCCGCACCACCCCCGGCAGCGCCAAACAAATCGCCGCAACCCGCGTCAGCCGCGGCTCCTCAGCTTTCTTCACCCCAGCGTCACCTTCAAAGACGCCGCAAAATCCACCGCCGGCTTGTACCCCACCGGCAGCGTCACCCGCAGACCATCCGCACCCTGCCGCCACCGAACCTTCTCACCAGTCCCCAACAACTCCACCCGCTCCACCTTCCCCGGCGACGTCGAGCTGGCCGTCCCCAGCGAAGAGATAACAAACTCCGCCGCAGGCCACCCCAGAGCAATGGCGTACACCACCTTCCCATCCTTGCTGCGAGTGAACCGAATATCCTTCTCCCCCAGTTGCGCAATGCTGTTCCCCTGGAACGACCCGCTCTTGATCGTGTCCGGCCCCTCCCCAAACAACTTCCACGGACGCGTCGAGTAAATCGCCTCGCCGTTCACCGTCATCCAATCCGTGATCCGATCCACCACCGCAATCTCCTTCGCGTCGATCGTCCCGTCCGGCTTCCCCGGCACATTCAAAATGAACGTCCCGTTCTTGCTCACCGTGTCGATCATCCAGTGGATGACATCGCGCGGCGGCAAATACCCGCCATACTCGCCCGGCTTGTCATAGAGCGCGCGATCATAGTGCCAGTCGCCCAAACACGTCTCCGACTGCCACGCGTACTCCATAATTTTGTTCGTCAGCCCGCGCTCCCAGTCCACCACCGCGCTCTTCACCCACGGCTCCGGCACTTCCTTAATCGTGATCACACCCTCGACCTTGCCGCCATGCGCGCGCAGGCTCCGGTTGTAGTAGTACGCCCCCAGATTCATCCCCGCCCACCCCAGCGGAAACCGCGGATTGTCGAAATACAGCAGGTCCGGATCATGCTGATCGATCAAATCCCGAGTCCGGTCGTAAAAGTTCTTCACAAACGACGCATCCGGCAACGCATTATAAGGATGCTTCGGCGCATACACCCTCTGCGGATCGAACCCCTCCCACCACTGCCCCTTGCCATCAGCCAGCGTTTTCACGCCGTCATACGGAACCCCAGCCAGCGGCCCCGTCTTGTCCGCATCGTGCGCCGTCTGGAACCACCACCAGTTCCGCGCCTGATGCACCGTCACCCCCAGCCGCAGCCCCGCATCCCGCGCCGCCTTCGCCCACGTCCCCACCACATCGCGATGCGGCCCCACATTCACCGAGTTCCACGGATGATGCCGCGAGTTCCAGCAATCCATCCCGTCGTGATGGTTCGCCAGCGTGATAAAAAACTTCGCACCCGCCTTCTTGTAGCGCGCGATCAACTCCTCCGGCTGCCAGTTCAGCAGCGTCCACTGCGCGCACAGGTCCTTGAACCCGAACCGCGACGGCGGCCCATAGTGCTCCAGCTGATATTTGTTTTGCCGATGATCCTGGATATACATCTGCCGCGCATACCAGTCGCCCGCCTCCGGCACGCATTGCGGACTCCAGTGCGCCCAAATGCCAAACTTCGCATCCCGATACCACTCCGGAGCCTCGTACCCCAGCAGCGACTCCCACGTCGGCTTGAACGGCCCCTCCCCCGCAAGATTCGGAATCGGTGAATCCAGCGACACCCCATCCCACGACCCGCCAGGAATCGGCAAATCCGGTGGCTGAATCCACCCCGTAGGCTTCCACGAAGCCTCATCGAGTTTTTCGCTGATCACCTTCCCGCCCTCAAGCGCAAAGAAAACGCGCTCACTCGCCGGAGTCTCACAAAACTCCGCATAGCTCTGCGTAACCGCCCCAAACCCCGCAGCTTCGCTCGAAGCCTGTGCTGGAGCCGTCGTTTCCGGCGGCGCAGGCTCCGCAGTCTGCGCTGAAACTCCCGCCCCATCACCCACCGCCGTCCCCGCCGCTGCAGCTACCGCCAGTTTGCAGAACTCTCTCCGCCGCATCAAACCCTCCTCGGAAGACCCACCGCAGTATAAGCGCCGGGGCGCGAGCGCGCGGCGAGTTGCACTAACATTGCGGAATGGAGCTCATCGCACTTCCGAATCAAACCGACTTGACTTTGGAATACGACGACACGAACCAGGAAGAATTCGGTCCGTGTCCGGATTGCGGCCAGAAAACAAAACGCGTCTGGGGATTCGTCCACAGAGGCGACGTTGCGATTGCTATCTACTACGTCGAATGGACACCGGCCCACCAGGAAAAAGAGGCGGCTTTCGATTTGATCATCGGAAAGTGGGGTGAGGATGCGAGCGCCGCAGACCGACGTGCTGTATCACTCGGCTATAAGGTCCTGGAGAGTGGACCTGCCTTCATGGTCCAGGACGCTTCCAGGCGCCGCATCGCACAAAGTCCACTAATATGCGAAGCGTTGGATCGCGGCGCCGTCCTCGGAACCCCGACCGCCGATCATGTTTTTGAAATTTGCGACTTGATTTATCTGGCGGATCCACGTATCGCCGAACTTCGGCCCGCTGCCCCTAAACTCTAATCCCTAAACTCTAAACTCTGCCCCTCAAATTCCCGAATACCACGCATACCCACCCTCGGCCGCCACCGATCCCAGACCCCTGCCAATCCCCTTCATCGAATCGGTCGCTGTCAGCCGCATGACGTACTTCACGCTCTTGTATCCCAGCTGCCGCGGCACACGCATGCGCAACGGCCCGCCGAATCCTACCGGCAGATCGCCGTCGTTCATCCCCCACGTCAGCAGCGTCTGCGGATGCAGCGCGTCCGCCATATCGAGACTGTCCCATCCATCCTTTTCCATCGCGGTGTACACGATGTAACGCACCTGTGGCAGCGTCCCCGCCTCGCGCAGCACCGCCTCGACCGGCGTCCCAATCCACTCTGCGACGTACGACCACCCCTCCTCGCACACCACTTCGGTGATCTGGCTCTGCGTCGCCAGCGCCCGCAATTCGGGCACCGACAGTGTCAGCGGATGCGCCACCATCCCATCCACCGTCAGCGTCCAGTCCCTGAAACCCATCGCCTCATGCCGCTTGAACTCGTCGTTGTGCGGCGCAACCTCATTCATAAACGGCGTCTTCGAAATCATTCCTCGCGGAAACTCCCGCGCCAGTGCATGCTTGCCCAGCACTCGCTGCGCCGCGTAGGTCAGCGTCTCGCCCGGCCCGTAAATCCCGCCGCCATCCGGTGGGATCAACCCAAACCGCCGCGCCATGCGATCCGCCGCCGCCAGTCCCGCCACGCCCGCCGCCGCAACAACCCCACCCGTGAGAAGCTTCCGCCGCGAAATCGGACTCATCCCCGCTCCTTCCGCGCAACAACGCGCCCTGTAATCATCTCCCATGTCAGGGCCCAGAACCCGTTGAGCAAGAGCATTACCACGTGCACCACCAGAAACACCACCAGCAAATCCGACACAAAGAAATGCAGCGTCCGCGCCGACTGCCGTCCCCCCAGCACATCCACGAAAAACGGAAACACCGCATTGAACCCAGGCGACAACGCCAGCCCCGTCCAGATCACCAACGGAAACAAAACAAAAATCACCCCGAGATACACCGTCCGCTGAACCACGTTGTACGACCGCGTCCCCGCCTCATCCGGCCGCATGCCGCGCAAAGCCCGCCAGTACGCACCCCCCGTCCGTTCTCCCCGAGCCGGCCGCAGGTCCTTCCGAAAATGTCCCGTCCAGAACCCCGCTATCCCATACACCACGCCGGTCAGCACCGCCAGCCACGCCGCCTCAAAGTGCAGATACCGGCTCCACCCATTCTGATCCGGCATCACGTACCCGTACCCCGTCGGCACCGTATCCCGCGACGAAGGAATATGAATCGTGAACAGTGGCTTCATGTTCACATTGCCCGTCTCGCCCCAGTAAAACCGCGGATGCGAAATCACCAGTTCCCCGCCCGTAATCGCCAGTGCCAAAAACGCCACCACCGTGAGCCAGTGCGTCACCCGCACCAGCGCGCTGTGCCGCGGAGTCGTCACCTTCGGCTGTGAAACGGCGGTCGCCACGCGGCGAGAATAGCACAACCCTCCGCGGTGACGATACGCGCGCGCACCGGAATCCGGTCGCCGGACAAACCCACCCCCCAGCCAGGAACCCTGCCCAACAGGCCATCTGTAACCCTTCTGCTTCCAAATGGGTACGGCTCAAGCCAAAGTTGTATATCCCAACCGGATTTCGCCATGGATGATGCTCGCATGAGCCGCATCAGCGTCACGGCGATAAGGTCCGCCGCGATCCTGGGATCTGTGTTGGGCGCGTCCATCTTCGCCACCGCGCTCTGCCACGGGTCCGTCTTGCCCGGGCACGGCACGTTCTTCATCCAGGAAGCCCCGGCCCCGGCCCCAGTCCAGACGCCATCCGCGGCAAATCCCGTCCCCACGAATTCCGCTCCCGCACAAGCTCAACCCGCTGACGCCCCAGCCGCCGAAGCCGCCAAAGCTCCAGCCCCCGACACCTCGACGCCAGCGCCCACTGCCGCCAAGCCGCGACCCAGGACCCACGCCGCAGCGCGCACACCTGTCGTCACCCCGCCGCCGCAGCCGGCTCCCGCATTCGAGACCCCGTCCACCCCCACGCCGCAAATCCAGCCCCGGCCGCCCGCTGACCTGACCGTGATCCACCACCAGGCCTCCTGGATGCCTCCCGCCACGGCACTCCTGGCCCTCATGCTGGCAGCCTTGGCCGCGACGATTCTCATAATCCTCACGCGCGTCAACAACCTCCGCCTCCGCGTGCGCGAGCAGGAAGCGGCTCTCCACAAAGCCGGTCAAACCACGCAGGCCATCCGCGATCTCTCCAGCGCCATGCTCCAGGTTGCGGCTCAGCGCCCCTTCGACACAGATCTCGCCCCGAGTGGCAGCGAAGAAGTCGCCGACCTCGTTCTTGGCTTCAACGCCATGCTCTCCGAACTGCAGCGCCGCGATCGCGCCCGAAGCGACGCCGAAGCTCGCCTGCAACACACTGCGCTCATCGACGACCTCACCGGCCTGCCCAATCGCCGCCTGCTCGCCGATCGCCTCTCTCACAGCCTCGCCAAGGGCCGCCGCGAGAACCGCAAAATCGCGCTCCTCTATATCGACCTCGACGGCTTCAAGCTGGTCAATGACAGCTTCGGCCACAGCGTCGGCGATGCCCTCCTCGGCCAGGTTGCCCAGCGCCTCAAAGCCCGCTTCCGCCAGTCCGACACCCTCGCCCGCATCGGCGGCGATGAGTTCACCCTCGTCCTTGACAACGTGCAGTCCATGGCCGACGCCGACCGCGCCGCCCACAGTGCCCTCGACGTCCTCAAAGACCCCTTTGCCATCGAGGACCACACCGTCCGCGTCACCGCCAGCATCGGCATCAGCATCTTCCCCGATCACGGCACCGAAGGCGGCCAGCTCCTGCGCCACGCCGACTGCGCCATGTTCGCCGCCAAGCGCAACGGCAAAAACCGCGTCGTCCAGTTTGGCGACGGCCTCGGCAGCGCCGCGCGCGAACGCATGATGCTCGAGAGCGAATTGCGCCGCGCCATCGAGAACGGCCAAATCCGCGTCCACTACCAACCCGAATTCGATCTCGCCACCAACACCATCGTCCGCTTCGAAGCCCTCGCGCGCTGGGCCCACCCCACCCTCGGCCCCATCCCGCCCATGCACTTCATCCCCATCGCCGAAGAGAGCGGCCTTATCGTTCCCCTCGGCGCCTATGTCATGGAGCGCGCCTGCGCCGACGCCGTCCTCTGGCAGCGCCGAGCGAGCACCCCCATTCAGGTTGCCGTCAACGTCTCCAGCGTCCAGTTTGCCCGCGACTCCTTCCTCGAAGAAGTCGAGGACACGCTCCGCCGCACCGGCCTCCGCCCCAGCCTCCTGCAGCTCGAACTCACCGAGTCCGCCACCCTCACCGGTGTCGAGCGCGCCGCCGATCTCATCCGCCGCCTCACCGGCCGCGGTATCGGCGTCGCCATGGACGACTTCGGCACCGGCTACTCCTGCCTCAGCTATCTGCCCAAGCTCTTCCTCGACGCGCTCAAACTCGATCGCTCCTTCGTCACCGAACTCGCCGTCCGCCAGGAGACCCGAGCCTTTGTCGAGTCGATTCTGTCCATGGCCCACAACCTCCACATGAAGGTCATCGTCGAGGGCATCGAAACCCGCGAGCAGCTCGAACTCATGCGCTCCCTCGGCACCAACGAAGCCCAGGGCTACTACCTCGGCCGCCCCACCCCCAATCCCATGGAACACCTCGGCTGGAACCCCGGCGCCCCTCGCACGCGCGAGGTCGAGGTCGAAGCAGTTTCCTAAGCAGTTTCCTGGTAGCGTGCTGCTTTTGATTTTCCTTGAGAGATCGTCATCCCGACCGAAGCGCAGCGAAGCGGCGGGACCCGCTCTTAGGAGTTGCCTCCCCACCGAAGCGGCAGGACCCGCCTTTAGAGAACGCCATCCCGACCCGAAGTGCAGCGAAGCGGAGGGACCGCTTTTGCCACCCCGACCGAGCGGAGAAAAAACACAAACTCCCAAAACAGCGACGGCCAGGTTCACCCCATAGCAAGAAGCTAGCTCCCCGACCACCCCGAACGTCAATGCAACTCAATTCCGGGTTCACTCGAAAGTACTGCCTTGCACCATTTTGGGAAAAAGCTCAGCCCCAACTCCGCCCACGGCCCTCTCCACAAGCTTTCAGCCGCGCCCTAAAGCTCGCAGTTTGCAATTTTCCTTGAGAGATTGCCACCCAGACCGAAGCGGAGGAACCGGCTTTTAGAGATTGCCATCCCGACCGGAGCGCAGCGAAGCTGAGGGACCCACTTTTAGAAGCGAGGGGCCTGCTTTTAGAGATTGCATCCCGACCGGAGCGGAGGGGCCTGTTTAGAGATTGCCATCCGACCGCAGCGCAGCGCAGCTGAGGGACCCACTTTTAGAAGCGAGGGGTCTGCTTTTAAGAGATCGCCATCCCGACCGGAGCGGAGGAGCCTGCTTTTAGAGATTGCCAGTGGTGTGGTTTGCGCCGGGGGAGAAACACTGGCACGGAGCCGCGCCGACCACGGAATGCAGCGACGGCCAGGTTCACCCCATAGCAAGAAGCTAGCTCCCCGACCAGCCCGAACGTCAATGCAACTCGATTCCGGGTTCACTCGAAAGTACTGCCTTGCACCATTTTGGGAAAAAGCTCAGCCCCAACTCCGCCCATGGCCCTTTCCGCAAGTTCTTCAGCCGCGCCGTAAGGTCCGCCCAATGAATCCGGCTTGAGCCGCCCAGGTTTTTCGCCGCGGTCAACACTTTTCCGCTAGCTGCTGAGCCCTGCAGTAAAGCGTGCAGAATGAGTCGGGCTTTTAGCCCCTGCGGGATGTTCTTCGAACGACTCCATCCGTCCAATTCTTCAATAAACTTACAGGACACCACGCTGATACCAGCCCGCGCGCTCCTTAGTCAGGCTCAGCCGTCCCTCATCCCAGATACTGCTCGTCGCTGACCTTCTCCATCCACTCGACGACCTTGCCGTCGAGCTTCTCCTGAATCGCAATGTGCATCATCGCCGTGGTCGGCGCGGCTCCGTGCCAGTGCTTCTCTCCCGGCGCAAACCAAACGACATCGCCAGGCCGAATCTCCTCCATCGGCCCGCCCCACCGCTGCGCCCGCCCGCAGCCCCACGTCACAATCAGCATCTGCCCCAGCGGATGCGTATGCCACGCCGTCCGCGCCCCCGGCTCAAACGTCACGCACGCGCCCTGCACCCGCGCCGGCGCCGGCGCGGCAAACAACGGATCCACGCGTACCGCCCCTGTGAACCAGTCCTCCGGCCCCTTGCCCGAAGGCTGCGAGCCACCTCGTTTAATCTCCATGTTTGAATCCCCCAACTGCATCCTTATTATGGGACCGCCGCGGCCCCGAACCAACCCAGCCACCAGGCATCTCCGCGCCCGCAAAGGAGGCAGCCGATCACTCCGCCCGCAAAGTAACAGCAGGATCCACCGTAGCCGCGCGCCAGGCAGGAACGCAGCACGCCAGCACCGCGATTGCCCCCAGCAGCGCCACCATCCCCAGCCACGAAGCCGGATCGAGCGCCGACGTCCCAAACAGCAGCGAAACAATCCCGCGACTCGCCGCCGCGGCCCCTAACAACCCCAGCGTCATGCCCAATGCCGTCAGCCGCATTCCGTCGCCCAGAATCAGCGCCAGCAGATCCCGCCGTGTCGCGCCCAGCGCGGCCCGCACGCCGATCTCACGCGTGCGCTCTGCCACGCTGCCCGACAGCACCCCATACAGGCCCACCGCAGCCAGCACCAGCGCAATCAGCCCAAACGCCTCAAACAGAATCAGCACGAACCGCCGTTGCGCCTCGGTGATTGCCATCAGCCCCTCCATCGTCGCAACGCGCACGATGGGCTGATCCTTATCGACCGACCAAACCGCAGCCTTCACGGCGGGCACCAGCGCCGCCGCGTTCCCACGCGCGCGAATCACAAACGACAGCGTGTCATCCGCAAACCACGTCTGCTCCGTCGAGAGATACACAGCATCGGGCTCGTTGATCGCCAGAGATGTCTGTTTCACATCGCCAACAACGCCGACCACGATAAACCACGGCCGGTCGTCGGGCCCCACGTGCAGCCGCTTGCCGATTGGATTCTCGCCCGGGAACTGGCTTCTCGCCAGCGACGCGCTCAGCACCGCAGCCGGCAGTGCCGTCGCCGTGTCGTGCTCATCGATACAACGGCCGCTGAGGATGGCAATCCCCATGGTCCGGCAATAGCCAGGGCTGACCGCGTAGCGAAAAACATTGCGCCCCCTCTGCGGCTCATCGTTCTCGAAGTGCGCGCCATACGTGCTCACCCACGAGGGATCGTCACTGAGCGGCAACAGGCTGGTGAACGCTGCCTGCTCGACTCCTGGAACCTGGCGCACAGCCTCGAGCGCCTGCCGGAAGAAGCGCCGCCTGCTGTTGTCGCCTGCTCCCGGCGCGGACAGCAGATCGTCGAACTGATGGCCTGAGGTTTGAACCTCCATGGTCAGCAGCTGCGCGGGATTGAAGCCCGTATCGACCCCGAGCAGCCGACGCATGCTGTGCTGCAGCAAGCCTGCGCTCACTAACAGAACGAGAGCCAGCGCGACTTCGGTGACGACGAGGGCGCCACGGGTCCAGGCATGACCGCCCGCCGTGCGTCGCGAGCTCTGCTCCAGCCGCGGGCGGACCCCTTCGCGGGAAACGTGCAGGGCCGGAATGAGACCGGTGACCAAACCGATAAGGGTCGTGATGGCGAAAGCGAAGGCGAAAGCCACGGCATCGACCGTTATGGCGTCCACCCTCGGCAATCCCGGAGGGCTCAGCGCAATCAGCACCCGCACGCCTGCGAGGGCGACGCCGAGGCCGAAAGCGCCGCCGAGCAGAGCCAGCAGCAGGCTTTCCGTAATCAGTTGCCGGACGATGCGCCGCTTCGACGCGCCCAGTGCGGCGCGAACGGCGAATTCCCCGCGCCTTTGCGCGCTGCGGGCCAGCAGCAGATTGATCACATTCACGCAGGCGATGGTCAGCACGAGGATGACTGCGCCCAGAACCGCGAGCAGCGCAGGCCTCACGGTATGGGCAATGTCATCCTGCAAAGAATCGACGATCAGGCCCTCCCTGAGAGAAGCCCATCGCGGGCGGGGAAAGTCCTGCCACGGCGTGCCTGCAATCTGAGACAGCTCCTGGATAGCCTGCGCCCGCGTGACCCCCGACCGAAGCCGCCCCACCATACGCAGATGATTGCCCCACGCAGGGCCGCTAAAGTCCTTCGTGATCTGCCTCGTGTCATATTGCGCGGGCGTCCATAGATCGGCCGATGAATACAGCACATCCCTAAACGACCGCGGCATCACTCCAATGACGGTGAAGCTGTCGTCGTCGAGTCTGATCGGTCGCCCGAGAATGCCGCGATCTCCGTGAAACAGTCGTTCCCACAGTCGATCGCTGAGAATGACGACCTTCGGCCCCCCGAGAACGTCCTCGGACGGCTGAAAATCGCGCCCCAGAGCAGGAGCGACGCCAAGCACATGGAAGAAGCTCGCGCTCACACCCTGGCCTTCGAGCCGTTCCGGCTGCACGCCCCCAGTCAGCGCCGGCTGCCACGGCTCAAAGATCGTCATCGATTCAAAGCTGCGGCTGCGCTGAGCCAGCTCGCGATACGTGCCGAAGGATAATTCGTAGCGAGCGCCCAGGTATCGGTTCCAGATTGTCAGAATGCGGCTCGCATGCGGATACGGCAGCGGCTCGAACAGGATCGGATCGACAGCACTGAAGATCGCCGTGCTCGCCCCGATGCCCAGCGCGAGCGTCAGCACGCTGACCGTCGCGAATCCAGGATGGCTGCGCAGTTGGCGGACCGCGTAGCTGAGATCGGAAGCAAAGGTTCGGACCGCATTCTCCCATCCGTAGGAGCGAACCTGCTCGCGGACTACCGTCATGTTCCCGAGTTCGAGGCGAGCGGCGCGCTTCGCGTCCTCGGCGGTCAGGCCGCGCGCCTGCCACGCCGCCACGCTTTCTTCGAAGTACTGGCGGACTTCTTCGTCGGCGTCGTTGTCGGCCTGGCTGCGATCGAGCAGGCGGCGCAAGCCGTAAGTGAGTTGGCGCCAAAGCGACATCTCAGCCCTCCTGGCGCAGCAGCCGGCCAATCGCCCCGGCGCGGCGGCTCCATTCCGCGGTTTCGATCTCCAGTTGTCTGCGGCCCGCGCGCGTCAGCGAGTAGAACTTGGCCCGCCGCGAGTTTTCCGTGCTGCGCCACTCGGCGTCGAGCCAGCCCGCCCGCTCCAGGCGCTGCAGCGCAGTCAAAAGGGAGCCGGGGTTCACCTTGAAAACGCCGCGTGAAACCTGCTCTACCCGCCGGGCAATCCCGAACCCATGCAACGGCCCAAGGCTCAGCGTTTTCAGAATCAGCATGTCCAAAGTGCCCTGGATAACGTCGGTAGTAGGGTCCGGCATAGCGAACACCCTACCACCGTCTCCAGTTGATCGTCAAGATGTGACATTCATTAGCAGAGCAGTAATCCCAGATCCCCCGAACGCCCGGGTGCCCCATCCTGGACGCGCCCCGCTTTTGGGCGCGTGCAGGGTGGGATAGTCAAAAACTCACCCAGCACGCCGCACCGAGTGCTGTCTGTGCTCTGAGCTCCCCTGCTCCAAGCTACAAAACAGGTACTTCCGTACCATCCCCACCCCCGATTCTCCTTGCATTGCCCAGGCAGCGAACGGACACTATTCATAGTGGGGATTTTCCGCCCAGGCGGACAATCCCCATCGGCGTTTCCGGACCCGCAAATCCCCGAACCGCCCGTCTGTGTCGCTCTTTGGCAATCTGGATCGGAATGAATGCTCTGTGGCCCGCGGCCTGTGCCCTGTCCATCATCACGACCGAGAATGCATCAATCTCGACCGTGTTTGACGCATTCATGGTCGTGAACCCATTAATCACAGCCGTGATTGATGCACTCACGGTCATGAAGCAACTGACGTCCGCTCAGTCATCTGGCTCCATCGCGACCTTGATTGACGCAAACACGACCGCGATCGCATCAATCGCGGTCGCCAGCCAACTGATTCAATCGGTGTCAGATAAGGGAGATCACCGAAGTACTCGGGGCCTCAATCCCTTAGGAATGAATCACGAGAGAAATTTCCGGCCCCCCCCCCGAAAATTTCCAACCCACGAAGAAACCGCGAAGGCTACTCGTCGTAGTGCAGAAGGCTGAAAACGTCGTAGTCCTTAAAACGCTCCCGCCCCTTCAAAAAATCCAGCTCGATCGCGAACCCGAGGCCCGCAATCTCGCCGCCGAGCTGCTGCACCAGCTTGATCGTCGCCTCCATCGTTCCGCCCGTCGCCAAAAGATCGTCGACCAGAACGACTCGCTGCCCCGGCTCGATCGCATCGACGTGAATCTCCAGCATGTCCGATCCGTACTCGAGGTCGTAGGTCACGCGCGCCGTCGGCCCAGGAAGCTTCTTCGGCTTGCGCACCGGCACAAAGCCCGCGTTCAGCCGATAAGCCAGCGCCGGTCCGAAAATAAATCCGCGCGCCTCGATCCCCAGCACCAAATCGATTTCTTTATCGATGTAGTACTGCGCGAGCGCATCGATCAGCGTCGCGAATCCCTTCGGATTCTTCAGCAGTGTCGTGATGTCGTAAAACAAAATCCCCGGCTTGGGAAAATCCGGAACCGTCCGGACCAGCGCCTTCAACGGCTCACAATCGATGGCACAAGAGGTCATAACGTTCTACCACGCTCCTTCAATCTGAAACGGGCCGAGGCCCTCAGCTTCCTTCGCGTCCAGTTCATGTTCGATCACCGCATCCACGCGGCTGCCGCGCGATCCTTTGCGCAGCGCCCGCCCGAGGTCCGCGAGCGAGTCCGCGTCACCCACCGCCAGCACTTCCACGTGGCCGTCTTCGGTGTTGCGCACCCACCCGCTCAGCTCCAGCGCGGCAGCCTCGCGATGAACAAACCATCGGAATCCGACGCCCTGTACGCGCCCTTTCACAAGGTAGTGGCAAACCATAGGAAGGCAGGGCCAGTGTTTCAGATGTGACTGCGCGCGCGCAAGATAACGAACCGCTCGGTGGTGTCGGCTTCTAAGCGGGAGGTCGACTCAGGTCGCGGCATACGATATCGTTGCCCGAAAGAGGCGCCTATGAACCAAAACCGGCCACGAGGTGTCGTCGTCGTTGCGCTGCTAATGATCATCTTTGGCCTGGCGGAGGTTACGACGGGCATTACGC
>PMUI01000084.1 GCA_003166955.1 Acidobacterium sp.
GACATCCATGTAAGTCTTTGTCAACAGAAAAGCACGAGTCATCCGTTCGCGCTCTGGAGAGCGCGTTGTGCGTCTGATCGGGATCGATTGCTGCGCACGTATGCCTCTCGGCCGATGGTTCCTGCACTCTGCAGAACCGGACATCCATTTGCTGCCTCAGGCNNGTTCTCTGCCAGTCCCGAAACAATCCGAAGAGAGCCTCGGGAGTCGCCTCCGTCGCCCGGCCGGTGACCTGCGGGACCTGGCAGCCTGCGCATCGATGGATCCTGATGTTTTTCCCTTCTCAGGAAGGTTTTAAGCTGCCGCGGCTCGTCGGAACTCGGCCGCGGGCACGAAATCCGTGTTGCGTCTTTCTACAGCCAGCATCAGCGCCACCATCTTCCTTGCCACTGCGAGCGTGGCCCGATTGCCGTTCCCGCGTTGTCGTTCCTTTTCGTGAAGCACGGCCAGCTCGTCACTGTATCGCGGAGCCAGTCTGGCCGCTTCCACCAGCACCTGCTGGATATGCTTGTTCCGCTGCTTCGAGATCGGCGTCCGCATCACCTTGTCCGCTGAGCTCTTCTCGGCGCTGCACAGGCCGCAGTAGCTGATGGCCTGCTTGATCGACCGGAAGCGCGAAGTGTCACCAACCTCAAGCGCCCAGGTCAGTGCCGTAATCGGACCCACTCCGGGAATCGTCCTCAGCCGCCTCAGTCTGTCGCTCAGCAGCGGATCCTGTTCCAGCGATCGCAGCAGAGCTGTGTCCAGCTTGACCGCCCGGTCGATGTGCTCGCGGCAGAGCTTCAGCAATGGACGAATACTCTCGCTGACCTCTTCGTTGGTCGACATCAACTCAGCGAAGTAGCCCATCCGGTGCAGCCGCAGCTTGTTGTAGCTCATCCCGGTCTCCATCAACAGGCCGGATACCCGGTTCTTCATCTGCACCGCCTGCCTCAGCACCAGGCCGCGGTAGCGCAGGATCCGGCGCCGGTTCCGGATCTCGGTCGAAGCCATGTGGCACTCCGGCAGGAAATCGCAGCGCAGGCAGTCGGCGATCTTGCCGGCATCGATCCGGTCGTTCTTCCGCTTCGCCGCTGCAATGGCCCGCAGCATCAGCGGGTGCGCCACCTTCACCTTTTCAGCATGCGGAAGCAGGTGATCGTAGATCCAGCCCGTGAAGATCGTCGCTTCCATGGCGATCATCCGGGGTTGGGGTAGCGTCCTGATCCAGGCGTCCAGTTCGCGCCGCGTAGAACCGATCCTGCCTTCCTGGTGCACACAACCAGCCGCGTCCTTCACGCAATAGCTGATCGTCTTCTTGTGAACATCCAGTCCGATGTAATACATATCGTCTCTGAGGAGCCTCCGAGGTTGTTCTCTGAATCAGCTTGCCGCTGAGTTCAGCTTATGCAACACCTCGTACTCCTCCTCGACTCAGCATTCAAACAACCCGGACATTACAAAGCACAAGCCCGTTTTCCGGTAGCAAACCGCGCCCGGCCGCAATCATGCGCGATCTCAGGGTGTGACTGCCGGATCGGGTTGCTCGGATATTAACTCATCGACTTGTCGCCGGGTTTGCTTCGCCACATACATGGCTGCGTCGACTGCGCTCAACAGGCTGTCCCTGGTTGTGCCATCCTCTGGGTAAAGTGCGATGCCGACACTCGCCGAGCCCTGAAGGACGTACCCATCTACGGCGTAAAGGTCGTCGAAACTGCGCTCTAAACGACGGGCGACTTCCTCCACCTCCGTGCGGCTGCGGACCCTGGAAGCGAGTACGGCAAACTCGTGGCCCCCGAGCCGCGCCAGCATATCGTGGGGACGCAACCGCCGTTTCATGCGCAGCGCGACCTCTTTCAGATAAAGGTCTCCTGCCTGGTGGCCGTAGCCGTCATTTACCTGCTTGAATTCATCCAGGTCGACATAAATCAGCCCGAAGATTCCAGCCTCTTCTCTCGCTATTTCGATTTGCGCGTCCAGATACCGTTCCAGGGAAAACCGGTTGTGAATCTCGGTGAGGAGGTCGAACTCCGCACGATGCTGCAGGTCGGAATAGAGCCGACGGGTTTCTATAGCCAGAGTGGCGAGCCGGGTTCCCACCGAGAGGGCTTCCGCCTCATCGGCAACAGCGGACTTTTGGGGATCAAATCCGACAAGGATCGCGCCAAGTGCCGGACCGGAACGGGCGGGTATTGCTGCAGAGACGATTCGAAGCGCGTAGGCCTTCGGCGGACAATCTCCCAGTTGAGCTCCATCGGTGATTTGACACCAGCAGGGAGCCCCTTCCAGCTGGAACGAGACCAAGTCTGTTATCCGCTCGATAATTTCGGCGAGAGGCCGTGACCCGCTGATGTCTTCAAGGATCATGCCGCGCTGCCGTTCCAGAGCAGCCTCTGTCTCAACGCGAGCGGCCATCACGGCCGTTTGCCGGCGAACCTTGCGGTCGAGAGCCCAACTGCGCGCACCTACAGCAATCAGTACCGCGAGGAGCAATCCGACGATCAGAAGCAGGTTACGAATGCTCACCATGGAGGGACCGGCAACTACTACAAAGTCGTCGAAGGAACGCATAAGGATGTTGAAGGGCACTTCTTCGCCCGGGGTGATCGCGTTAGTGTCCAAAATCGTGCAAATGCCAGTGAAACGGACTCTGGAGCCAAGGGGTATCTGCCGCATGGGCGGGAGAACGGCGGCTCCATGTGGATGCCGGTAGATCGCAGTGAACAACCGGCCGTCGGAATTGACAACATACTCGTCCTGCGTGGCCTCCCGGACCTCTGTAACGACCTGACCCTCGATAGAGACCAGATCGTTTTGGTGCCCGTCGGGTTTGCTGCTGTTCCAGAACGCCAGCTGTTCCCACGTCGCAACCCGCGGGGGGATGGGCGCCGGAATGTGACTGTCCAGTATTTCGCCGTCCGCCAGGGTCAGGACACGGTCGTGTGCGTCGGGGAAGCCAGTTGCGTCTGCATCGTCGCCGATTTGCAACGGTACGCGGGTATGAGTTGATATCCAGAGGCTTCTCGATCCATCCTGGAGCACAACCGCCGATCCAGGCTGGTAATACGTGATAGCTCCATGAACCCTGACCCGCTGCGTAAGATCGCGGACACTATAACCGGCAAGAATCTGATCCATCGGCGTAACCGTCAGCGACCACGGACTGTCGACTGACCGCTTCAGGATCTTCACATCCGCTAGTTTGGAAACGTAGAGGACGACACCGGTCTGTTGCATTTTGTTATCGAACTTCCCGGCGGCTGCCCCGGTTATCTCCACGTCGGCATCCAGGAGGTTTTTGAGGGCAGCCTCATCCTCGCTGTCCACATTCGCCTCGATGTGTCCCTCCTCCATGAGCAACTGGAGCCTAGCGCTTCGAATCGGCGCTGTGGCGCTCATAACGAGGTCGGCGGCGCGAACCGTAGCGCGCACCGTCACCAGCTGACAGTCGTGTTGGGCACGAATCAGCTCGCCGAAGTCAGCCAGTACCGGCCTCGGCAAACCTCCGTGCCGGAGCAGCGTGACTGCATTGGCGACAACAATGGGCCTGAAGCTTTGCTGTGTGACTCCTCGAATGAGGATGCGGTCGCCGGGAACCAGCATGTCGGCTGTGGGAGCATGGACGAAGAGAGCGGAGTCGCCGTCCTGTACAAAGAGTAGCTTTTCGTACCGCCGCGAATAGACAACCGTTGCACCGAAGACGACAGGAATTCCCCTGCTCGCCTCGGCGTTGCTAAGTGCGTGCGCAGCTTCAAGAGATGTCAGCGTCGTTGGCTCTGCGGCACGGGCCGCAGGGAAAGAGGGGCAAACCATCAGCACGGCTGCGATCAGGCATCGACCGAGTAATTCCCCACTCCAGCCCTGGCGAGGCAGTCCGGTTCTTTCAGCTTCGGCCATTCTCCGACTCTCCCTGCCCTCTGGGGAGTGCGTCTTCGATACAAACTTTGTCAACCATGCACATTCCTCGAACTTCTCCATTACTGTGAGGTTCAATCGATTCTGTCGATCCAAGATCGATGTGTAGCGCGCCTCAATTGACGCGCCGCTTCATATCGGCAACTCAACTGCATACCTGATTCCATGAATAACTAGCCATACCTCTTTTGAGGCACACCAGCGCGGGAGCCTGGGAGCGGCGGTGATGGAAACCGGCCCCCGAAGGGGTTCTGTCCGGCACTTTACAGGGCTGGGAATCCGGGCAGCATCAGCCCACCGGGAAGAGCTTGGATGTGATCGCGACGGCTCTTGGGCGGCGATAACACAGGAGTGACCGCGCTTTGGGAGCATCCGCGGCCTTCCCTGACATTCACTTGCCCATCAGGGCGTTTTGATTGCCGTACAAATCCTCAAACATTGCCCGCCTGCCCAAGGGCAGGGCCTTAGGGTGCTCAGAAGCTTTACGCTCCGATCGCTCAGTATCTGGAAAGTCTCGTCAAGCTTAGCAGCGCGAAATACCCACGTCGTGCCCTTGCCGATTTGTTCCATCTTCATGGGCGCGATCGCCTCCATGCTCCGCGCGGTTGGCGGATCAAAATTTGAGCCGCTGCCTTAGGCTTCACGGCGATGGCCATAGCCGATAGGATGGTAATCGCTGTAATTCCCTGGACTGAGGAGAGAAACAAAAATGGATACACAATCGATCCTCGCTGCTGTGAGCGAGGAAATCGCACGGTTGGAGCAAGTGAAGGCGTTACTGAGTGCTGGTGTTGGACGCGTCCCGGCTACATCATTTCCCTTCGGAGCGAAGCCGCGCAAAAAGAGGGTGTTGAGCAAGGAAGCGAGAGAGCGGATCGCAGCAGCGCAGAGGAAGCGCTGGGCTGCTCAGAAGAAAGCTGCGAAGTAGGTCATCTCCAGCGATCCGCAAAGGAAATGCCCTGGCTTTGTGCCAGGGCATTTGTGTCTCAAGGTGATGGAAAGTGATACTTCCGACTAGCCGACATCCATGTGAGTCAACTGT
>PMUI01000083.1 GCA_003166955.1 Acidobacterium sp.
GATTCAGAAATCCGTCTGCTCCATTTCTGCTCTATTCGAATTCTGTAGAACAGCGCTTTCAAAAACGCCCAGAATCTCTATCGCCAGAACGAGATTGGGTGAACGCCATGTTCTTTGTTTTCAATTGATCGCCACATTCCCAAGCTGAATGTCGCCGGTTCGATCCCGGTCTCCCGCTCCAGTCCTGTGGCTCAACTCTGACGGCTCGTCAGAACACGCGCAACAACATCAGCACCACGACGATGAGCAGAATCAGGCCCAGGCCGCCGCTCGGGTAGTAGCCCCAGTTGCGGCTGTGGGGCCATGCGGGAAAAGCTCCAATCAACATCAGGATCAAAATAATCAGAAGAATCGTAATCATGGTTGCCCTCTTGAGCGCGGGAGTCTGTAATCGCTCCCTTGCCTTAATCCTGGATGCGCGGCAGTTGCGGTGAAGATGTCCCGCGCAAAGGATTATGAAGCAGGCAACCCGGCGCGCTGCCTTGCTCGACGAAAGACCCGCAGCATCATGGCTGGCGTCAGCTTGCCGGTATTGGTGTTCTGCAGCGACGGGTGATAGCTGGCCAGCAGCCACCGCCTTTCAGAAGTTTGCCCGCGCGGGATCCGATACTCGACATCGTGGCCAAAGACCAGTTGGCCGCGGCGTTCGATCTGGCCGGTGCGCAGCAGGTGCGCGACGACGCCGTCGAAGGCGATCTTGCCGAGGCAGACGATGACGCGCAGTTGGTCGAGCGCGGCGATCTCCTCGTCGAGATACGGCGCGCAATTGGCGATCTCGTCCGGCAGCGGCTTGTTGCCGGGCGGCGCGCAGCGGACCACGGCGGTGATACGGGCGTCGTATAAAACCATCCCGTCGTCGCGATGCGTCGCCACAGACTGCGAGGCGAATCCGGCTTTGTGCAGCAGAGGGTAAAGAAAGTCGCCCGAGCCGTCGCCGGTGAAGGGGCGGCCGGTGCGGTTCGATCCATGCGCTCCGGGCGCAAGGCCGACGAACAGCACGCGCGCCTGCGGGTCGCCAAAAGAGGGAACGGGGCGGCCCCAGTATTCGAAGCCGAGATATGCTCGACGCTTCTTCTCGGCGACCATCGCGCAGTGGTCGCGGAGTCGGGCGCAGCGGTTGCAGTCGACGATGAGGTCGAGCGCCGAGGCCCTGGATCCCTCAGTTGTGATGGCGGACACAAGTGCGATTGTAGAGGGGGACTGATTGTAAAGGGCCATGGGGAGACGAAATTCGGGCGTAGAATGGGTGGGTTTCAGAAAGCGTTTACGCACTGGAGCGTTTCGCTCAATCTTGTTCCACGCGACCCGTTCCACTTGATCCTCGGAGATGAAATCCATGTCGATTCGCAATCCTTTCTTTGCAGCGCCTCTTGTTCTTGCCGTCGTTGGCCTGATGGCAGGCTGCGGCAAGTCCTCCGAACCCGCTCCGGCGGCGAGCCAGCCCGCTCCGGCGCCGATTCCGCAGATCGGCGGAGCGCCGGTGGTGAAACTCACGCGCCCGGCGACCAGCAACGGGCAGCAGATGGAGTTCCTCTCGGTGACGGTGCTGCCGGGCCGCGGGATGAACGTCTTCCAGATCACGGCCAACGTGCCGGGCAAGGGCGAAATTCCGATCCTGGCCTCGCCGACGCTGGAAGAGGCGGCGGCGAAACTGGACGGCGGACCGGCCGACCAGAACGGCAACGCGAGTTTCAGCTTCGGCGGCGCGTTCCTGGTGCCTTATCCGAACCGGATTGTCGGGCCGCTTTCGGCCGACGGCAATACCATCACGACAAAGTGGCACGGCAAGACGATTACGCTGCCGGCCAACTGGCACAACAGTGACGACCCGACGAAGAACAAGCACGCGATGCACGGGCTGATCCTCGCCTCGCAGACCGAGAACGTGCAGACGCAGCCGATCGCCGACGGGCAGAGCCTGACCGGCATCATCCACGCGGGCGACTTCGGCGGCCACTGGCTGTCGCAAACCGATCTGAGCTTTGTGATCACGCTCACCGGCTCGGCGGTCGACGCCACGATCGTGGCGAAGAACGTCGGCAAGGAGCCGGAGCCGATGGCGATCGGCTGGCATCCTTACTTCGCGATCCCGAGCGGGGACCGCAAGCAGGCGCTGCTGCACATTCCCGGGCAGCAGGTGGCGGCGATCAACAACTACCAGGACGTTTTCCCGACCGGCGACCTGCAGGCCGTGAAAGGGACCAAGTACGACTTCAGCGCGGCGCAGGGCAATGCGCTGGACGACATTTACCTCGACGACAACTGGTCGAAGCTGACGCGGACCAATGGCGCGGTGGACGTGACGCTGGCCGATCCGGCGAGCGCTTACGGCGTCCATATTCTCGGCCTGTCGCCTGAGATTCGGACGGTGCAGGTGTACGCGCCGCCGACGAAGCAGTTCGCGGCCATCGAGGAGCAGTTCAACTTCGGCGATCCTTTCGGGAAGGAGTGGGGCAGCATGAACACCGGCATGGTCACGCTCGAGCCGGGCAAGTCAGTCGAGTGGCATGTGCGGCTTGGGCTGTTTGCGCCTGGCAAGTAGCGAACAGGGAACAGAAATGCGTTCGGCCCGTTCGACTCGCCCACTTCGTGGACTCGCTCAGGGCAGCGTGCTCGGCGTTGCTCGGTGTGACTCCGATCTGGCGAAGTAG
The DNA here is from genome assembly GCA_003166955.1 of Acidobacterium sp. GTDB lineage: Bacteria > Acidobacteriota > Terriglobia > Terriglobales > Acidobacteriaceae > Palsa-343. Next base: position 2,652 of record PMUI01000083.1, read on the forward strand.
CGGGTGGCTTGTTCGTCGAAGGAGAGGATGGGGAGCGGCCTGGGGCTGCTCCCTTTTCTTTTGGCTGCTGGTCTTGTGGGCGAGGTTGGGGTTTTCGCTGCGCGTTCCTGGTGCGAATCGGACGCTTTTGGTGGTCTGGGGCTGGTCCCCATTGGGGGGTAGGTGCGGCAGGTGATTTGTTTTGAGCAGATTGATTGGTAATGTCCTGGAGCGGGTACCCCTTTGCAGGGTGCAGGGGACAGGGTACAGGGAACAGAAAGGCGTTCGGGTTCGGCTACGGCGTTGAGGTCGAGGGTGGTCTCCGGGCTGGTCTCGGGCTGCGGCTCGCTGGTGGTCTGCTGGGATTCTGGTTGCGGTTCGCTTGCTTCGGCTTGAGGCTCGTGGTTGTTTTGGGCGGCGCCGTTCTGATCGCCGTCGTTCTGCTGACGGTGTTGAGCGTGGGCGGCGGCTGCTGCTTCGGCCTGGTCTTCTTCTTTGCGCTGGCGTTTGAGTTCGGCAATGCGGGCCTCGTAGCGTGCGGCGAAGTCGGCGGGGGTTTCTTTGATTTCGTCTTCGGTGAGCCAGCCGGAGGCGGGGAAATCGGCGGCGCAGGTGGGACTGGGTTTGCCAGCTTGCTCGCACTGCTGCTCATAGATGTATTTGGAAACGGACCACTGGGGTTCGAAGGTACCGGTGGGGCCGCGGTATTCCTTCTCGGGGGCGAGTTCGTCGCAGTCCAGGCGGATGGTTTCTTCGACCTGCTCGGGGAGGGGGAGCTTGTTCCGGAGGAGCCAGCGCTCGTGGGCGAGGCGGTCGCGCACGGTGGTGTTGGAGACGGTGAGGAGGCTGGCGGCGGCGCGGGCGCGGTCGGGCTCGACGGTGCGGTCGAGGAGGCCCTGCATGATTTGCGAGGTGACGAGTTCGATGGAGGCGTGGTCTTCAAGGAAGGCGACGCGGTCGTATCCTTTAACGCCGGCGAAGGTGGGCTGGCGGTTTTGTTTGTGGGAATGGCAGTAATGATTGCCGGTGAGGGCGCGGCCGCGGCACTGGTCGCCGCCGGTTCTGATGTAGCGGCACTGGCGGGGCGTCTTCAGGGGGTTCTGGGGTTGGGGTTCGGATTTGGGTTCAGCGGCCGTGGTTGCGGCGGCAGATTGGTTGGAGTCTGACATGGCGACCTTTCTTTGCGAGCGTTCAGCCCGTTCGACTCGCCCACTTCGTGGACTCGCTCAGGGCAGGCTGCTCGGCGTTCGGCGTTCAGAACAGCGGTTCGTGAGTTAGCCGGGTTAGTTCGAGAGTTAGCTGGTTAGTTCGAGAGTTAGTTTGTGGCGTTGCCTGTGTTCCAGCTTCCTTTCACTTGCGGCCCCGCGTGGTCAACCTTTTGACCAGGTGATTGATCGGCAGGGGTTTGCAGTTATGGCGATCAGGCCCTTTTGATCCAGGTGACGGATAAGAGATCAATTGGGACAGGCCCCCTAAAGACAGGGAATACCGGGAACAGTAAGAGCGCGATGAGGCAGCGCTCTGCTTCTTCGGCTCTCGGGGAAAAAGCGAGGGGCCTGCCACCCACAGCAGGCCCCTCGAACCCGAATGCTAGCCACGAAAAAAGGAAAAGCCCCACCGGTCCGGTGGAGCTTTTCCTATTTCCTGGAATTGCGAAAACTTTCTTCTTTACATCTTATATTCAGAAAACTTTCTTCTTTACATCTTATATTCAGAATAGCAGGTTGGAAGAATAAAGCTGCCAAATATATTTGGGTTGGTTGGCTTGTAAGTGGTTATAAGTCAGGGTTCATTACTTTGGATTTTGGGGGTGGCTCTTGACAAATTTTCCACATTTGGGGAAAAGCAGGGATCAGGGATGAGCGGGGTGATTAACGCCGGGAAATGACGGCTCAAAGATGAGGTCCTTTGGGCACGGAGAATGTTGCGGCGCCGGTTCGACGGCTTTCGGTCGCCGGGCGGACGAGAATGGAAAGTTTTCGGGGTTTGGGCAAAGGTGGGCACGGACGGGGTTCTCGAGGATGGAATCGCGATGCACGTCGCAGCTCGCGCGGTCGTGCATGCGGAGCTTTCTGCAACTGTCGTCCCAGGGGTTTTGAAGGCCGCTTTTCTATCGAAGCCTGTTCATCGCAGGGGGACGGCGAGTGGCTCGATCGGCGGGGCGGCTGTGAAGGCCGGGCCTGAAGGCCTTCTCTCTCAGGGTGGCTCAACGCGGGGCATTTAGCGCGATTCATGATGCGACCCGTTATGGGTGGACTGAACAGCCTGCGGAAGAGTGCCATGGGCGGCGTCGAGACTGNNTGGCCATCGCTGCGTTGGGGGTTGGGTTTGTTTTTTTGGGGAAGGTTTGGTGTATTGTCGCCCCCGGGACATGGCGTGAAGTCGTGCCCTGACACACAGCGGCTCGTTTCGGATTCTTCCGAGGGCTGGGAAGCCGTGGCCTGACACATCATCATGTCGGCGGGATGGCTATACTCAGGGCCTTCAAGGCGTTCCCGGTGGCGCGGCGGAACGCGGGGCTGAAGCCCGATTCATGATGCGACCCGTTANNTGGCCATCGCTGCGTTGGGGGTGTGCGGTTTTTCCGCCAGATGTGAGGCCTTGCGCCTTCAGAACTGGTGAGGTCTGCTTCTTGCCTGGGGGTGAACCTGGCCATCGCTGCGTTGGGTGTGTGTGTTTTTTCTTTCCGCCAGATGTGAGGCCGTGCGCGCTCAAGGCTGGTGAATTCCTGCACAAGCTGTGAAAGCCCCGCGTTTCTTTACCGGGGGGACTTGTTCTACCGCGGGGGCGGACGTGTTCGACCGGGGGCGAACTTGTTCACCGCGGGCCCTTCTTCTCCTTGTCGCGCTGCTTTTCTACGGCAGGCCTGCGGTTTGTCTCGGTCCAACAGAATCCTGACAATCCCCTGACAGGCACATGACACGCAGCCGCGGCGCGATGGTTAGCGTAGGAACAGCTTTGGATGGCGCAGCAATTGTCACAGGCTTGCAATCGTTGGGCAGGCGAGAGATCGCATTTTGCTGTCAACACGTGGGCCGCCATTCACTGCCGGAGGATTTATGAAATTGATTCAAGTCGCGTGCGCGGCCGTTGCCTTTGTCGCAACCGGTGTTGCGCCGCTCCATTTTGCCGGGCCGCAGAGCGAACCGCGGCGCATCGACATCACTGCCAGGAAATATGGGTTCGAGCCGAACCAGATCACGCTGAAGGAGGGAGAACCGGTCACTCTGGTGCTGAAGAGCGCGGATGTGCCGCACGGGCTGAAGTTCCGCGAGCTGAACATCGATGTCAAAGCCGGGAAGGGCAAGACCGGCGAGGTGGAGTTCACGCCGGAGAAGGCGGGCGATTTTGAGGGGCACTGCTCGGTGTTCTGCGGGGTGGGGCACGGATCGATGAGCGTGACGCTGCACGTGGTGGAGTAAGGATGCGGGCGCGGGGTTGGGTCGAAGGGGTGATGGCGGCGCTGGCTTTGCTGATGCTGGCGGGCTGTAAGGCGACGCCGCCAGGAAGATTGGAGACCGCGGCGATGACGAGCGCAAAGCACCGGATTTTTGTGGGGAACCGGAAGGAGAAGAATCCGCTGGCGGCGACGCTGGAGACGATCGACGAAGGCAAGGAGGCGTTTGGGCACTACTGCGTTGCGTGCCATGGAAAGGATGGGCAGAACACGGGGGTTCCGTTCACGATGTCGCCGCCGGCTCCGTTGCTGACGTCGCGGGCGGTGCAGGATTACACGGATGGGCAACTGAAGTGGGTGATCGATTACGGGATCTGGCCGTCGGGGATGCCGGGATCGAAGGGCACGCTGAGCGACGAGGAGGTATGGTCCATCGTGGTATTTTTGCGGCATCTGCCGCCGGCGGGGAGCCAGGGCGAGCCGGAGATGTACACGCAGTGATGGCGATGAGACGGATACGCGCGAAGTTCCGGGTGGCAGCGATCGCGGCCGTGCTGCTGCTGTGGAGCGCGGGTGTGCGAGCGCAGAGCGGGCCGGGCGGACCAGATGGTACGGGATCGCAGTCGAGTGGGTCGGGTTCGCCCAACGGTGCGGCGCCGGGCGATAGCGATGCCAGCAACAGTGCGGCTGCGAGTCGCGATGTGCAGGCCGGTGCAGGTGCTACGAGCACTGCCGGGGGCGTGGCGCTTTCGGCGCGGCAGATTTTCGCGATCCTGCAGGAGAAGCCGGAGGTGGTGATCGAGCTGAAGTCGGAACTCGCCGATCAGCTGCAGCAGCAGGGGGCGGCGGTCGATCCCAATTCTGTAACAGACGAGATGCTTTATAACGAGATCGCCACGGATCGGACGGTGCGGGCGAAGATCACGCTGTTTCTGCGGGCGCGCGGGTACATTTCCGACGTGGATTTGGAGGCGAGTGGAGTGGGCTCGGCGTCGGGGCTGGGGCTGGGCGCGAGCAGCCTGGCGGATTCGACGACGCCGGAAGAATTGCCCGGGATGTTGCCGCCGCTGTTGGGCTCGGCCGCGGAAACGGCAAACCTGCCGTTGGCGGCGGGCCCTGGCGGGATGCTCGTCGAGCGAAATCCGATGGCGACGACTACGCAGCCGAGTCGGGTTGGATCGGCGGCGGAGGCGCAGCGGGAGAAACAACAGCGGAACATCACGGATGCGCCGGAAGTGCTGCGCGAGCCCGCGCCGTACAACCTGCAATCGCTGCGCGATCTCTATACGCAGATTCCGAATTCGACAGAACGGCTGAAGCGGTTTGGGTCGGATGTGTTTGTGCATCGCAGCGCGGGCGCGGCGACGCGGCTGGGCGGGTCGACGAGCGTGCCGTCGCTGGATGTGCCGTTGGGGCCGGATTACGTGGTGGGACCAGGGGACAGCCTGACGGTGAATTTGTGGGGAGGACTTTCGCAGTCGTTTACGCGAGTGGTGGATCGCGAGGGGCGGCTGATGTTGCCGGAAGCGGGCGACGTGCAGGTGGCGGGGCTGACGCTGGAGCGGGCGCAGGGAACGATTGCGCATGCGCTCGGGCAGCAGTACCGGAACGCACAAGTATCAGTGACGGTTGCCAGTTTGCGGTCGGTGCGCGTTTATGTGGTGGGCGATGTGGAGTATCCAGGGGCGTATGACATCAGCTCGCTGGCCACGCCGCTGAGCGCTCTGTATGCAGCGGGCGGGCCGACGGCGGTGGGGTCGCTGCGGGTGCTGCGGCACTTTCGCGGCAAGCAGCTGGTGGGGGAAGTGGATCTTTACGACTTTTTTCTGCACGGCGTGCGCGGCGATGACGATCGGCTGGAGGCGGGAGACACGCTGCTGGCGCCTTCAGCAGGGCCGCAGGTTGCGGTGAGTGGCGCGGTGCGGCGGCCTGCGATTTATGAGCTGAAGGATGAGAAGAATCTAAATGAGGTGTTGGCCGATGCGGGTGGGGTGACGGTGGCCGCAGCGCTGGGGCACATCACGGTGGAGCGCATCGATGCGCATGAGCAGCGGGAGACGGTGACGGTGGATGTGGGGGACGATGCGCAGACGAAGCTGGCGGCGTTCGCGGTGAAGGATGGGGATCGGATCCGGGTAGCGCCGATTGTGCCGTGGAGCGAGCGCGTCATTTATTTGGAGGGCCACGTGGTCCGGCCGGGGCGGGCGGCGTATCGCGATGGGATGCGGCTGAACGATGTGCTGCGCAGCTACAAGGATTTGCTGCCGGAGCCTGCGGATCGCGGGGAGATTGTGCGGCTGACGCCGCCGGATCTGCATCCGGAGACGATTGAGTTTGACGTGGCGGAGGCGCTGATCGGGAATGACAACGTGGCGCTGGCGCCGTTCGACACGATTCGGATTTTCAGCAGATATGAGGCGGATGCGCCGCGGGTGACGGTGAGCGGCGAAGTGCTGCGGCCGGGGCAGTATCCGTTGTCGCAGGGAATGACGGCGGCGCAACTGGTGCGGATGGCGGGAGGATTCCGGCGCGATGCGCTGTTGGACGATGCGGATCTGATGAGCTATCGCGTGGAGAACGGGACGCGGGTGCTGGGGGAACGGAAGGATGTTCGCATCGGCGACGCGGTGAAGGGCGATGGGGGCGCGGACGCGGCGCTGAAGGCGGGCGACGTGCTGACCGTTCATCAGATCACGGGATGGAACGATATTGGGGCGACGATCGCGATTGAAGGCGAGGTGGCGCACCCGGGCAGCTACGGGTTCAAGGAGGGCGAGCGCCTGAGCGATGTGCTGCGGCGCGCGGGGGGATTGCGCGAGACGGCGTATGCGGAGGGCGCGGTGCTGACGCGGACCGAGGTGCGGGAGCTGGAGGAGAAGAGCCGCGCGGAGCTGATCCGGCAGATCGAGACGAGCTCGGCGGCGGCGCGGCTATCGCCGAACCTCGCGACAGGAACGCAGGGAGGGACGCTGGAGTTGATTGAGGCGCAGGAGCAGGAGATGCTGTCGCGGCTGAAGAGCGAGTCGGCGAGCGGGCGGCTGGTGATCCGCATCAGCGCGAACATCGACAGCTGGGCGGGCACGGCGGGGGACATTGAGGTGCGGAGCGGCGATGTGTTGCGGATTCCGAAGCGACCGGGTTTTGTGCTGGTGAGCGGGCAGGTATACAACGCGACGGCGATCACGTTCAGCCCGGACAAATCGGCGGAGTGGTATTTGAGACGCGCGGGCGGCGCAACGACGGCGGCGGATCGCAAGGAGATTTTCATTATTCGCGCGAATGGGTCGGTGGTGGGACGGCGGTCGGGCGGCAACGTGCTGGAGACGCGGCTGGATCCGGGCGATGTGGTGGTGGTGCCGCAGAAGATTCTGGGGGCGTCGTTGTTCTGGCACAACCTGCTGACAGGAGCGCAGGTGGCTTCACAGATCGCGATTGCGGCTGCGGTAGCGAATTTATAGGTTGCTGGATTTGGGGCGCGAGGTTTGGGGCTGAGGTTTTGGGGATCGGGGGACTGGGGATCGGGATGGCAACGCAACGACTGGCGCCGGTGACTGAGGTTGAAGAGACGGCGGCGGAGCCTCGGCCGGCGACGTGGGTGGTGAACGCGACGGTGCTGTGGGAGCATCGGCGCCTGCTGGGGCGGGCGGCGGGGATCGCGCTCGTGGCGGGGCTGGCGATCGCGTTCGCGATTCCGAAGAGGTACACGTCGGTGGGCAAGATTATGCCGCCGGATAATTCGGGGTCGAGCATGGCGATGTTCGCGGCGCTGGCGGGGAAGAATATGGGAGGCTTGGGCAATCTGGCGGGGAGCCTGCTGGGGGGGAGGAACACGAGCGCGCTGTTTGTGGATTTGCTGCGGAGCGGGACGGTGAGCGGCCATCTGATCGATCGCTACGATCTACAGCACGTGTGGCGGAAGCGGTATCGCGTGGATACGGCGAAGTACCTGGCGCGGCATACGACGATCACGGACGACAAGCGGAGCGGGGTGATCACGGTGGAGGTGGAGGATGCGGATCCGCGGCGGGCGCGGGATCTGGCGCAGGGTTATCTGGAGGAGCTGAATGAGCTGGTGACGCGGACGAACACGTCGTCTGCGCACCAGGAGCGGGTATTCATTGAAGGGCGGCTGCGGGGGGTGGAGGCGGATCTGCATCGCGCGCAGGCGGCGCTGAGCGAATTTTCAAGCACGCATACGACGATCGACATTCCAAACCAGACACGGGCCATGGTGGATGCGGCGGCGCGGCTGCAGGGCGAGGAGATTGCGGGGCAGTCGGAAGTGGATTCGCTGCGGCAGATTTACGGCGACACGAATGTGCGGGTGCGGGCGGCGCAGGCGCGGGTGGCGGAGTTGCAGCACGAGCTGGTGAAGATGAGCGGGACCTCGGAACCTGACCCGGATGCCGGCGAGAGCGGGGCGGGGCAGGAGGGAGCGGGGGAATTGTATCCGCCACTGCGACAATTGCCGCGGCTGGCGGTTCCTTATTCGGATTTGTACCGGCGGGTGCGGGTGCAGGAAGCGGTGTACGAGCTGCTGACGCAGCAGTACGAGATTGCGCGGATCCAGGAGGCGAAGGATGTGCCGGCGGTGAGCGTGATCGACACGCCGGCAATTCCGGAGAAGAAGTCGTTTCCGCCACGGTTGCTGATGGCGCTGTTGTTGACGGTGTTCGGGGCCGGGGCGACGGCAGTGTTTGTGTTGTTCCGGTACCGGTGGGAGCTGGTGGACGAGGGCGATCCGCGGAAGACGCTGGCGCGGGAAGTGGCGGCAACGATGCGGGACGGGTTGCGGCGCCGCGGCGGGGCGCGGGAGGAGGCGCTGTGAGTGCGGCCTCCGTTGCGGTACGGGAGCGGGCGGAACCGGCGCTCCTGCTGTCCGGTTGTGTGGGGTTCTATCTGGCGGCGCGGCTTTGTATTACCTATCTGTTCTTTCAGGCGGAGCCGCAGAGCGGCGCGATGGTGAGCTTCGCGCTGAATTTTGCGCTGGTTGCGGCGACGGTGTTTTATTCCTTCGGCGGTGGGCCGGGGGCGACGCGGCGCACGATGCGGACGGCTCCGTTTCTTTGGGTTCTGGGATTTCTGGCCGTGGGCTGCTGCAGCCTGGCGTGGAGCGCGACGATCTCGAAGGGAATCGCGTTCGCGTACTGGAGCGAGCTGGCGGGCCAGGTGGCGATGATGGTGTTGCTGCTGCGGACCGGGCCGGCAGAGCGGGTTGCGGGCTCGACGATGCGGGGGTATGTGACGGGGGCCTGCGTGATTGCGCTGATCGCGTGGCTGTCGCCGACGATGCAGGATCTGCGCCCGGGCAATGACGATTTCTTCAGCCCGAACGCGATCGGATTTACATGCGCCTTTGGGATTTACCAACTCCAGTATTTGAGCCGGCGGGAGGGTGGGTGGACGGGGAGCGGGCGGTTGGCGGCGGCCCTGCTGGCGATTACTTTGCTGCGGACGCTGAGTAAGACAACGCTGGCTGCGTTTGTTGTGGGCCAGCTATTTCTGCTGATGCGGGATAAGTCCATGAACCGAACGAGGAAGGTCAGTCTGAGCCTGGTTAGCCTGGGAGTTATCGCTTTATTCTGGCCACTTATTGCGGGTTACTACGCGGTCTATTCGAATGCAGGAAACCAGGCGGAAACGCTGACGGGTAGGCTTGGGATCTGGGCGTTTGTGCTGGGGCGAGCGCTGGAGCAACCATGGCTGGGGCACGGGTTTCATTCGTTCCGCAATGTAATTCCTCCGTTTGGTTCGTTCGAGGCGTGGCACGCGCACAACGAGTTGCTGCAGCAGTTCTACACCTACGGGGTGCTGGGGATTGTGCTGCTGATCGGCATCTACTGGAGTCTGTATCGCTATGCCGGGCGAGTGAGCCGGAGTGAGAGCAGAACGGTTATCGCGAGTCTGTTGATCTTTATTGTGGTGCGCGGGCTGGCGGATACGGAAAATTTCGATTTGTCGCTTCCATTGTGGTTCATCACGCTGATCAGCCTGGCGATGGCGGAGGGGGCCGGATCCGAGGTGTGGACGCGCGCGGACGCGCGGAGAGGAGCAACGCCGGGGGCGGCGCAAGGCGGCGACGCACTGCGGGGTTGCGCATCATGAGGCTGATGCTGGTGGCGGTATCGGCGAATTCGCAGCTTTCCGGGGTAACGCGGCATACGGCGAACCTGGCGAGATGCCTGCTGCTGCATTCCAGTATCGAGGCCATTCATCTGATTGTGGCGCCGTGGGAGCAGCAAATGCTGCGCGAGGCGATTGCGCTGGAAGATCCGAGGCTGCACATTCATTGCGTGCACCTGGACAGCTACAGTCTGGCGCGGAATATGTGGTACTACTTCGATCTGCCTGCGATTGCGGCGCAGCTGGATGCCCAGGTGGTGCATCTTGCTTATCCGGCGCCGCTGAACCGGCGGAAACTGCCGTGTCCGGCAATTGTCACCGTGCATGATCTTTATCCATGGGACATTCCGGAAAACTTCGGATTTCCTAAAGTGGTTTTCAACCGGTTGATCCTACGGCAGTGCCTGCGGGGCGCGGATGGGCTGGCGTGCGTTTCCGACGCGACGGTGGAACGGCTGCGGGCAATGGAGCGGCCGGAGGTGGCCAGCAAGGCGGTTAGGATCTACAACTGCGTGGAGCCGCACAGAGCGCGGGCGGGACGGAGCCCGCTGCCGCAGTCGAGGAACGGACCGTTTCTGCTGTGCGTGGCGCAGCATCGGCGAAACAAGAATGTTGTTCTAGCGCTGAGAACGCTGGCGCGGATGTTGCGCGAGAAGGCTGTTCAGCCGGAGATGCAGCTGGTAATTGTGGGAATTCCGGGGCCGGAGACGGCGAGTATCCATCGTTTTATCGAGACGGCACGGATCGGGCAGAACGTGCTTTTGCTGAGCGGGATTTCTGAAGCGGAGCTGCAATGGTGCTATCGCAACTGCGAGGCATTGCTGGCGCCGTCGCTGATGGAGGGTTTTGGATTGCCAGTGGCGGAAGGGCTGCTGGCAGGGGCGAGGGTCGTGTGTTCGGATATCGCGCCGTTCCGCGAACTGGGAGGGAATCGGTGCCGGTACTTTGCCCTGGCGGAGGATGAAGAGGGGTTCGCGCGGGCGATCCGAGCAGCGCTCGAGGAGCCGCGCCGGGGGCCGGTGGCGCTGCCGCAGATGACGGGGAAGGCGATCGCGGCGGATTCCATGGCGCTGTACCGGAGGGTAGTGGGGGCGGCGGAGACGGCGGGAATTGCGGGATCGAGCGCAGTGGTGGCGTGAGGCCGCCGGCACTCGCCAGGAAAAAAACGGTTTGGCAGGAAGCGCGTCAAAATGTCAATACTTTGTCATTTATAGGTGGCCAATTGTCAGGAAATCACCTCGATGGAGCACAATGAGACCTATGGAAACAGCAATGGAGATGGAATCGTCTGCGACTCTGCCGCGAGAGAACGGGCCTGCGACAGAACTGGGAACCATCCTGGTGATCGAGGATGATCCGCGCATGCAGAAGGTGCTGCGGCGGATGTTCGTGGAGGAGAACTATTCGGTGCAGATTGCGGGAGACGGGCAAACGGGACTGGAGCTGTTTCGGGCGCATCATCCGGTTGCGGTACTGCTGGATCTGATTCTGCCGCAGATGTCGGGGCGGGAACTGTGCCAGAGCATCAAGAACAGCAGCATAGAAACGCCGGTGATTGTGCTGAGCGCGGTTACAGAAGTGGTGGACAAGGTGCTGCTGCTGGAACTGGGCGCGGACGATTATGTGACGAAGCCGTTCAGTCCGCGGGAACTGATGGCGCGGGTGCAGGGCGCGATCCGGCGGCGGAAGCGGCCGGTTTCGGCGACGGTGTATCGCTTCAGCGACTGCGAGCTGGATTTCGAAAAGATGGCGGCGCGACGTGGAGGGATGCAGGTAGTTCTAACTTCGCATGAGTTTAAGCTGATGAGATTTTTTACGGAAAATGCGGAACGGGTACTTACTCGCGATGTGCTGCTGAACGAGGTGTGGGGCTATAACTCGTATCCGACGACGCGCACGGTAGATAATCAGATACTCAAGCTACGGCAGAAGCTTGAGCCGGACCCGGCGAATCCGAAGCATCTGCTAACCATTTACGGAGCGGGTTACAAGTTTGTCCCGTAGAGGGGCGGCAGAATGCGGGCCGGTTTGGGAACAGCGCGCATGCAGACAAGCAAAGGTGTGAGGACGCGCGCGCTGTTGATAACGGCGATGGCGGCGGTGATTGCTACGGCGACACTGGCGAGTCTGCTGTTGATCCGACATCGACTTCTGGAAGAAGTGACCCAGGGGCTTTCGGCTAACCTGGTGCGATCCGTGGATACCTTTCAGGACCTGCAGGCGCAGCGGCTGAGGGCGCTGGATCGGGAAAACGCATTGCTGGCCGATGAGCCGCTGCTGAAGGCACTGATGACGACGAGCGACCGGCGCACGATCGAGAATCAGGGAGTGGAACTTCGCAACGTGAGCGGGAACGATCTGTTTGCGCTGGCCGATGCGGAAGGGCGGGTGGTGGCGGCGTTCACGAACAGCTCGCAGCCGGACGCGCAGGCGGCAGCAGACGTACAGGCGCTGCCGGGATCGCCGAATACTCTCTATCTGGTGAGCGGGGAAAGGCTGTATGCGTGCTCGGTGCGGCCGCTGTACTTCGGGAGTGAAGCCAGCGGCGCGCTGCTGGGATATGTGATCAGCGGATTCGCGATCGATCGCGAAATGGTGGAGGAGATCAGCCGGGCAACGATGGTGGACGCAACGTTCATCAGCAACGGGCGGGTTTTGGCGAGCACGCTGCCGACGGCAACGCAAAGTTCGCTGAGCAAGCAGTTGTCAACGACGGTGGGATCGGCAACAACTACGCTGGAACTTGGGGGCGAGAAATACCTTGCGGTGAGGACCGACCTGACGGCTCGGGCATCGGCTTCCCTGCAACTGGTGGTGCTGCGATCGTTCAGCGCGGCGGACCGGTCGATCCGGCAGATCGACCGGCTGGTGCTGATTGCAGGGCTGCTGGCGACGGTGCTGGGGACGTTGCTGATGCTGGCGCTGTCGTATTCGGTGACACGGCCGCTGGAGGAACTGGCGGCGGGAGTGCGAGCGTTTGGATCGGGGGACAGCGCGCATCTTTTGCCGTATCGGGGAACGAGGGAAGTGCGGGACCTGAGCGGATCGTTCTCGAAGATGCGGCAGGAGATCCAGCAGACCAACCGGGCACTGCTGGAGGCGGAGCGGCTGGCAACGATAGGACGGATGGCGAGCTCGGTCTCGCACGATCTGCGCCACTATCTGGCGGCGGTGTATGCGAATGCGGAGTTTCTGGCATCGGCGCGACTGACCGAGGCGGAACGATCGGAGATACTGGCGGACATTCGCTCGGCGGTGTACGGAACGACGGAGCTGCTGGAATCGCTGCTGACTTTCAGCAGGACGGGAACAGCGATTCGGCGCGCACCGGAGATGATGGCTACGCTGCTGGAGCGGGCCATGGCGCTGGTGCAGAAGCATCCGGACGCGGGCAACGTGGCGTTGACGGCCAGTTACGGGGACGCGTCGAGGACACTGGCGGTAGTGGATGCAAAGCAGATCGAGCGGGCTCTGTACAATCTGTTACTGAACGCATGCCAGTCACGCGGCGCGCCAGCGGATGAAGTACACGTGACGGCTAAGCTGGAAGTACAGGGCGATCAGATTCACTTTGAAGTGACGGACGATGGCGCGGGAGTGCCTGAAGATATCCGCACAAGCCTGTTTCAGCCATTTGTAAGTCAGGGTAAGCAGAAGGGGTCCGGGCTGGGATTGACGCTGGCGCATTGTATCGCGGCGGAGCACGGAGGTTATCTAGTGCTGGTAAGCAGCCGTCCGGGCGAGACGGTATTTCGTATGTCGATAGCGCGCGGACTGCTGGGTGAAGGTATCTTCCCCGAGAAGTCGGAAGCAGAGGTGGCCAATGAGGCGTAGCTATCGTGGAACGTGGCTAGCAATGCGGGTCCTGAGGCGTGGGGTACCGGGTTTAGCCGTACTGCTGTGTGTATCGGCAGGGGTTTTGCGAGCGCAGAATGTAAGTCAGGACGAACTGGCAAAGAAGCTCGAGTTATTGACCGATGCGGTGGGGCGGGCGCAGCAACAGCTGGAGCAATCGCAGCGGCAACTGAGCGATCTGCGGCGAGAACTGGACGAGGTGCGGCGACAGATGAACGGGAGCGCCGCTGCGGATCCGGATCCACCGGCGGATGCGGAGCAGTTAGCGGCGCAAGTGGAGGCGCTGAAAGAAGCGCAGGCGATGCAGCAGGCGGAGATTGCTACGCACGAACAATCGAAAGTAGAGAGCGGGTCGAAGTATCCGGTGAAGGTATCGGGGCTGATATTGCTGAACGGGTTTGTGAATACAGGCGGGGTGGATACGCCGGCGGCTCCAACCCTGGCACTGGGCGGGCCAGGGAGTACCGGCGCGACGATGCGACAGACGGTGCTGGGAATCGATGCTCTGGGGCCACATTTACTTGGGGCGCGGAGTCACGGGGATGTACGCGCTGATTTCTTCGGAGGGACAGGCGGAGTGGGCGCCTACAGCAGCATCGGAATGCTGCGACTGCGGACAGCTCATGCGAGTCTGGACTGGGCCAGGACGGAATTGTTCTTCTCTCTCGATCGACCTCTGATCAATCCGACGCAGCCTTCGTCGCTGACGGCGGTAGCGATTCCGCCGCTCTCGTGGTCGGGGAATCTGTGGACGTGGAATGCGCAGATGGGGGTGACACAGGACGAGGAATTTGGGGGTGGAGAGCGATTCAGGATGCAGGCGGCATTGATGGATGTGGCGGATCCGCCGTACAGCACGGTGAGCACCACGGGGACTACTTATCCGACGTCGAGCGTGGAACTAAGCCGGTGGCCTGGGATTCAGACACGGTTGGCAGTTATGGGCAACGAGGAGGATCGCGGATTTCAGCTAGGCGCGGGCGGTTACTTTGCCGAACACCGGACGACTTATGGATCGCGGTTCGATTCCTGGGCGGGAACCATGGATTATCGACAGCCATTGCCGGGACGCCTGGAGCTGAGCGGAAATTTCTATCGTGGCTCGGCGCTGGGCGGGCTAGGCGGCGGCGCTTATAAGGACTACGGAGTTCGTGCGGATCCGGATCATCCGGGTAACTTCTACGTGCGGGCGCTCGACGATGCGGGCGGGTGGGCGCAGATGAAGGAGCGCGCAACGGAGCGCCTGGAGTTCAATGGAGCTTTTGGGGTTGACGATGTACCTGCGGGGGAAGTTCGGCGCTACACGGGAGCGGCCACGGGGAATTACCAGAACCTGTCGCGCACGCAGACATTTATGGGCAACGTTCTCTATAGCCCAAGCGCGTGGGTTCAGTTCTCGCTGGAGTATCGCCATCTGGCAAGCGCCTCGGTGAACGCACCGTCAGCGGCGGCCAATGTAATCGGCGTGGCTGCGGGGTATAAGTTCTGATGAGCCGGGGCTTGGGCAAGGTACTTGTTCTGGGCGCGGCGATGGCTATGCCGCTGTGCTTTGGAGAAGACCTTCATCTGCGGATGGAGTATGCGGGTAAGAGCAAGTCTCCGCTGCCGCCGGCAGTAGTATGGCTGACGCCGCTGCAGCCGGTGGATCCGATTCCAGCGCAGCATAAGACCTATACGCTGCTGCAGAAGAATCGGAGCTTCACTCCGCATCTGCTGGTGGTTCCGGTGGGAAGCCAGGTGCAGTTTCCCAATGCGGACCCGTTCTATCACAACGTGTTCTCGCTCTTCGATGGGAAGCGATTCGATCTGGGGTTGTACGAGGCGGGCTCAAGCAAGGCGGTAAGGTTTTCGCGGGAAGGGGTTTCTTACATTTTCTGCAATATTCATCCGGAGATGAGCGCTGTGGTTGTAGCGCTGTCAACGCCGTTTTTCGCGACCGCGGCGAGGAGTGGGCAGGTAGAGATCGACGGAGTTCCGGCGGGCGATTACGAGCTGCATACGTGGGCGGAAGGCGTGCCGCAGGCGGATCTGGACCGGCTGACGCGGCGCGTGCACGTAACGCCGAATCAGGGCGAACTGGGTATTGTGACGCTGCCGGTTATGCCGACGCGAGCGGCGACGCACCTGAACAAATTCGGACAACCGTACGATACGAATTCAAAGCCAACTTACTAAGTGACCTGTTATTTAGGGGAAACTCTGATTAAGCCTTCGAGAACCATCCCTCAGGAGCTAAGAAAGCTCTGATTCAGCCTTCGAGAAACATTCCTTTTAGGGACTAAAGCCCATTTTCACTGATCTTTACGTCATGGCTAGCTATGCCCCTTCAAAGCTGCGCGCTGCGGAGAGCTGGAGAAAAGCTGAACAGCCTGGAAGAGTGGATGGGCTGAGTTGAGCCTGTGCTTTTTGTCCCAAAATGGTGCAAGACAGTACTTTCGGATGAACCCAGAATCGATTCACGTTGATGTTCGGGTGGCAGCGGAGCAAGCTTCTTACTGTGGGGTGAACCTGGCCGTCATCTTCGTGTTGGGGCGGGTGTTTTGGGTTCTTCTGCAGGCTGTGAAGCTGTGCCCATTCAAAGCTGGCGAGTTTTTCCGCAAGCCGTGGAGCCGTGCCCTTCAAGACCGGGACCTGATCAGACGTTCTAAGTGACGGGGGGACAATTCGGCGTGCCTGTCGGCCAGAGCATGGGCGGGCAGGACGCGAGTGAATTGGGGCTGCACAGGGGAAGGCTGCGCGTGTACGGGGCCATAGGTCCGCAGCCCGGTGAGCTGCAGCATGATATGCCAGAGAAACGCAGGATTGTTACGGAGATAGCGACGCCAGAGGCGGTGCGGGTCCTGCAATAAGCGGTGGAGCCACTGCAGGCCGGCGTGCTTGATCCATGCGGAGCAGTCTTTGATGCGGCCGGTATGGAAATCGAAAGCGGCGCCGACGCCGAACATAAGTGTGGTGTCGAGGAGGGGAAGATAGCGGGCCATGAAGGCCTCCTGACGAGGCGCGCTGATGCCGACCCAGATGAAGTCGGGCTGGAGATGGCGGACGGTGGCGATGAAATCGTTTTCTTCGCCGGTCGAGAGGTCGGTATAGGGCGGAGTATAGGTGCCGACAATGCGAGTCCAGGGAAACCGGTGGATGAGATTGGCGGCGAGGGCAGGCGCGACGCCGGGGTCGCCACCGTAAAGGAAATGCGAATAGCCGGCGAACTGGGGGTTGCGGAAGATTTCGAGCATGAGATCGGGGCCGGCGACGCGTTCCATGTGGCGGCAGCCCTGGATGCGGCCGACCCAGACGGTGGGCATGCCGTCGGGAATGGTGATGGCGGAGACGGCGTAGATGGCGGCGAGGCGCGGGTTGCGCTGCGCTTCCATGATGCCGTGCACGCCGATGACAGAGACGTAGCCTTTCTGCCGGCGGCGCAGAAATGAAGCAACGCGCTCGAGGGCTCGCGTCATGTTGAGGGCTTCTACGCGAATGCCGAGGATATTGGCGTGGGTTGGCTCGACAGCGCTGGAACGCCTGCGGACGTGGGCGACGCGCTGGAGGAAGAGCTTGCGGAGGCGAGTGGGCAGGCCGGGATAGAGGAAGAGCAGCAGAGGAAAGTACAGGAGAAGAGCGATGGCTCCGTAGGCGAAGCGGGCCAGTGCGATGCCGTGCATTCCGCGAGAAGGAATGAGCCAGACCACAGAAGCGAGCATGGCTGCGCCAGCGGCGAGATTGACGATGGTGACGGTTCGGATGCGGTCGAAGGCCATCAGGGAGTAGTACGCGGTGACGCTGAGGGAGAGGAGGGCGGTGCTGCCCACGATGAGCGGAAAGACGGGGCGCGCAGCTGCGGCAAGTGCGGGGCCTGCCAGGATGCGGAGGACGAAGTTGCCGAAAAGGAGGAGGGCGGAGGTGCCGGCGGCGACGAAGAGGAGGTTGGCGAGGAATGCGCGAGCGACCATTTGCCTGAGTTTTTCTGGCGAGGAGGTCAGGCGGCGTGCGGATAGATGCGGGAAGAGGAAGTGCAGTCCGGAAGAGACGATGCCGTAGAGGGGCTGGGATATCTGGACGCAGAGGGCCCAGGAGGCAACGGCGACGGCTCCCATGGCGACACCGGCGATGAGGCGGTCGGCCTGGCCGATGACGACGGAGGCGAGCGCGAGGAGCCAGCTGAAGATACCAAACTGAAAGAGGGCGCGGAGGGCCGCGGGGTCGAAGCGAGGCCAGAGCGAGGGGGCGCGGAGGAGGGCGCGGAGGCTGCGCATCTGCAGGCCGACGGAGAGAATGGTGACGGCGAGGGTGGCCCAGAGGATGGCGGCGATGCCGCGGTCCAGGGTGGCGAGCCTGGCGGCGAAGAGGAGAGAGAGAATGCGGCCGGCGATGCTGAAGGCGACGGCGGGGCCATAGCGCTCAAAGGCGCGCTGGGTGCTGACGCAGACGGTTTCCAGCGCGCGGGCGAGGATGATGAGGCTGGCGATGCGGAGCGAGGCGAGGCAATCGGATGCGAGGGCAGTGCCTGGCTGGGCCATGTGAACGGCCATGAGGGGGGCGAAGATCCAGGTGAGGAGCGCGATGGCGAGGCCAAGGACGAGGTGGATGCCCATGGCGCTGCGGACGGTGCGGGCGAGAAGTTGGGACTGGCCGGCACCGCGCTGGGTGGCGACATGCTGGATGTTCGCGTCGCCAAAACCGGAAGCGATGATGGAGCCGGCGCCGATGACCGCGGCCACGACAGCCCACACGCCGTAGCGGGCAACGCCAAGATGGTGGAGCATGACGGGGGCGACCAGCACCATGCCCACCGGATATGCCGTGTAGTCGAGAACGCCGTAGAGCGCGTTGGAGAAGTGTTCCCTGAGTGCGTACCGCATCTTTAGTCGAAGGTAGCGAGACGGGTGCGGGGCGCTGTCAGGTAATTGTTATTGCTTTGTAAGATGAAGGCAGGGAGTAGGGAGTAGGGAGTAGGGAGTAGGGAGTAGGGAGCAGGGAGTAGGGAATAGAAACGCTATCAGCTTTCGGTGACGCGGGCGAGGGATTTGCGGAAGCGGCGGGATTCGCGGAGATAGAGGAGGCCTTCGACGAGGTGGAAGCGCACGCGGGAGAGGACGAAGCGGAGTTGGCGCGCATTGCGAAGGATGCGGGCGACGAAGCCTTCGGTGGGGTGGGCGACAGCGATAGCGATGGGGAGCCTGCGCGGGATGAGCGCCTGGTGGATGGAGCGTTGAGCGGAAACGGCGGAGGGGTCGAGGGCCTGCTGCAGGAGAAGGTGCAGCTTGGAGCCCGGCGCATCGGCGAGGGCGGAGTCATGGGCGTAGGTTTCGATCCAGAGGCGGGCGGGGAGGGGAACACGATCGACGGTCCAGCTGGTGAAGGCGGGAGGAGCAAAGTCGCCCATGAGCCGAGCAATGAATAGCGTGACGACGCCGAGGGCGATGGGCTTACAGCGGTTGCGTTCGGCGAGGGCGCGGAGCTGGCGCCAGAAGGCAAGGTCGTGGCGGCGTGCGATGACGTGGCGGCGAAATTCGATGAGATGGGCGGTGCGCGTGAACTGACCGGAGATGTGTTTATAGAGATGCAGGGCCTGACCGAGGAAGAGGTCGACGGGACAGAGGACCGGCATGCGGAGGCCGTGGAAGTCGCGGTGGTCGAGACGATGGAGGAGCGGGTCGGGTGCGGTGGCGGATTCAAGATGTAGTTCGACGACGCGATGCTGGGTTGCCTTGTAGAGGTCGTCGAGCGACCAACGGCCAGGGTGGTTGGTGATGAATTCCCAGCTGCGACCGCCGATGGCCCGGAGGCGGTAGTTGAGGGCTTCGAGGATGCGGCGCGCTTCGGGCGCGCTGTTTTCAGCGACGAGAAAATCGAAGTCGAGCTGGGAGCGGAACTCCGGGCGAGGTACGGAGTTGGGCCAGAGGGAGAATCCTTTGAGCGTGGCATAAGAGAGGCCGGCACTCTGGAAGCTGCGTTGCATCGCGGCCCATTCCGACATTAGCGCGGCGGTGCGGACGGTGTTGTCGGCAAGGTTGCGGCGGAGGCGCGCGAGGACGAAGGTGGGGAGGATGCTGCAGAGGTCGAGTTGCTCGAGGCGGTCGAGGATATAGAGGGCGAGGCCGCTGGTGTCGAGCCAATGCAGAGCCTGCCGCCATTCGCTGTTAGTGAGGAGCCAGAGGCGGAGGCATTCCTTTGGGATGGGATCGCAGAAGATGAGCAGCAGGGCTTCGCGGGTTTTCTTTTCACGGGAGAGAGAGGGACGGTCCCATGCGCTGTGGAGCACGCGGGAGAAGTGCGGGGAGGGATGCGAAGCAGGGTGGCTGTCGATGGGCACGGGGCCGCGGGGCAGACCGACTCGGACGGCTGGCGGTGCTTCTTCGGGACGGGAATAGAGGGAGGGTCGCATGCTGGGAGCGCCTGGCGCCGGCCGGTGAGACAGGCGAAGGTGTTGATCAGACTTTAGTCCGGGATGACGGGGGCGCTGTCAGGAAGCTGCAAGCGGATTGTCACGGTATTGTCAGGGTTTGCGCGGCGGCAGGGAAGGCGCCGGCTGGTGCGGGCGATGGCGAAAGGCAATGACAAACGTTTGACAAAGCGCAGACGACGGCAGGACATATCTCCGAGGGAGAGCGGATAAGTTGGCAGCTATGCTGCTAACTCGATCGAATACTTTTACATTCAAAAAGGCGGCTTCCGGATTGGTGGCCGCGGTGATGTTTCTGGTGTGCGGGGGGCCGCGTGCGCGGGCACAGGACACGCCTTTGTTGTCCGGCGGCGTTGCATTCCTGACCACCACTAACGGGGGCAACACCAGCTACTTGCCGCTGATCGAGCCGCTGGCCGCGGTTCCGCTGGGACAGCGGGTGATGATCGAGTCGCGGGCCATACTGCAGGAGGACTTTTCACCGAGCGGCGCCGGGTACCAGCACTCACATTTTGCCGGGCTGACGTATCTGCAGGGGGATTATGTCGCGACGCCACATCTGACGGTGGTGGGCGGGAGTTTTATTCTGCCGTTCGGCACTTACAACGAACGCCTGTCGCCGGTGTGGATCAACAATTTTCAGGATGGGCCGCTGATTGTCGGGCTCGGGCTGTTGTCCACGGGAACGGGCGTGGGCGGCGAGCTGCGGGGATCGGCGATCAGGACGGAGAAGTATTCGATCGATTACACGGGATGGTTTTCGGCACGGAGCGGGAATGAGTACTTCAATTCGGAGCGGTCGTTTGGGGGGCGCTCGAGTTTGTATCTGCCGGAGCAGCGGCTGGAAATGGGATTGTCGTACGACCGGTCTCTGCAAGGGACGCAGGAGAATTTCTACGGCGCGCATGTTTGGTGGGAGCCGAAGGATGAAGGGTTCCGTCTGCGGTCGGAGTATGCGCGCGGGCATCATGCGCAGGGGTACTGGATCGAAGCGGACTATCGAACGAGCGCGTTCGGCGGGCTGGACAGCTGGGTGGGGCGGTTGGAGCCGCTGTTCCGGATCAACCAGTCGTTCAGGCGGGACACGATTGTGAGCGACAGTCTTCCGCTGGTGAATACGGAGCGCGCGGACTTCGGGCTGGACTATAACCTGCCGCACAACACGAGAATCCTGACGAGCTATTCGCGGCAGTTTGCTTCGACGAAGGACGTGAACATCTGGGAGACCGGGATTGTGTACCGGTTCCTGTTTCCGGCATGGAAAGGGAGGGTCAAATGAAGGCGAAGCATGTGGTACCGGGTTTGTTGATAGCGGCGGCGATGGGCGCGGCTGCTTTGTCGGGCGGACAAAAGCAGACGGCGCCGCCAGCCGGAGCGCAGGTGCGGGTTGAGAAGTATCAGGCGGCGAAAGGCGCGCAGACGGAGGACGATGGGGGGCGGGTGTTTGCGCAGAATTGTTCGCGGTGTCACGCGACTCCGGAGGGATTTTCGCCGCGGATCACGGGGACGATTGTGCGGCACATGCGGGTGCGGGCGAACCTGAGCGAGCATGATGAGCAGGTGCTGCTGAAGTATTTGAATCAGTAGGGATGGTGGCGCCGGGGGACAACCCCGGCGGAGCCCGATGAGGGGATGCCCCGACCTTGAAGGTTGGGGCATTTTCTGTTGTGCCGAGGTTGACAGGTTGCGAAGAAAAAATCGGCGGGGCAATGCCGGAAGCCTGGCTCTTGCGCTAATCGAGGGCTGACGTCTGTTGATCAGCAGGGGAACAGTCTGCGGAGGAAGGATCAGAGAGGGAGTTGACTCATCTCTCTCAGTGGCTAAAGCCAGCATGCTTTTGCAAGCTTGATGGAGCGGTGAAGCAGCTTGCGGAAAAGTGCCATGGACGGGGTTGGGGGTGTGCTTTTCCCAAAATGGCCCAAGACAGTACTTTCGGGCGGCCCCGGAATCGATTCGCGTTGATGGTGGGGCGCCAAGGGGAGCAAGCTTCTTGCTGTGGGGTGAACCTGGCCATGCCTGCTTTTGGGGGTTGTGGTTTCTGCGCGAGCTGTGACGGTCGGGCGCTGATAAAAAAACTCAGTTCCGTTGAAAAGTTGGCCTGGTACGGAGCTGAGTTTTTCCGCAAGGTGTGAGAGTCGGGCTGGTACGGAACTTGCTGACACGGGACTGAGTTTTTCCGCAAGCTGTGAAAGTCGACCTGGTGCGGAGGAAGGGCCATGGGCGGAGTTCTCGCAGTGCTCTTTTCCCGAAATGGTGCAGCACAGTACTTTCGGCGGATCCCGGAGACGATTTGCGTTGATGTTGGGGCTGAAGGGGATGCTAGCTTCTTGCTGTGGGGTG
>PMUI01000012.1 GCA_003166955.1 Acidobacterium sp.
GTGGTGAATCAAAGCGGCCGGGCGAGTCGAAAGCCAGTGCGTTGGGGGGGGCGGGTCCGGCGGAGGTGCAGGTGCTGGAGGTGGATTTGAGCGGGGGCGATCCTGACAAGCGCGATCCGGGGGTGGCGCTGGATCGCGATGCGGCGCTCGATCATGAATGGACCTATTGGGTGGAGCGCGTGGTGAAGGTGGAGGTGGGTGGGCGCGCGCTGGAGGTGGCGGGGCCGGCATCGGAGAAGGTGAGCCTCTTCGCGAAGGATGTGTTTCCGCCGGCGGTTCCTGCGGGGCTGACGGTGGTGGTGGATAGCGAGGCGCGGGCGATGGATTTGTCGTGGACGCCGGATGCGGATGCGGATTTGGCGGGGTACGTAGTGTATCGGAGAGATGTGACGGCGGGTGGGAGTTGGGAGAGGATTTCGGCGAAGACGGTGGTGCCTCCTTCGTACAGCGATGCGGGAGTGGTGGCGGGGCACAAGTATGCGTACGCGGTCAGCGCGGTGGATGCGGATGGGAATGAGAGCGAGAAGTCGGGGGAAGTGGTGGAGGGGTTGCCGGAGTGAGTGAGGATCAGCGATGAGGTATTGCCGGTTTGAGACGCAGGCGGGGCCGCAGTATGGCGAGGTGGTGGATCGGACGGGGACGCTTTGGATCGAGCGGCTGCTGCCCCCGTTTGAGGAGGACGGGTGGGCGCGGCTGGCTTCAGCGCCGTTTGAGCCGGTCCCGTTGGGGACGGTGAAGCTGCTGGCTCCGGTGGTGCCGCGGAAGATTGTGTGTATCGGGCGGAATTATCGGGAGCATGCGGCGGAGCTGGGGAATGAGGTTCCTAAGGAGCCGCTGTTGTTTTTGAAGGCGCCGTCTTCGGTGATCGCTCCGGGGGAGGCGATCCGCATTCCGGCGCTGTCGAAGCGGGTGGATTTTGAGGGCGAGCTGGCCGTGGTGATCGGGAAGCGGGCGACGAAGGTGGGCGCGGAGGAAGATGTGCGGCCTTACATACGCGGGTACACGATTGTGAATGACGTAACGGCGCGGGATCTGCAGAAGTCGGATGGGCAGTGGTCGCGGGCGAAGGGGTTCGATACGTTTTGCCCGATGGGGCCGCTGGTGACGGACGAGGTGGATCCTGAGGCGGGGCTGACGGTGGAGACGCGGCTGAATGGCGAGGTGAAGCAACACGGGTCGACCCGGGATTTGATTTTTGGGGTGGCGGCGCTGGTGCGGTATATCTCGGCGGCGATGACACTGCTGCCTGGGGACTTGATTCCTACGGGGACTCCGGCGGGGGTGGCGGCGATGTTGCCTGGGGATCGGGTGGAGGTGTCGGTGGAGGGGATTGGAGTGCTGGGGAATTCTGTCCAGGGCTAGCGTTCAGCGGACAGCGTTCAGGGCTCAGGAAAAGCGGCTGTGACGGAGTTTTCGTGGTGGGTAAGGTTCGTAATGGTTCCAGCGAAACCGCAGGTCCTTCGGCTCGCGTCTGAATTGATTGTTGCGCCCAAAAAGCGGGCGCAACGTATTCGGCGGCTTCGCTCAGGATGACAGAGTTTTCTCTTTTGTTTAGATCGGCAGTGATGCAGGCGTCCAAAACGGGACGTCCGTCGCTTCGCTCTGACAGTCAAAAACAAAAAAACAAGAGCGAGGGTGAGGTTGAGACTAAGGTTTAGGGCTTGGCATCCTATAGAGGCAGGTATATTTCTCGGAAATTTCGCAGGAAATCCGGACGGCGATCTGCAGAGTCAGGTCGGGATGCCGGATAATCGAGAGACAGGCTGGAGGATGGAATGGCGAAGACATTGTTGGCACAGCTCCGTGAAATGACGACCGTGGTGGGAGACACGGGCGACATCGAGGCGATTGAGAAGGTGAAGCCGCAGGATGCGACGACGAATCCGTCGCTGCTGACCACGGCGGCGCAGATGCCGGCGTACAGCAAGATTGTGGACGATGTGCTGCTGGATGCGAAGAAGCAGCTGGGCGAGGACGCCGAGGACGCGAACGTGTCGAAGCTGGCGTTCGAGAACCTGGCGGTAGCGTTCGGGAAGAAGATTCTGCAGATTATTCCGGGGCGCGTGTCGACCGAGGTGGACGCACGGCTGTCCTACGACACCGAGAAGACGATGAAGCAGGCACGGTCGATTATCAAGAAGTATGAGAGCGCCGGTGTGTCGCGGAAGCGGGTGTTGATCAAGATTGCTTCGACGTGGCAGGGGATCAAAGCGGCGGAGAAGCTGGAGAAGGAAGGGATCCATTGCAATCTGACGCTGCTGTTTGGGATTCATCAGGCGATTGCGTGCGCGGAGGCGGGGGTGACGCTGGTTTCGCCGTTCGTGGGGCGGATTCTGGATTGGTACAAGAAGGACACGGGGAAGGATTACCAGGGAGCGGACGATCCGGGCGTGCAGTCGGTGACGAAGATCTACAACTACTTTAAGAAATACGGGTACAAGACGCAGGTGATGGGGGCTAGCTTCCGCAACACGGGGGAGATTATCGAGCTGGCGGGTTGCGATCTGCTGACGATTTCTCCGCATCTGCTGGAGGAGCTGGACGCGACGGAAGGGACGCTGGAGAGGAAGCTGGATCCGGCGAAGGCAAAGTCGACGGAGATTGAGAAACTGAACATCGACGAGGCGACGTTCGAGAAGATGCATGCGGCGGATCGGATGGCGCACGACAAGCTGAGCGAGGGGATTGATGGGTTCAGCAAGGCGCTGGTGCAGCTGGAGCAGTTGCTGGCGAAGCGGTTGAGCGAGCTGGAGGCGGGGAGTCCGAAGCCGGTGGGGGCGCGGTAAGAAGCAGGGAACAGGGAACAGGGAAAGCATTCGCGCTTTGCGCGAATCCCACCTTGGTGCGCGAAAAGCGCGCGCACCAGAATGGGGCACCCGGAGTTGGTGCATCCAAGTCGTGGCACGTGGGGTTGGGACACCGGTTGGTGCTTGACTCAGGGATGACGGGCGGGGGATGATCGGATTTCCGGAGCGGGTTCGTAGAGTCTCCAGGATTTCGGCATACCTGGTTCATTCAAGTTGCAAAGACTCAGATCATTTCGCTCGGCACGGGTGAGAGCTCAGCCTATGGTGGATACGTTGCTGCGGGCTGCGGGCCGGTGTGTGCGGCGGGTTACCGCGGCGATGGCGGTTTCGCTGGTGGTGGTGCACGTGGCCGCGGCACAGGAGGCTGGACCGACGGACGGTTCGGCGGTTGCGAATCTGCGCGATGCGGCTGCATTGCCGAACAGGCCGGCGACGGCCTTGCCCAATGCTCCGGTGACAGCCTTGCCCAATGCTCCGGCACCTTCAGTGCCTGGTGGTTCCGCGGCTGCGAACCTGCCGGATGCGCCGGTTCCTTCGCTGCCTGATGCACCCGTGCCTTCATTTTCGATGGACGAGGGTGGGAGTGGGGAGTCGACGAGTGTGGTGGCGGTGGGTCCTGTGCAGGAGCGGATGCGGGCGGAGGATTGTTCCGAGGACACGACGCATGCACGGGCCTGCCGGGAGCGCTGGGGTCAGCTGATCATTTCGGCGACGCTGTTCAACGGTTTCCAGGACCTGGGCAATCTGTACACGGGCTACTGGTACCGGTGGGAGACGACAAACGGGAACTGGTGGGACCGCTACATCAATTCGGCGGCGGGATGGTCGTGGAATCGATGGAGCGACTACAACCCGTTTCTCGATGATTACGTGGGGCACCCGATGATGGGGGCGATCACGAACGATTTGTGGATCCAGAACGATCCGAAGAGCAGGACGGTGGAGCAGTCCAACACGCGGGCGTACTGGCATGGATTGCTGCGCGCGGGAACGTTTTCGACGGCATACAGTTTTTGGTGGAAGCTGGGGCCGGCAGGGGAGGCGGCGATCGGGCACAACGGCGATCACTTGGTTCCGGACGCGAGCGGCACACACGTGAGCAACGAGACCGGATGGGTGGAGCTGGTGACGACGCCGGTGGGGGGTGTGCTGTGGACGATGGCGGAGGACACGCTGGATAAGCACGTGGTGGCGCCGGTTGAAGGTGGAGGACGGAATCCATTTACGCTACTGGGGCTGAGTTTTCTGGAGCCGGCGCATGCTACGGCAAATATTTTCCGATTCCGGCCGCCGTGGTATCGCGACGATCGGGTGGTGAAGGCGAAGACGTTCTGGAGCGATCCTGCGGGCGAAAGCGAAGTGCGGTTCGAGAACACGGAGAGGGCGGCGGCGGAGAGCGAGGCGAGCGGCCCATCGTCGTCGGTGGTGCGGGGTGTGCCTGCGATTGTGCGGAGCCCGAGCGCGACGCAGTATGCGCCGGTGTGGTCGCGGCCGGGCGGGGTGCACGAATTTGGGGCGTGGTGGGGACTGTCGCTGATCAGCGGGCACATCTGGGGCTTCGACGGCAATGTGAAGTACATGCCGATCGATGTGCGGTACACGTACCTGATCAGCTCGCATGAGATGTGGACGCTGCGGTACGCGCCGGAGGTGACGGCGCTGGCGATGCTGTCGCAGCCGGTGCCGGGAGCGGTGCCGACGAAGTTGGAGCCGGCGGCGCAGAATCTGCGGGAGCGCATTTACGGCAGCGGGGTGAGCCCGGTGGGACTCGAGACAGATTTTCTGCCGGCGAAGCGGGTGGAGCCATTCCTGAGCACGAACGGGGGTGCGCTGTATTTCGCGGATCGGGTGCTGTCGCCGCAGGGGTCGCGGTTCATGTACACGATCGACTTCGGGTGCGGGATTCACGTGTTCCGGAAGGCGCGGCAGGACTGGAGCCTGGGGTACCGGTATCAGCATTTATCGAACGCGAATATCAGCCTGCACAATCCTGGGACGGACGCGAATACGTTTTATCTGGCGGTTTCGCGGTTTCGGACTAAGGGATACCGGTAGAGACCAGGGAATAGGTGTGAAGTTGC
>PMUI01000115.1 GCA_003166955.1 Acidobacterium sp.
AGCCGGAGCAGCCGCAGCCGGAGTCTCCGCAGCCTTGCCGCCAGGATTCACCAAATCCCGCAGCTCCTTGCTCGGCTTGAAATAAGGAACCTTCTTCGCCGGAACATCCACCTTCGTGCCCGTCTTCGGATTCCGCCCAATCCGCGGCTTCCTCTGCCGGATACGAAAGCTGCCGAACCCGCGAATCTCAATCTTGTCCCCGGAGCGCAGCGCTCCGATCACCGAATCGAAAATGGTCTCCACGATCGTCTCGCTGTCGCGACGCGTCAAATCGCCCAGCTTCGTCACTTCCTCAACAAGGTCGGCTTTCGTCATGGTGGGGTTGGCTCCGATTTGGGTTGGCCCTCTCCTAACCATAGTAGATGCAATCTATTGACCTTGCAAATTCAACTATTTGCACGATTTTCAGCCAGCTCCCAGCTCCCCGCTCCCGGCTTCCCCCGGTCCTACCGCCACAAGAAATAAAACCCAGGCCGCCGCTCCAGCAGCTTCGTCGGCTGATGCACCAAATCGTCCGCGTTCTCCAGCAAATCCCAGATCGACTTGTGACGCACAGTCGGCTTCACCACATTCGGCTCATCCGAAATCCCCACCGACTTCGCCGTCTCCAGCAGCGCATCGCGAAACCCACCCTGCTTGTCGATCAGGTGCAGCGGCAGCGCCTGCTCGCCGGTCCAAACCTGCCCCGTCGCCAGCGCCTTAATCTGATCCGCCGGCAGATGCCGCCCGTTCGCCACGTCCGCGACGAACTGCCCATACATGTTGTCCACCAGCCCCTGAAAATAAACCCGCTCCTCCGGCGTTATCGCGTGCGTCGGATCCCCCGCGTCCTTCAGCGATCCCGCATGAATCACCTCCGGCTTCATCTTCGCCCACGTCAGCAGATCGCCGTAGTTCGTCCACTCCATAATCACGCCAATCGATCCCACCACGCTGGCCTGGTTCGCGTAGATCTTCCCCGTCGCCGACGCCACATAGTACGCGCCGCTCGCCCCCACGCTCTCAATCGACGCCACGATTGGCTTCTTCTTCTCGTCGCGAATCTTCAGCACCTCGTGATAAATCTCCTGCGATGGCGCCGCCGCCCCGCCCGGCGAATCGATGTGCAAAATAATCGCCTTGATGTCGCTGTCCTGGTCGTACTTCCGCAGCTGGTCCACCGTCGATTCCGCCGACAAAATCTCGCCATCGATATCGACTACGCCAATGCTGTCGCCCAGCGTCGAAAACCCATCGTCGGATCCCCCCAGCGACCTCGCCGCGGAGTAGAGCAGCACCGAGCACACCACCAGAAACGCCAGCGCTAACCCGCCGCCAATAACGAACCATGGCCACACCCGCCGCCGTCGTGGCGGAGGCGCAGCATAACCGGCCGAAGGCGCAGGATAGTTGAGCGAAGGATAACCGGCCGGAGGCGCAGGATATCCGGCCGGAGGCGCGCCAGAACCGGGTGAAGGCCCAGCAGAACTCTGTGGATCGCCGGGAGCAGAGGCAAGTGGCTCTTCCATAAGGCCGAGTGTAGCATCGGCCCCGGCGCCTAGGCGCGCTCCCCGCCGGCGCAGGGCAGCGTTCCCACAGGCCCACAAAACGACGAATGATAAACTTAGCTCCCTGCAACAGTTGTGGATTTTTTGCGACCCTGGCCTGTTTTCCCGGGTCTAATCGGGTAGTATGGTTGGGCCGATAAACTAAAGCGATTGAGCCAAAGCGTGAACCCTCAGTACACCATCGTGATTCCGGCTTTCAACGAGTGTGCCCGCATCGGCCGCGCCCTCACTGAAGTCCTGCGCACCCTCGACGAAATGCGCTGGGACGCCGAAGTCCTGGTGGTCAACGACGGTTCCACCGATTCGACCGCCGCCATCGTGCAATCCTTCGCCGCTAAAGATCCCCGCGTCCGCCTCCTTGAAAATTGCGTCAACCGCGGCAAAGGCTACAGCGTCCGCAACGGCATCCTCCACGGCTCCGGCAACATCGTGATGTTCACTGACGCTGACCTCTCCTCGCCCATGCCCGAAGCCGAGCGCCTCTTCGACGCCATCCGCAACGGCGCCGACGTCGCCATCGGCTCACGCTGGCTCGAAGTCAGCCGCCAGACCATCCATCAACCTCTCTACCGCCAGTTCTTCGGCCGCTGCTTCAACCTCGTCACGCGCATGATCATGCGCCTCCCCTTCGCCGACACTCAGTGCGGCTTCAAAGCCTTCCGCCGCTCCGCCGCGCTGACCATCTTCCAGCTGCAGCGCATCGAGCGCTGGGGCTTCGATCCCGAGATCCTCTTCATCGCCCTCCACCGCGGCTACAACATTAAAGAAGTCCCCGTCACCTGGGGCCACGACGAGCGCTCCCGCATCAGCTACCTCCGCGACGGCATCAAGATGCTCGAAGAACTCATCTACGTCCGCTGGAATTCGCTGACCGGCATCTACAACCGCAAAGTAACGGACCTCGCCCCCGAACGCACCTAGAAAACTGTCATCCTGAGCGGAGCGCGGCCACAACTCTTGCCAGCGGTGCGCGATCGCATCCCGCGCGCAGTCGAAGGACCCCCCGAGCAGAATTCAGTTTCTCTGACTACACTCTTTACGCGAGGGGAATCGGTCGCTTCGCGACCGACCAAAACTTAAGCGGTGCGCCGCAACGCATTTTCACTTGCCCGTGCGCCTCGTTCCAGCTCAGCCCTCACTTGCCCCACGTCTCCGCAAGCACCCGGTACAAATACCCCGCGCGGTCCGGAACTGCAATCGCCGCCGCCGGTTTCGGCTTCCGCGAATTCAGCAGCCACCAGGCCATCGGCGCCTCATGCACATCGTAGCCCGCGTCATGCATCAGATCCAGGCTCACCCGCTCGCTCTGGTGCTCTTCCTTGCGAACAACAACGTGCTGCGTCGTCCCCGATCCAATTCCCGCCAGGGCCGCAGGCCCCCCAATCATCGGAACGAACTCCGCCCACGATGCCACCGAGCCGGTAGTCACCGCCACGCTGGCCAGCCGCATCCGATACGTCTGTTTCTCGAGCGCGCATGCGATCGCGTCCGCCAGCATCTCCGCCAGTTGCGAGTCGTTCTCCATCCGCTCAACAACCTCGTGCGGCACCAGGATGATCCCGCTCGGCAGCGTCAGCACCCATGGCCAGCGCTTCCCGTCCGTCAGCTGAAACCGGAACTCAATCCTGCTCGGATCCGAACTCGCCAGCCGATGCTGATATTCAGGAATCAGCTTCTCGCCGACCGCGTTCAGCCGCTCCTGCATCTTCTCGTCCGGCCACGGTGGAATCTTCCTCGGATCGGGAGGAAGCCCCACCGCGATCGCCACCACATTCTGCCGAGCCTCGGACGGCACGGTTGTCGGATCGTACTCCGTCTTCGCCCGCATCGCGTCTTCCTTGTCGCTGATGAGGTTCTGCGAAAACTTCGCCCGCCGCGCCACGAATAGCCCATCCGGCCGCGCCTTCGCGTCGTACTCCACCCACACGTTCGTCATCACGTCCGCCATCGACCGCAGCGGCGCATCGAACCGGACCTGGGTTGCTGGCGTGATCAAAATCCGATAGCCATCCGCGCGCACCTCAACCGTTCCCGCTGCGGCGTCCCTCCCCGCCACTGCATCGATCACCGCGAAGCCCGCGATGTCATCGCGCGCAATCGGTTTGATATCGAGCATCCGCGCCACAACGGTGTGCTGTTTCCTGTTGAGGCGGCCGTACACTTCGATCTTCTGTCCAAATGCCGGCGCAGCCTCAGGACAGCCGGACGTATAGGAAACGCCGTAGGGCGCGTCTACTGGCGCACCCACCCTCGTCTCCGGCCCGCAAATCACCCGCACCCCGTTCACGTCAAAATCCGATCCGGAGACGGCGCGCGTCACATACCCAACGAGAACCGGACTGACCAACTCACTTGGCTGAGAGAAAGCAGCGGTAGACAGGCACAGAACGATCAGGAAAGCAGGGCCCCTCATGGCGCGCAGTGTAACTCCGGATAACTCGCCCCGGCATACCCCTTGCGTGGGAGCGGGGTCTCTTTGGAGCGCCACGAAGATTACTTAAGATTTCGGCTCCATCGTGATTTAAGGAAACTCTGATTAAGCCGCTGTTTTGAAAGGGCACGGCTTCAGCCGTGNNGCTTCAGCCGTGCCGTAAAGATCAGTGAAAAATGGGCTTTAGCCCCTGAGGGATGGTTCGCGAAGGCTTAATCAGAGCTTCCTTATGAGTTTGGCTCCATCGTGACTTTGAGAGCTTGGTTCCATCGTGACTTTGAGAGTTTGGCTCCATCGTGACTTTGGGAGTTTGGTTCCATCGTGACTTTGAGAGTTTGGCTCCATCGTGACTTTGAGAGTTTTGCTCCATCGTGGCTTAACAGTCGGGCTCCATTGCGGCCGCTTGTGACGGCTTCACCCGTGCTTCGCCAAAAAATCAAATGCCCCCCGCACACCAACGCTGGATCGGCCAGGTTCACCCCACAGCAAGCAGCAGACTCCCGGGGCCATCAAATGTCAATGAAACTTGCTCCCTGCTTCAGCCCAAAAGTACCGCTCTGGCCCGTTTTGGGAAACACAGTCCCAATTTTGCCCTCCTGCCATTGTCCCCAAGCTCTTTAGCCGTGCCGAAATACCTCAAGAAGAAGAGGCCCTTACCCCTGCGCACCGCCGAACAATTAGAGCCCATCGAACTCAAGCGAATCGACGCAGCCGTTCGCGGTGAACTCGACCCTTCGACAACTTCCCCGTAGACAGCCAGCAGCAGCCCTGACTTCACTGCCGACTCGTCTCTAAGCTCGCTTTTCGCTGACCGCTTCTTAGCTGACTGCTGACCGTCTTATCGCTGACCGCTTCTTAGCTGACCGGATCTTAGCTGACAGCTGACAGCTGACAGCTGACCGCCTTTTCGCCCGCTTTTCGCCATTCGTTTCTGAGCTACACGCCACCGGCTACCGGCTGCGTGTGGAAAATTTGTCAAGCCCCACCCCCAAAATCCAAAGTAATGACCCCTGACTTATAAGCACTTACACGCCAACCAACCCAAAGATATTTGGCAGGTTTATTCTCTCAACCTGTTATTCTGAATTTATAGAGTAGAAAAAGAAAAAAGCTCCGCCTGACCCGCGGAGCTTTTCCTTTTTCGGCTGGTAGCATTCGGGACTTCGAGGGGCTCGGCATGGCGGCCGAGCCCCTCCCTTTTTCATCACCAGCTACAAAGCGGGTGCCCCATCCTGGGCGCGCCGCTTTTGGCGCGAGCAGGGTGGGGTTGTTATGAAGACTCTCTGACGCTGCCCCGCTCTTTCCGAACGCTGAACGCCGAACGCTGAACGCTGAACGCCAACACAGGAGGAACACAACAATGTCGAACGAATCGGCCGCAACCACGGCCCAAACCCCAACCCAAACCGTAATCGAAACCACCACCCGCCACGGCAAGCGCCGCTGCCGTTTCATCCGCACCAGCGGCCTCCAGTGCGGCGGCGTCGCCATGAACGGCCATTACTACTGCTTCCACCACACCAAAAACCTTCACCCCGTTACCGGCAAGGTGCAGAACTACATCCTCCCCTTCCTCGACGACACCGCCTCCATCCAGTACTCCGTCTCCCGCGCCACGCAGGGCCTCCTCGACAAAACCATCGAACCCCTCGCCGTGCGCACCGCCCTCTACGGAGCCTCCATCGCCAACGCCGTCCTCCGTACCGAGCTCATGCAGCAGCGGCTCCGCGCCGAAACCGGCCAGCCCGCCCCCGAGCCCATCTCCAGCTGGGAATCCGTCGACGGCCACCTCCTCGCCCCCGACCAGGAATATCGCGGCCCCAACAACCTCTTCCAGCCCCAGTGGTCCTTCTCCAAACACATGTATGAAAGCGAGTGCGAGCGCCTCGGCAAGCCCAAACCCACCTGCGCCGCCGACTTCCCCGCCCACGGCTGGCTCACCGAAGAAGAAATGGAAGAACAGAAGGAGAATGCCACCGCCCTCTGCGATCGCTACGAGGCCCGCATCGCCGAGCTTAAAAAGAATCGCGCAGCCGTTGAAGCCGCCGAAACCGCCGCTGGTCGCCCCGATCCCCACCCGGTTTCCGACGACGAAGACTACGGCCTCTTCCCCGCCGCCCAGAGTGCCCCATGCAAGCCCGGTGTTGCCTTGAGTGGGAAAGCCCCGAACGCTGAAGGGGGTGTCCCATGCAAGCCCTCAGTTGGCTTGAGTGAGCATGAAGCTCCTGGCGACCCCGCGGAAGCCCCCGAGGTGAATCACCTGAACGCTGAACCTTTCCCCGAGGAAAGTGGCCTGAGCTCCGCGGTCTTCACTGTCGTCCGTTCGCCGAACGCCAAGCCGGGCGGCTGCTGGTGCGGTGGCCCCGACTCAACCTTCCCCTGTCACGTCTGCCGAGCAAAGAAGAAAGAAGCAGAGAAAGCGCAGAACTCCACCGAATCCGCCCCGACCAACCCGGGCCTCGACCTCAACGCAGCAGCGGACCAGGCCATCCCTGACCGATGCCCGGAACGCTGCTCCGCGGCCTGTGGCCCGTGCCCTGCGGCCTGTCAGAGGGGTACTCGACAAAATCTGTTACTACAGAAACGCACAAAACAAAAGCCTGCCGGAAACCATCCCCCAGGGGGCGCAGCAGTTTGTCAGCCAGCTTCCAGCTTCCGGCTTCCTGCTTCCCGGCTAACCCGCGCTCGACTTCAGCATCTGCTCAGCGTGCCGCAGCGAGGTCTCGGTGACCGTCGCGCCTGAAATCATCCGTGCGATCTCCTCGGCCCGCTCCTGTGCCGTCAGCAAACGAATCGAGGTCTGCGTCCGCTTCTGCTTCTCCTGCTTCTCGATCAGAAAATGCTGGTCGGCAAAGGCCGCGATCTGCGGAAGGTGGGTGATGCAGAGAACCTGCTGCGTGCGCGAAAGCGCTTTGAGTTTCTGCCCAACAGCTTCCGCAGCCCGGCCTCCGATTCCGACGTCGATCTCGTCGAAAACCAGCGTCCGCGGAATCTGCGTCTTGCGGCTGCGCCCGCGGTTCGCGCCTTCTTCCACGCTGACCTTCAGCGCCAGCAGAACCCGCGACATTTCCCCGCCCGAAGCGATCTGGTCCAAAGGCTGCAGCGGCTCGCCGGGGTTGGTCGCGATCCGGCATTCGACCGAATCCCAGCCGTGCGCGGTCCAGGAAGCCTGGTCGGGGTCAGGCGAGTCGGGGCTCGGCGTCACCACGATCGAAAACCGAGCCTTCATGGCCAGATCGTTGATCTGTGCCTCCGCCAGCTTCTCCAGCTTTTTCGCCGCCGCCGCGCGCTCCTGCGTCAAAGCCCGAGCCGCGGTTTTGAACGCCTCAGCCGCTTTCACCAGATCCCCGCGAAGCGACTTCAGAATCTCGTCGCGATTCTCAATTTCCGCCAGCTTGCGAGCAGCCTCTTCGCCCGAAGCGATCACGTCGACAAGGGTCGATCCGTATTTACGCTTCAAGCGATCGAGAACGATCAGCCGATTCTCGATCTCAGCCAGCCGCTCCGGCGAAGCATCGATCCGCTCCGCGTAATCGCGAACGGTTGCGGCAACATCTTCAACGACCGCCCGCGCCGAAGCGATCTGCGAAACGGCTTCAGTGAATTGAGAGTCGTAGCGCGCGAGCTCTTCAAGGTTCTTTTGCGCGGTCTGCAGCGCCGCTTCAGCGGAATGGTCGTCTTCGTAAAGGACATTGTTGACCGCAGTCGCTGCGGTGTGCAGCTTCTCAGAGTTCAGCAGAACGCGCTTTTCGGTTTCAAGGGC
Organism: Acidobacterium sp.; assembly: GCA_003166955.1. Lineage (GTDB taxonomy): Bacteria > Acidobacteriota > Terriglobia > Terriglobales > Acidobacteriaceae > Palsa-343. Next base: position 7,742 of record PMUI01000115.1, read on the forward strand.
CTCGTCTTCGCCCACTTTCGGCTCGGCCGACTGAATTTCGCGGGCCTGAAAGCTCCAAAGGTCGACGAGTTTCAGCCGATCCTGCTCGTCTTTTTCCTGTTCGGCGAGCTTGTCCTGAATTTCGCGCCACCGCGAAAAAGCCTCAGCGGCCGCGTCGAGCGAAACGCCGCCGAACCGATCCAGCAGCGAACGCTGCTGCGCAGGATCGAAGCCGGAAACGGTTTCCGATTGCGCGTGAACCAGAGCCAGCTCCGGCCCAAGCGCCCGCAGAACCGCGACAGTCGCGGGCTGGTTGTTCACGTAAACGCGGCCTTTGCCGTCGGCGAGAATCTCGCGCCGCAGAATGACTTCATCGGCGTCCATGTCGATCCCGTTGGCTTCGAGGATCAGTTCCGCGCCCGGAGTCGATTCGAAAACACAGGAAAGAACGGCGCGATCGGCCCCGTGCCGAATCAGCCCCGTCGAAGCTTTCTGGCCCATCAGCAGCGCCAGCGCGTCGACAAGAATGGATTTGCCCGCCCCGGTTTCGCCGGTAAGCAGATTGAGGCCGGGACCAAAACCGGCGATAGCGTGATCGATGACCGCGTAGTTTTCGGCTCGGAGTTCGAGCAGCATGGCGAGGCTCTGAGGGGGAGCATATCAGGGAGAGGCGATGTTGGCCGATCAAAGCAAACGCGAAGCCCTGCGCCGCTTGCGCGACCTCAGGATGACAAAGGAAGATGGTGGACTATGAGCGAACCGATTCGCGTGGGCGTGGTTGGGTTTGGGTTGGCGGGAAAAATCTTTCACACCGCGGTCATTCAGGCAACATCGGGTTTGGATCTGGCCTGCGTGGTCCAGCGCAGCGGCGACGACGCAAAAAATGAGTATCCCCACGCCCACGTCGCGCGCTCGGTAGAAGAGATGCTGGGCGACACAAGCATCCAGTTGGTGGTGATCGCGACGCCCAGCTACTCGCATTTCGAGCTCGCCCAGCAATGCCTGCGCGAGCAGCGAAACGTGGTCATCGACAAGCCGTTCACACTGAAGTCCGAAGAGGCGGCGGAGCTGATCAAAGTGGCGCGCGAGAGGAAGCTCCTGCTCACCGCCTATCAAAGCCGCCGCTGGGACGGCGATTTCAAAACGGTGCGGCAGGTGATTGCGGGCGGTGAACTGGGGCGGCTGGTGAGCTTTGAATCGCACTACGACCGTTTCCGCGCGCAGCCCAGGCTTGGGGTGTGGCGCGAGAATGGCGGTCCGGGTGGCGGGATTCTGTTCGACCTGGGGCCGCACGTGATCGATCAGGCTCTCATCCTGTTTGGTGCGCCCGAGGGCATCTTCGCCAGCATTCGAGTGGAACGCGAAAATGCCGTGATCGACGATGCGTGGGACATTTTCCTTGAGTACCCGCAACCGCCGAAGACAGTCGTGCTGCGCGCCACGCTGACGGCCTGCACTCCGGGCCCGCGTTATCTGATCCATGGGGCGAAGGGAAGTTTCGTGAAGTGGGGGATCGATCCGCAGGAGGATCAGCTGAAGGCAGGAATGGCCTTCGATGCGCCCGGCTTCGGCGAGGAACCGGAAAGCGCCTGGGGCGAGCTGAAGATCTGCGAAGGCTTGACCAGCCCCGCGACGCGGCGGGTGAGGACGGAGCGCGGAGACTATCGCGGATTCTACGAAAACGTGCGCGATGCGCTGCTCGGCAAGGCGGAGCTGGAAGTGAAGCCCGAGCAGGTGTGGCGAACGACGCGGCTGATCGAGTTGGCGCGCGAGAGCAGCGGCCAGGGCAGGCGGCTGCGCGTGGATTTCAGTGCGCAGCCGTAGAGGGCCGAGCGTTCTGCCGTCAGAGCTGCCCACGGCCATGGATCATTCGTTGCGGAGGACGGCCATGGGGTCGACCTGTGATGCGCGTCGCGCGGGGATGAGAGCAGCAAGAAGCGCCGCGACGACGAGCAGCGCGATGCTGGCGATGATGGCAGTGGGATCGGCCGCGCTGGTTTGGTACAGCAGGCTGTGGACGTAGCGAGTGGCGGCGAAGGCGAGGGCGAGTCCGGCGAGAATGCCTCCGGCAACCGGCAGCGCGGCCTGGCGGGCGACGAGGCGCATGAGCGTGGACTTATCGCAGCCGAGCGCGATGCGGATGCCGAATTCCTGCTGACGCAGCGAGACGGAATAGGCGAGGACGCCGTAGATTCCAAGCAGAGCAAGGAGCAGAGCGGCCGCGCCGAAGCTCGAGAGCAGGAAGGTCTGGAAGCGCTCAGTGGAGACGGAGTCGGAAACCTGCTGGTCGAGGGACTTGAGCACCGGGATGGCGACCTGGGGATCGACGCTCCAGATGGCGCGGCGGATGGCGGGCGCAAGGCCGGCCGTGGCCTGGGAGCTGCGGACGAGGAAAGTCACGCGCCACCAGGTATTTTGCCAGTAGGGAATGTAGATCATCGGAGCGGTGTGATCGAGTTGGTTGACACGGGCGTCGGCCAGAATGCCGACCACGGTGAACTTCACGGATGGGTCGTTGGTGGTGAAGACGTGGCCGATGGGGTTGGTGTCGGGGAAGATGGTGCGAGCCGCGTCCTGAGAGATGAGGACGTTAGTGGGGTGGTTCTTATCATCCAGGGTAAGGTCGCGACCGGCAACGAGCGGAATGCGGAGGGTCGAGGCGTAACCGGGGCTGATCCAGCGGATATTGGCGTCGGGTTCGTGGCCGGCCGGCACGGGGTGATCGGGACGGAGGACATTGTCGATCCAGATATCGCCGGCCAAAGGTAGCTCGGAGACGGAAGCGGTGGAGTGAGCGCCGGGAATCTGGGCAAGGGCCGTGAGTGTGTGCTCGATGAAGGCGGCGCGGACAACTTCGGAATGTGGGACGGTGTCGCCGTATTGCGGCGCGTACATGAAAACGCGGGCGATGGTGACACGGCTGGAATCGAAGTTGCGGTTCTGATTGAGAAGTGTCGAGAAGCTGCGCACGAGCAAACTGGTGACAATGAGGAGCGCGACCGTGCAGGCGACTTCGGTGGCGACCAGGAGCTGGCGGGTGTGTTGGCTCTCGCGGCCGCTGGAAACGCGATTGGTCCCGGATTGCAGCGCAGATTGCGGATCGACCCGCATGGAGCGCAGCGCGGGGAGCAGCCCGAAAAAGAGCGCGGTGAGGATGGAGAGGCCGGCGGCGGCGGCCAGTACCGGCCAGGAGACGTGAATATCGTGAACGCGCGGCAGGTTCTGGGGCGCCGCGGCGATGAAGAGCTGCACTCCGGCGAAAGCGAGGAGGATGCCGAGAGCGCCTCCGACGAGGGCGAGGACGATGGAGTCGGCAAGGGCTGCGCCGACGAGGCGATCGCGCGCTGCGCCAAGAGCGGCGCGGACGGCCAGCTCACGTTCGCGGGAAACAGCACGGGCCAGTTGCAGGTTGGCGAGGTTGACGCAGCCAATCAGGAGAATCGCTCCCACAGCGGCCAGCAGGAGCCAGAGCGCCGTGCTGATGCGGCCTGACACCTCCTGAATGAGGGGAAAAACAAGGGCCGTGGGATTGGTGGAGAGGTGATGCGCCTTGTTGAAGGCAGACTGCAGGGTGGCCAGCTCGGTTTGAGCCTGTTGCGGAGTAACGCCGACACGCAGACGGCCGAGGGCCATGAAGTTGTAATCGCCCTCATCGTCGCGCTGGTCGATGGAGAGGACGAGCGGATGGAAGAGCTCATAGGCCGGAGCCGCATTCTCCGAGACGCTGGTAAACATCTCGCTGACGCGCGGGAAGGAGAATCCCTGGGGGAGGACGCCGATGACGGTTTCAGGATCGCCGCCGTCGCGGAGAGTTTGACCGATGGCGCTGGGATCGCCGTGGAAGTAGCGCTGCCATGCATTCCAGGAGAGGACGACGACCTTGTTGTTGCCTTTGGTGGCTTCAGCGGGGCGAAAGCCGCGGCCGAGGAAGGGATGGACGCCGAGCACGTCGAAGAAATTGGGCTCGACGCCGAGGCCGGCAACCAGCTCCGGGTGATCGGTGCCGACCGAGATGCTGGAGTTGCTGTTGTTGATGATGGAGAGCCCGGAGAAGGTCTTTGCATTGCTCTGCCAGTTGAGGAAGTGGTTGGGATTATCCGGCAGCGGGCTCGATGCGAGGTCGGGCAGGTACTCGTGCAGCATGACGAGGCGGTCAGGGCTGGCGAACGAGAAGGGCTTCAGCAGAACCGAGTCGACGACCGAGAAGATCGAAGTGACCGCGCCGATGCCGAGAGCGAGGGTGAGAATGGCGGTGAGCGCGAAACCGGGCGATTTGCGGAGGGTGCGGGCGCTGAAGCGCAGGTCCTGCAGAAAACTTAGCATGCGGCCTCTGGGGTGACGTCAGTGGAGTATCGAGCACTTGAGGTGCCAGGAACTGGCGCTGCAGAAGAGCTTTGTTTTGTGAGCATACAGCGTTTGCTTGCGAAGGCGAGGGGATTGAGAATGTCCGTGAGCGGGCGGCGGTGTTCGCCAGCGAACAGCGTAAAGGCGAAGGAAACAAGGAGCAGGTGCGGGTAAGATGATTTCGCAAATGGAGAAACAGTACTTCTTTTTCAAGCTGATTCCGCCACGGCCAAGCTTTGCGCAGGATGCGAATGCGGAAGAGCGGGCCATCATGAAGCAGCATTCCGACTATTGCGGCGAGCATTTCAGAGCGGGGAGGGTGCTGCTGTACGGTCCGGTGCTGGCGCAGGAAGGAGCATTCGGGATCGGCATCTTGGAAGTGGAGAATGAAGCGCAGGCGCGAGGGTTCGGGGAGAACGACCCCTCGGTACTGGCGGGGCTGAACCGCTTTGAGATTGCCCCGATGCGGGTGTCCGCTGCACGAGCGAAGAGCTAGAGGAGAGCGGAACGGGACCGGTGCGCGGCCGCGATTTAGCTCAGCGATGATTGTGCGCTGGCTCTCCATGCGAGGAGCAGAAGCACCATGAAGGCGGCGTCGGCCCAGGCCCAGGGGGCGTCGGCGCCGAGGGCCCTGGCTTCGTCGAGGGCTTTGGAATCGCGACCGGCGGCGAAAGGGAACTGGCCCGTGCTGCCGTAGTGGCTGCCTTTGGCCAGCGCTCTGACGATGGATGGAGGCCCGCGGCGGTGACGGTGACCAGCACTTCATCGCCGATGGGGACGGGTTCGGCGAAGGCAGCATAGCGCGGCGGTTTTTCGCAGGACTCGACGACGGCGGCGTTCATGAGGAATCCTCGGCAAGCAGTGTATTGGATTCAGTGCGAGGAGCAACGTTGCGGCGGAGTCAGCCCGCTGAGCGAGCCAGGACGCCTATGAAGGTGCCACGCCGTCGAGCAGAGCCGTTAACGAAAGAGCGAACTCAGTCGAAAACACGGATTTCCAGTTGTGCCGGGATCAGATGGCGGGGTTGCCGATGAAGTTGCGCGGGGCGGCCTGTCGCTGGAGTCGCGTCAAAGCGGAGGTTGCGCGGTCGGACCGGGTGTGGTATCTAATGAATATTCAAGTTTGCTCCTAAAGAGCGAGCCTGGATTTCATGCAGAGTGGCTGAGGGACGGGCCCTGTGACGCCACGACAACCGGCCTGAGCAATTCAGGACATCGGTGTCAACTCTCGCTCGCCGTGAGGCGGGGAACATGAGATTCGGGGTGCAGGCTGTATCGCATCTCGCGCAATCCTCAGTAGTGCCAGAAGTAGCGAGTAAGACGTCACGCGTGCCCGTAGCTGTATCTCGACGCCGCTCTCGATTGCGAGAGGGGGCCCCCGCGCGAGCTTGCTCGCCGGGGTCTGGAGGGCTGATGGCTGCTGCGTACGAATTGCGTTGTCGTGAGTGCGGGAAGCGTTATGAGAACGCTCCTCTGTCGATTTGTGACGAGTGTTTTTCTCCGCTGGAAGTTGTGGTGGATCTGGACGAGGCGCACCGCAGAGTAACGCGCGCGTCGATCGCTGAAGGTCCGTCGAGCATGTGGCGCTACCAGGCGCTGCTGCCGGTTCCCGATGATTATGTGCCGACGACGCCGGCGGGATGGACTCCGCTGCTGCGGGCGCCGCGACTCGCCGCACACATCGGCGCGCGGAATCTCTGGATCAAAAACGACGCGGTGTGCATGCCCACGTTGAGCTTTAAGGATCGCGTGGCGGCGGTGGCGCTGGCGAATGCACGGACCTTCGGCTTCGACACGGTCGGCTGCTCGTCGACCGGAAACCTCGCGAATGCGGTGGCAGCGCAGGCGGCGCGGCTGGGGCTGAAGACCTACATCCTGGTCCCGGCGGACCTGGAAGCGGCGAAGATTCTGAACACGCAGGTGTACGGCGCGACCCTGGTGCGGATCGACGGTAACTACGACCACGTGAACCGGCTGTGCTCGCAGATTGCGGACCGCTACAACTGGGGATTCGTGAATGTGAACCTGCGGCCGTATTACGCAGAAGGGTCGAAAACGGTCGGGTTCGAGATTGCGGAGCAGCTGGGCTGGCGGTTGCCGGACAACGTCGTCGTGCCGATGGCGGGCGGGTCGCTGATCGTGAAAATTCGCAAGGCGTTCAGGGAACTGATCGCGCTGGGACTCGTCGAGGACAAGCCGGTGCGGTTCTTTGGAGCGCAGGCCACGGGCTGCTCGCCGATTGCCACCGCGGTGAAGACGGGCGCGGATCACATCGAACCACAGCGGCCGGCGACCATTGCGCGGTCCCTGGCGATTGGGAATCCCGCCGACGGCGTGTATGCGACGCGTGCGATTCGCGAGAGCGGCGGATGGGCCGAGGATGTGTCGGACGTGGAGATTGTGTCGGCGATCCAGGAGCTGGCCGAGACCGAAGGCATTTTCACGGAGACGGCGGGCGGCGTGACGACTGCGGTGACGGCGCGGTTGTATGCGCACGGTCGGATCCATCCGGACGAGCTGACGGTGAGCTGCATTACGGGCAACGGGTTGAAGACGACGGATGTGCTCGACGGCGCGTACGAACAGCATGCGGCGATTCGTCCGCGGCTGGGCGATTTTGAAAACTATCTCGCGGAGCAGAGTGAGGAAAACGAACTGGAGTTGGGAGGGGCTTATGTCGGTTAGGGTTTTGCTGCCGAATGCGTTTCAGAAGCACACCAACGGAGCGCGGGAGATTCAGTCGAGCGCGGGAAATTTGCCGGCGCTGATCACGGAGATCGAAACGACCTTTCCGGCGCTGAAGACGCATCTGCGCGATGAGAGTGGGCAGGTGCGGAGGTTCATCAACTTTTATGTAAACGAGGAAGACATACGTTTCCTGGGGAACGAGAAGTATGCGTTTCAGGATGGGGATGAGGTGCTCGTGATCCCCTCGATTGCGGGCGGGTCCTTCGCGGAACCGGCAGGCCTGCGCGACGAGTCGGAACGCGCGAAGCGCGTCCGCCCATACGGCCAGTACTGCTGCTCGTATTGCGGGCAGGAAGAGTGCGTTTGCGGAGGCTAACCCTTCGATTTTTGCCGAATGCTGCGCTATCCGCGCTCTTTACTGCACCGTCAGCGCCAGGCAGACGGCCCCCGAGCAACTCGGATCGGACGACGTTGCATAGGTGATCGCCGTGCCATTCGTGGAGTAGGCCGCGATCACGATCGTGTACGTCCCCGGCGCGGTGCCGGGGTTCGGCGATGGCTGATAGTGCAGGTATCTGTACCGCGGATTGCACCCGCTCAATCCCACCACACCCGCACCCAGCAACAACACCAGCCCCAGAACGCGCAGCGCCCGGTAATTCTTGCGCCGGATTGCTCCCGCTCCCGCCAGCACCAGCACGCCCGGAATCAGCACCGCATACATCCCGCCCGAACTGCCCAGCCGAGCAGTCTCATCGGAGCTGATACCGGAAGGTGCCGTCGTCGTGATCTGCATCGGGCTGATGATCGATCCGTTCGCCGGCGGCGTGACCACATCCGGGTTGAAGTTGCATTTCGAAGCGCCGGGTACACCCGAGCACGAAAGGTTTACTCCCTCGGAAAATCCGTTCTGCGACGTCACCGTCAGATTCACGTTGCCGAACTGACCCGGCGTCAGCGACAACGAGGACGGGCTCGCCGTAACCGTGAAGCCGGGAACGCCGCTCGTTGCATCCGCGGTTATGGTGGTGCTCGCTGCCGATCCGGCAAAGGCCGCGTCGCCGTGATACACCGCCGTGACCGTCGTGGCCCACTGCGGCGGATAGTGAACATCGAGCGTCGCCGCGCCGTCCTTCACGAAGACCGAACCCAGCGAGCCCTTCGTTGTCTCAAAGCTCACCGATCCTTCGGAAACCGGTGCGCCGCCAACGTCGGCCACCTTCACGGTCAGCGACAGAACGCCGTCGTCGTTGTGGGAAGAGACCTGAATGCGTGTCGCAACCTGCGCCTGCGCCACTCCGCCGGCAGCAAAAAAGCCGGCCCAGAGCCCGATGACGGTCAGTTGAAGAGTGATGTGTTTCCGGAACTGCGAAATCATTCGTGAAGAACTCTCTTGAAGTAAAGCGTCCGCGCGGAACCATCGTTCGACGCCCGGCATACCGATCCTGCCGGAATCAATCGCTGCTCCTGCGGTGGAAGACTCATTGTATCTGACCCGCTATCCCTGCGGCACGTTAGCATTCCCACGCTCCGCCGCGATCTGGGTTTACGATCTTTAGTTGCGCACCTGCAATCTTCGAGGTCCTCATGGTCACTTCGCTCTCCGAGCGCCCGCAGCTCCAGTACCTCACCGCCCAGATCGACGAACTCAAGGCGAAGGGCACGCATTTCCGCCTGCGCGTGCTCGACGACGTCCAGGCCCCGGTCTGCACCTACGACGGCCGCCGCGTCATCAACCTGGCTTCCAACAACTACCTTGGCCTCTGCAATCACCCGAAGCTGCGCGAAGCCGCCATTCAGGCCATCAAAGACTACGGTGTCGGCTCCGGCGCCGTCCGCACCATCGCCGGCACCATGAAGATCCACATGGAGCTGGAAGAAAAGATCGCCCGCTTCAAGAACGTCGAGGCCTGCGTTGTCTTTCAGAGCGGATTCACTGCCAACGCCGGCACCGTCTCCGCCCTCCTCGGCAAAGAAGACTTCATTGTCTCCGACGAACTCAACCACGCCTCCATCATCGACGGCGCCCGCCTCTCCCGCGCGAAGATCAAAGTCTTCCGCCACAAAGATGTCGCCCATGCCGAGCAGCTGCTCCAGGAAATCGAGAACGAGCCCGGCCGCAAGCTTCTCATTACCGACGGCGTCTTTTCCATGGATGGCGACATCGGCCCCGTCGACAAGCTCGCCGATCTGGCCGAGAAATACAGCGCCATCATGATGGTCGACGACGCCCACGCCTCAGGTGTGCTCGGCCGCAACGGCCGCGGCTCCATCGACCACTTCCACTGCCATGGCCGCGTCGATATTCAGGTCGGCACGCTGTCGAAAGCCATCGGAGCCATCGGCGGGTACGTCTGCGGTTCGCGCGACCTCATCGACTTCCTCTACCATCGCGCGCGCCCGATCCTCTTCTCCACCTCGCACCCGCCGTCGGTCACGGCCACCTGCATCGCAGCTTTCGATCTGCTGGAGCAGGAACCAGACCGCATCGATCGCCTCTGGGCAAACACCCGCTACTTCAAATCCGAACTCGGCCGCCTCGGCTTCAACATCGGCGGCGTCAACACTCCTGCGAGCGAAACCCCCATCACGCCGATCATCATCGGCGACGGCCGCCAGACCATGGACTTCTCGCGCGCCCTTTTTGAAGCAGGTGTCCTCGGCACCGGCATCGCCTTCCCCACGGTTCCCGAAGGCAAGGCGCGCATCCGTACGATCATGACCAGCGAGCACACCCGCGAGCAGCTCGACCAGGCTCTCGAAATCCTCGAGAAAACAGCCCGGCCGCTGGGGATCCTCAGTTGAGAGCAACGAAGAATCCAAATCTGCGCGGGAACTCGATGACCCAATTTGCAAGTCGAACCGTGAGTAATGTGCATGGCGACGACGAGGCGCGAACTCTACGAAACCCCGCGGCGCGAGCACGCCGTCGAAAAATGCTCAGGCTCCGGCATGTCGCGCTATTGACCAAATTTGCTGCGCGGCTGCGAAGCCGGCACCGGGGGGAGGTCCCAGAGTTTGACCCGCTGGACGGTGGGGTCAATGCAAGCATGCTGTTCCTGTTTGAAAAGCCGGGACCGATGACGCGGCGGGGAGCGGGGTCCGGCTTTATAAGCCGAAATAATGACGACCCCTCAGCCGAGGCCACTTTTCGTTTCATGCAGCAGGCAGGAATTCCAAGAAAAGAAACCTTGACTTGGAATGTGATTCCCTGGTGGAACGGTACGCGAAAAATCACGGGACAAGAAATTCGGGACGGAATTTTCTCTCTACGTGAACTCATCGAATTGTTGCCCCGATTGCAGGCCATAGTTCTCGTCGGCAATACCGCATCAAAAGCGCGACCTTATCTCGAGGACCACGGTATAGCGGTGTTCTCTTCTCCTCACCCATCACCCTTGGTGCGAGCAAGTCACCCTGAAGCCTGGCACTCCATCCCGAAACTGTGGGGACGAGCGTTTAGACGAACTTCGCCAGGATAACGAGTCCCACCAGCCGCCCGGTTCGCCTGAATTCCCGAAAAACACAACTCTGTCATCCTGAGCAAGGCATCCCAATCCAGCCCGGCGCTCTGATTGCGTGCAGACGACGCACGCCTCACTACGGGTCGCTGTCGTCGTCTTCCACCAGCACGGCCGACGTGCCGATCAGATCGAAGCTGACCACCTCGGCTCCCGTGGCCTGGAAGCTCACCTTCAGCGGATCGCGCTGCCACACCGCCGACGCGCACGCCGGCGTCGGATGATCGGCCGCGTCCCACGCCCCCAGCTTTCTGGCCAGCAGCGGCCGCCGCGCCTCCACCTGCGCCACCACCGCAAACAGCTGCTTGCCGGTCGTGTTGACCCCGCAATATGCCGCGTAGTCCCGGAACCACACCGCCTCGGACACCGAAGGATTGAAGTCCGGCAACCGCAGCGCGGTCACCTTGCCGGTGGTCCGATCCACCAGCAGCCACGGCCCTCGCTGCCACACCCAGCGCTCCGTCTTATCCGTGGGCAGAGCGTCGTTCAGGCGCACCGCCCGCCGCACCGCGAAGCTGCGATCGGTCACGTCGTGCGCCTCCCCGGTGGTCCACTCTTTCGCCTTTCCGTCGACGATCAGCGGGCGCACCTTCAGCTCGGTCTCGTCCTTCATGGCCGCGGGATCGCTCGCAACGGAATAAGGCTCGCGCTTCGCCACGCCCAGCGCGACCACGTGCGGCTTCGGCGCACACCACGCCACCAGGGGGCAAGCGAATGCTGCCGCCATAAGCCAACCAGTTTTTCGAGGGGTCATACTTGCAGGCTAAGAAGAGAACGCTGCCTGCAACAGGTCACAGAAGTACTTTTACTGACTTGCGGTACCGCTCGGGGCTGCTGTCGCCGCCGAACTCACGGCGTGCTGTTGTGCTTCAACGGCCAGAACCCGCCCGCCCATGTAGTGCCAAACCGCCCAACCGCCTCCTGCCAGCACCAGGAACAGCAGTCCGATTCCGGCTTTCCGCAGCCCCTTGTTCCGGCGCCCCAACGACCGGTCTCGCGTCTTGCCGACGTTCTGAACAAACGCCGACCAGTCGCCGCCGTCGGCCTGTCCCTGCTCGCGGCTGGCGGTAACAAAGCGCTCCACCCAGACGGTCTCATCCAGCCCCACCGTCCGTGCGTACCCCCGCACGATGCCCTTGCTTAGAATGCCACCAGGCAGCGCTTCGAACTTCTCGTTTTCCAGAGCGGTGAGGTAACGAGTGATTACCTTGGTCTTCTCGCTGATGGTCTCCAGCGCGACACCCCTGGACTCGCGTTCCCGCCGCAATTCCTCGCCAAAGTTCCCCACTTTCGGCATCCTTCCTGGGGGATTTGCCACTACAAGATAAGGCCGAGTACCGGCATACGTCAAAGAAAATTCGACACACAGGTTACTTTTTTGTGTCTCGGAAATGATGGTACCAACGTAACTTTTCCTGCAAATCCCCACAATGGGGGATGGGCAGACTCAAAATGGGCTATACCGCCGGGGGCATTACCCTCTGCATCAACTCAGCCCACCCTCCGGCGGCCTTTGTTACCCTGTTGCTTCCACCGGAAAAGGCCTTCTCGCCATCCAACTGGTTAGATGAACAAACTGGTCATCGGCAACATTCTTTATCGCCCCGTGCGCTCCGCCATCAGTGTCCTCGCCGTCGCCATCGAGGTCATCATGATCCTGTCTATCGTGGCCGTCATGGTGGGTCAGGTCCAGGGAGCCGCCAACCAGACCAGCGGCATCGGCGCCGACATCATGGTGCGCCCGCCCAATGCCAGCAATTTCAGCGGCCTCAGCGACGCCGCCGTCCCGGCGAAGATCGCGCCCCAGGTTCTGGCGAGGCTGCCCCACGTCGCGGCCGCTTCGCCGGTCATCGCCAAGCTTAACACGACCGGTTCGGTCCAGACCATCTTCGGCATCGACTACCCCAGCTATAATGCCCTCCGCCCCTTCATCTTCTTGTCCGGCGGGCTGCCCACCGGCCCTGACGACGCCCTCGTCGACGACCTGTACGCCCGCAGCCATCACGCCCAGGTTGGTCAAACCCTCCAGATCCTCGGCCACGACTTCCGCATCTCCGGCATCGTCGAACACGGCAAAGGAAGCCGTATTTTTCTGCCCATCCACACCCTCGGCGTGCTGAACGGCACCCCCGACAACGCCTCCATCTTCTACATCCGCACCGACAACCCCAAAAATCAGCAGACTGTGATCGACGAAATCCAGCACACGCCCGGCATGAGTACCTATCAGGTCCAGACCCTGGCCGAGTGGATGTCCATGATGACCCCGGAACACCTGCCCGGCTTCACCATCGCGCTCAACGTCGTCATCGCCATCGCCGTCATCGTCGGCTTCCTCGTCATCTTCCAGTCCATGTACACAGCGGTCATGGAGCGCACCCGCGAGATCGGCATTCTCAAATCGCTCGGCGCATCGCAGCTCTACGTCGTGAACCTGTTCCTCCGCGAAGCCATCCTGGTGGCCATCGCCGGCGTCGTTGTGGGCATTCTCGCCACGCAGGGGCTGAAGCTGTTTATGGACGCGCGCTTTCCAACCATGACCTTTCTGCTCACGACCCACTGGCGGATCTACGGAGCCGTCATCGCCCTCATCGGGTCGATCTTCGGCGCGCTGTATCCGGCCTGGAAAGCCGCCCGCAAAGACCCCATCGACGCCCTTGCCTACGAGTAGCAATGAAAAAGCGCAGAGCTGAACCCTGCGCTTTTTTGATCGATTCGAGGCTCCTACTTGTCCGTCAGAGCCTCCACCCCCGGCAGCTTCTTGCCTTCCAGAAACTCGAGGCTAGCCCCGCCGCCGGTCGAGATGTGCTTGATCTGATCCGCTACGCCCGCCTGCTTCACGGCCGCAACGGAATCCCCGCCCCCAACGATCGAGACAGCGTCCTGATTGGCCGCGACCGCCTTCGCGATAGCATTGGTGCCCACCGCGAACCGCGGAAACTCGAAGACCCCCGCAGGCCCGTTCCACACAATCGTCCGCGCCCCGGCCACGATCTTCTCAATAGCCGCAACCGACTTCGGCCCGATGTCCAGCCCCTGCCAGTCCGCCGGGAAATTCTTGCTCGTGTCCCACGGCTGCGTCTTTGCGTCGTTGGAAAAACTGTCCGCCAGCACGTTGTCGACCGGCAGCAGCAGCTCCACCCCCAGGGCCTTCGCCTTCTTCAGAGCCTCACCAGCCATCTCGATTCTGTCTTCTTCGACCAGCGACTTCGCCGTAGTCACGCCCAGGGCGCGCTGGAATGTATACGCCATCCCGCCCACGATGACCAGCGTGTCCACCTTATCCAGCAGATTATTGATGACGTCGATCTTGCCCGAAATCTTCGACCCACCCAGGATCGCCACAAACGGCCGCGCCGGCGACTCCAGCGCCTTGCCCAGGTAGGTCAGTTCCTTCTCCATCAGCAAGCCCGCGGCCGACTGCTTCACAAAGTGCGTGATCCCCTCCGTCGAAGCATGCGCGCGGTGCGCCGATCCGAACGCGTCGTTGACGTACACCTCGCACAGCGACGCCAGCTGCTTCGAAAACCCCGGATCGTTGGCCTCCTCCTCCGGATGGAAGCGCAGGTTCTCGAGCAGCAGCACCTGACCTGACTCCAGCTGCCGCGCCAGCTCCTTCGCAATGTCGCCCACGCAGTCCGGCGCGAAGGCCACATTGGTCTTCTCGCCCAGGCGCGCGTCCAGCAGCGTCCGCAGCCGATCCACCACCGGCCGCAGGCTGTATTTCGGATTCACCTTGCCCTTCGGCCGCCCCAGGTGCGACGCCAGGATCAGCTTCGCCTTGTGCCTGAGCGCGTACTCAATGGTCGGCAGCGTCTCCTTAATGCGCGTATCGTCAGTGATCTCCGACCCGTCCTCGGTCAGCGGCACGTTGAAATCCACGCGCATGAAGACGTGCTTGTGCGCCAGATCCAGGTCGCGAATCGATAGCTTCGTCATAACTCCCTCAGTCTCTACTGCGCTCGTCATTCTATCCTCCCTCATTCATGCGGCGCAGAATGCACTACCGCATCCGCTTCAATCTCCACCCGCCACGTCGGCTGCAGCAGCCCGGCCACCACCACCATCGTCGCCGCCGGCCGGATCGCCCCAAAAAACTCGCCGTGCGCCTTGCCCACCGCCTCCCAGTCGTCGACGTGCGTCAGGTAAATGCGCGTCCGCACTACATCGTCCAGCCGCGCCCCGGCCTTGGCCAGCGTCCCGCGAATGATTTCCAAAACGTGCCTTGTTTGCGTCGTCGCGTCGGCCAGATCCGCGCCCACCGGCCCCGTGCCCGATACGTAAACCGTCTGCCCAGCACGCACCGCGCGCGAGAACCCAATCACCGGTTCATACGGAGATGTCCCCGGAATGTTCTGCCGCATGGAGCCCTCCAGCGCGCGGGCTCCGCTCGGGAGCCCACACGCAGCAGCAGTTGAACTACAGACCCTTCTTCTCGAGGAAGAGGATCAGGTCGCGCACCCGGCACGAGTAGCCCCACTCGTTGTCGTACCAGCTGATGACCTTCGCCAAGTTGCCCACCACCTTCGTCAGCGGCGCGTCCACGATCGACGAGAGCGGATTGCCCTTGAAGTCGCTCGATACCAGTTCGTTCGAGTCGACACCAAGGATGCCCTTCAGCTCACCGTCCGCCGCAGCCTTGAACGCCGCGTTGATCGTGTCCTTCGTGATCGGCTTCTCCGCCAGAAACGTCAGGTCGACCACCGACACATTCGGCGTGGGCACGCGAATCGCGAACCCATCCAGCTTGCCTTCAACCTCGGGGATGACCAGCTTCAGCGCCTTCGCCGCGCCCGTCGACGTTGGAATCATCGACAGCGCCGCAGCGCGCGCCCGCCGCAGGTCCTTGTGCGGGAAGTCCAGAATCACCTGATCGTTCGTATAGCTGTGGATCGTCGTCATGATGCCCGACACGATGCCGAACTTCTCCACCAGAACCTTCACCACCGGCGCCAGGCAGTTCGTCGTGCAGGACGCGTTCGAGATAATGTTGTGCTTCGCCGGATCGTACTTCTTCTCGTTCACGCCCAGCACCACGGTCAGGTCCTCGTTGGTCGCCGGAGCCGAGATGATCACCTTCTTCACCGGCCCGCGCAGATGCGCCTTGGCCTTCGCGCCATCGGTAAAGTGCCCCGTCGATTCGACCACGATCTGCGCCCCTACCGAATCCCACGCCAGCAGCGTCGGATCCTTCTGCGCAAAAACCTTCATCTTCTTCCCGTCGATCGAGATAAAGTCGTCGCCGGCCACGATCTCATTCTTCAGATTGCCAAGGATGGAGTCGTACTTCAGCAGGTGAGCGAGCGTTGCGGGACTGGTGAGATCGTTGACAGCGACAAACTCGATTTCCGGATTCCCGAGCGATGCCCGCAGTACGTTGCGACCGATGCGCCCAAACCCGTTAATTCCAACCTTGACGGCCATAGCAAATCGTCTCCTTGCGTCAATTTTTCAGCCTGCGTGCCATAACTCGATGTGATCCGGATCACTCTGATTCTTAACGGTCCAAAATGCCCGGAACCACCCAATTACCGATGCTAGCACCGTAGTCAAGGGAAAAACGTTTACCGGCCAAAACAGCCCGCATTTTTGCGTACCAACGTCACATTCCTTTCACACAAAAACGTGCCGATTCTGGCACATCCCACCGCTGTGTGTTTGCCCCACGTCTGCGTCTGTGTTACACCCTGGATATGCGCCTGTGGTTGCGCGATCGCATGAGACGACGCTCGAAGCGTGGGCCCAACACCTCAGAGTCCACCGGAAAAATTGGGCAGGAATTGCCCCAGAATCAGCCAGCTCCCCTCCAGCCTTCCTATCACGGGGGCCAGGCAACAGCGTCCGCACAGGACGATGTCGAGCCTGGGTCTCCGAACCTGTCTTCGAGTCTGTCTCCGAGTCTGTCCGTAGCTGTCTCCGCCGAACCTGAACCCTCAGCCCCGAAACACACAGCCTCAAAACACGCAGCTCCAAAACCCGCAGCCCCAAAACNNCAGCCCCAAAACCCGCAGCCCCGAAAGCCACAACCCCTGTGGTTCCGGCCGAGCCCGTTGGCGCCCTCGCTGCCGCTGCCGAGCCCGCCGGCAAATTGGTCGTCGAAACTCAGCCCGAATCCCTCTCCACCCCGCCGCCCGAGCCGGTCGCCGGCACGGTGAAAGGCGCCCGCGGATTCGTCGTCCTCACCATCGGCCTCCCAGGCTCCGGCAAAACCACCTGGTTCAAACGACGCGGCGTCACCCCCTTATCCAGCGACCTCCTCCGCAGTCTGCTCTTCGACGACATCGCCGAGCAGCGCTGGCAAGGCCTCGTCTTCTCGACCCTCCGCTCTCTGCTCCGCGCCCGCCTCATCGCCAAGATGCCCTGGAACTACGTTGACGCCACCAACCTCTCGCCCCACGAGCGCCGCCAGTGGATCAAGATGGCCAAAAGCTTCGGCTACGACGTCCAGGCGGTCTTCTTCGACGTGCCGTTAGAAATCTGCATGGAGCGCAACAGCCGCCGCGAGCGCACCGTCAGCGACGACGTAATGAAAAAGATGGCCGAACGCCTCCGCCCACCCGACTTCAAAGAAGGCTTCTCGAAGATCACCGTGGTGCGCGTGAAGGGCGCGCCGGGATCGGGTGCATCGGCATCTGGGGACGACGAATGAAAGGCAGCCCTCTTACAGCTCTACCTTTTTGGTTTTAGGCGCTCATCGAGCCCGTTCCAGGAATCTGCCTCCATCCCTGACGCGAACCCCCGACCGGTCGCGATTTCTTGAGTGTGCCGGAGAACCCGCTCTCCGAAATCGTTCACGAATGGCCCAAGAGCCGAGTCAACGTATGTTCGCAAAAAGTCCTTATGAACAATGTCAATTACCCAATAGTGGTGCCGGTTGGGTTTGCCCTCCTCGCCTTCGTAGTCATGTCGGGCTATTCGGACCCATGGAGAGAATTCGAGTGCCGTACCCGTCTTGTCGGATGTGGCAATCACCATGGGAGCATCTAGGACGCCCAGACCGATGCACGTATGTGCGTCAAAGTAGACCGCGGTATCGGGCGGTTTCGAATCAGTTCGGAAATGACTCAAAGCCTTGACCAACGGAAGAATCAGATGGCTATATGCGTCTGTGCCAGAGAGCTCGACCTTAGCTCCCTTTCGGACGCACTTGCTAAATGTCTTCGAGAATCTGGGGGCTCGCTGAAAATCGTGGTCGTGCAACCCAAGCGCATTGATTACCGGCAAAACCCAAGTCGATCCGGAGTCATCTGTCGCAATCTCAATTCCGGAGTGGCCTAAGCCGCAGATAACCGGATGGTCGAAGACGAATTGAGGAGAATCTGATTTGAAAAAGACGTAGGGGAGGTCGCTCTGCTTGCATTCAATTAACAGATTGACAGTGGGGCGAACCCTCGGCTGGTTGTTCCAGTCAAAAAGAAATTTCCAGGCGTGCATGTCCATCGTCCGTACTTCACCTGAATCGCGGTCAATGTAAGCCCATTCCTCATCGACTGAGTAGGAATCCCGGAGTACATTCCCGACAAAAGTTTGCAGGGGGTACCCCGATTCTTCTACAGCTGACCGCAACATTTCTTCAGTGAGGCCCGATCCCAATCGGTTAGCAAGAGGGTTCTCAGGAGGGTCGCTCATTCGCCCGATCTTAGCTCCATTCTCTACAAAAGAACCCAACGTCCTTCTGGGGAACTGCGACGGGTAAGCAGGATCGATCCCTACAGCGACTCGTACACCAGAGCCACAAAAGTCCCCGGCTTCAGCGTCCCTTTCGCCCAAACCGCATCGAGGTCCGCCGTAGGAGCCGCTGCCACAGCATCCTGTACACTCTTCCCCGACACCTTCAGCTTCTCCACCCGATCCGCCACCGTCACCAGCATCTCGCGATACCGCTGCAACGCGCCCTTATCCCCCAGCGGCCCGTGCCCGGGGACAATCTTCGAACGCTCATCCGCAGCCTGCAGCACCTGATCCACCCCGCGAATCATCCCATTGATCGTCCCCCCGCTCCCGGTATCGATCAGCGGATACATCCCGTTGAACCACAAATCCCCGGCATGGATCACGTTCCCGCGCACAAAATGAATAAAGATATCCGAGTCCGTGTGCGCCTCCGGCGTGTGCACCAGATTCAGCTGATCGTTGTTCACCCACAGCGTCTCGATCTCCCCGAAAGTCTGCTGCGGCAGCCCAGCGTCCGGCGCGGCGTTGAAGTGCGCCTGGTACATCTGCATCACCTGCGGCTTCTCGAGGCGCGCGCGCGTGTTGTCGTGCGCCACGATGAACGCGCCCTCCAGATGGATGGCCGCATTGCCGTCCGTGTGATCGAAATGCCAGTGCGTGTTAATCAGCAGCTTCAGCTTGTGCTCGTCCAGCTTCGCCAGCGCATCGAGCAGGTGAGGCGTCCCCGTCGAAATCTGTGAGTCGATCAGCACCTTCCCGTCCGGCCCAATCTGGCAAACCACGTTCCCGCCCACCCCCTGCAGCAGAAAAATCGTGTCCGTCAGCTTCGTGGTTTTGATCTTCTCGTTCGCCGCCGCCGTGCGCAGTTGCTGCGCGATATCGGGATTCGGCTGCACCGCCGGATCCGTATTCGCCGCTGCAGGAGCCTGCCCCACGCCGGTCGCGGCGTTCTGCCCCGCCAGCGCGAGCAAATCTCCGCGCGTCAGCCACGCCGCCGCCGTCGCCATGCTCGACCTGATCAGGAACTCCCGGCGCGTCTTCATAACCCTGTCTTCATACACTCGTTAGAAGCAGAAAATCCCACGCGCGGGGCCCCATCCGATTTACAGCAGCCCCGGCGGCAAATTCAGCCCGCCCAGCATGCCCTGCACGTTGGACTTGATGATCTCATCGGCGCGCCGTCCGGCCTCATTCACCGCCGCCGCCACCAGATCCTCCAGCATCTCCACATCGGCGTTGGGACCCGTCAGGCTGCTCACCGCGGCCGGATCGATGCTTATCTTCAGGACCTCTTTCTTACCGTTCATCTTCACGGTGACCGCGCCGCCTCCCGACGACGCCTCCACCACCGTTGAGGCCAGCTTCTGCTGGATTTGCTCCTGCATTTGTTTCGCCTGGCCCAGCATTTCCTGAAGTTTTAGAGGATTCAGCATCGATTCGTTTTTCTTTCCGTTGTTTTTTTGATTTGCCTGGTTTTGATCTGCCCGGGCCCGCGAACACTTCTGCTCTAATTCTTATCCCGCAGATCGAGCACGCTGCGAATATCCGCATTAAACAGTTCCTTCGTCTTCTTCACCAGCGGATTCTCCATCGCCGCCGACTGCGCGCTGCCCGCGATCACCACCGGCGCGCCGCTGCCCGGCCCCGCTTTACCACCATTGGCCCCATTCTCGCCCGGCACAAACGCAATCTTCTGCGTCGCACCCATCGCCTTCATCGTTTTCCTGCAGATCGCCTCAGCTTCGGCATTCACGGTCAGCGCCAGCATCGTCTTCCGAACCGCCAGCTCCACCTGGATCGCGTTCCCCTGCTCCGCCCAATTGCCCTGGTGGATCAGGTTCGCCGCCGTTTCATGGCCCGCACTCGCCAGCGCCCCACAAACCGCCTCGCGAATCCGATCCAGATCCGGCGCTCCTTCGGCCGCCGCAGCCAGCGCCAGCGCCCCTTCCGTTGACTCACCCAGCGGCTCCGCCACTCCCACCGCAACCGGTGGCTTCGCCTCCGCCGCCATCGATGAATAAGACGCTTTGCTCTCGACCGCTGCTCGCGCCACACTCTCGGCCGGAGACAACCCCCGAGCCGCAGGCTCCGAACCCGCGCCGCCCTCGCCCACGGTCTTCCGATCCCGATCCGCCTCAAACGGCGAAGGCCGCGCCGGAGCAGCCGCCCGCACCTGCCCCGCCACAGGCACCTGCGTCACGGGCCCAGCAGCACGCGCCCCAAGCCCCGACCCCAAACCGCCCGACCCCTGCCCGGAGCCCGGCGCCCGGAGCCCGGTGCCCGGTGCAGTACCTTGCGACCCACTCAAAATCTCTTCGATGGGCAGCAGCCGCTGCAGATGTACCAGCTTCACCAGCCCCAGCTCCAGATGGAACCGTTGCTCCTGCCGATAATTCAAATCGTCGAAGGTCCGCAGCATCACCTGCAGAAACCGGGTCAGGTCCTCTTCGGAAAACAGCATCGCCGAGCGCGCTGCCCGAGCCCGCTCATCGGCCGAAATCTGCAGCAGGTCGGTATTCTCGCCGCCCACCCGCGCCATCAGCGCATTCCGCAGATACCGCACAAACTGCCGAGCCAGCGCTGACGGGCTGTTCCCTGCATTCAGCAGCGTGTTCAGTTCTTCGACCACCGCCGCCGTTTGCCCCGCGCTGATCTGCTCCATCAACCGCTCAAACACCGTGTTCGGCACCGAGCCCATCAGCTCGCGAATCTGCTCCGACTCCAGATGCGGCTTGCCCGCGACCACGGGCGCCGAAGCAATCGCCTGGTCCATGATTGACAGCGCATCGCGCATCGACCCGTCGCCGGCCTCGGCCAGCAGCGCCAGCGCCGCGTCCTCCGCGTCAATTGCCTCCTGCGCCGCAATCGACTTCAGCTGCGCCAGGATGTCGTCGTACTTCACAGCATGAAAGCTGAAGTGCTGGCATCGCGACCGAATCGTCTGCGGAATATCCTCCGGCTGCGTGGTCGCCATCATAAACACCACGTGGTCCGGCGGCTCCTCCAGCGTCTTCAGCAGCGCGTTGAACGCCGCATCGGTGATCTGGTGCGCCTCATCGAGAATCCAAATTTTGTACTTGTCCCGTGCCGGCCGATACCGCGCCGCCTCGCGCAGCTCGCGCACTTCGTCGATGCCGCGATTCGTCGCCGCATCGATCTCCAGCACATCGATCGAATTCCCCGCGCGAATCTCCGTGCACGAATCGCAAACTCCGCACGGCTCCTGCGTCGGCCGCTTCTCGTCGCCCACTGCCGTCCGGCAATTCAGCGCCATCGCCAGAATCCGCGCGATCGTCGTCTTCCCAATCCCTCGATGGCCGGAAAAAATGTACCCATGCGCAATCCGCCCCTGCTCCAGCGCATTCACCAGCGTCCGCGTGACATGATCCTGCCCCGCCACATCGGCAAATTTCTGCGGGCGATATTTCCGAGCCAGAACCTGGTAAGCCATCGAATGCTGATTGTATCGCCTGAAGCCCACCCCGATTTTCCAGAGCCATAACCGGGCCCACGGATAAAGACTCCCGCAGTGAAGATGGAATTAGTTCGGTCGGCGATTCGCTGTGGAAAGGTCGATCACCCTGGTGGAATTCCGATTCGCGGAACTCATGAGCGACGAAATCGAGCGGTCGAGCGTTACGAAGTGGCCTTTGCGGTGTAGCGCGAGTCCCAGCAGATAAGCGTCTGTGATCTGCCGATATCCCTGAAGGCGGCTGCCGCAGAGAGATAGAGAAGAAGAGACGTCCAGATCGTCGGGCCAGAACAAATGGCCGGGAAGCCGCAGGTTGGCACCGAGCAATTCGAGAGCTTCGCTGACGCTTACCGCATCCGGGGTAATGGCGGGATTCGAGGCCAGACGGACGAATCCTGCCTGCGTGATAGGGCAGGTGGCCCAATGCCGGGCGGCGTTGGCACGGAACCAGGTGCGGACCTTTTCATGGTCTTCGTGGGTTGGCCAAAACAACGCCAGCAGTGCGTTGACATCCAGGAGGTATCCGGGCCCTACCATTCGTCTTCCATTTCCAGTACGCGCTTCGTCGTAACCGTGGGCGAGTCAGCCGGCAAAACGGGCAAATAAAGGCCATCGACACACTTCAGTGTCAGAGGCCGCGTAATGCCCCGCCGAATCAAGTCCGTCGCCGCCCTGCCCATGCTCACGTTTCGACTTTCGGCATACTCCCTCACCTGTTGCAATACGTCGTCATCAAGGGTAAGCGTGGTGCGCATAGTGCTACCATGATGCAGAATTTCATCACATGATGTCAATATACTGAACGTATCATCGCCCAACCGATCATGATGCTCGGCCCCCTCCACTACCGCCTCGCCACACCAGCCGACATCCCCCACCTCGGCCCGCTCATCGAGGCCTCCATCCGCGGCCTGCAGACCAACGACTACGCCCCCTCCCAGATCGATCAGGCCATAGGCACCTGGCTAGGCCTCGACACCCAGCTCATCGCCGACCAAACCTACTTCGCCGTTGAACTCCCCGCCAACTCCGCAAACCCGGCCAACCTCCCAACCACAGGCCGCCTCGCAGCCTGCGGAGGCTGGTCCCGCCGCAAAACCCCCTACGGCGCCGACCACCGCCCCAACCGCGACGACGCCCTGCTCGACCCACGCATCGACGCCGCGAAAATCCGGGCCTTCTTCGTGTATCCCGCATGGGCGCGCCGGGGCATCGGCACTCGCATTCTCGAACTGTGCGAGCAGGCCGCGCAGGCGGAAGGCTTCACCCGCTTCGAAATGGGTGCCACCCTCACCGGCATCCCGCTCTATCGCCGCCACGGCTACATCGAGCAGGGCCGCATCGACCTGCCCCTCGCCAACGGCGAGTTCCTCCCCATCGTGAAAATGACGAAAAGCACTTAGTCTGGAGACAACAAACGGCAACAGAACGACGTGCTGTATGATTGGCGCGCCCGGGAAGTCCCGAGAAAAATCCCCCCACGAAACGAAACTCAAACTGGAGGAAGCTCGAGATGAAATTCATGACTACCTGGTCCTTTCCCACTGGAAACATTCCTGAAGCCGCCGCGCGGTTCCTCGCCGGCGAGGCAGCACCCCCTGAAGGCATAAAGCTGCTCGGACGCTGGCACAATACCGACTGCAGCGGAGGTTTCGTGCTGGTGGAGACCAACGATCCGGTGGCGATGTACGCTGATTCCGCAAAGTGGGCGGACTTACTGGAGCTGAACACCGTTCCGGTTATCGAAGATGGCGATGCCGGACCCGTGCTCGCAAACCGCTTCAAAAAATAAACCTGGAACTTAGCCGAATCGGCTGGCTACTTCCGCCTCTGCTTACTGCGTGGCGCCGCAGTCTTGGGTCTGCTCTTCCTCCCCGCCCGCTTCGCCGCCCTCGCCCGCCGCCCAATCTCCTCCGGCGAATACATGCTCTTCCGGCAGTTCTTCGATCCGCAGTTGCACCGCGCCTCATCCTCGTCGCCGTCGTAGAGGTAGTAGTCGTACGTCAGCTCTTCGCCCGCCGCGATGTTGCGGATCGCCATGATCCACACCCGTCCGTCAATCTCCTCGGTCTGGCAGTTCGGATCGCAGGAGTGATTGATGAACATCGCAGTCCCGTGCCCATCGATCACCGTCTTCCCATCCCCCACACCAAACAAATACGTAGTCGGCGAGTTCTCGTACTTCTCATCGGCCTCGTCTTTCGGAATGCGCGGCCCCGTGTACTCCACTACCCGCGTGCGTTTGCGGATCGGCGCCATCGTGTAGCAGCCCGCTGCGTGGATTGCCGAAGAGCGAATGATCAGACTCATCTCCACCACAATACCAACGCCCGGCCCTCTTTCCCCACGTTCCCCCGTCTAAAATAAGAAGGAATGTTGCCGCGCTCCCTCATCGTCGGCGCCGTCTTCGCGTTGGCCCTCCCCCTGGCGGCCCGCCCGCAGGACAACTCCGCGCCGCCACCCCAGCAAAATCCTCCCGCGCAGACCAACGCGCCCGCCCCGCAAAAGAAAGATCAGCCCAAAAAGAGCACCGCCCAGGAGAACCCCTTCCCCGCAGCCCAGTCCGAGGCGGCCGCCCATCAGGCCCAGCAGCAAAACTCCTCCCCTGACGCCCCGCAGCCCCAAAGCGCACCCCAGCCCGGCTCCCCAACCAGACCTGCCACCTCCGGCAATCCATTCCCCGAAGAGCAATCGGAAAAGGCCGCCCACCAGGCGCAGCCGCCTGCGAACTCCGAACCCGCATCGCCCAACTCCAACCCCGCCGACGAAACCTACAGCTCGAGCCACGTGAAGGGCCTCGACATGCCCGACATTCCCGACACGCCGCCCCTAACGCTGCAGAGTCTGCCGCCCTCTACGCTGCCCTTCAATTCGAAACTCGCCCGCAAGGATGCTGAGATCGGCGACTTCTACATGGAGTCCGGCAATTGGCAGGGCGCCTACGAGCGCTTCCTCGAAGCCAATCGCTCCGACCCCGGCAACGCCGAGGCCGTCTTCGGACTCGCCGAAACCGCGCGCCACCTCCACCATCCCGACGAGGCGCTCCGCAACTACCGCCTCTACCTCAGCGCGCTGCCCAGCGGCCCCCACGCCAAAGAGGTCCGTAAGGCCCTCAAAGAAATGGGTGCCGCGCCGCCTGCCTGAAGACTCCGGTGGTATAGTTCCCCCAACCCATTCCAGCCGCACCCGGCCCGCTATGCACCCCGTCCTGCAACAGGTCTTCGACTCGTACCGCGCCGAGCTCTCCGGTAAGTCTGTCGACTGGTGCCAGCTTCATCCCGAGAGGGACGACCGCCTCTGGTCCGCGCAGCAACTCACCGAACACCTTGTGCTTACCTGCCGCAGCTCCAGCCGTGTTCTGCAAAAAGCGCCTCGACCGCGACCATCCAACCTCCGAACACAGCACGCCCATTCAATGGTTGTTACAGATGTTCATGCTCAGCTTTGGCCGGATGCCGCGGGGCGCGCCCGCCCCGGTTTTCGCCCGCCCCGGTCAGCTCCACTGGCCACCCAACGGCGGCGTCCAACTCCTCGATCTGCTGCGCCAGGAAATCGATCAGATGGACTCACTCATCGACCTCTGCAAGCACCGTTTCGGGATTCAGCGCGTCGCCTCACACTTCGTCCTCGGGCCCCTGCGCGCCGACCAGTGGCGCCGCTTCCACGTGATTCACATCCGCCACCATCTCGGGCAGCTGCGCCGCATCGAGCATGCTGTCGGCCAGGTTCCCTCGGTTCAGGGCTGAAGCACTCCCGCGCAACCACCCAGCCGCGCTGCCGGCTACAGGCTGCCGGCTACAGGTTACCGGCTACAGGCTACAGGCTGCCTCAATACTTCGACTCAAACGCGTACGTCAGCCCCATCGTGAACTGGAACGAATTGCGCCTCGTCGGCGGCTCCGTCGACGGCGGATCGTTCAGGTAGCTGTCCATCGTACCCACTGCGAAACCGAGGCTCTTGTAAGCCGGGAACGCGAACGTGTCCGTCTCCTGCGCCGAGTAAGCGCGCTCATTGTTATAGGCGGGCACAAACTGCAGCTCCTGCGTCAACGTCACCAGCTTCAGCTTCAGCAGATAATTTGCCGCGAACGTCGACCCAATCAGGTTCTGGTTTCCCGACGATGCCCCGGAGATGAAGCCCTGCTTCTCGTACTGCATGGTGGCCTTCAAATCGGCTTCCTGCTTCGGCGTCTTCAGCGCCGTCCAGCCCACGCCACCGCCATAGATTTGCTGCAGGTTCAGATCCTGCCCAAAGTTGTGATCGAACGCCGTCTGGCCCAGGACAAAGAACCGCGGCAAAAAATACTCATCCCGCTCCGCGTCGAAGTGCGAGATCGACGACTTGGTCACACTGGCCGGTGTGAAAACGCCTCCGCTCGTAAAAGCCGGCTCCGTGATCTTCCCATACGATCCGCTGAAGTCCGCCGACGTCCGGTTCCGTGAATCCAGCCACTCCACCGTCGGAACCACTCGCACCAGCCCGATACTTCCCGAGACCGAGTACTGATTCTGCGTCGCGCTCACCAGCGTCGCTCCCGCCGTCGCCGCTCCATTCCATCCGGTAAAGAAACCGGGCTCATGCAGCACCTGCTTGTCCAGCTCCGCCTTGCTCACAATCACCTGCGCGTCCTTTACAGGAATCGGCGCCGGCGTCGTGCCCTGATTCGCCGGACGCACCGACACCGCGCCATTCGCCACATCAATGGCCCCCGCGGGCAAACCCTCCGCAGCCTTCTTGTCACGCTTCTTCATCTGCGAGTTCAACACGGCAAAGCTCCCGCCCGCGTGCAGCTCCTTGATCTTGTCCCACGCAATTTTCACGTCGCCCAGCGGATCGCAATGGAACGTCACCGTCCCACCCGTCTCCTCGACCAGCTTGCCGTGCAGAGTATCGCCGTTGCTCAGCACCAGCGTGTCCGCCGCGGCATCGGCCTTCTTCTCCTCGGCGGCGCACCGGAAACCCAGCGGAGCAGCGATCAAAATCAACATCACCACAAAAACGAAACGGCCAAAACGGGGGAAGAGACTCATCGACCAGGATCCTCCTGAGAAAATGAAGCTAAAAAGATGAGAGATTGCGTTCTGCAACTCAAGATGCGGCCCACACGCCCTGGCGTTGCAGCCCCGCTGGACGCGCCGCCCGATTTTCCTCGACAATGAAACTATGCCGATAACCCGTGAACAGGCCCTGGACTACTTCCACTCCGACGACCTCATCGGCCTGGGCATGGAAGCCGACGCCCTCCGCAAACGTCTGCACCCGGAAGGCGTCGTCACCTACATCATCGACCGCAATATCAACTATACGAATTTCTGCACCGAGTACTGCACCTTCTGCGCCTTCTATCGCCCCCTCAAAGGCAAGCAGGCCGCCGAAGGCTACATCCTCGATTTCGAGACCATCTACGCGAAAATCGCCGAGACCCTCGAAATGGGCGGAACCGGCGTCCTTATGCAGGGGGGCCTGCACCCCGACCTCAAAATCGACTGGTTCGAGCGCCTGCTCCGCGGCATCAAGCAGCGCTTCCCGTCCATCTGGCTGCACTGCTTCTCCGCTTCAGAAATTCTCGCCATCGCCGAATACAGCGGCCTCTCCGTCCGCGACACCATCATCCGCCTGCGCGACGCCGGCCTCGACTCCATCCCCGGAGGCGGCGCAGAAATCCTCGACGACGCGGTGCGCCATCGCATCGCCCGCCTCAAATGCGGAACAGAGGACTGGGTCCTCGTCCACCGCACCGCCCATCAGCTCGGCATGCGTACCACCGCAACGATGATGTTCGGCGTCGACGAAACCCTCGACCAGCGCGTCAACCACTTCGAAGTCATCCGCCGCCTCCAGGAAGAAACCGGCGGATTCACCGCCTTCATCCCCTGGAGCTTTCAGCCCCACAACACCGCGCTCGGCGGCCGCGGCTGGGACGAGGCCACCGCCGTCGACTACCTCAAAGTCCTCGCCATCTCCCGCCTCTATCTCGACAACATCGAGAATGTCCAGTCCAGCTGGGTCACCCAGGGCCTTAAGGTCCTCCAGCTCGGCCTCCGCTTCGGCGGCAACGACGTAGGCTCCGTCATGCTCGAAGAAAACGTCGTCAAAGCCGCCGGCACCTCGAACTGCACCACAGAAGAAGAACTTCGCCGCATCATCCGCGACGCAGGCTTCCAACCCCGCCAACGCGACACCCTCTACCGC
Source organism: Acidobacterium sp. (assembly GCA_003166955.1). Lineage (GTDB taxonomy): Bacteria > Acidobacteriota > Terriglobia > Terriglobales > Acidobacteriaceae > Palsa-343. The sequence continues at coordinate 35,612 of PMUI01000115.1, forward strand.
ACCATGTTTCTGAATTGAGTGGTGAACCTGGGCATTACACCCCACCCCCCAATCCTCTCCCGCCCTCACCCCGCCGCAGATACGGCCAGGTTCACCCCACAGCAAGTAGCGAACTCTCTCGCCATTGCCTCGTCAACGCGATTCGGCTGGGTGCTCGGTCCGAAAGTAACGGCTGGAAACGTCCCCGTTCCATTTTGGAAAAGGCATAGTTCTAACTTCGCGTCATTGCGTTTGTTCCAGCTCTCCTCGCGAATCACGTTCGTGAGGGAGAGTTCTTTGGGGAGAGCGGCTGGGTCGAGCTCGGAACTCCGAGCCGCTGCACTTGTTTCCACCAAAAGTGCAATGAGCCTTGCTCCGACTGAAGCTCCGATATCGCCCGTCTCTACGCGCCCAGGTGTCCGAGCCCAATCCCAATCACGTACGTCGCCACGCCTTCCACCGCACCCACCAGCGTCATCTCCAAACCACTAGCCCACCACGACCGCACCGTGATCAGGGACTTCGCCGCGCCCACTGCGAAATGCGCAATCAGCGACACAATGGCCGACGCGATCACCGCTGGATATCCCGTCATAAAGAAGAACGGCATGATGGGGATGAACGCGCCGACCGCCGTCGACAGCGCGCCCGACCACGCCGACACCAGCGGCTGGCTCAGCCCCTCCTCGGTCATGTTCAGCCGCTCCGCCGCCAGCGCCCGCGTGAACTGCTCCGGCGACTCGGCCAGATGCCCGACCACGTGATCGGCATCGTCCAGCGGAATCCCCTTCACCTGGTAGTACAGCGACAAAAGTTCCTGCGCTTCCGGGCCGTTCATTTCGACCGCCTCACGTTCCCGCGTCAGTTCCGCCTCATAGATTTCCCGCTCGCTCTTCGCCGCCAGATACGCGCCCGAACCCATCGACAGCGCGCTCGCGATCATCCCCGCCAGCCCCGACAGCAGCACCCACTTGCTGTTGCCCAGCGTCGCCCCCGATACGCCCGACACGATCCCGAAGATCGCGCCCAGCCCATCATTCACGCCGTAGATCGCGTCGCCGATCCAGCCCGCCGTCTGCTTCCCCGAAGAATTCCGCCGCGTCAGCAGATCGTCCAGTTCCTTGCGCGCCATCTCCGAGCTCACCGCCATCTTCGGATAGCGGTGCCGGATCAGCTCGCTCAGCTCGCGATAATGCTCCTGCTCGTCGGCGATCACCTGCTTCAGAATCGCGACGCTCGGCTCGTCTCCCAGCTCCTTCAGCTGCTGCCCGTACCGCGCAATGTCGCGGCTCTCATCGATCTCCAGCCGCCGCAGCGCCATCTGCGGCCCGCCCAGCCGGTTCACCAGCGTGTCCGCGTCGCCCGTCGCCTTGCCGTCGTACTTCGGCAGCTCCGCGCCCAGCTCGCGAATCCGCTTCGCCCACAGCGCCGCGTGTTGCGCCTCCGCCTCCGCTATGTGCCGCAGCGTCTTGCTGCGGACAGCATCGTCGTCGCGCTCTGCCAGCGTGTTGTACGTGTGGAAGCCGCGCATCTCCGCCTGCCAGTTCTCGTTTAGCGCCTCCAGCACCTTCTGCTCTTTTTGCGACACACTCTGCGCCATGCTTTGCTAGCTCCCAATCTGATAGCTAAACCCGAACCTCCCAATCTGAATCGCGGATCGCTCCGCCGGCGGCCAAATGCGAAACGCCTCCACCCGCGTTACCCCTGCCAGCAGCCCCGCCGCAACGCTGCCCACCGGCTTTCCTGTCGCCGCTTCATAAAAATGCACCAATAACACATTATTCTCGGTGTGCTCGTACCCCAGCACGTACTCGCCTGGCGCCAGCCGTGTGTCCGTTCCCAGCTTCAACGAAACCTGCGTGAGAAAAAAGTGCGAGTACTTGCCCTCCGCCGAATAACCCGCCGTGATCAGCACTACGCCCGCAATGTATTTCCCGTGTCCATTCGTGATCCCGGAAGCCGACCGCATCTCCGTCTCGATCCGCTCCCGCACTACCGGAGCCCGCGCCGGAATCACAGACCGCAACTCAGCTTCATTCGCCACCCGCCACTCCGCAGCCCGCGTCTCCTGCGCCCATCCACAGAGCGCGAGCCCCAACGTCAGACAGCCCGCAACCACCCAACCGCGAAACCGGTTCTCGCCCAGGCACATCATCGCTAATCCCTAACCCCTAAACCCTAATCCCTGCTTCTCAGTCCAGATGCACAATCCCGCGCTGCAGCGCCGTGGTCGCCGCCTGCGTGCGATCCTCCACGCCCATCTTCCCCAGCAAACTGTTCACGTGCGTCTTCACCGTCGCCTCCGAAATGAACAGCGCCGCCCCGATATCCTTATTACTCTTGCCGGCCACAATCAGCTGCAGAACCTCCAGCTCGCGAGCCGTCAGCGTCGCGCCGCCCATGCGCTCCGCCAGCTTCTCCGCCACCCGCGACGGGATTCGCGACTTTCCTGCGTGCACGACCTTCACAGCCTCGGTCAGCTCCGTCAGGTCCATCCCCTTCAGCAAATACCCCTTCGCGCCCGCCTGCAACGCGCGATAAATATCCTCGTCCCCATCGAAGGTCGTCAGCACAATGATCCGTGCCGCCGGAAATTCCTGGCGAATCCGCGCGATCGCCTCCACCCCATTCATCTTCGGCAGCCGCAGATCCATCAGCGTTACGTCCGGCTTGTGCTTCCGGAACATATCCACCGCCTGCGCTCCGTCCGACGCTTCGGCCACCACCGCAAACCCCGGCACCGTTTTCAGCAGCGCCGCAAATCCCTGGCGCACGATGTGATGATCGTCCACCAGCAGGATGTTAATTGTATCTGCCATAGTTACGTATTCTTCTCCGTCTCCCCAGCCCGAGCGTCGCTCAGCGCCAGCGCCACTCGCACCGTCGTTCCCCGTCCCGCGCCGCTCTCCACGGTCAGCGTCGCGCCAATGGCCGACGCCCGCTCCCGCATCCCCGTCAATCCAAAATGCCCAGTGGCCCCATCCGGTGGCGTCCCGGCAAATCCGCGCCCATCGTCGCGAATCTCCATCCCGAACATACTCCCCTCAAACTCCAGTCGCAGCACGATGTTCTCCGGATCGCCGTGCCGCACGGCATTCGTCACCGCCTCGCGCGCAATCCGCGTCAGCTCGCGTTCCGCATCCTCATCCAGCGGATGGTTCGTGCCCGCAACGTGCATCTGCACCCGCGTCCCTGCCACGCCGGCATGATGCGTTCGCGCTCGCGCAACCGTTTCCTCCGCCATCTTCAAAATGCGCACCGCCAGATCTTCGCGTTCGCCCTCGCGCTCCGCTCCCTGCGACCGCAGTTCCCAAATCGAAGTCCGCGCATCATCCAGACTGCTCCTCACCAGCGCCTGCGCCCGCTCCAGTTGCTCCCGCGCCGCGTCCACCGAATTTCGCATCAGCTGCGCCACCAGTTCCAGATGAACCGAAACCGCAACGAACCCCTGAGCCAGCGTATCGTGAATCTCGCGCGCGATGCGCGTCCGCTCCCCCAGCACCGCCTGAAACTCCCGCTCCACGCGCAGCAGCCGCCGCCGCCATGCCGCGTACGCAAGCCCAGCGATCGCCGCCAGCAACAGCAGCCGGAACCACGCCGTCTGGTAATAATGCGGCTCGATGGTCAGCGCCGCCGTTGCCGCCGCCCCGCTCCACACGCCATCGTTGTTGCGCGCGATCACGCGAAACCTGTACCGTCCATGCGGCAAATTCGTGTAGTACGCCGCGCGCCGCGTCCCCACATCCACCCAGCCGCGATCGAATCCCTCCAGCTGATACCGGTACTCCACCTTCTGCGGCGCAACAAAGCTCAACCCTGCATAGTCGAACTCATAATGACTGTGCCCAGGCGCAACCGTCAGGTCTTCAATCGACCCCTGCGGCGCATCGTCCACGCTCACCCGTTCGATCGCCACTTGAGGCGGCACGCGGTTCACCGGCATGTGCTCCGGATCGACGCGCGCGATCCCCTTCAGCGTCGCGAACCACAACGACCCATCCCCCGGGGCCCCCGACGCGCCTGTTGTTGGCGCGGTGGGGTGGTCGCTCAGCCGCACCGCGGCCGGGTGTCCGCCGCTTGAGCATTCGCTGATGCGCATTCCATCCGCAACGCCAAAGCGCATCGCCTCCGCCGCAGCGCCACCATCGGCCTCGCGATTCAATGCATCGCGGCTCACGCGGTAAATACCGGTATTGGAACTGATCCACAAATACCCGCTCGCGTCCTCCAGAATCCCAATCACCCGCTGCGGCAGTTGCTTTTGCGCGAGGCTCACAATCCTGTCAGCCCGCCGGCGATTCAACCCTCCATCATTCGTCCCGATCCATAGCGTTCCCTCGCGATCCTCATAGAGCGCCGTCACCACATTGCTCGAAAGCCCATCCTTCGTCGTGAAATTCGTGAAGCGCCCATCGCGAAAACGGCTCAGCCCGCCCAGCGTCCCAATCCATAGCGCCCCGTCGCGATCCTCGGCCATCGCGCCAATCAGATCGCTGCCCAGCCCATCCATCGCAGTCCACGTCGTGAATCTCCCGCCTTCGTAGCGAGAGAGCCCGCGTCGCGTCCCGATCCACAACTCACCCCGCGCGCCCACGTACAGCGACCGCACAAAGTCATCCGCCAGCCCATCCGCCGTCGTGAACACGCGCACCTGATTCCCGCGAATCAGATCGAGCCCATCGGGCGTTCCCGCCCACACGTCGCCATCGGGAGCAGCAGCCACCGCCAGCACCACGTTGCTCGTCAGCCCCTGCGCCGTCGTCAGCGCTCTAAATTTTCCGTCACGATAGACATTCAGACCACCGCCCCGCGTCCCCGCCCAAACCGCGCCCGCACGATCCTGTGCCAGCGCCAGCACATATTCGTCCGTCAGCCCTTCGTCCGCCGTCAGCGTCGAAAATTTCCGATCCCGCAACACCGCCAACCCACCCGACTCCGTGCCCAGCCACAGATCTCCCTCGCGATCCTCTGCGGCACTCAGAAAAACTTCTCCTCCCCGCAGCGACTCCACGCCACCCTCGGGCGCAATCCGCATCAGCCCATGCGCCGTCCCCGCCCAAATCACTCCAGCCCTGTCGCAGTAAAGAAAATCCACCCGCCCCGCGACACCCACGCTCTCGATCCGATTCGTAACGACAAACAGCCCCGCATCGGTTCCAATCCACATCTGTCCGCGCCGATCCCGCGCAACGGCATGCACCACATTCGCTGGCGATGGAAGAGCAACGTGATGACAATCGCCGCCCGCCGCGCACATCTCCAGCGCCGAACGCGTCGCCGCCCATCCGCGACCCTCTGCATCGGTCGCCAGCGCCACAATCTCTCCAGCATCGCCCAGCGGATGGAACCCACCCTTGCCCCCGCGCATCAGCCCGTCCGCGGTCCCCAGCCACAACGACCCCGGGGCCCCCGGCGCGCCCGCTGTTGGTGCGACGGGGTGGAGCGACCCCTCCGGCCCCTCCACCATTCGGCTGTCTTCGGTTAACGCCGCATCCAGCGGAACTCGCTCTGCGCGCTCACCCTCGATCCGAAACAGCCCCGCCGCCGTCAGCGCCCACACCGTGCCGCGCCTGTCCTCGAACGTCCGCCAAACCTGCGTCGCCGGCACACCTTGCGCCGGCCCAAACGCCTCCACTCTCCCGCCGCGCATCCGCGCAAGCCCGCCCGAAGTGCTGATCCACAGCGCCCCGTCGTGACCCTCCATCAAATCGTCCACAAGATCGCTGGGCAGCCCCGGGGTCCCCATCGCGCTGCTGTCGGCGCGAATGGGGTGGAGCGCCGGGGTCCCCATCGCGCTGCTGTCGGCGCGAATGGGGTGGAGGCCCGGCGTATTCGCCCGCGTGTACGCCCTGAACTCCACGCCATCGAAGCGCACCAGCCCGCCCTCGGTCGCGATCCACAAAAACCCATCGCGCCCCTGCACAATCGCGTGAACCGTGTTCTGCGGCAACCCGGTGTCCGTCTGCCAAGACTGATAGCCGTACTGCGCCAGCGGTGTATGCGCATCGAGCGCGCTCGCCGAAACCGCCGCCAGGACGAACCACAAACCGCAAATCCCAAAGGCAGCACGCAGTTGAAGCATGGCTGGAAGCACAGTGAAAATGCTACATGCCTGCCCCGCGCCCGGTTTACTTTTCGCCCGGTTCACTGTTATTGCGAAGCGCCGCTTCGCATCAGCGGCCATTCCGTCCCGAACTGCGCCGTACGCGCACCTTCTCAGCGGCTGCCGGCCCGAGGGTGAAATGCCCCGCCGCCGTCTCAATGGCCACCGTCTGATCGTAGTTGCGCCGCACCACGCGCACCGTGCCGCCCGGTTCGATCCCCGCCTGTTGCAGAAACCGCAGCAACTTCTCGTCGCGCTCATACAGGCTCGTCACCGTGTACTCCGCCCCCTCCGCCACATCGGCCAGCGGCCGCACCCCGTGCCGCTTCCGCGTCGCGTCGCTCTCCGGCAGCACCGCGTTGCCGTGCGGACACGTCCCCTTCTCGCCCAGCTTCCTCATCAGCAGCGCTTCAAACGCCGGCGAAACCGCGTGCTCCAGCCGCTCCGCCTCATCGTGCACCTCGAACCACGGCATCCCGAACATCTCCGACAGCATGCGCTCGATCAAGTGATGCCGCAGCGCCGTCCGGTACGCCGCCTCGTGCCCCTTCGGCGTCAGCCGCACCACGCCATCCGCCCGCACCTCGACGTACCCATCGCGCTTCAGCCGCCGCAGCGCCATCGACACCGCTGGCGGCGACACCTCCAGCCAGTGCGCCAGCGTCGCCGAGATGACAGTCTGCCCCTCGCTCTCAGCTTCGAGAATCGCCTTCAAATAGTCTTCCTTCGAAACGCTGATCGCCGTCTTCACAGGTTTTCCCGGTTCCTAGCTTACAGCGAGAAAAGCCCCGCGCCTCAGCAGGATTCGCATCATCAGCGACCCGCTTTTCCGCAACGCTAGGCGGCCTCGGCATGCAGTGCCTCCCGTACAATATCCAAAGCAATTTCCCTCACGAAGGATTCCGTGTCGAACCCCACTTCTTCCAGCCGTAAGCGCGTCCTCAGCGGCATGCGCCCCACCGGCAAACTTCACCTCGGCAACTACATGGGCGCCCTCCACAACTGGGTCCGCCTGCAGGACGACTACGACTGCTTCTTCTTCATCGCCGACTGGCACGCCCTCACCACCGACTACGCCGACCCCTCGCAGATCGCTGCCAATACCCGCGACGTCATCCTCGACTACCTCGCCGCTGGCCTCGACCCCGCCCGCTCCGTCCTCTTCATCCAGAGCGACATCAAGCAGCACGCCGAACTCCACCTGCTTCTCTCCATGATCACCTCGGTCGGCTGGCTCGAGCGCGTCCCCACCTATAAGGAGCAGCAGGAAAACCTGAAGGACAGAGACCTCAGCACATACGGCTTCCTCGGCTATCCGCTCCTCCAGGCCGCCGACATCCTCATCTATCAGCCCGCCTTTGTGCCCGTCGGCCAGGACCAGGTCGCGCACGTCGAGCTCACCCGCGAGGTTGCGCGCCGCTTCAACCAGTTCTACAAGGCTACCGACGGCTCCGAAATCCTCCCCGAGCCCCAGGTCCTCCTCACCCCATCGCCTAAACTCCCCGGCACCGACGGCCGCAAGATGTCCAAGAGCTACGGCAACACCATCCTGCTCTCCGACCCCGAGCCCGAAATCCGTGCCAAGCTCAAGCCCATGGTCACCGACCCGGCCCGCATCCGCCGCAAAGACCCCGGCAACCCCGACAAATGCCCCGTCGGCGACCTGCACAAAATCTTTTCCACTCCGGAAACCATCGCCAAAGTCTACGAAGGCTGCACGACCGCCGGCATCGGCTGCATCGAATGCAAAACCTGGGCCGCCGACGCCATCGTCTCCGCGCTCGCGCCGCTCCAGGAACGCCGCACAAAGTTCGAACAGAATCCCACGCTCGTGTCCGACATCCTCGCCGACGGCGCGCGCCGCGCCACCGCCCGCGCCGAGCAGACCATGCACGAAGTCCGCTCCGCCATGGGCTTGGGTTCCAGGCCAGGTTCCAATCCGAGTTCCAATCCGGGTGCCAAAGTGTCAAAGGCGGTGCCAAATGTCTGACGAGCAGCCAAAGACCGCCGCCCCCACCGAGCCATCGCAAAACCAGCCCGCGCCCGTGTCAGATACCGCGTCCGACACAAAATCAGACACGCCGCCCACAACGCCCCACCACTACGAAAAAACCCCTGCCGACCTCCGCAAAGAAGAGGAATCCGCCTTCCCCTTCTCCGTCATTGTCGGACAAGTCTACGAAGGTCCCTACGACCTCCTCCTCGACCTGGTCCGCAGGCAAAACATCGACATCTACGACATCCCCATCGCCAAAATCACCGCGCAGTTCCTCGCCTGGGTCGAGCACCTCAAAGTCTCCGACGTCGACACCGCCGGCGAGTTCATCTATATGTCGGCCCTGCTCATCCACATCAAGAGCAAAATGCTCCTCCCGCGCTCGCCCGCCGAATCCCCCGAGGAAGCCGAGGATCCCCGCCGCGAACTGGTCGAGCGCCTCCTCGAACACGAGCGCTTCCGCAACGCCGCTCAGATGCTCCAGCAAAAACGCCAGCTCGAAGAGGCCACCTGGACCAATCCCGGCATGCGCGAATTCCGCGAAACCGCCGATGCCGACCAGGATATCGCCGCCGACACCCTCGACCTCGTCCGCGTCTTCCGCGAAGTCCTCGAGCGCGCCAGGAATCGCCCCATCCTCGACGTCGAAGAAGACACCGTCACCGTCCGCCAGATGATCGACTTCATCCGCCGCCGCCTCATGATGGAAGACCGCCCCGTCGGCCTCTCCAAGCTTCTCTCCCATACCCGCTCGGTCAACGCCGTCGTCTCCATGTTCCTCGCCCTCCTCGAACTCGTCCGCCTCCAGGCCATCCTGCTCCGCCAGGACCGCGGCTTTAGCGAAATCTTTATCAAGAAAAGCGAACAGTTCGAGCAGGCCATCAACGAGCGCCTCTCCGCAAAAGATGACTGGAGTTAGGCGCTGGCCGAACTCAGTCGTCTCTTATCCAGGCCTGCCCTGAGCACGGGAGCGAACGTGACCACGTCGGATGGGACTGAAGTGACAGGCTCGGATTTTCGCAGTCCATCCCCACGCGGAATCTCCCAAAGTTACTCCCTCGTCACCCCTTGGTCCGATTACCTGCGTAACTCCCAGCGCACCCGTAACCCTCATCCCCTCCGCCTCATACAGATTTACAGTCTGTTAACCCGGCGTTCATGCGCACCCGTAATGCCCCTCGGTAATTTGGCTCCACCCGCCCCCCACCCTACAATGGAGCCGCCAATCAGCATGCCCGCAGGAGCCAGGATTCCTCTCACAGAAGTCGTAGATATTCCCGCAATTCCCGAACATCCCAGCGCCCTCCTTCACGAGAAGATGAGCAAGTCTCCCGGCGCTATCGGGATGATCGTTTTCGGCATCGCCCTGCTCGGCGGCCTCACCTACGCAGGCTCCCAACTCGCCCGCGATCTTTCCACCACCCACCTCGCCTCCGCCGGACCGTATATTCTGCTGGGTGTCGCGCTGCTCATCGCGCTCGGCTTCGAGTTCGTCAACGGCTTCCACGACACCGCCAACGCCGTCGCCACCGTCATCTATACGCACTCGCTCGAGCCCCACGTCGCCGTCGTCTGGTCCGGCATGTGGAACCTCATTGGCGTGCTCACCTCCTCGGGCGCAGTCGCCTTCACCATCCTGTCGCTGCTCCCTGTGGAGCTCATCCTCCAGGTCGGCAAGGGCGCGGGCTTCGCCATGGTCTTCTCCCTCCTCATCGCCGCCATCATCTGGAACCTCAGCACCTGGTGGTTCGGCCTGCCCGCCTCCAGTTCGCACACCCTCATCGGATCCATCATCGGCGTCGGAATCGCCAACCAGCTCATGAATCCCCATACCGGCACCAGCGGCGTCGACTGGGAGCAGGCTGGCGGTGTCTTCCGAGTTCTCCTGGTCTCTCCGCTGGTCGGCTTCGGCTTAGCGGCAATTCTCCTGCTCATCCTGAAGCTCTTCATCAAAAATAAGGCCCTGTACGAGTCCCCGAAGGGCACTCAGCCCCCGCCCCTTTGGATTCGCGCCCTCCTCATCCTCACCTGCACCAGCGTCAGCTTCGGCCACGGCTCCAACGACGGCCAGAAGGGCATGGGCCTCATCATGCTCATCCTCATCGGCACCGTCCCCACCGCCTACGCCCTCAACCACGCCGTCGGATACAGCCAGGTCAATACCTTCGCCACCGTCTCCCAGCAGGCCGAGCAGGTCTTCAACCACTACGTCTCGCCCAACGCCGTCATCTCCGACGCCCGCACCGAACTCACCGACTTCATCCGCACCAAGGAATTCAACCAGAACACCATGCTCGCCGCCCGCCAGATGACCGAGGAAGTCGAGAACGAAGTCGTCCTCTACAAATCCCTCAACAGCGTCCCCGCCAACCAGCAGCAGAACGTCCGCAACGACATGTACGTCGTCAGCGAGGCGCTCCGTCTCATCGCCAGGTACCCCGGTAGAAACGGCGCCCCCACCTTCACCGCTGCCGAGAACAAATCCCTTGGCGCCTATAAGAAGCAGCTCGACAACGCCACCAAGTTCATCCCCACCTGGGTCAAGGTCGCTGTCGCCATCGCTCTCGGCCTCGGCACCATGGTCGGATGGAAGCGCATCGTCGTCACCGTCGGCGAAAAAATCGGCAAGGAGCACCTCACCTACGCTCAGGGCGCGGCTGCTGAAATCGTCGCCGCCGTCACCATCATCGCCGCCGACCAGTACCATATGCCCGTCTCCACTACCCACGTCCTGTCTTCGGGCGTGGCAGGCACCATGATGGCTAACGGCAGCGGACTCCAGCTCTCCACCATCCGCAACATCGCCCTGGCGTGGATCTTCACCCTGCCCGCCGCGGCCCTGCTCGCCGCCGGCATCTTCTTCGTGATGCGGCGATTCATGTAATCCCTCCGCTCCTGTTGAAAACGAGCCCCGCCCCCTGCGGGGCTCATTTTCTGCGGGGCTTTTGTTTTGCACGCTCCCCACCCGTCTGATCCACCACGCTTTTCTGTACTATCGAAGGAGCGCCTTTCGGCTCGGTTCCTGCGGAAACGCGGGCGTCTCTGCGTCAGGGTGTCGGCGCTGGTGTCGTATTTGGTTTTGTTTTGAAGGGGCATGGCTTCAGCCGTGCCGTTACCCGCCCCTCAAAAAACAGGGGCTTTAGCCCCCGAGGGAAGTTTTCCCCGATACAATCCCCGAAACCCTACCGATGAGTCTTAAAGCCCGCATTGAAGCCGTTATCTACGCTGCCGAAGAGCCTGTAACCCTGGCCCAGCTCGCGTCCCTCTTCCGCGACGAAGCCCTCGTCAGTCGTGCCGCCCGCACTGCGCCTTCCGCCGATCCCGAAGCGCCCACCGAAGCCGGCTTCGATGTGGAATCCGGCCTCGCCTCAGAGGCCGACGAAGAACCGCTGCCCACGACACCCGCGGCCACAGAATCGCTCGACGCCGACATCCCACCCGCTCCCTCGGTTCATGAAGGAACGACGCCCGTCGCTGAAGGCGCAGTTCCCGGGCCGGAAACGCCGTTCGCTGAAGGCGCGGGTCCCGGGCGCGAAGCGCAGTCCGCCGACCGCGAAGGTCCCGACGCCGAAAAGGTAGCCGCGCACCAGCGTGACCGCGAAGTCCGCGAAGAAATCCGCAGCCTCATCGACGACCTCATCGCCGACTACAACGCCGCCGACAGCGGCCTCGAGATTCGCGAAGTCGCCGGTGGCTTCCGCATCGGCACCCGTCCCGAGTGTCACGACGCCGTTCGCGCCTTCATCAAGACCCTCAAGCCGCCTCTCAAGCTCTCCCTCCAGGCTCTCGAAACCCTCGCCGTCATCGCCTACAAGCAGCCCGTCACCGCCCCCGAAATCGGCGAAATCCGCGGTGTCGACTCCTCCGGCGTCCTCGGCTCCCTGGTCGCGCGCAAGCTCATCACCACCGCCGGACGCAAGCAGGTCGTCGGCCGCCCCATCCTCTACAAAACCACTAAAGAATTCCTCCTCCGCTTCGGCCTCAAAGACGTCAACGAGCTCCCCTCCATCGAAGAATTCGAAAGGATGGCCACGGAATTGGCGGACACGGACCTCGCTGAGTCTGAGGAAGGCGCCGTCGCGTCAAGCGAAGAAGATCTCCCCTTCGCCCAAAACGAAATCGCCGAAATCGAAGAGAATGAAGAACTCTCAAACAGCACCGACGCAGGCGAAGCAGAATCGGCGCCGATCTCGGAACACGACATCGCCGAGCAACCGAAGTGATTTGTTTGTGTCAGGACACCAGTCTCTTGGCCTGTGAAATTTTGCTTTGTATCAGGGCACGACTTCACAGCTTGCGAAAAAACTCGCCAGCTTTGAAGGGGCACAGCTCAAAGCTTGGAGAAAAAAAACATACACGCACCAACGCAGAGACGGCCAGGTTCACCCCACAGCAAGAAGCGGAATCCCCCGTCGCCCGAACATCAAGGCGAATCGATTCCGGGTTCATCCCAAAGTACTGTCCTCTCCCATTTTGGGAAAAAACTCAGTTTCGTGTCGGGGCCCCGACTTTCAGTCGTGCCGTACCTCCGCCTAATAGAATGGGACTTTAGCCCCCGAGGGACCAATTCCTGATGGCGAACGACCACGAACAGCAGTCCGCCGGCTCCTCACAGCGCCTGCAGAAAATCATCGCCGCCGCCGGCATCGCCTCGCGCCGCAAAGCAGAAGAACTCATCACTGAAGGACGCGTCCAGGTCAACGGCCAAACCGTCACCGAACTCGGCACCAAAGCTGACCCCGCCCACGACCACATCCGCGTCGACGGCAAGCTCCTCCACGGCCCCGAGCGCCACCGCTACTTCGTCATCAATAAGCCGAAGGGCTACGTCACCACCGCCAGCGACCCTGAAGGCCGCCCCACCGTCATGAATCTGGTCAAAGGTGCAGAACGCCTCTTCCCGGTCGGCCGCCTCGACTACTCCAGCGAAGGCCTGCTCCTCATGACCAACGACGGCGACCTCGCCAACGCCCTCACCCGCGCCGCCGCCCGCATCGAAAAAACCTACCTCGTCAAAGTCAGCGGCAAGCCTTCCGACTCCGCGCTCAACCAGATCCGCCACGGCGTCATGATCGACCGCGACACCCAAATCCGCCCCCAGATCCGCCCCCGCAATGGGAAAGACTCCGACGAACCCGAAGCTCCTTCGCATGACAAAGTTCGGCGATCCACCACCCGCGTTATGACCGCGCCCGCCCGCATCCGCCTCCTGCGCGACGCCGACAACCCCTGGTACGAGTTGATCCTCATCGAAGGCCGCAACCGCGAAATCCGCAAGATGTTCGAAGAAGTCGGCCATCACGTCGAAAAAATACGCCGCGTCGGCTACGGCCCGCTCATCCTCGACCTCGAACCCGGCCGATCCCGCGAGCTCAGCCCCGAAGAAGTTACCGCCCTCCAACGCGCAGCTCAAGGCAAATCAACCAGGGCCGCCAAAGTCGACCTGCCCACCCGCAAGATGCCCCGCCCAGGCCGCACGCGCCCCACCCGCCCCAACGACCGCCCCACATCGCCCGCTTCTCGCTCCGAATCGCGGCCACCTCGCCCAGCCCGCCGCCGCACCGGCCGCTGAATCCGGATATCCTGTTGCCTATCTAATCGACTGAGAGGTTCCCCAATGGCCAAAGCCACATTTGCCGCGGGTTGTTTCTGGGGTGTCGAAGCCTGTTTTCAGCAACTGCCCGGCGTCACTGCGACCGCCGTCGGCTACGAAGGCGGCGCGCTCCAGAACCCCAGCTACCAGCAGGTCTGCACCGACGGCACCGGTCACGCCGAAGCCGTCGAGATCGACTTCGACCCCGAGAAAATCACCTACCAGCAGATCCTCGACCAGTTCTTCGCCCTCCACGACCCCACCCAGCTCAACCGCCAGGGGCCCGACTGGGGCACGCAGTACCGCAGCGTCGTCTTCTTCCACTCGCCCGAGCAGGAAGCCGAGGCGAAAGCCACCATCGCGCGCCTCACCGCCGAGAAGAAGTTCTCAAAACCCATCGTCACCCAGGTCGTCCCTGCCGAGACCTTCTGGCGCGCCGAGGAATACCACCAGAAGTACCTCGAGAAACGCGGCGCCGTAAGCTGCCACATCTGATCCTGGTTTGAAGAGGCACGGCTTCACAGCTTGCGGAAAAACTCGGCGGTTTTGCAGCGGCATAACTCTACAGCCTGCGGAAGCCTTGTATCAGGGCACGGGCCCGACGTTACAGCCCGCGGAAAAAAAGCCCCAAAGCAGGCCCCGGCCAGGTTCACCCCATAGCAAGAAGCTAAAGCCTTCCCCACCCGAACATCAACACAACTCGTCGATAGGCCCATCCCCAAAGTACCGCCCTGTGCCATTCTGGGAAAGCGCTGCCTCAACTCTCCCCGTCGCCTTTTTCCGCAAGCTCTTCAGCCGTGCCGTTGAACCACCACAACCACGCGGGCTTCAGCCCTCGAGGCAGATCAACACAAAGGCCGCACAGCATATGCCGTGCGGCCTCCGTTTTCCTAAACTCCAAACTCTAAACTCCAAACTCTCTCCTGTTGCCTATTGCCTGCCTTCGAGGTCTCCGCCAAACCTAGGAATCCCAAAATGTCCGCGCAGATGCAGCAGATCCGTTGCGCTGATCATCCCATCAATCACGATCAGGTTCACGTTCCGCTCATTCGCTACCAGCACCACCATCCCATCGAAGTTCGCGTGATCCATCCGCACCCAAACATCGGTCCGCGTCGGATCGAACGGCTTCACCGGTGCCGCCGGGTCATACATCCCCGCCGCCGAGTATCGGAACTGATGCACCGTAATGCTGCGCAGCTTCGCAATGATCGGCTTATCCTCGTCCGGCATGATCTGGCTCGCCGCCCGCAGCATCGACTCATCAAACTTCAGATCGGTGTGCAGCGTCGCCGACGCCGCCAGCGCATCCATCCCCCGCGGCGTAGGCGGACCCTCCTGCGCCCGCATCATCGATGTCGAAAAGGCAGCGCCCAACAGAACGGTGGACGCAAGAATTGCGAAGCTTCGGTGCGACATATCCACTAAAGACGCGTTTCCCCAGAAAAAGTGTCGAAGGAAATCTCGCAGATCCAGAACTGGGAATCACCGCAGAACAAAGCCTGCGCCGATTGATGGAACCGCCGGGCCCTTCTACTCCCTATTGCCTGCTCCCTGCAGTTACACCCACTCCCCGCCGCGCATCACCGGCTCCGCCCCACCCGACGCCGAAATTCCATCCACATCCATCTTCCCCGACCCAATCATCCAGTCCACATGAATCAGGCTGTCGTTCGCGCCCTTGCCGGCAAGTTCCTCCGGCGTCAGTTTGTCGCCGTTCTTCACGCAACTTGAGTAGGCCTGCCCCAGCGCAATATGGCACGCGGCATTCTCATCGAACAGCGTGTTCAGAAACAGCATCCCGCTCGCCGAAATCGGCGACGAGTTCGGCACCAGCGACACCTCGCCCAGCCGCCGCGCCCCCTCATCCGTGTCGATCAGCCGCTGCAGCACATGCTCGCCCTTCGCCGCATGCGCCTCCACAATCTTCCCGCCCTCAAACCGCACCGCGATCTCCTCAATCAGCGTCCCTTGGTGCGACAACGGCTTCGTGCTCTTCACCGTCCCATCCACGCGATCCTTGTGCGGCGTCGTGAACACCTCTTCGGTCGGCATATTCGGAATGCAGTAGTGTCCGTTTCCTGCCGTCGTCCCGCCGCCCAGCCACAGATGTTCGTCCGCCAGCCCCACCTTCAAATCTGTCCCCGGACCCTTGAAGTGCAACGCCGCATACCGCCGCTCGTTCATCCGATTCGCCCACTTGTGCAGTTTGCTGTCGTGCGTCTTCCACGCCGCCACCGGATCGGCCAGGTCCGCGCGGCTCGCCGCAAAAATCGCATCCCACAATTTCCCCAGAGCCTCGTCCGCCGGCAATCCCGGAAACACCGCCGCCGCCCACGCCGGCGTCGCCGCCGACACAATCGTCCAGTTAATGTCGTGCCGCGTGATCAGCTCCAGCGCCGGCCGGTACGCCTTCGACATGGCGCGATTCGCCCGGCTCACCTTCTCCGGATCCTCCTTCGACAGCAGCGATGGATTCCCGCCCGTGATCGCCAGCCGCGCCGCCCCACTCTTGTACGCCGTCGCCATGCCCTCGTAGAGCCACGCCGCCGCCGTATCAAAGCTCGCGTCCGCGCCGTACCTGTAGCGCAATAGCTGCGCCTCCTCATCGGTGAACAGAATCGTCACCAGCGAAGCGCCAGCCTTGTACGCATGTTTCGAGATCAGCCGCGCCAGCGGCATCGCATCCGTGCTGGCCGTCATCACCAGCTCCTGCCCGGGCGCAAGCCCAAGGCCGCACTGGATCGCGACCTCAGCCAGCCGGTCGAGTTTCGTTTCAAAATCCTTAGTCGTCGTCGGAGTTTCCGCAATCGCAGTAGCGCTCATGATTCCCATTGTCAGCCCCGACGCTGTGCAATGGCAACGCGCGGAATCCCCTGCAAGTCCGCGACGAATTCCACCGCATCCCAGTCCCGAAGCAAATGCGCCAGCTCCTCCCGCTGCCCATGCCCAATCTCCATCAGCAACCAGCCGTCCTCAACCAGCGCCGCCCGCGCCTCCGGAATCAACCGCTCGTAGATCTCAAGCCCCGTCGACCCCGCAAACAGCGCGCCCGGCGGCTCAAAATCCCGCACCTGCGCCTCAAGAACCTCGTCCTTGCGCACATAAGGCGGATTCGAAACCACTACATCGAACCGCTCGCCGCGCACGGCGCTCATCAAATCCGACTCGACGAACCGCACCCGCCCCGCGACCCCATGCCGCTCCGCATTCTCCCGCGCAACCGCCAGCGCCGCCGCCGAAATATCCAGAGCCGTCACCTCCGCCCGCGGCAGAGCGTGCGCCAGCGCAACAGCGATCGCCCCCGACCCCGTCCCCACATCGCAAATCCGCACCGCCGCATCGTGTCGGACCCGCTCCAAAGCGGATTCCACCAGGTGCTCCGTCTCTGGCCGAGGAATCAGCACATCCGGCGTCACCCGCAGAGTCAACCCAAAGAACTCCGTCTCGCCCAGAATGTACTGCACCGGCTCCTGCCGCGCCCGCCGCGTCAGCCAGCTTTCAAATTTCTCAACCTGCCCCGCCGGCAACTCCGCATCAGAATGCGTCAACAACCACGCGCGATCCCGCCCCGCCGCCCGCATCAGCAGCAGCTCCGCATCCCGCCGCGACGTGGAATCAGATTTGGGTGCCCCGGGTCTCGCTTCTGAGACCCGGGATCTGGATGCTTCCAGGCGAGCCGCTGCCGCATCGATCCTCGCGCGCACGGTTATCGCAGACACTTAGGCCACGCCTCTTACTTCTCGTCCCGGCACAACACCCCAATGTCCGCCCACCCAAACGCAATCTCCGGCAGCGTCGTCCCGCCAATCTCAATCATCTGCTCACCCACCAGCACTCCGCCCATCCGCCGATAAAATGCGCATGCCGGATTCGCCCGCAGCACCCACACCACCATGTTCGCGAACCCCAGCCTCCGCAACTCCCCCGCAAAATGTCGCACCAGCGCTGCCCCCGCGCCCTTTCCCTGATGCGAAGCCAACAGATAAATCGCGGCCAATTCGCCCTCGTATCCATCCACCGGATGCATGATGCTCCCGCCGGCGGCAAATCCAAACACGCCCGCCTCATCCACCGCGACGAAAACCGTCGTCTTCTTTTCCCTCAGCCGCGTCTCCCACCGCGCCCTTCCGTCCTCCACGCGCAGCCCATCGATGTGCTCCTGCGGAATAATCCCCGGATACGTCGTCTTCCAGCCCGCCAGATGTACCTCGGCAATCGACGCGGCATCCACCGGCACAGCTTCTCTGATCTTCACGAGGTATTTTCCCGTTCAGGACGCGACTCGCCGCCGCTTGCCCTGCCGCACGAGCCACTGCCGCACCGCTTCTTCCACGCGCAGCTCCCAGCCCTCACCGGTCGCCTGCATCTTTTCGACAACATCCTGCGGCAGCTGAACGGAAACCTTCTTCCTGGCCGCATTCTCCTCCATAATGCCCCTCAGGATGCGCTGTTCATCTTCCGGAAGCTGATCGAAAGGGATCCCCCGCGCGAAATCTTCTTCCGTTAACTCGCGGACTTCGCCCTCATCGTCGGTCAATGGTTTTCGGCTTCCCATACTTCCTCGCCTCCCGATCATTCGCTTTCCTGAAACTGATCACCCGAATCGCGTCTGGCAGCCTAAGGTAGCAAAGGATGTGCAGTCGCCCATCCAGGTACCCCGCCGCTACCCGGCGTGTCTCACCCCCGCGATCCTCTAACCAGATATTGGCCGTCTCAAAATCAAACTCCGCCGCCCGCTCAAAGGATAACCCCCGCTCCCGAACATTCCGTGCGTTCTTCGCGGGATCGTACTCGACCTTCACCCGAAGATCGTAGGTTCCCCATCAACCCGCCACAAGATTACTGCTGCGCACTTCTATTCCCTATTCCCTATTCCCTGAACTTACGCCGCCGCCTCGCCCTCGCTCTTCAGCCGCTCTGAATTAAAGTGCGCGATCAGCGCATCCACCACCGGCTGCAGCTTCCCCTCCATAATTTCCGCCAACTGATGAATCGTCAGCCCAATCCGATGATCCGTCAGCCGGTTCTGCGGAAAGTTATACGTCCGAATCTTCTCGCTGCGGTCGCCCGACCCCACCTGCTGCTTGCGCTCCTTCGCCAGCGCTGCCTGCTGCTTCTCCATCTCCATCTCATACAGCCGCGCCCGCAGCACACGCATGCCCTTCTCGCGATTCTTGATCTGCGACTTCTCGTCCTGGCAACTCACCACCGTATTCGTCGGCAGATGCGTAATCCTCACCGCCGAGTAGGTCGTGTTCACACTCTGCCCGCCCGGGCCTGAAGAACAAAAAGTATCAATGCGAAGGTCCTTCGCCTCGATCTTCACGTCCACGTCCTCGGCCTCCGGAAGCACGGCAACCGTGATCGCGGACGTGTGCACCCGCCCCTGCGTCTCCGTCGCCGGAACCCGCTGCACCCGATGCGCCCCGCTCTCGTACTTCATCTGCGAGTACACGCGATTCCCCTCGATGATCGCGATCACTTCCTTCAAGCCGCCCACCGAAGACTCCGACGAAGACAGCACCTCCACCTTCCACCGATGCTGCTCCGCAAACCGCGTGTACATGCGGAAAACTTCCGCCGCGAACAGCGAAGCCTCATCGCCGCCCGTCCCCGCGCGAATCTCCACCACCACGTTCTTCTCGTCGTTGGGATCCTTCGGCAGCAACAACAGCTTCAGGTCCTCTTCCAGTTGCGGCGCCCGCGCCTCAAGCGCCGTCAGCTCTTCCTGCGCCATGGCCCGAATCTCAGGGTCGGTCTCAGTCAGCATCGCGCGTGCATCGGCGATGCCGGTCTTCACCTGCCGATACTCGCGAAACTTCTCCACCACCGGCTCCAGGTCCCGATGCTGCTTCGCAATCTTTTGATATTGAGCATGGTCCCCCAGCACTTCAGGATCGGCCATCTGCCGGCCTAAATCCACATACCGAGCTTCAATCTGCTCCAGACGTTCAAACATAAAACCCTCCCGGCAACCAACCGGTTCAAGCTACAAATTGTCGATGGAATTAACGACGCAGCAAGGCGAAGGCGGCAGGAGCCGCTAGAGAAGAACGCCGATGGGAAAAAGCCGCCGCATCGCCTTTATTCTACTTCGATCCGATGTTCGTTCTCCCGGAAAGGACGCGAACCCGCACACTCCCGTACCTCAAACGAAACAATTGCGCCCCGAAGCGGCCTTGCACTACACTGTAGTGCATGAAGACCGAAGTCTACAGCTGGCGAGTCTCCTCAGAGCTCAAGCAGAACCTCGAGCGCGAAGCGCGCCGCCGCAAAGCCTCCGTCTCCTCCATCCTCGACGCCGCCGCCCGCGAGTGGCTTGCAAAAAGCCGCGCCAGCATTACCGACGACGAAGAACAGAAGCGCCTCCATGCCGCCATCGAGCCGCTCCTTGGCAGCATCTCGAGGGACATCCCCTATACCCCCGAGATTCTCCGCGAAACCATCCGCCGTCGCGTGAATAAACGCTATGGCCGCTGATGCCCCCTCCGCCCTGCTGGACACCGGTGCCGCTCTTGCGATCCTCAATCAGCGAGACCCCTGGCACAACCTCTGTCTGGAGACGTTTCGCCAGCTTCGCATGCCACTCCTCACCTCAGAAGCCGTCCTCACTGAACTGTTTCACCTGGTCGGCCGTTTTCGCAGCGACACCGAATCGGCCTGGACCTTCATCCGCTCAGGCGCCGTCACCCTCGCCACCATCGCCGAGGACGAACTGCCTCGCCTCCACGAACTCATGTCCCGCTACTCCGACCATCCCATGGATTTCGCCGACGCGACCCTCGTCTACCTGGCCGAGCGCGAATCCCTCTTCACCATCTTTACCGTGGACCACGCCGATTTCGCCACCTACCGCATCGCAAGCAGACGCAGGTTCCGCGTCCTCCCCGTCGACCGCCCGAAGCACTGATCCGGCGCGCCCTCCAGTCTCATACGAAGCAGCCGACGCCGGACTTTGAACCACTCCCTCAACGCTGATCCCTGAAACGCCGATCACATTACGCTGTACGCTGATCGCTGAACGCTGCTCTCATGCCCCTCTTTCAATCCTTCGCCGAACTCAACGACGCACTCGCCGCCACCACCAAAAAGCTCGAAAAGCGCGCCTTCATCGCCGACTACCTTCGCGCCCTTCCCATCGAAGACGCCGGACGCGCCGCCCTCTGGCTCTCCGGAACCCCCTTCGCAGAAACCGACCGCCGCGTCCTCAATATCGGCGGTTCACTCCTCAGCAAAGCCGTAGCCGAGCTCTCCGGTGCCACCTCTGAAGCCATGTCCGCCGCCTACCGCCGCCACGGCGACTTCGGCGCCGCCGCCGCCGACCTCCTTTATGGCCACGCGCCGACAACCGCGACTCTCACCCTCGCCGACATCGAAACCGCGCTCGCCGCCCTCGCCGAAGCCCGCGGCCCCGTCCCCAAACTCCGCCTCCTCCTCGATCTCCTCCGCCGCGCCACCCCCGACGAAACGAAGTACCTCATCAAGCTCGTCACCGGCGACATGCGCACCGGAGTCAAGCAATTCCTCGTCGAAGAAGCCATCGCCGAAGCCTGGCCGCTTCAGAGCGCTATCCCAGCAGAACTGCAGAAGTCCGCCCCCGCGGCAACGCCTGCGGCGGTGTTGAAGAGTGCGCCTGCGGCGGGTTTGGAGTCAGTCCGTCGCGCAACCATGTTCACCGGCTCGCTCCCCGAAGTCGTAGCCCTCGCCGCCGCCGGCACCCTCGACCACGCGCGCATGAAGCTCTTCCACCCCATCGGCTTCATGCTCGCCAGCCCCGTCCAAACCACCGCCGAAGCCATTGCCCGCTTCACCGAAGAAATCAAAGCGGAACTCGGCCCGGCCGCAAATGCGTCGGAAACAGAAAACTCCGTCATCCTGAGCGAAGCTTCCGAATCGTTGCGCCCGCTTTTGGAGCGCAACAAACAATCCAGCCGCGAGTCGAATGGACCTGCATTTCGCTCTTCGGTCTTGAAAGCCGCCCAACTCGAAGACAAATACGACGGCATCCGAGCCCAGCTCCACGTGGCCCCGGTCGAGTCAGGCCAGGCCCGAGTAGCCCTCTACTCCCGCAATCGCGACGACCTCTCCGAATCCTTCCCCGACCTCGTCGAAGCCTTCTCCCCCATCACCGAACCCGCGATCCTCGACGGCGAAATCCTCGCCTGGAATCCCGCCGCCCACCGCGCCCTCTCCTTCTCCGCCCTCCAGCAACGCCTCGGCCGCAAACGCGTCACGCAGGAAATGCTCCGCGACATCCCCGTCGTCCTCGTCGTCTTCGACATCCTCTACCGCGGCGAAACTCTCCTCCTGAACGAACCCCTCATCGAACGCCGCGCGACCCTCGAAGACTTCGCCGCCCGCTGGTCCCCCGCGACCGCCTCAACACAAGCCCGAGGCCAATCCCACCTCTTCGAAGCCCAACAAGACCCAAGCTTTCCACGCCTCATCCTCGCCAATGCCACGCGCCTCGAGACACCCCGCCTTTCCGCGTCCGCTCAACTAGACCAGGCCTACCTCGACGCCCGAGCCCGCGGCAACGAAGGCGTCATGATCAAGTCCCTCGCCAGCACCTACCAGCCCGGCCGCCGCGGCCTCGCCTGGCTCAAGCTCAAGCGCGAACTCGCAACCTTAGATGTAGTCGTCACGGGCGTCGAATACGGCAATGGCCGCCGCGCCCACGTACTCAGTGACTACACCTTCGCCATTAGCGATCCCGACGACCCGGCCCAGCCGCTAAAAAACGTAGGCAAAGCCTACTCCGGCCTCACCGATCAGGAAATCGCCGACATGACCGCCTTCTTCAAAGCGCACACCCTCGAAGACAACGGCCACTTCCGCACCGTCGAGCCAACCATCGTCCTCGAAGTCGCCTTCAACAACGTCATGCGCTCCACCCGCCACGCCAGCGGATTCGCCCTCCGCTTCCCAAGAATCCTTCGCATCCGCACCGACAAACCCGTCAACGAAATTGACACCCTCCAGCGCGTCGAAGAAATCTACAACTCCCAACCCGACAAACCCATCGATGACCCTGAACCCTGAACGCTGTACCCTGAACGCGGTACTCTGCACCCTGTGCCCTGTCTTCTGAATCCAACCCCACTGAGGAGATTCCATGCCCACCACCACCGCCCCTCCCAACGCTGCCGCCGCCGGCCAGATCCACCTCGGCGACCTCACCGTTAACCGCCTCGGCTACGGAGCCATGCGCATCACCGGTCCAGGCATCTGGGGCCCGCCCAAAGATCACGACGCCGCCATCAAAACCCTCCGCCGGGCAGTAGAATTAGGCGTCAACTTCATCGACACCGCCGACTCCTACGGCCCCAACGTCTCTGAAGAATTAATCGCCGAAGCCCTCCACCCCTACCCCAAAGGCCTCGTCATCGCCACCAAGGGCGGATGGGAGCGCGTCGGCCCCGGCCAGTGGATCCACAACGCCAGCCCCAAACACCTCGAAGAAGCCGTTGAAGGCAGCCTCAAACGCCTCAAGCTCGATCGCATCGACGTCTACCAGCTCCACATCCCCGACCCCGCCGTCTCCTTCATCGCCTCCATGGAGACGCTCGAAAAACTCCGCCAGCAAGGCAAAATCCGCCACCTCGCCCTCTCCAACGTCGCCCTCGAATACGTCGAGCGCGCCCGCAAAATCACGCCCATCGTCTCGGTCCAGAACCGCTACAGCTTCGCCGACCGCGAGTGGGACTTCCTCCTCGACTTCTGCGAGAAGAACGGCATCGCCTTCATCCCCTGGGCCCCGCTCGGCCAGAACCGCGAAGCGCACGACCTCCTCGAAAAATTCGCGAAGGAACTCGACGCCTCGCCCCTCCAGGTCGCCCTCGCCTGGCTCCTGCGCCGCTCGCCGGTCACGCTGCCCATCCCCGGAACCTCATCGCCGAAGCACGTCGAGGAAAACATCGTCGCCGCCGCCCTCAAACTTCCCGACGCCATCTACAAACAACTCGAAGCCGTAACCCCACCCCCCGCCAGCCTGCGGTAGGTAATGGGGTCCGGATGTCCCGGGTCTCGCCCTCTTTGAGACCCGGTCCCCCGCGACGATCAGGAAGGCGTTATTGAACCCTTCCCTGCGCCAACATGCTCTGATGAAGAATGCGAGAGATCACGACCCGGTCTCCCTTCAGCCGATAGAAGATAACGTGTCGCCCTTCTTCCATCCGGCGCAGGCCCGGCACTATCTCATCACATGCACGCCCGAGCATGGGCTTCTCGGCCAACCGCTCCATACAGTCTTCAATCTTGGCCAGATAGCGAGTGGCCTGGGATTCCCCCCAGGTCCGTAGCGTGTATTCGCCAATGCCCACTAGGTCAGAACGAGCCTTCGCGGATAGCCGCAACGCCGCCATGCTTCAGCGTACGCGTTTTGGCAGCTTTAGCTTCCGGCGCACCTGTGCGAAGACATCTCCTCTTGCAATCCCGCTCCGATCTCCCTCATCAATCGCCTCCCGCAATGCCGCCAGCTTCGCCTCGTACTCCTGCTCCTCGCGCTCCAGCGTCCGCAGAGCCGCCCGAACGACTTCGCTGGCGTTCTCGTAGCGGCCGCTCTCAACCCTCGCGACCACAAATCGATCCAGTTCCTTCGTCAGGTTCACATTCCGAGTGGGCATCCTCACGTTCCTCCAGGCTCTTCCTCGGAATGGTAACCCGGTTGGCAATCTTTGACAACATCCTCCCAGCGACAAAATCCTCCCAAACCTGTTACGCTAAGCGGTTTTCTCATCCTCCTCATCGGATCACCATGACCACCACCGCACAAACCGCCCCCGGCCTCCAGCCCGCCACCTTCCCCTTCACCCTCACCGAAGACCAGGAAGCCCTCCGCCGAGAAATCCGTGACTTCGCCGCCCGCGAAATCGCCCCCAACGTCCTCCGCTGGGACGAAGCCTCCGAATTCCCCCACGACGTAGTCAAGCAGCTCGGGGCAATGGGCCTCCTCGGCGTCATCTTCCCCCCCGAATACGGCGGCGCCGGCCTCGGCTACACCGACTACATGCTCGCCATCGAAGAGCTCTCCGCCGTCGACGGCAGCATCGGAATCATCGTCGCTGCGCACAATTCCCTCTGCACGAATCACATCTTCCTCGCCGGCTCCGAAGCCCAGAAAAAGCAGTACGTCTCGAAACTCGCCACCGGCGAACATCTCGGCGCCTGGGGTTTAACAGAACCCGGCTCCGGCTCCGACGCCAGCGCCGCCCGCACCACCGCCGTCCGCCGCGGCGACCAGTGGGTACTCAACGGCAACAAGACCTTCATCACCAACGGCCACTACGCCGACGTATCTGTCATCATCGCTGTTACAGATAAATCCCAGGGCACCCACGGCCTCTCCGCCTTCATCGTTGAAAAAGGCACCCCCGGCTTTCGCCCCGGCAAAAAAGAAAACAAGCTCGGCCTCCGCGCCTCCGACACCTCCGAACTCATCTTCGAAGACTGCGCTATCCCCGCCGAAAATCTTCTGGGCAAAGAAGGCGAAGGCTTCATCGACTCCATGCGCACCCTCGACGGCGGCCGCATCTCAATCGCCGCCCTCTCCTTAGGAATTGCAAGGGGCGCCCTCGACGCGAGCGTCAAATATGTAAAAGAACGGCGCCAGTTCGGCAAAGCCATCGCCGAATTCCAGGGCATCCAATGGAAACTCGCCGACATGGCCACCGAGCTCGACGCCGCCCGCCTCCTCACCCTCCGCGCCGCCGTCCTCAAAGACGCGGGCCAGCGCGTCACCCAGGAATCCGCCATGGCCAAGCTCTACGCCAGCGAAGTCGCGGTCCGCATCTGCAACGAAGCCGTCCAGCTCCACGGCGGGTACGGCTTCATCAAGGACTATCCCGTCGAGAAGTTCTACCGCGACGTCAAACTCTGCACCATCGGCGAAGGCACCAGCGAAATCCAGCGCATGGTCATCGGCCGCGAAATCTTAAAAGTCCACCCCTCGAGAGGGTGAGCTTATCTCAGAATTTAATGCCAATGATTCGTATGGAGAAGATCAGGAGAAACACCACCCAAATCACCAGAGCGATTCCCACATTGCGCTTCGCGCGGCGATAGTCCGGATCCTCCGAACGAAGCGAGGAGAATCGAACCCACCAGCGAATCGCCAGGACTGGCACCAACACGAGCAGAACGTAGTAGCCAACCAGACCAACGAGCCCCATGAACGGCACAAATGCTAACAACCAAAATCCAATGAGCGACCCCGCGAGGATCCGAACATAGCTGGCGTCGCTGCATGCCTGGCTGACTTTGCTCGTAACTTCCGCCGCGGCTTCGGCGGCCTGCGCGTCTACCGGCGCTGAGCAATAGGGGCATTGTGTAAGTGACGTGTTGATAGTCTGCCTGCAGTTCGGGCATTCAAATACCCGAACACCGCTGCCTTGCAGAAGGCTCATCGGCTACGCCTCGAGAATCGAGTCTAACAAGAGGCCGGCCTTCAGGCACCAACGCCGTTTTGCTCAGCAAACTCAGATTCCTCCATGCGCGCTGATCGACGATCAGACATTCCACTCTTCCCCCTCCCTCCTTTTTTCCTCTCCCTCACCGCATTTCGTCGTACGATAAGTGAACCCTCCCGCCGTTCAGCTGCCAAAGGAAAAACCACAGGAGATTCCAGTGAGCGGAACCACGATCCGTCTTTGGGCGATCCTCATTCTGGCCCCCGCTGCCTGCACCTGGGCCCACAGCCAGGACCTCACCCCCGACGCCGCGAAGGACATGCTCAACCAGCAGGGCGCCGGCACCGCCGCCAGCGAGTTCACCCTCACCCAGGATCAGGCCCGCCAGCTCACCGCGCTCAGCCAGACTCTTCTCGCCCCGCTCGCCGTCCAGGCCACCCAGCCCTGTCTCCCCAACCCCGGCGACAAGCGCGTCCAGAGCCATCAGTTCGCCGCCTGCCAGGGCATCTTCCCCGCCGGAATCACCGCCCAAAACCCCGGCGTCTATCTCAAAGTCGGCCGCGCCTTCCACTGGCACGTCGTCGAAGTCAGCGGCATCATCGACCCCACCGAAGATCACAGCCAGCGCGTCGCCTCCTACACCTGGGAGTACGACTTCTCCGACCTACCCGCCGAAGTCCAAAACGTCTTAAAAGAAGGCTCGCGCCACGAAGGCCGCTCCCTGTTTGAACTCGACGGCTCCAGCTGGAAGTGGAAGAGCTATCAGTAGAGCAATGCAGTTGGCGCGACGGGGCACCTTACGCGCCACTAAACTATTCCCAAATGCCCGACCCAGTCTCTGACCACTACGCCAACCTCCTCGCCCGCCACTACTCCTGGATGTTCGGCCTCTCCTTCGCCGAGAAGGTCGCCGAGCAGCACGCCATCCTCGAGCCTCTTCTCAAAGAAGCTCCCCGCGGCCCCGCCGTCGATCTGGGCTGCGGCCCTGGATACCAGTCCATGGCGCTCATCGAGCTGGATTTCAATCCCATCCAGGCAATCGACATCTCGGATGAACTCCTCCGGGAGTTCATCCCCCACATCGGCAGGCTCCCCATCGATCTCCATTGCGCCGACATCCTCAGCGTGAATGAAATTGTTATTCCCGAGACGGCGGCCGTCATCGTCTGCATGGGAGACACCCTCACCCACCTCCCCTCGCTCGACGCCGTCCGCGGCCTCTTCGCGTCCGCAGCCAAAGCCCTCGCCCTCGGTGGCCTCTTCATCCTCACCTGGCGCGACCTCACCCCCGAACTCAAGGGCCCCGACCGCTTCATCCCCGTCCGCGCCACCGGCGACCGCATCATGACCTGCTTCCTCGAATACCTGAGCCCAACCACCGTCCAGGTCCACGACCTCGTCTACACGCGCAACCTGATCGGCAACCCAGCCACCGCCGCCTGGACCCTCGAAAAAAGCAGCTACCCCAAACTTCGCCTCTCGCCGAACCAAGTCTCCCAGGAACTCACCGCCGCCAACCTCGAACCCAACACTCCCCCCACTGCGGGCCGCCTCTCCCTCGCCGTCGCGAAGAAAACCACAGCAACAGCCCGCACCTGACAGCTCCCAGCTCCCAGCTGAACCCAGGAGCTATCCTGTTCACTTGACCCACCCCGACACCATCGCCGCCCTCGTCGCCCGCCTCCGCAAAGGCGACACCCGCGCCCTCGCCCGCGCCATCTCCCTCGTCGAAAACGACGCCCCCGAATCCGCCTCTCTGCTCTCCGCCTGCTTCCCGCACACCGGCAGCGGCCTTCGCATCGGCATCACCGGTGCCCCTGGAGCCGGCAAGAGCACGCTGGTCGACCGTCTCGCCCGCGCTTTTCGTGAAACCCCGGAGGGGCGAGAAGCCAACAAAACCGTAGGCGTCATCGCCGTCGACCCCACCAGCCCCTTCACCGGCGGCGCCATCCTCGGCGACCGCATTCGCTTTCAGGATCGCCACGGCGATTCCGGCTTCTACGCCCGCAGCATGGCCACGCGCGGCTCCCTCGGCGGCCTCGCCCTCGCAACTGCCGACGTCGCCCTCGTCCTCGAAGCCAGCGGCAAAGACGTCCTCCTCATCGAAACCGTCGGCGTCGGCCAGGATGAAATCGAAATCGCCCGCCTCGCCGACATCACCGTCGTCGTTCTCGTTCCCGGCATGGGCGACGACGTGCAGAGCCTCAAGGCCGGTGTCATGGAAATCGCCGACATTTTTGTTGTGAATAAGTCCGACCGCGAAGGCGCCGACCGCGTCGAACAGGAAATCCGCGGCCTGCAGTCTCTGGCCTCTGACCATCCGGACCACACGCCGCCCGTCATCCGCACCATCGCCACCACTGGCGACGGCCTCGACAACCTCGCAACCGCCATCTCGGAAATGGAAGAGTGGTTGCGCGCAGACAACCGCCTCGCCAAACGCCGCACCCAGCACTGGCAGCGCCGCCTCGACGCCATGCTCCGCACTGAGCTGATGCGCCGCGCCCGTCAAAACGGATTCGACGCGAAAATCCTCCAGTTCCACGCCGCCCGCATCGCCTCCGGCCAACAAGACCCCTGGCAGCTGGTCGCTCAACTCACCGAAAAAGTCTTCTCCCCAGCCAACTCAAGCTGAGGAATCAATCCCACCGGCTCCAGGCTCCCAGCTCCCAGCTCCCGTCTGACCTTGCACCCTGTACCCTGTACCCTGCACCCTTTAGTTATGCCCGAACTCGACCACATCGGCATCGCCGTCAAAAGCATCGCGCAGACGAGAAGACTCTACGAATCCCTCGGCCTCAAAGTCGTTCACGAAGAGACCGTGGAGCACGAGCACGTCCGCACCGCGCTGATCCCCGCCGGCGACGCGCGCATCGAACTCCTCGAGCCGACCACGTCCGATTCGCCCGTTGGCCGCTTCCTCGCCAAGCGCGGCGAGGGCCTGCACCATATCGCGCTCCACGTCGAAGACATTTCGGCCGCGCTCGAAACCTTGAAAGCCCAGGGCGCAAGCCTCATCTCCGAAGATATTCAAACGGGAGCCGGCGGCCACCTCTATTTCTTCGTCCACCCATCGAGCGCCGGCGGCGTGCTGCTCGAAATCTGTCAGGACGCGGTGAGTGACGTATAGCCGCTGGTTGAGGTGAGCCAGGGCCGGCACGCGCAGTGTGCCAGCCAGCCGAAGGACCTCCTGTAACCTGTAACCCGTAACCCGTAACCTGTAACCTGTTCTTTGCTGCTCCTCTCCATCGACACCTGCGGCTCACTCGGCACCGTCGTCCTCGCCCGCCTCACTTCAGACAACCTCGGGATCCTCGCCCAAACCGAGCTCCCCGGCAAGACCTGGTCCGCCCGGCTGGTCCCCGCCATCCGCGAACTCCTCGCCGCGCACAACGCCGCGGTCGCCGATATTGCAACCATCGTTGTTACAAATGGCCCCGGCTCCTTCACCGGCATCCGCATCGGTCTCTCCACCGCCAAAGGCCTCGCCGAACCCACCTCCATCCCCGTCCTCGCCGTCTCGCGCCTGGCCGTCCTCGCTCACAAAGCGAAAACCCAGGCCGCCGCCCTCGACGCCAGCCGCGGCGAGTTCTACTTCGGCGACTACTCAGCCAGCCCCGAAGAGTCCCTCCTCACTCGCGATTCCTTCCTCGAGCGCACCACCGCCCTCGGCCCCCAACTCGCCATCTGCGAACCGTCGATCCTCGCCCTGGCCCCGGCCGCCACCCGCGTCCCTCCGCCCACCGCCGCCGACGCGCTCTACTTCTCCCTGGCCCGCCTCCGCGCTCGCGCTTTCGACGACCCCCTCCTCCTCGACGGCAACTACATCCGCCGCTCCGACGCCGAAATCTTCTCCAAACCCGGCTCGCCACCCCGCCCTACTCCAGCCCCCCACTCATGAGCTTCACTCTCCGAACCATGCGGGCCACCGACCTCGAGCAGGTCCGCGCCATCGCCATCGCATCCCCCGAATCTCCCCAGTGGCAGCCCTCGGACTACGCCGCCTACCTCAGCCCCGAGAACTCCACCTACAACCCGGCCCTCCTCCGCACCGCCCTCGTCGCCGTCGCCCCCAACCCCAACACCCGCACCCCCGAAGAAAAAATCCTCGCCTTCGCGGCCGCCACGCTCCTCCTCGACGGGGCACAAAACCTCTGCCAACTCGACTCCATCGCCGTCCGGCCCGAAACCCGCCGCCAGGGCCTCGGCGCTGCCCTTCTCCACACCGTCCTCCACTGGGCCGCCCAAAACAGCGCCCGCCATTTCTCCCTCGAAGTCCGCGCCGGCAACGCCCCTGCCATCCGCCTCTATCAGCGCCTCGGCCTCCGCCCCGAAGGCCGCCGCCCCAGCTACTACACTCATCCTGAAGAAGATGCCTTGATCCTGGGCACGCCCGTTACCGCCGGTACTCCCCGGACCCAGATTGGCACCGTTTTCCACCATGAAAACCATTGAATGTCAGGCTTCCTCGGTGCTAGCGTGGTACGTCTCACTTTGTAAGTGAGCCAATTCGCCCGGCGAACCACGATAGCCGCGGCTCTGCCGGGGATGATCCCGCACCGGAGGAGTCGTCTATGGACCTGGAAGCGAACGGTCAGCCGGATAGTGAAGCGATACGCCGCCTGGAAGAAGAGCATCGTCACTATTCGGAAAAGCTCGAAACCCTGCTCCAAAAAACTTGGCTTTCTGAAGACGAGCAACTCGAGGAAGTTCGCCTGAAAAAGCTCAAATTGCATATTAAGGACCAGCTGACCCTGGTTCGCAGTCAGGTTCGCGCTTTTAGCGCCGCCTGACAGTTCGTTCGCGCTCCACCATCCCATCTCCCTTCGCGACGCAGCGCCAGCGCCTCACGGTGAGTGTCTGCTCCACTTCCGTAATCGATTCTCATCGAAACCGCAGCCTCCGCCCCTTTCTGTTTCACTGTTCCCGCCATAGAATGGGTAAGACTTTCGGACGAAGGGTCCAGTTGTGCTGCGCGGCCGGTTTCCGTCCTCCTTATCTCCTTGGGATTTCCTCCAGGCTCGACCGCAAAGCGCCAAACTGCTCTGGCCAGCGCGTCCAAAGGTCTTCGTTGTCCGATCTTTATCATGGTGCGTGACGGATACTTCTACGGACTGGCCCTCGCTGCAGTGGCCGCCATTCTCTGGCTCGTGACCCGCAACTGGGTCTGGGCCATTCCGCCCCTGCTCTTCGCCGCCTTCTTCCTCTGGTTCTTCCGCGATCCCAATCGCACCATCCCTCCAGAGCGCGGCCTCGTCGTCGCGCCCGCCGATGGCAAAGTCACTCAGGTCGCCCTCGTCTCCACCCCCGACGGCCAGCGCCTGCGCCTCAGTATCTTTCTCAGCGTCTTCGATGTCCACGTCAACCGTTCCCCCGTCGAAGGCATCCTCCGCGAAGTCCGCTATCGCAAGGGCGAATACCTCAACGCCATGAACCCCGTCTGCGCTGAGCGCAACGAGCAGAACCTCGCCGTCGTCGACTGCATCGAGGGCTACCAGGTTTCCTTCATCCAGATCGCCGGCCTCCTCGCCCGCCGCATCGTCTTCAACAAGAAACCCGGCGACTACCTCGAGCGCGGCGAACGCGTCGGCCTCATCAAATTCGGCTCCCGTACCGACATCCTGTTGCCCGGCAGCGCCGAGCCCCTCGTCAAACCCGGCGATCGCGTCCGTGGCGGAGCCAGCGTTATCGCCCGCATTGCCACCCCCGACCCCGATCCCTTGCTAGCCTCCATTGGCGCGGAGATGCTGGTTTGACCGGCGAATCTCAGCCTTTCCTCCGTCCCCCCGGCTCCTCCGGATTCCGCGGCCACCCCGCGCAGCCTCGCCGCCGCCCCCGCGGCATGTACCTCCTGCCCTCCATGTTCACCGCCGTGAACATCGCCGCCGGCTTCTTCGCCATCACCGAGAGCCTCGAAGGCTCCGCCGGCCAGCCCCACCACTTCGACTATGCCGCGATCGCCATTGGCCTCGCCATCCCCTTCGACGCCCTCGACGGCCGCATCGCACGCCTCACCAATACCGAAAGCGAATTCGGCCGTGAGCTCGACTCCCTCGCCGACGTCATCACCTTCGGCGTAGCGCCCAGCATCCTCGCCTACACCTGGGGTTTCCGCTCCCTGCCCTTGTCCATGTCCCACGACCTGCGCGTCAGGCTCATTCAGTTCGGCGCCTTCGTCTGCTTCCTTTTCCTCCTCTGCGGCGCCAGCCGTCTGGCCCGCTTCAACATCAGCGTCAACCCCGTCCCGAAAAACCCCGGCCGCCCGGGCCGCAAATACTTTGTCGGGATGCCG
Organism: Acidobacterium sp.; assembly: GCA_003166955.1. Lineage (GTDB taxonomy): Bacteria > Acidobacteriota > Terriglobia > Terriglobales > Acidobacteriaceae > Palsa-343. The sequence continues at coordinate 67,985 of PMUI01000115.1, forward strand.
ATCCCGGCCGCTGCCGGCCTTGTTGTCGCCGTGGTTCACGGCTTCAGCGGAGCGTTCGACCGGCCCATCTTCACCTGGTGGCTGGCCATCATCTGGGGCCTCCTCGTCGGCTTCATCGGCTTCCTCATGGTCAGCACCTGGCGCTTCTGGAGCGGCAAGGAGATCAACCTCACAGTCCGCCAGCCCTTTCGCTGGATCGTCTTCCTCGGCATCAGCATCTATCTGCTCGTCTTCTTCTCGCGCGAAGTCCTGTTTGTCCTCGCCCTCGTCTATATGTTTTCCGGCGTCATCGCGCGCCTCGCCTACTCCTGGCGTCGTCACCATCAACCCGCCCGGAACCCATTGCCTCCGTCTCAGGGCCCCATCGGATGACTGATCCACAGAAGATCGCTATCGTCGGCGCCGCTTCCCTGCGTGGCAAGGAACTCAACGACGCGCTCGCTGACTCTCCCTTTGCCGAATCCGACTTCCTCCTCATGGATGACGAATCCGAGCTCGGCAGCCTCGAAGCCGTCGGCGATGAGGTCACCTTCATTCAGCGCATCGACCCCACCTCCTTCCGCCACGTGGACTTCGCCTTCTTTGCCGGCGAGCAGCCGCTCACCCTCAAACACTGGGAAAACGCCAACAAAGCCGGAGCCAGCATCGTCGACCTCTCCTACGCCCTCGAAGGCAAGCCCGGCGTCCTGGTTCGCGCGCCGTGGGTCGAAGGCGAGCTCCCGCCCATCCCCGCCCTGCCCAGCCCCGACGCTCCCCGCCCCGATGCCCCCGGCCTCGAAACCCCCGCTATCGTCCCCGCGCATCCCGTCGCGGTCGCGCTCGTCATCCTTCTCGGCCGCGTCGCGCAGTCCACGCCGATTCGCATCGCCTCGGCCACCGTCCTCGAGCCCGCCTCCGAATACGGCCGCGCCGCCCTCGACGAGCTTCACCAGCAAACCGTCAAGCTGCTCAGTTTCCAGGAACTCCCGCGTCAGGTCTACGACACCCAGGTCGCCTTCAACACCACGCCGTCCTTCGGCGACTCAGCAAAGTTCTCCCTCGCTGCCAGCGAATCCCGCATCCGCCGTCACTTCGCGCTGCTCTCCGCCGGCCGCCTCCCCGACGTCGGCGTGCAGCTCCTCCACGCCCCCGTCTTTCATGGCTACGGAATTTCCCTCTCCATGGAACTCGCCGCGCCCACTTCGCTCGATCAGATGGAAGCCTCGCTCGCCGGGGAGCACGTCGAGATTGTCACCGCGGAATCCGACCCGCCCACCAACCTCACCGTCGCCGGCCAGGGGGACATCCTTGTCCGCGTCCGCCCCCACAACACAAAAGAGGCAGAGAGCACCCGCTTCTGGATCTGGGCCGGCCTCGACAATCTCCGCTTCGCCACCATCAACGCCCTCGCCTGCGCCCTCGAGCTCAAGCGCCTCCGCCCCTCCGGCAAAGTCCAGTAGCGACAACCTCGCGGAAACAACCAATGCCGCCCGAGGACCCGGGGCAGCTCCTCATCCGCCGCCGATCTGGGCAGATCCTCATCGACACCCTCAGCCCCCGAGCCACCCCCAACAACTGAAACGGCCAGGTTCACCCCACAGCAAGTAGCGGACTCCTCTGCCACCGGATCGTCAATGGAATTGATTCGGCTGTTCAGTCCGAAAGTACTGTCCGGACCAATTTGAAACTGAGACCTTCTTGGAAAACCAGTCTCACCTCCGCCCACTGGCCCGGTCCGCAAGACCCCCGAGCCACCGGCGGACCGCCTTCCCGCCGCCTTTCCCCCTCTTCCCCACTCCTCACCGCACCGGGTAGCAGTCCAGGTCATTCGAAAGCGCAAGCGGTCCGCCGTAATGCAGCCGAATCTCCTCCCGCGTCTGGTTCTCCTTCTCCGACCCCAGCGTCCTCAGCATGCGATGAGACAGCACCAGCTGCCGCACATGAGCGTTCGCCGCAGTCACCCCAATCACCGAAGGCGGCATATGCAGGCGTCTTTCCACCCCCGTAGCTCCCTCCGGCACTGCGTTATGAGCGACAAATAGATCCGCATTCAATGCCAGTTGTGTCAGACCATCCCCATCGCCGTTCGTATCTCCGCTGAACACGATCCGCTTGCCGCCCATCTGCACGCGCCATGCCAGCGCGGGAAACGCCCCATGTATCACCCGCACCGCATACAGCGCCATGTCGCCGTTGCGCAAAACAACCAAAGGCGTTGAGCCGGCCACCACATCATGCGGCTGCAGTTTGTAGCTGTCGGTCTGCCCCGGATCCACCATCTCGCTCAGGTAGCGCCACGCCCCGTGCGGATCGCTGAACAGGTCATGCACAAACTCCGTCGTCGACGGCATGTACTCATTCCCCGGCGGCCCATACACTGGCAGGGGACGCGTGCGATTTCCAAACCACGAAGAAAATACCAAAGCAGGAAAATCGCCGCTGTGGTCGATATGAAAGTGACTGAACAGCATTACATCCACATCGGACATCTGTGCTCCGCTCTCGCCAAACCGGAGCGCGCTGCCTCCGCCCGCATCCACGATTACGCGCGCATGTCCGTTATCCCAGATCAAATAGCTGCTCGACGCCCGCTTATCCTTCAACTCCGGCCCGCCCGAGCCGAGCACCTGCACCGCCAGTCCTGTTGAACCGCATGCCTGCGCCCACACCAGCGAGGCGCCGCACACAGCGAGAAGCGCCACAAGAATCGCCGTAGTTTTTGCCCCTGATCTCGGCCAGCGCATCTTGCAACCTCCGATCCGAGCTCTTCCCGCCTGGGCCCCGTCTCATCGGCCGGTCGCGCTCACGCCCTCACCAGCCCGGCGTCCTCCCGCATTTTCCCTGTCGTATCCCGCGGCACTCGTCCCGTCGAACTCCGCAGCACCAGCGAAGTCGGCACACCGTACTCCGCGCCCTTGCTGCCTTCCTGCCGGATCCCGTACAGCGCCCGGAACGCCACCCGCGCAATCTCATCGCGCGACAGCCGCACCGTGGTCAGCGCCGGCTGCGTAAACGCGCTGATCTGGATATCGTCGAAGCCCACAATCGAGATGTCCTCCGGCACCCTCAATCCGCTCTCGTGGATCGCTCCCAGCGCCCCGATCGCCGTCATGTCGTTCGAGGCCAGCACCGCTGTCGGCCGCGTCTTCCGGCTCAACAGCCGCTCCATCGCCCCGTGCCCGCCATCCACCTGGTGATTGCCCTCCTCCATCAACCCCGCCCCAATCCCTCTGCGCTCCAGGCACGCCACAAACGCCTCCCTCCGCACCCGCGCCGATCGCAGCATCATCGGCCCTGAGATGAACGCTATCTCCGTGTGCCCCAGCCCCACAATATGCTCCACCGCTGCGTCCACTCCCGATGCGTAATCCACCACGATGTTGCTCGTCAGCTTCTGCGCCGTCCCCGTATCCAGAAACACCAGCGGAATATCCCGATCCTGAAATTCCGTTATCAGCCTCGGATCCATCTCCGACGTCATGATCGCCACGCCGTCCACCTTGCGCTGCAGCATCCGGCTCACGCACTGCTCCATGCGTGCCGGATCGTAGTTCGTGTTCGCCACCAGCACTTCCTGGCCGTTCTGCACCGCAATATCTTCGAAGCTCTTCACCAGCTCCGGGAAAAACGGATTCGTGATGTCGGAGATGATTAGCCCGTACAGCCTGCTGCGCCCCGATCCCAGCGCCCGCGCCCACGTGTTCGGATAAAACTTCAGCTCCTCGATCGCCCGCTGCACACGCTCCTTCGTCTCCGGCGTCACCTTGTCCGACCCGTTGATCGTCCGCGACACCGTTGCCGTCGAGACCTTCGCCAACCGCGCCACTTCCCTGATGTTCATAAAGCGTGCCTGACCCGTTATATTCGATCTGCTCCGACTTAGGAAGGTGATTGTCCGTAAGCGTTTTCGCCAAAACACGCCAATCGCCCCTCCCGCTACTGGCTACCGGCTGCTCGCTGTTACCATGTCCCCGATGAAAACGGCCCTTCTCCAGCGCCTCATCGCCGCTCTGCTGATTGCCACGGCCCTCCCCGCCGCCGCGGAATCCGCCAAACGCTGGACCGAAGACGAGGCCAATGCATGGTACGCCCGCCAGCCCTGGCTGGTCGGCAGCGACTACCTCCCGTACGACGCCATCAACCAGCTCGAAATGTGGCAGCCCGCCACCTTCAACCCGCAGCGCATCGACCTCGAGCTCGGCTGGGCCGAAGCCATCGGCATGAACACCATGCGCGTCTTCCTCCACGACCTCCTCTGGCAACAGGACCCCGACGGCTTCCGCCACCGCATCGACACTTTCCTCGCCCTTTGCGCGAAACACCACATCCGCCCCATCTTCGTCCTCTTCGACTCCGTCTGGGATCCCGACCCGAAGCTCGGCCCCCAGCATCCCCCCATCCCCGGCGTCCACAATTCAGGATGGGTGCAGAGTCCCGGCCGCGCCGCGCTCGCCGATCCCGCACAATATTCGCGCCTCGAAACCTACGTCAAAGGCGTCATAGGAGCCTTCGCCAACGATCCCCGCATCCTCGCCTGGGATCTATGGAACGAGCCCGACAACGGCAACGATCCCTCCTATGCCGCCGGCGAGCCCACCACCAAACAAGCCCTCGTCGCAAAACTCCTGCCCAAAGTTTTCGACTGGGCCCGTTCTGCGAACCCCACCCAGCCGCTCACCAGCGGCCTCTGGCACGGCGACTGGACCTCCCTCAAAANNAGGACTTCGAGCAGCACGTCCTTCTTCTCGAGCAGTACCACCGCCCCATCTTCTGCACCGAATACATGGCCCGCGGAGCAGGCAGCACCTTCGACACCATCCTGCCCCTGGCGCAGAAGTATCATGTCGCCGCCATCAACTGGGGCTTCGTCCAGGGCAAATCGCAAACATATTTGCCGTGGGACTCCTGGACCCGCCCCTACACCCTCGCGCAGCCCGTCGTCTGGCACCACGACATCTTCTACCCCGACGGCAAACCCTGGCGCCAGCGTGAAATCGACATCATCCGCGCCCTAACCGCCGCCACCAACGGCCCACAGAAAACGGCACAGCAATAATGGCCCGCAGCACTATCGACGACCAGGAGACTCCGCTTCGCCAGCAGATGCGGTCGTACAACGATGGACGCGCAACCCCCGAAGTAAACGCCAGCCCTCGAAGAAAACGCGCGACCCCGAGGACACGCGGAACATCGAGGGCACGCGCGACCCCGGACAACAGGGCACCACTTCAGCACCTGAAAAAAAAGAGCCACCCCCAAACCTAGCGACGGCCAGGTTCACCCCACAGCAAGAAGCTAGAGCCCCTGCCGCCTGAATGTCCATACAACTCGACCCCCTGGTCCAAACCGCAAGTACCGTCCTTTTTCCCATTTTGGGAATCCCAGCCTCAACTCCCTTCCGCCTCCTCACCACTCTGCTAGACTTTGGCGGCCATGAAAATGTCCTCCTTTCGGATTCTCTGCATCGCGGTGTCGCTGCTGCCCATCGCTGCCGCGCAGGAGGTCATCCCCCTCTATCCCCGCGCCGCGCCTGGCTCACCGACGGAGACTTACCCGGAGAAGCAATTCTTCTCGAAAGTCTGGAACACAGATGTGGTCACAAACGTGACTCGGCCCACTCTCACACTCTTCAAGCCCTCACCGGAGTTGAAAAATGGCACCGCGATCGTCATCTGCCCCGGCGGTGGTTTTATGGCCCTGTCCATCGCGAGCGAAGGCACGGACGTCGCCAAATATCTGGCCGCCCGAGGCGTCACCGCGTTCGTCCTGAAATATCGCCTTGCGCATACCGGTGACGATGCCACCCAGGAATTCGCCACACTGATCGCCGACCTGTCGAAGTTTGAGGTGCTCCTGCACAACACCGAGCCTCTTTCCGTCGCCGATGGATTAGCGGCCGTCACCTACGTTCGACAGCACGCGTCCGAATGGGGGATCTCTCCCGATCGCGTCGGCATCATTGGCTTTTCCGCGGGCGGAGCGGTCACCGCCGAAGTCGCCACTCGCTATGCGCCCGAGGGCCGTCCCGCCTTTGTCGCCCCCATCTATGCGGGCGGCGTGTTGCAGGATGCACCCGTCCCAGCCGACGCACCCCCCATGTTTATCGCGGCAGCCACCGACGATTCACTCGGCCTGGCGCCCCAAAGCGTGGCGCTTTACCAGAAGTGGTTCGCCGCTCACAAATCTGTCGAGCTGCACATGTACGCGAAAGGCGGCCACGGCTTTGGTATGCACGCGCAGAACATCCCCACCGATCACTGGATCGACCGGTTTGCCGACTGGCTGCAGCTGGAAGGCTTTCTGAACAAGTGACCAACTGGAGCCCAGGCGCAAATGAAGCGCGCATCACCACGGCTAACTGGCGCTCCGACCTCCGCGCCCCAGGTATCAATTCGACCCTCATCGAACTGAAAAACCGGAATCCTTCCCCAACCTGCGTCATCGAAAGCTACAAACAATCGGAATCAATCATAGCCATCGCCCGTAAACCCAGGGGGATCAAATGAAAATCGCAGCTCTCGTCTGCCGTCTGCTTCTCGGTCTGGTCTTCTTCGTCTTCGGGCTGAACAAGCTCTACCAATTTATCCCCGCGACGATGCCGCTCGGCGACGCAGGCGCCTGGTCTCTTCTCATGGTGAACCACCACTGGATGACCGTCGTCGGAGTCTTCGAGACCGTCGGTGGACTGCTCCTGCTCTCAGGCCGATTCGTCCCGCTCGGCCTGACCCTCGTCGCCCCCATCTGCGTGAACATCCTGCTCTTCAGTTTTCTGTTCGCCCCCGCAACCATGGGCCCCGGCATCGTAGCCGCGCTCCTCGAGCTCTTCCTCATCTACGCCTACCGGAGCCACTTCGCCCCGCTCTTCACAGCCAAAGCCCAGGTCTCCTGACCCGCACCACGACGGGTGCCCCACATCCCTGGTGTTGGGATGTGGGAATCGCGCGAAGCGCGCCGCCGTCGCTTCGCATCAGGACACCGCGTCAGCCGCGCCCACGAAACCAAATGACATGAGCGTCAGCTCCTGGGCCCAAGGTCCTGCGAAGTAGGACGACGGTAAAAGCCCCGGTCTTCAGGCCGGGGAATGAGTCTTCTGAGAGAGGAGGGCTTTAGCCCCGGGCCACACCTACACAGACCCACAATGCTGCACCAACGGATCGCAGCGCTTGTCTCGATTGAGAATCTCCGTAATGCCCTTTCCCTCTTCAACGGCTAAGATCCGATCCACCCCCACCCCCGACACCTTCTCCACCGCCCCATCCGGCCAATGAATCTCCACAGCGTCAACCGCAACCGCATCCCCCAAACCAAAATGCACCCGCGGATCATTCGACGACAAATAACTACCCCCGCTCAGCACATCGCCCCTCTGCCGAATCCCGCCCGCCGTCAGATACACCGTCGCCCCCACCGCATCCCGCGGACTCTTCGCACCGCCGACTAGCTTCAACTCCACCCAGTGATGATGATCCGGATTCACATTCCGCTCGAGCACCGGAACCCCATCCATCGTGTTCAGAACCGCATCGATCTTTCCGTCATTGAACAAATCCCCAAACGCCACGCCGCGCCCCACCACCACCACCGCCAGCCCCGTCCCCTCAACCGCCGGAACCACCGCAAACTTCCCATTCTTCTCGTTGTGAAACAGCAGCGGCCGCTCCGCATACGTCGTCCCCCACTCCGGATGCTGATCCACAACCGGGTACACGTGCCCGTTCACGACCAGCAAATCCTTCCATCCATCGTTGTCGTAATCCAGAAACCCATCCCCGAACCCCACAAATGGAATCGTCGGCGCCGCCTCGCCCGACTGATAACTCACATCCGTAAAATTCCCCTTGCCGTCATTGTTGAAGATAATGTCGTAGTCATCCGCAAACGTAGTGCTCACGATGTCCTCGTGCCCGTTGTTCTCGTAATCGCCCGCGGCCAGCCCCATGTTCGCCGCCTCGCGCCCATCCGCATTGAGCGCGAACCCGCTCAGATAGCTGTCGTCCTCAAACGTCCCGTTGCCCTTGTTGATGTACAGATAATTCGGTGTCGAATCGTTCGCCACAATTAAGTCGGGCTTACCATCGTTATTAACATCCACAAACAACGCGCCCAGCCCATAGTACCCATTCTTGTTATCTACGCCTAACTTCTCACTAACATCGGTAAACGTACCATCGCCGTTGTTATGGAATAAATGATCCTTCTCCCCCGGCAGACCGCGCGGTCCGCACATCGTCTCCACGCCGCGATACTGACAATTCGCGTAGTTCACCGTCCGCGATCCCGACACCGGCGGATGCACAAAGTCGAAATGGATATACCCCGCCACAAATAAATCCAGCCGCCCGTCGCCGTCATAATCCCCAAACGTCGCACCCGTCGACCACGTCCCCAACTCCACCCCCGCCTTCTCCGCCACATCCGTAAACGTCCCGTCGTGATTGTTCCGGTACAGCCGATTCTTTCCGTAATTCGTCACATACAAATCCGGCCAGCCATCGTTGTCGTAATCCGCCACCGCGCACCCATAGCCCCAGCGCTCGTTGGCCACGCCCGCCTTGTCCGTCACATCGGTAAACGTCCCGTCGTGATTGTTATGGAACAGCGCCGCCTTCGGAGCCGCCGCCTTCCCGTTCATCGCGTCCAGCGTCGACCCGTTCACGAAATAAATGTCCAGCCACCCATCGTTGTCGTAGTCGATCAGGCAAACCCCCGGCCCCTTCGCCTCCACGATGTAAGGCTTGTCCGCCGTCCCCGAAGTGTGATGCCACGTCGTCAGCCCCGCCGCTTTCGCCGTGTCCATAAACACAACCGGCCCCGTCTTCACAAACCCGCCCGCCGTGATCACCCGATGCTGCTCGTCATACACAGCCTTCTGCTGCGAGCCGCTCGCCATCCCGCCATGGGGAGCCTCCTGCGCAGGCAGCGTTCCCGCCGCCAGCAACAGCAAACAAGACCCAGCCCCCAACCATGAAAAATGCCTTGTCATCCCGACCGAAGCGCGCTCGCAGAGAGCGCGCGCAGCGGAGGGACCTGCTTTCCCTTTGGTTCCCACTCGACCTTCCCTTCGCTAACCAGAAATTCTCAACCATTGTCGCCGCTCGCCGCACCCCGCGAAAAGCAAATGTCATCCTGAGCGGAGTTTGGCACGCTTTCTTGCCAAACGCAGTCGAAGGACCGCGTTACCATGAATCCCGATGCCCCAGCGCCGCCTCACCCTCCTCCTCGCCTTCATCCTCAGCTCCGCCGCCCCAACTGCGCCGCGCCTCGAAGCGCAAAAAGCCCCGCCCGCCGCCCACGTCCCCACCGTCACACTCGACACCTACACCGGCCAGTACCGCCAGCAGGACGAGCCCGACACCATCCTCTCTGTCTTCCGCGACGCCGACCGCCTTTACATAGAAGGCCCCCGCACCCCGCGCCTCGACCTCACCGCCGAATCCGACACCGCCTTTACCCCCGACAACGGCCACTCCCACTACACATTTGTCGCCGGCCCCGGCGGAGCCGTCACCGCCATGCGTTTCTCCCCCGGCGACAATCTCTTTGAGAAAATCTCCTCGCAGCCCGTCCCCAACAACTTCCGCCCCTACGCGCGCCAGGACGTCATGATCCCCATGCGCGACGGCATCAAACTCCACGCCGTCATCCTCCGCCCCGCAGATACGAAACAGGCCACCCGCGAACCCCTCCCCTTCCTCATGCAGCGCACTCCCTACGGTGTCGACGGCTCCGACTCCGACTCCATCAACGCCCGCTACACCGAGCTCGCCCAAAGCGGCTACATCTTCGTCATGGAAGATATCCGTGGCCGTTACAAATCCCAGGGCGCCTTCGTCATGATGCGTCCCATCGCCGACCACCACAACCCGAAGGCTACCGACGAGAGCACCGACACGTACGACACCGTCGCCTGGCTTCTCAGGCACATCCCCCGCAACAACGGCCGCGTCGGCGTCTTCGGTGTCTCCTACCCAGGCTTCCTCACCGCCGAAGCCGGCATCGATCCCCACCCCGCCGTCCGCGCCATCTCCCCCCAGGCACCCATGACGGACGTCTGGATCGGCGACGACTTCTTCCACAACGGAGCCTTCCGCCAAACCTACGGCTACGACTACGTCCTCGGCATGGAGTCCAGCAAAGAAAGCACCTTCGGAAAACTGGACGAGGACGGTCACAAATTCTTCCTCGACGCGGGATCCTTCGCCGCCGCCGGCAAGCTTTCCGGCACAACCAACCTCCCTACCTGGCAAGCCTTCCTCGACCACCCCGCCTACGACGACTTCTGGCGCTCCCGCGCTGTCCAGCCGCACCTCACCACCGTCGCCGTCCCCACCCTCGAAGTCGGCGGCTTCTGGGATCAGGAAGATCTCTGGGGGCCGCAGGCTGAATACGCGGCGCTCGAGCCGCATAACCAGCCTTCCGACCCCGCCCACCGCGTCTTCATGGTCCTCGGCCCCTGGCGTCATGGCTCCTGGGCGCAAACCACACGCCACCTCGGCGCCGTCAACTTCGGCGAGCCCGTTGGCGACGAGTTCCGTCGCCAGATCGAAGCCCCCTTCTTCGCCTTCTACCTTAAAGATCAGCCCGGTTTTGACCTCGTCAGCACCGCGACATACCAAACCGGCTCCGAGCGCTGGATGCACTACGACCAGTGGCCCCCCAAAAATGTATCCAATACTGATCTATATCTCAGCGCCGACGGTTCACTCACCTTCGACGAGCCCTCCGACCCCAGCGCATTTAAGGCCTACACCTCCGACCCCGCTGATCCCGTCCCCTACCGCCGCCGCCCCATTGAAGCCACCTACGCCCCCAGCGGTTCCGGCTGGTACACCTGGCTCGTCCAGGATCAGCGCCCTTACGACTCCAGTCTGCCCAGCGGCCGCAAAGATGTCGCCACCTTCTCCACCCCGCCCCTCGACCACGACCTCACCATTACCGGCGACGTCATCGCCGACCTGACCGCCTCAACCTCCGGCACCGACAGCGACTGGGTCGTCAAACTCATCGACGTCTTCCCCGACGACCCTGCTCCAACCGCCTGCGACCAGCAAGCGCCATGTTTCACCATCAACCCATCGCCCGACACAAAATCCGCTGGCTACCAGCTCATGATCGCCGACGAAATCTTCCGCGGCCGCTATCGCAACAGCTTCTCCCACCCCGAACCCATCCCCGCCAACACCCCCGAGGAATACAAATTCTCCCTCCACGCCGCCGACCACGTCTTCCTCAAAGGACACCGCATCATGGTCCAGGTCCAGTCCTCCTGGTTCCCCCTCTACGACCGCAACCCCCAAACCTTCGTCCCCAACATCATGACCGCCCAGCCCGCGGACTATAAACCCGCCGAACAACACATCTACGCCACCTCCCACATAGAACTCCCCATCCCCCAATAACAGACCTGGTGAAAATCGATAGGCTGAGTCATTACTGAGTCAAGCTCCGGCCAGAAATCGGATCCGCTGGATTCCTCAACAGAAGCCGACTTGAACGAAGCC
>PMUI01000019.1:0-208901 GCA_003166955.1 Acidobacterium sp.
CGATCCCGTCCCTGGCCACCATTTAGGATCAACCATTACAGGATTCGGGGGCGAACTATGAATCTCTTCGTGATGGAGCGGGCGGCGGGAGTTGAACCCACGTGTGTCAGGTTGGAAGCCTGATGCCTTACCGCCTGGCGACGCCCGCTCAGAGTGGTCCAGGGAGTGGGAATCGAACCCACGACCTCGCGATTATCGATCGCGCGCTCTGCCGGTTTGAGTTATCCCTGGCATACGCCGAACCTAGTGCCGGGTGCAGGAGTCGAACCTGCGACCTGTTGCTTGTTGGGCAAGCGCTCTGCCGCTGAGCTAACCCGGCAATGGAGCGCGTGACGGGGCTCGAACCCGCAGCCTTCGGCTTCGGAAGCCGACGCTCAATCCGTTGAGCTTCACGCGCATCTCAAATAACTCTGTGGAGCTCCCGGCCGGATTTGAACCGGCATTCATCGCTTAGAAGGCGAGTGTCCTGATCCGTTGAACGACGGGAGCTCTGGTGCCGGCAGCAGGAGTTGAACCTGCGTAGTCTGCGCTTAAAAGGCGAGTGCATAACCGTTCTGCCATACCGGCAAACTCAAATGTGGTGCGCGGCGCCGGTCACGATCCGGCAACCTCCCGCTTAAGAGGCGGGTGCTCTGCCCATTGAGCTAGCCGCGCATGGTCCCTGCCGCTGGATTCGAACCAGCGTTCTGCGCCTTATGAGGGCGCTGCTCTAACCAGGCTGAGCCAGGCAGGGACAAGATGTGGCGAGGGTGGGAGGACTCGAACTTGAGCCGCTTAGCGGGCGTCCGAGCCCGCTGGCGAAATCCTGAGCGGGCGCAGCGAGTCGAAGGACCTCGCGGCTTTGGAGACCGGCAGTTTAGCCGCTTCGCAACCACCCTCATTTTCAAAGAGCAATAGAAAACCCCGACCTGAGTCGGGGTCTGGTGCTTGCTGCACCTATGCACTCAGACCCTCATGACACGACTCCCCCAATGACCCGCTCGCCGGTCATTCTGACGATGCCGTGTTTGAATGACCTACGTGTCATGCCGACCTGGATAACTAAATGTTGCGAGTTACAGCTCACCACAGTTTTTGGAGCGCCCGGCAGGACTCGAACCTGCGTACACTTCGTTCGTAGCGAAGGCCATCGATCCGCTCTGGCACGGACGCTCAGCTTTATGGTCCGGGTGGACGGATTTGAACCGCCGACCCCTCGCGCCCGAGGCGAGTGCGCTTCCAGACTGCGCTACACCCGGACAAACTCTGCACTGGTGGCTGCCCCCGGTATCGAACCGGACTCTCTGGCTTTTCGGACCAGCGCTTTCACCTGATTAGCTTGACAGCCACACCTGAACCTGGTGGATACGGTCGGAGTCGAACCGACAGCCTCTCGGGTGCAGGCCGAGTGCTCCCCCAGTTGAGCTACGTACCCACTTCTAACTTCCGACTGCACGACTTATGGGTGGCCGATGGGAGTTGAACCCACAAGAGACATGTTCCACAGACATGCCCGACGTCCCGATAGTCGGCACGGCCACAGCTGGAGCACCCGGAGTTACTCGAAAACCCACGCCGCTGATTACGAATCAGCTGCTCTGCCACTTGAGCTACGGGTGCATGACTTAGCTGGAGCCGCCCGTCACCTTGTGTTGAGTTAAGGCGGCCCCATTTCAGTAATACAAATACTTCCTCCACTTCTCCTCAGCGCCACCCAGCTGTCGCAGGAAGGCGCGTGAAGTATGAATCGTAACGACGCGCGGCTTGCGCAGGAGCTTCATACCCGCTTCTGGCGGAGTCCGGTTTGCCTTCCGCGAGTTACAGGTGCGGCATGCAGCTACCAGATTCTCCCAGGTGCTCTGTCCGCCCTGCGCCCGCGGGATCACGTGCTCCAGTTCCAGCTCGCTGCTGTTGAACTTCTCCCCGCAATACTGGCAAACGTGACCATCGCGCAGCAGGATGTTCTTCCGCGACAGCGTCTGAATCCGTATTGGCAGTCGCCGATACTGACGCAGCCGAATCACACACGGCAACTGCAATCCAACATGGACGAACCGGTCGCGTGCTTCTTCGATCTCGGCAACCCCCTTGATCAGCAGCACAATGGCACGGCGTGCCCGCGTAATGTTCACAGGCTCGTAGCTCGCATTCAGCACCAACACCGGCATGGTCATCGCACTCGTCATATGCTTCTCTTGCATTTTGGAGCGGCCGGCCGGGATTGAACCGGCGATCTCCGCGCTGGCAACGCAGTGTCTTCCCACTCGACTACAGCCGCTCAACCTTTGGTGCCGGACGGGGGTTCGAACCCAATCCGTTCGCGGCGCCAAAGACCACTGTCCTGCCGCTGGACGATCCCGGAATCAGCATCCTTTCTCTGCCGGTGACATACACGTCAACTCTTCCATGTGAGACTGTTGTCCACATGGCCATAACTGGATGGCGAGCAAGGCATCGAACCCTGAGTCTCCGCGTTCAGAGCGCGGCGTGTTACCTGTTACACCACTCGCCATGAATATTGGCTGCGCAGGCGGCCCTCGAACCCGCATACCCCTGATTAACAGTCAGGTACTCTGCCACTTGAGATACCGCGCAATTGCTCCCAAAAAGTCAAAGCCCCCGAACCTTGTAGAAGGCCGGGGGCTTAAATCTCCTGAAAATGGAGTTTAATCCTGTTAGTCCGGCCTGAAGACGGTTTTACCCTGATGCCGCGGTTGCGCCGCGACTGGTGTAAATCCGTAATTGGCTCGGAACATCATGAGTGGTACTTTACCTCGACTTACTTTCCCAAGTCAACCAGAAAAAATGCTGACGTTGCAGAGGCCTGTCTTTACTGGGACTTCAGAATGGTCTGGTCACGCCGACCAGAGTTGAACTGGCATCCGCGCCTTGAAGGGGCGCTGGCCTAACCGTTAGCCTACGGCGTGACAACCTGTGGCGCGGCCGACCGGACTTGAACCGGCACCTTCTCGATCGACAATCGAGAGCTCTGTCCATTTGAGCTACAGCCGCGCTTGTGCGGTGAGCGGTGACATTTTCAGCCGCGGCCCCGAGCCATCTGGACCTGAACTCCGCCCACAACAGTCTAAAGTCCTGGTGGGTGTGGAAGGATTCGAACCTTCAGTGCTCTCAGAGCGCCGGGGTTACGGCCCGGCGGGGCAGCCAGTTGCCCCAACACACCCACAACCTGGCGGAGAGGGCGCGAGTCGGACGCGCAAGTCCCGGAGGAACGCCCCGCTTCAGACGGAGTCGGCTTGCCACATGCCGAACCTCTCCAAAACCGTTGGCGGTAGCGGCGCGAGTCGAACGCGCAAGCCCCGAAGGTACGTCCCGCCTCGAACGGGATGGGCTTTCCACATGCCCAACGCTACCGTGGCGGCAGGAGCAGGACTTGAACCTGCACACGCCTTGCGGCGTGAGCCTCGCTTCCAGCGAGGGGCGATGCCATTCCGCTCATCCTGCCGTGCACAAACCTAGCGGAGACGATCCGATTCGAACGGATGGCGCCTTGGAGGGCGCGCCGCGTTAGCAATGCGGTGCTTTAGACCGGCTCAGCCACGTCTCCGAAAACTCATTTGGTGGGGATGGAGAGGGTCGAACTCTCATGCACGAGGCGCTGGTTTCTAAGACCAGTGTGTCTCCCAATTCCACCACATCCCCACACTTACAAAATTCGCAATGTACTCATGAATTTCACAAAGTATCTATGCACACCTCCGGTGATCGGGCCGCTGACTCGCGTCTGTTCGGCACAACTAGTAGGCTCCCAGGGAGTCGAACCCTGAAGATGTCACAGCTCTTGGAGGCTGCTGCGTCTGCCAATTCCGCCAGGAGCCCACAAAGCAAAAGCCCCTCGATTTCTCGAGGGGCTCTGGCTAATACTGACTCAGCCTAAATCAGCCGCACCCCTCCATTCCCAGCAACACGCTGAGTGATTCGGACAGATACGACCTGAATAAGGTCTTCACGAAAAGGAGAATACCGCGACTATTCTGAAAGCGCAATAGCTTTTTCAGATAGCTCACTGGACTTTGTTCTGACTGGGAGGCAGTATTCACTGTGTCTTCCTGGGCTGTGTGGAGGCTAGCGCAGTTGCGGAATTTCACAAACCATGGTGAGATAATAATTCGACTGACGAGCAATCGATGCGACTCCAAAGCCCAATGCGTAATATTCGACCCGATTCCGATAATAAAACGGAAACACTGCGGTCGCACGTCGCAGCCATGGGCTGGGGTGTTTGCATGAGATAGCTCTTCTTTCAGAGATTTCTCAAAAGCCCCAGCCCCCAAAGCCGGGGCTTTTGCTTTTGCACCCATGTCAGATTCAGAAATTCAATTTCTTTCCAAGCCTCAAAGAGAAAGGAGACAGCCCATGTTGCAGTATTCATTCAACGCCGACCTCCGATCAGTTCTGCGGCGACTTGCATCCACGATGCCGGCCAGCACAACGGCGTCCACCAGGAGCGAACAACCGGCGCCCCAGGAAAAGCGGGGCCTGCTTCAAACCGCCGCGCAGCAACCTCGACTCGAGATTGCACATATTGCCTGCGGCGGCGTCCGCATGAGACTCATGACGCCGCGACCTGAAATCGCAATGGCACCCTCGTTGACCGACGACAAGTCGGCGGCGAAGAAAGCAGAGAAAGACGATGAAGATGATGGACAACATCCCTGTTTGGGGAGAGCACGAAGAGAAGACGCTGGGGCAGATCCGCACCTGCGCTGCGACCGCGGACCGCACGGCTCTGATGGCGGACGGCCACCTTGGGTACGCTGTGCCGATCGGCGGCGTGGTGGCGTACAAGGACGCGATTAGTCCTTCAGGCGTGGGCTTTGATATTGCCTGCGGCAACAAGGCGGTGCGTCTCGACATGCCCGGGGAGGAGCTGCGCGCGAAGATCGATCTCGTCATGAATGAGGTGTGGGCGACGCTGAGCTTTGGCGTCGGACGCAGGAACCCCGAGCGCGTCGAGCACGCGATCTTCGAGCGCGATCATGCTGGATGGGACCTCGAGTCGACGCGTCCGCTGCGCCAGAAGGCGGAGAACCAGCTCGGAACGATCGGGTCCGGCAACCACTACGTCGACCTGTTCACAGATGAGGAGGACCGTGTTTGGATTGGCGTGCACTTCGGTTCGCGCGGCTTCGGCCATGGTATAGCGACCTGGTTTCTGAAGGCCGCGGGGGCGAAGGACGGCATGGAGGTTGAGCCGTGCGTTCTCTCCGCGTCGAGCGATCTTGGCGAGCAGTACATCCGCGCCATGACGCTGGCCGGCGAGTACGCCTACGCCGGACGCGACTGGGTCTGCGACCGTGTCGCGCGTCTGCTGGGCGCGTCGATTGTGGAGAGTGTGCACAACCATCACAACTTCGCCTGGCGCGAAGAGCACAACGGCGAGCCGTACCGGGTCGTCCGTAAAGGCGCTACGCCGGCGTTTCCCGGACAAAAGGGATTCGTCGGTGGAACCATGGCGGAGCCGGCCGTCATTCTCGAGGGTGTCGAGAGCGACGAGTCGAAGCTGGCCATGTACTCGACCGTTCACGGAGCGGGCCGCGTGATGGGGCGCCGCGAGGCGACGGGGCTGATCGACCGCAAGACCGGCGAGGTGAAGCGGGCGCCGAAGATCACGCGCGAGATGATGAACGCGCGTGTGGCGGAGGCGCGTGTGGAGCTGCGTGGAGCGGGCGTGGACGAGTCGCCGCAGTGCTACAAGCGGCTCAACGAGGTGCTGGCGGCGCACAGCAGTACGGTGCGAATCCTGCACACGCTCACGCCGGTGGGCGTGGCCATGGCCGGGGCGAACGAATTCGATCCTTATAAGGATTGAATTGCGCAGGGGACCGTTGTGGCGGTCCCCTCCGCCCACTGGCAGCATTCGAACCATCGGTGCTGGACAGCGAAAATCCGGCACTCGCTTGCGAAACACTTTGAAACTGGCCGCCGGTTCATTGATCCGGGTGGTGCGGCAGTGCTGGTCGGTTCGCGGGATGGAAATATTGCAGTGCAGCATGTATTCTTGCTGCGATGCATAATGCCCTGAGGCAGGGTGAATGCCATGGAATCGACTACTTTGCAGGAACAGCCGGGAGTGGAAGCCGAGATGTTGTTCACGCTGGAAGGCAAAACCGCGCTGGTAACGGGAGCAGGGCGTGGGATCGGCAAAGCCATCGCGAAGAAGCTGGCTGCGGCCGGCGCCCGCGTCATGGTCAACGATCTGGATGAAGCGATGCTGCGGGAGTCGGAATCGGAATTCTCCGCTCCGGAGCGCGTGCATCACATCTGCGGCGATCTCACCGATCCGGCGACGCCGGAGGCCGTGGTGCAGGCCACGCTCTCTGCCTTCGGGTCGATCGACATCATCGTGAACAATGCCGGGTACAGCTGGGACAACGTTATTCAGAAGACAACCGACGAGCAGTTTCAGGCAATGCTGGAGATCCACCTCGTGACGCCGTTCCGCCTGCTGCGCGCGGCCTCCACCTTCATTCGTGAAACGGCCAAGCGAGAGATCGCCGCGGGCCAGCTGGTGATGCGCAAGGTGGTGAATATCACCTCCATCGCAGGCACGGACGGCAACCCGGGCCAGGCCGGCTATTCATCGGGAAAGGCCGGCGTCATCGGTCTGACAAAAACGCTGGCGAAGGAGTGGGGACGCTACAACGTCAACGTGAACGCAGTGGGATTCGGCCTGATTCAGACGCGACTGGTGCAGGATATGAACGCAACAGGCGCAGGCATGGAAATGCACGGGCACCACATCCGTCTGGGAGTACAGCCGAGCCTGCTTGAATCGGTAAAAACCTCATGCCCGCTGGGCCGGCTGGGCACGCCGGAAGAGGCCGCGGGCGCGGTATTGTTCTTCTGTTCGCCCTTATCGGACTACGTCACCGGTGAGGTGCTGATCTGCGGTGGGGGTCTGCACTTTTAACGGGGTGCTCACTCTTTGGCTGGGTGTTTCTGGGGCCGGGATTCGACGGTGTGCGGCTCCGAATCGGCATCCTTGGCGAAAAGATAATCTTCTTCGACAAGCCAGTAGACCTCGAGCCAATGGTCCAGGCTGTGTTCCTGACCGGAATCATAGGAAAGAGGGTGTGGCCTTTGCTGCGGGTGGAGGACCGGATCGAGGACTGTTGGCATAATCGCCTCCGGATTGCTTCTCAGGTGGAGTGAAAGAAGATAAGCATGACAGGCGAGGTCTCCGCTGTGACGACGGACACAAAACATCACAAATAGCTGGCCACCGCTCAGCCCCAGCTTCGTTTTGACACCATCAATATTCGTTATGTCAAAGCGCGCCCATCACTACAACTTTTGTCGCAGGGGATTACAGTACCTGATGTCCGCAGTCCCAATTTGCTGATTCCGCCGGCGTCCCTCCTTCCTTAGCTCAACGCTCCGGCAACTGCGGAAGGTCAAGGCCCGCGTGTTGCAGGGCACTGGTCCCCTCTTACCCTGGACTGCGATCGCACTCATCGGTGGTAACGCCACTATGCGCGTACACGTTCACTCTTTATGCCGGAGTTGCAGAACCTGGTCTTCTGCCCGGCCCGCTTCCGCTCCGGTGATTCAGTCTGCATTCACACCTCACGAACCATAGAAAGGAGACGGCCCATGACTAATCGAGAAGTTGTCGTCCTGAGCGCCGTACGCACCGCCATTGGCAAGTTCGGCGGAGCCTTGAAAGATATCCCGCCTACCGAACTGGCAGCCAAAGTTGTGTGCCAGAGTTTGCAGCGTTCGGGCCTGTCACCGAGCGACATCGGCCATGTCGTCTTCGGAAACGTCATCCACACCGATCAGAAAGACATGTATCTCGCGCGCGTTGCCGCTTTGCGCGGCGGAGTCCCCGTCGAAACAGCGGCGCTCACGCTCAATCGTCTGTGCGGCAGCGGCCTGCAGGCCATACTGACTGCTGCTGACGCCATCATCCACGGCGATACAGATGCCGCTATCGGCGGCGGCGCTGAGTCAATGAGCCGCGCGCCCTACTGGCTGCCCTCGATGCGCTGGGGTGCGCGCCTCAACGATGCGACTGCGGTCGATGCCCTGGTTGCGGCCGTCACCGATCCTTTCGACGAGGTGCACATGGGCGTCACCGCTGAAAACGTCGCGCGCAAATGGGGGATCTCGAGGCAGGATCAGGATGAGCTGGCCGTGGAGAGTCATCGCCGTGCGATGAGCGCGATCGAATCGGGGAAGTTCAAATCGCAGATTGTGCCCATCGAACAGAAAAGCAAAAACGGGCCCGTCATGTTCATGATCGACGAACAGCCGAGGTCCGACGCGACGCTGGAAAACCTGGCTCGCTTGAAACCGGCCTTCGATCCCGAGGGTACGGTGACTGCGGGCAATGCCTCCAGCATCAACGACGGCGCAGCTGCCGTGGTCCTGATGGAGCGCAGCGCGGCGGAGGAGCGTGGCCTAAAACCTATGGCCGTTCTGGTCGACTACGTCGTCACCGGCGTGGAGCCGAAGGTGATGGGGATTGGCCCGATCTCCGCAGTCCGCAAGCTGTTCGCGCGCACCGGTCTGGGGACAGATGATATGGACGTGATCGAACTCAACGAGGCCTTCGCAGCGCAGCTGCTCGCAGTGCGGCGCGACCTTGGCTTCGCTCCGGAAAAAACGAATCCGAATGGCAGCGGGATTTCGCTGGGCCATCCTCTCGGCGCAACGGGCACCATTGTTACCGTCAAGGCTCTGCACGAACTGAGCCGGATCCACGGAAAATATGCGCTGGTCACTATGTGCATCGGTGGCGGACAAGGCATCGCCGCCATTTTTGAATCGATGAACTAAAACCAACAGAAAGGAAAGTGTGTTATGGCAACTCAGCTTCTGGACGAGCTACAAATTCCATATCTCAGGCCGCTGGAAGGCAAGGTCGCGCTTGTGACCGGCGCTTCCCGCGGCATCGGCCGCGCGATCGCCAAGGAGCTTTCCGACCGCGGAGCCGTCGTCGTCATCAATTTCTTTAACAGCATTGGCCGTGCCCAGGAACTCCGCGATGAGATCCAGAGCTGCGGTGGCGAAAGCTGTCTTATGCAGGGAGACATCTCGGATCGCCACGAAGCCCGCCGGATCATTCAAAAACTTCTGGAGGTCTATGGGCGGCTCGATGTTCTCGTCAATAATGCCGGCATCACCCGGGATCGATCCATCCGTAAAATGACCGACGAGGACTGGTCGGAGGTAATCGCCACCAATCTCAACAGCATTTTCTACTGCACCAGTGCCGCATTGCCCGCGATGATCGAACAGAAGTTTGGCCGCATCGTAAATATTGCTTCGTTCTCAGGACAGGCGGGTAACTTCGGCCAGGCGAACTATGCAGCCAGTAAGGGCGGGATTATTGCTTTTACCAAGGTCCTTGCTCTGGAACTGGCGAGGTATAACATCACCGCCAACGTCATCTCACCTGGCTTCACTTCAACCGACATGCTGGCCGCGGTCCCGACGGATCTGCTCGACTCGATCAGGGACCGGATCCCGCTCCGGCGCTTTGCGCGGCCGGAAGAAATCGCTAAGGCAGCCGCCTTTCTAATTTGCGACGGCGACTACATTACCGGCCAGCAAATTAATATCAACGGAGGCATTTACATGTAACTCTGCACTACTTACCGGGAGCGGGCGCTCAACCAACCTTCGATGTGCGGCCAGGTGGTCTTGTGCGCCGCGCTCCCGGCCATAATTCCGATGTGTCCTCCTGGGATTCGATAGAGCTCCTTGTCAGGGCTCGTGGTCAGCGCAAGGATGGCCTCGGACTGGCACGGAGGTGTGATGTGATCCCCCTCCGCAATCACGGTGAGCAGATTGGCGCGAATCTTTCCCAAGTCGACGCGCTCTCCGCGCACCATCAGTTCGTTCTTCACCAGACGATTGTTGCGATAGAGCTCCACGATCAGCTGGCGATACGCGGCGCCGGCCATGGGGATGTTATCCGTCACCCACGTATTCATGGCCTCCCACGATTCGACCGCGCGCGGGTCGTCGAGTTTGTCCCACAACCTGCAGTAGTTTCCGATGTAGTTCTCCACCGGCTTCAGCGCTTTTGCGCCGTAATCGATCATCTCGCCAGGCATGTTGCCGAAGGCTTCCACCACCTTGTCTACGTCGAAATACTTCTCGTCGGTCCAACGTGCGAAGGTCAGCCCATTGCGGTTGGAAAAGTCCAGAGGCGCCGTCAACAACAGCAGATTCCGCAGTCCATCGTCGGGCCGCATCGCAGCATAAATCGTGGTCAGAAGTGCCCCGATGCACCATCCCAGCATGCTGAACTCTTCGACGCCCGCGACCGTTTTGAGTTTGCGAATTGCGCGCGGCAGATACTCGATCGCGTAGTCGTCGAGTTTGAGGTGCCGGTCTTCCCAACCTGGCACGCCCCAGTCCAGCAGGTACACATCGTAGCCCTGGCCGACCATGAACTCGACGAAGCTGTGTCCCGGGCGTAAATCGAGAATCGAGGGCCGATTCATGATCGCAAAGACGAGCAGCAATGGGATGGGATATCGCTTTTCGGGGGGAACTACAGGCGTGTACCGGTAGAGCTTCGCCTTATTCAGTGCCCACACCAGCTCTTTCGGCGTCTGGGCGATGGCGGCTTTGGTCGTCAACACCCGGCTGAAGAGCTGCAGCCGCTCCGCCAGACCCGCCCAAGCTTCCGTTGCGACGACAGCGTGGTCCATGGGCTAGCTCCGTTTCCGCGCTGGGGTTCTTTTGCGGACGAATCGGCCCCTGGCGCCCGGCCGGCTCGCACTTTCGGCAGGCACGCTCCGCGGATTGACTCCCTTCACGGCGGCGCCGCCTTCGCGGACCTTTCCCGCTTCCGGCGGCGGAGCCGGCTGGTCGCGGCTCAGCAGTTTCTCGATCCGATCCAGCTTGGCATCCATGTCATCCAGCCGCATCTCCACGTTGGTGAAGCGTTCCGCCAGCGCCGCCACCTCCTGCCGCGAGGGCAGCGACAGCTGTTGCAGAGCCTGGGTCATGGATTTGTCCATCGCCTCGCGCACCGGCACTGTGGCCGTCAAGTATCCTTCCAGCATCGCCCCGGTCGCCTGTGCGTAGGCCTCCGTGTTCACCGTTTCCACCATGGTCTTTGCCATGGCGTCGAGATACTTATCGCGGATGGCGCGGAAAGGCTCGAACGGATCGTTCGTCTGCGATTGGTTGTTGTTGTTGTCGGCTTCGCTCATGGATGCTGTCTCCTGCCCGGCCACACGAAGCATATACCTGCCGGTCCGGACGGGCCACGGGTTCTTTCGAGGCATTGCTCACCTCTGCCCGCGGCCCGTCCTCCCTGCGCTGCCGGCCGGCTAACGAACCGCCATGTCCAGCAGTTCTTTCTGCGCGTCCACGATTGCGTTCACGCCACGCTGGATCGAATCGGCCGCCGCATCCACCGGTCCCCCATCCGCGCCGAACTTCTCTCGTGTGGCGTCGAAGGCTTCTTTTGACTGCGCTGCAGCATGATCCAGCACTTTCTTTTGCGTTGCAACAGCGCGCTCCACTCCCTCCTGCGCGAACTTCACGACCGTGTCCGCTGCTTTCGCCGTCTCGGTGGTACGCTCCTTCAGCAAATCTGCGATCGCCCGGTTCTGCTCCACCATCAGATCGATGACGGCCTTCTGGGTCTCCGCGAACCGCTCGAAAGCGCTGCCTTCCAGATCCAGCATGAACAATCCCGGCGCTCCGGGCAGCTTCTTCACTGTCTTCTTCCACAGATCTACCAGCTCGGCGTTCTGCTGCACCGCAACATCCAGAGCCTTCTTCTGGACATCGGCGATCCGTTCCGCTCCGGACGTCACCAGATTGGCCATGTACTCGCCAATCTCGATCTTCTCCGGCTCCGCGGGCGCCGCCGGATCGCGATGAACCCTCTGCGTTGTACTCATAATGGCTCCCTGCCTTTCACCATGCTGCATTTGATGCTGCACTGCAGCATGGGACGATATTACTCCGACGGGGCCGGATGTCAAGGGATAAAATGAAGGCCCGACATGCCGCCCAAAAACATCCTGATCAAAAAGTATGAGAACCGGCGTCTCTACGACGTAACCAACAGCCGCTACGTGAACCTGGAGGACGTGGCACGGATACTGAAAGACGGGCACGACGTACGCGTGGTCGACGCCGCATCCGGCAAGGATATTACCCGCCTTATCCTCACGCAGATCATCGTCGAGGACGCCAAAGCGCCGGATTCCGCGTTCCCGGTCGATCTGCTGCGGGAGATGATTATTTCCTCGGGCCGCGCCAGCCAGGAGACCGCGCTTCGCTACATGAAGACGATGCTCAATCTCTATCAGGACAGCTACCGGGCCATGTCACCGGCGGTCAATCCCTTTGAGTTCTTCCGTACGGGCGGCCCCGGCTCTGTGCCACCCGGTCAGCCCGCAACGCCCCCGGCCAATCCTCCTGCCGAACCCGAAGGCTCGCACGAGGAGGGAGTCGACGAACTGAAGCGGCGAGTTGCTGGTCTTGAGAAGCTGGTATCCAGTCTTTCGCCTAAGGTGTCGTCCGCACCCCGCAAATCCGGGCAGAAAAGTCAAAAAAAACGAATCCACCCTTCAGCAAAGCGGTCGAATCTCTGAATCGACTTTCTCGAAGGGCACGGGGTGGTTCCCCGCGAGCGCGTTCTGCCGGCGGTTGCTATGCACAGTGGGGCGCACAAGCAGCGGACGGGCTACTGTTCCGGATGCGAGGAGTTGCTGCTTTGCGCGCGCGCCCGGAGCGTGTTGGTGGTTTCGGTTTCCCGCTGCGCATCGGCGGGCCGCAGAGCCGCAGTGTACGCGCCGGCCAGTTCGTGATGGAATTTCTCTGAGTCCGGCGAGAGCTTAACCGCCGTTTCCAGCTCGGTAACCGCTGCCGTGGCGTCGCCACTGGCAAGTTCCGCGCGGCCGAGATCGTAATGCGACTCAGCATCGCGAGGATTCAGCTGCACGGCAGTCCTGAGTTCCTCGGCCGCCCGTTCATGCTCCGCCAGACGCTCCAGCGCTTCGCCGAGGGCGCGGTGGACATCAGGGATCTCCGGATGGGACTTCTCCACCGCCTGCAGCCGTTCCATGCCTGCGGCAACCTGGCCAGTCAGAACCAACGAGTCGGCATAGACATACTCCACCTGGGCAGCGAGATCGGGCTTTCCCATGAGGGAGCGCAGCGCCTCGATACATCCGGAGTAGTTGCCGGTCATGAATTGACTAATGCCTAAGACGCTGCGGGCTCCGTTATCGTCCGGGTGCGCCTTAAGGTAGCGGGAGAGGGGTCCAAGCGCGTCTGAGAACTGAGAGCCCGCAAACGCGGCTCGTCCCCAGTTATAATCCAGACCTTCCAGCGAAGGATCCCACTCAGCGGCACGCTCGAAATCAGTAACTGCGGGAGCATAGCGATTGTTGGTTGCCTCGATGGCGCCTAAGTTGTTGTAACTGTCGGCAACAGCCTGCCTAACCTCATTTCTCATCGCGTTCGCTTTTTTTACAGCGGCGGGATCGGCGGCCGTCAGGTCAACGGGGGGGGCGGCGGCGAGTTCCGGCGTTGGCGCGGAGGCGTCCGGAGCCATTGTCGTGTCCATGAGCCCGGCCAGCCTGCTTTTATCCTGCGAGAGAGTTTTATTAGCCAGATCCCGCGACGTCTGCATTTCGGCGTGAGCCGCATCCTGGCTGCCCTGCTGCATAAGAATCCGGCCCAAAAGGAAATGCGCTTTCTGCACTTGATAGCGGTTGCGCGACACATCCGTGGTAAGGCGAATGCACTGGCGAAGGGAGATTTCCGCTTTCGGGAGGCGGTGTGTATCGAATTCCATCTGCCCTAAGTACAGATATGGATCGGGATTGTTTGGGTCGAAGGCAATGGCTTTCGTGAGATACTTCTCGGCTTCGGCGTAGTTATTATGAGTTTCTGCAATTTTGCCGAGCGCCGCGTAGCTCATCGCGTCGCGGGGCGAAACAGCGATTTCCTTCTTCAACTCATCCTCGGCGGCCTGGATGTGGCTCTCGTCGTCGCCGGTGGCCAGCAGAACCGCCGCAAGTAAGTAGTGCTCTCCCGGCAGGTGCGGATTTTCCTCGATGGCCCGTCTGAATTCGGTAACTGCGCGGGGCTGAAAATCAGAGTCGCCATAGGCACGGCCGAAGGCAACGTGGATCTGCGGCGTGTCGCCGAACGACTTCTCCATCTCGCCGAAGACCTGTACAGCGCACTTTTCATCATCCAGATCGAGGCAGGCAACGGCGAGGTCATAGCCGTTGGGGAAAGTGGGATCGAGCGCCACAGCTGTTTCGAATTCCTTCCGCGCTTCCTGATCCTGATCGAGTTTGAGAAGCGCGCGCCCAAGCAACTGATGTGCCTGCGCGAGTTGCTCACGCTGGCCGGAGTAGCGGCGAATGAATTCCGCCGCGAGGGTTTTTGCGTGGGCAGAATCTCCCAGCACGAGTGCGGTGCCCGCGTAGGCAAGAAGCAAGGAGGGAGAATCCGGCTGGAGCGCCAGCGCTTCATCAAACAACGGGGCGGCATGGCGATAGTCGCGCGCAGCCCCATATTCCATCGCGAGCTGACCAAGAACATCGGCAAGAAACGCACGATATTGGTCCGCAGCCTCATCGAGACGGTTAGCCCGCTGCAGTTGCTGGGCCTGGTTGTAATGCTGCTGGAGCGGGGAGTTGCTGCCGGAAGGCCTGGCGCCTGCCTGTCCCTCAAGAGCGGCATTCCAGGCTACAAAGCAAACCAGGATTGAGCCGGGAATTCTATACCAGCAGGACATAGCGAAACGGCGGAGAGGCGGATGGCGACCGCCGATTTCACATCGTACCATTCGGCAGGCGCCGCGCGAGCGGGCGATGGGCGTGCCAACTCTGAGGAAGGAAACGCCTCGCCAGAGCTGCCATCCATCATTTTGGGTTAGATTGGCAAAAAAAATAGGAAGGTGAACTTTCGTTCACCTTCCTCTTCAGTGGAGGCCAACTTTAGAAGAAGTACTTCACGTTGAGGTCGATGATGCGCTGATAAGGCGCCGCTGTTTTGGCGGTCATCACACCGAAAGTGCTCTGGTTGTAATTGGGGGTGATGGCCTTGCTGCCGTAGTCGACCGTGTAATTGAGAGTGTATGGACTAGACGAGGCGAAGTCCGGCAACGGATGGTTCAACCAGTCAAAGGCGCTGGCGCGGACCCGAACCGACTGGCTCTCGTGGATGTGGAACGTCCTTTCGATTGCCAGGTCGTTATCGAAGTACGCCGCAGCTCTCATGTAGGGGAACTTCTGCCCCCCCTGAGTTCCGATGGCCGGCGCAGTAAAGCACTTGCCGTTGAGGACCTGATAGTGGCCCAGACCCGAGGTTGGATTGCAGGTGAGCACGGGCAGGATCGGAATAGATGCATCGGTGCCGAAGTACGTCGCGGATCCGAAGCCTGAACCGATCCCCTGCGCGTTTGCGTTCGCCGGCAGACCCGTATAACTCTGCCCCAGGCCGAAGCTTGGGACGTTGTTGCCCAGTTCTGCCGGAATATAGCCGCCCGCCTGCCAGGTGGAGATGCCGGAGACGGACCATCCGCTCAGGATGCCGTTGACGGCTCCGTTGAAGTTATGGACGCTCCCGCTCTGATAGGTGTACGAGGAGTTGAAGACGAACGGCCGATCAATGGAGGTCGGGCCGTAGTTCAGGTCCACGTTATAAGGATTCTCCTGGAGGCCGGTGCCCAGAGCCTTGGACCAGGTGCCATTGAGGTTGAAGGTGATGCGGCCGGCGGTCTTGATCCAGGCAGCCTGGAGGCCGTTGTAGTTGGTGTAGTCGCTGCCCTGGATCATATAAGTGCTCTGGTTGCCGTAGATCGTCTTGCCGTTCGCCAGGTCGACGCCGTAGGGGTGGTAATCCCCCGGGTTGTTGCCGGTCGCGGTTTTACCGGTGCCGGTGGGATTGTATTGCAGATCCTCCGGGTTGGTGGAAGTAACACCGGTCAGAGGATCGGGCTTGAAGAAGGCGCCAATCGGGGTTTTGTTCTGATCGGCGATGGCCGAGTAGTTGCTGCCCTGAATGCCCTCGCTGTCGTCGGAAAGCTGGCTGGTGCTGCTTCCGACGTAGGCGATGTCGAGCACCGAATTCCACTTCAGCCTCTGGTCGATGGTCAGGTTGTAAGCCAGCGTCAGCGGCTGGCGGTAGTCGGACGGATCGAACCCGGTCTGCGATCCGCTGCTGCAATCCGCGAAGCAGGGAGTATAGGCGAGTTGGCTGAGCTGTTTCAGCTGGACGGAGTGACCACCGAGCCCGCCAAAGCTGAGGACGTGCTGCGCCGTCACCAGCGGAGCCGACACATCGTTGACCTGGGTGACGAAGCGGTAAGCGCCCCATCCGCCACGAACCACGGTGTTGCCGTTGCCGAAAACGTCGTAGGAGAGACCGAGTCGCGGATCGAAATAGGCGAAACGGTTGGGTTGTCCGCTGAGGGGCACACCAGCGTCGATAGCATGCCAGTAGTAGCCCGGCGCGTATTTGCCCGCGTTGAAATCGGGAACGACACGCTGTGGATAGAAGACAGCCATGCCGATGCTATCGCGGTCGTACCAGTGGCCGACGTGTTCGACGCGCGCGCCGAGTTCGAGGGTGAGGCGGCGGTTGAACCTCCAGGTATCGTCCGCGAAAGCGGAGGTCGCCTGGTAGGCGGTGTCGGCAATGGGCGATGAATTGCTTTCGCTGTAGCCGGTGGTGATGCCCATCAGGAAGGTGGCCGTGCTGTTGGGGGAGCCCATCGGGTTGTTGGTGAGGATATTGTTCGCCACGCCAAAACCGTTGAGGTCGCCATCCTGGTAGGTGCTAAAGGTGCTCTGGAAGTTGTCGGTGGTCTGGGTGTAGCCGCCCATTTTGATGGTGTGAGCGCCAAACACTTTGGTCAGCACCAGGTTGAATTGCGGAGCTTCCTTGCGGACTGCATATTGTCCGGGAGGATTGTCGAAGATCGAGTTCTGCGAGAAGTCCGGGAACGACTGGCCACCAGGGCTGTTGTAAGCCGGAATATTCAGAGAACCGTTCTGAAAGACTTTGGCGTAAGGATAGCCCAGCGTGGTCCTGTAGGCCGCCGATGGATTGGGTTCTGTAAATGGGAAGCTGCCGAAGGCCCATGCGGCCATGAAATCCATGGTGGTGGTCGCGTTGAAGTTGTGCACGAAGTGTCCAGCCATCGACTTGCCGCGGAACACCTGTTGCTCGCCGCCACCCGGGTAGGGGATGGCGTTGCCAGGCGTCCAGTAGAGGTGGGCGCCGTTGCCTGACGCCAGCTCCGCGTCGTAGGCCTGCTGGTAGGAGCCGTAAACCGTGGTGTTGTTTCCGAAGTGATAGTCGATGCGAATACGATAGAGCCAGCCGTCGTTAACGTTCGGGATTGGCTGGTAGTAGTTATATCCGCCCGTGTTGGCCGGATTGGCGTTGGCCTTGGGCCAGATTTTGGCCAGGGCCGCGGCTCCCGGGTCGAGGAATTGGGTGGGGATTTTGTTGCCCGCATCCGCCGCCGTCGAGGTGCTGGAGGGAATGCTGGTGCCGTCAGGGAAGTACGTGCCGGAAAGATCCTGGCACCAGTTGCCCTGTGGGTACCCCGGACCTGGAGACGCGAAGAAGCCCTGAGAACAGAGGGCATTGTTGTCCGCATTATCGGTGGTGAAGTCGCCCGCCATCATCTCCGGAGAAGGGATGGTTGACTTCAGCACGTTGGCGTTGCCCTGGTTTTGCAGCCAGCGTTCATAGCCGCCCCAGAAGAACAGATGGGTATGTGTTCCGGGCACCGGGCCGCCGAAGTTGCCGCCGGGATAGTAGTAGCTCTGCGGGCCCTGGGGGTTATGGTTGTGGTTGTCTTCCCAGTCGTTGGCATTCAGCACGCTGTTGCGGGCGTCGAAATAACCTTCGCCATGATAGTGGTCGCCACCGGATTTGCTGA
Organism: Acidobacterium sp.; assembly: GCA_003166955.1. Taxonomy (GTDB): domain Bacteria; phylum Acidobacteriota; class Terriglobia; order Terriglobales; family Acidobacteriaceae; genus Palsa-343. Next base: position 17,894 of record PMUI01000019.1, read on the forward strand.
TGGTGCTGATCACGATGGGGCCGAAGGGAACGTCGGCACTGAAGTTGGAAGCCTGTACGCTGACTTCCGCTGTCATATCGGGGTTGACGATGGAAACTGAGGATGCCATATCGCCAGGATCGATGACATTGGCACCGTCGGCCAGCAGCGCTGTGCCGCCGCGATTGACCGCGCCGTTAATGTCGATGCCTGAACCGACCGCGCTCTGCTGCACAGTGATGTTCAGGTCGCTGTAGCTGGGGGCGTTCTGGGTCAGTCCGCTGCCTTGTGTGGTCGCGCCGGGCAGCACTTTCAGCAATTCCGTGACGTCCCGGCCTTCCAGAGCCAGGTTCTCGATCTGATGCTGGTCAATAACGTCGGTACGCTGGCCGTTCTCTGTCGGAATCATCTCCGAAGAGGCATTGACGGTGACAGTGGTGGACTCGGAACCGACGGTTAGCGTCAAAGAGGGAACTGTGCGCTCGTCTCCTGCGTGCAGCACGATGCCGGTTATATTCCTGGGTTCAAATCCTTTTGCGCTGACCTTCAACGTGTAAGAGCCGGGGACCAGAGCCGGGAATGCGTAGAGGCCTTCTGCATTGGTCTGGACGACGCGGGGTGTTCCGGTTGATTCGTCGACGAGGGTGACCTGGGCGTTGGGAATGACGCTGCCCGAGGGATCGGTTACGGTTCCGGTTAACTGAGCTGTGGTCTGTGCGTGTAGAGCCGGGCCGACGAGAAAGAGCATCGCCAGTCCGACGAGAGGCAGTATCCACCGCCCCATTTCGAGGAGTTGCCGCAGTTCTCGCTGTCGTGATCCTAGTCTGAAAGGAACACCGGATGCATGGTTCATTTGTAGTGCCTCCTGAAAAAGCGCCAACAGAGATAAGCTTTCGCTGGTCTACGCACCGGGCGTTTGATCCGCGAAAACCGTGAATTTGTTAGCGACCGAGACTATAGAAGCCGAGTTTCAGCTCTGTCAAGCGGAAAACGGCGAGGTAAGCGGTTTTAACAATCTGGTGACGAGCGGGATTAAAGGGAACGATGGCCTGTTTGCGAAGGACACGGGCGGGTTGGCGATCTGACTTTGATCCAGCCTCCCCACAGAAATCGGCTGCGCCGGAGGGAGATGAAACCGATAACATCAGCCCGTGAAATTGAGGCGTTACCCTTGTTTTTCCAATCACTCAGGGACGGTTGAGTTGCGTCGCGGGTCAGGCGGCAATCTCATCTTCGACGCAAACAAAATATGCATTGACCCAGGCAAAGCGTTCATCGATGGGACGGCTGATCTTTTCGCGGAAACTTCGCCTGGAGTGGTATGCTTCCTTCTTTCCGACAGGAACATAATTGGTCAAGGTCGGCAGGAGAGGTTGCTGCCATTGCGGAACGACAGGAACGGGATACGACACATCGATCTGGCTGAGATGCAGCTGGCGTCCAGCGAAACAGCCCGCATCATCAACCGGGATATTGTGCTGGAGTTGATTCGGGCCAGTCAGCCCATTTCTCGGGCGGACCTGGCGCGACGGTCGGGGCTGGGACGAAGCACGGTTTCGCAGATCGTAGAGCAGCTGATCGAGGAAAACTGGGTTCGCGAAGGCGCGATGGGCACGCCGCCACGCGGGCGCAGGCCAACCATGGTCGGCCTGAATGAAGATCTGGTGGCGATCGCCGTGGACATTCACCCGCGGCAGGCCAGCGTGGCTCTGGTGGACCTGAACGGGCGGCTGCTCTCGCGCTGGCCGGTGCCACTGACATCGGACCCGGCAGCATCGATGCGGCTGATCATCGATTCGGTGCAGCGCATGCACCGCAGCGCGGCGCGCAAATCTACGGAGGGCATCGGCATCAGTCTGCCGGGAAGGGTGAATCCGGCGACCCAGCGGCTGATCTTCGCGCCGAATCTGAAGTGGCCCGACTTCGACATTAAGAAGCTGGTGGAAACGAAGATGGGACTGCCGGTGACGATGGAGAATGACGCCACCGCGTGCCTGCTGGCGGAATTGACCTTCGCGCGTATGGATGGGGTTCGCGACGCGGTACTGGTGGCGGTAGCGGAAGGCGTGGGCACGTGCGTACTGGCCAACGGGCAGCTGGTAGCCGGGCACAATGGAATGGCGGGCGAGTTTGGCCATGTTCCGATCGATCCCGCGGGGCCGCGCTGCGGATGCGGCAAGAAAGGCTGCTGGGAAGTCTTCGGTTCGTGCCGCGCGGCTTTGCATTACTATCGCGACCTGCGACCGAAAGCATCTGCTGTCACGTTTCAGGAATTGCTGAACCTGGCCGAGGAAGGCGATGTGGCCGCGGCGCAGGCGCTCACGATGCAGGCGCAGGGCATCGGTCGCGGGTTGCGGATGATCATCGCCGGCCTTTCGCCCAGCATGATTCTCATTGCCGGCGACGTAACGTCGGCGTGGCATCGATTTGGCCCGGTGATCGAGAAAGAGGCCATCGACCTGACTCTGGCCGGCAGCTCGCCGGTGATCCGGCCGACGCTCGAAGGCGAAATCGCGCGGCTGCGTGGCGCTGCCGCTCTCGTGTTCCAGCGCGGATCCCGTCTCGCAACGCAGGCGCCGGCAACCGCCGGGGCAAAATAAGCCTGAGTGCACGGCGCTTGCTATGGTGCAGGATTTAGTATCGGTACCGGAGTAAATCAACAATCGAATTGCAAAATGCGGAGGATACGGGCGTTTTTCATTCGGGCTTGTTCGCAGTCTGCTTTGTGTGTGGCGGCAACACGACGGCGGGCTCACCGACGCGCCCAATATGCGGTACTTCATCGAGTGGGCGGATCGCTTGATCGGCCACACCGCCCCGCAGTAGGTTGCGTCAGGAACGTCTCGGGCACGCGGTCCGAGTCTAGGGCGGACCGGTGGCAGACGGCGGCGCCGGATGGTCGGGCTGCGCGTCTTTGGAGCGGTTGGCGCGGAGCTTCTCCATCACCGTCTTGTCGGCTTCCTGGGTCAGGGTTTTTGTCCTGGCGAACTCCGCCTGGGCCTCCGCGCGTTTGCCCATCGCCTGGTAGAGGTGCGCCAGCCGCCAGTGCACCTGCACGTCGGAGGGAGCCAGCCTGGCGGCGGCGCTGAAATCGTTCAGAGCGTCACCGTTGCGGCCAGCGGCGGCGTCCAGAATCCCCAAGTCGAGCCAGGGTAACTCCTGGCGAGAGTCGAGGCGCAGCGCTTTTTCCACCAGAGGGCGGGCCGCGTCGTTCAGGCCAAGGCGCACGGTGGAATCGGCCCAATAGGCCAGCGCTTCAGCGTCATCCGGTGAGTTCTCGCTTTCCGCCTGGAATTGCGTCGCGGCTTCCTCGAACTGGCTCTGACACCACAACAGGTAGCCGAGGCCGAAGTGGACGCCAGGCTCCCTGGGATCGGCCTTGACGGCGTTGCGGAATTGCTCGATGGCGTCCTGATGATCGCGCATCTCGTCGTAGGCCTCGCCGGCGAGCATGTCGGCTTCAGCGGATTCGGCGTTGAGGCTGAGGATCTGATGGTAGACATCGAGAACGCACCGGTACTGCTTCGACCAGAGGCAGCTATGCGCGAGTACCAGGCGATAGGGCAGATTCTGCGGATCGCGCGCCGTGGCATCGCGGAGATACGAGACGGCGGCGGCGTATTCGGCGGCGCCGTAGTAAGCCATTCCAAGGAGCAGGCGAAGGCGCTGCGCATCGGGAGAATCGGGGGGCGCCCTGCGCAACAGCGGCGCGAAGACGCGCGCAGCTTCTTTCAGATCGCCGGCCTTGAAGAGAGCGAGGCCCAGATTCATCTGGAGGCCGGGGATGGTGGGGCTCAGGGCTGCTGCTTTGCGGTAGCTGGCGACGGCGCCGGTGTAATGTTCCTGCTGCGATTCGAGGAAGCCGATGTGAGCCCAGGCCTCGGCGTTGTTGGGATGGATCTTCGCAATAGCCTGCCAGGCGGCCTCCGCGTCAGCGATCCTCCCCTGCTGTTCGAGGGCGAAGGCTGCGTCGCCCTGGCTGGGCTCTGCGCCAGCGGACTGGCCGAGGCAGCGGACGGCGCACATGGTGAGAGCGACGGCAAGCACAAACAGTCGCTGAGCAACGCGGCTCACATAAATCTCCAATGTGCCATTGTCGCGCGGTGCATTGCAGATCGGCAATTCGGAAACGCGGACCCGCAAAAAGAAAAAGGCGCGGCAGCAGATTCGCTGTCGCGCCTCAGGGAGGCACTCAAAGAAAATCAGAAGACAAACTTTCCGGCCAGTTCCAGAGTGCGCGGACCGTAGTCGCTGGTGACGGCGCCGAAGTTGCCGTCGTGGCTGCCGGCGTCGATGCCCTGGAAGATGGTGTGGTTGAAAGTGTTGAAGGATTCGAAGCGCAGCTCGACCCTGGTGCCATGCTCGTTGAGCGGGATTGCCTTGAAGAGCGAGAGGTTCCAGTTGAAGATACCCGGTCCGAGAGCCGAGTCCTTGCCGGCTGTACCGAAGCCCTGGTTAGTGCCGCCTGCCCACGGAGCCAGAGGATCGGCGTAGGAAGCCTTCGAGAACCAAGCCGCTGTCGTCTTCGGATAAGTGACCTTGGAAACCAGGTTCGGCCGGTCGGTTCCGCCGGCCAAGCCAAGCACGTTTGGTCCGGTATAGGTGACGAAAAGAGGCACACCGGCTTCTGCGACCGTGATGCCGGAGATGGTCCAGCCACCGATGGTGTCACGCTCCAGCATGCTGCCGTGGGCACCGAAGGGCAGGTTATAGACGTAACTGGCGTTGAAGATATGACGGCGGTCGAATCCGGTATCGGATCCGCGGTCATATCTGGGGTTGAATGGGTCGGACAATCCATTTAAGTCGTTCTGGACGATTGAAATGTTATGCGACCAGGTATAGGCCAGCTGACTGGTGAGGCCGTGCTTGTTCTCGAAGCGGATGCCGGCCTGCAGCGAGTTGTAGTTGAAGTTGGTCTCGTTTTCTTCCTGGGTAATTGTGGAGAAGCCAGGATAGATGCGATACAGGTTGGCGTTCAGCGTCCCGTTAGCGACGCCTTCGCGGAGGTCGTAAGGATTCGCGGAGTTAGCCGGATCGGTGAGCGGGAGAGTGTTGACGTTGCGATCGTCGTCCTGGCTCCAGCCGTCGGAGCCGACGTACTGGACCTGGAGGACGACGGAAGGCGCCAGCTCTTGCTGAATGCCAAAGCTGTAGTCCTCCGTACCCGGGCTGGGGAAGTGGTAGTTGATGTTGGTGAGCACAGACGGGAAGGCCTGAGTTGTGGTGGCTCCCGTAAGCGCGCTGGTGTGGGGGTTAGAGAAGTAGACGTTGGTCGCGGATGGCTGATAGGCGAACGGCGGATTGAGGGCTGCGTTGTAAACATCGTTGCCCTGGACGCGTTCAAAGAACATACCGAAGCCGCCGCGGAGAACGGTCTTGCCGTTGCCGAAGAGGTTATAGGCGAAGCCGATGCGCGGCTCCCAGGTGTTGTAGTCATTCTGCACGTTGCCGCGCGGGAATCCGTTCACCCCCGCCTCGCGGATTCCGTTGAGATAAAACGCCTGGCTGCCGGTTTTGCTGAAGGTGGAAAGATCGGCAGGGTTCAGGGTTCCGTCCGGATTGAGCGGATAGGCTGCAGAACGGGAATAGTCCGCGGCGACGAAGTTGGAGAACAGGTCATAACGTTCGAAGGCGTGGGGCATGCCGTCGTAGCGGAGACCGAGGTTCAGGGTCAGCCGTGGACTGACATGCCAGTTATCGTTGCCGTAGAAGCCATAGTTGTTGTTGACCCAGTGCTTGCCGGCCAGATACTGCAGTTGCGTGAAGCTGGAAGCATCTCCCAGCAGGAAGTTGATGTACGAGTCATGCGAGAACGCGCTGTTGCTGAAAGCTGCGGTTCCCTGGGTGTTGGCCTGCAGCTGCTGATTTTTGTAGTCGTGCAGAAGGCTGAAGCCAAATTTGAACTGGTGGCGGCCTTTGGTCCACGAAAGGTCGTCGCGGTACTCAAAGCCCTCGTAGCCGTTTTTCCAGGGATAGTAGGATTCGCTCCAATTGGTGTTGAGCGGCGAACCCTGCAGATCGATTTCCGGCAGGTCGTCGCCGACGTTGTCGGAAACAGGGAAGAAACTGGAGGCGCCCCAGCCGCTGGGCAACTTGTAACTGCCACCTGAGCCAGCCTGGGGTGTGAGGGTGATTTTGTTGCCGCTGTACAAGATGGCAGTTTCATTGAGCAGCGTAGGAGTGTAGGTCTGGGTGAGCTTGATAACTGCCGTGTACGACGGATTGGTCATCGCTGTACCGACTGTGGGGTAGGTGCTGTCGCCCCACAGTGGGGGATAGAAGGACTTGTTCATGGCATCGTGCAGATAGTGACCCATGAGCTGGAATTTCGAGTTAATCGTGTGGTCGATACGGACCGCTTCTTCACGGATGTAGTCGGTGGTGGGGACCGATGAGATGAACTGCGTCGTGCCCAGGTTGGGCTTTGGGAAAGTACCCGCATTCACTTCGAGGACAGCATTGGGGTCAATGAGGTTCGCTGGGATTACGTTGCCGGGGAACGGGCTGCCGGGGGTCAGGCCATCCTGCGTGTAGAGAGCCAGTTTCGCCGGATCGGTGGTCGCGGGAACGATGGGCGCAGCCGTGTTGTTGAACGGAGTGTAGGTGAGCGATGCGCCAGCGGTGGGGAAATTGCTGGCGGGAATGGTGTTGACGACGGAGGGGCTGCTGCCCTGGATGAGGCGCCGCCACTCTTCGTTCCAGAAGAAGAAGGTGCGGTTGCGGGTGTTGTTATAAACGCCCGGGATAAAGAGCGGACCGCCGATGTTGCCGCCGGGCTCGTTGAGCTGGAAGGTGGGCCGCGGTTTGCCGCTGCGCTTCACGAAATAATCATTGGCGTTGTAGTCGGTGTTGCGGTTGAACTCGTACAGTTCGCCGTGGAAGTCGTGCGTGCCCGACTTCAGCACGAGTAGAATCGTGCCGCCCGAGCCTATGCCATAGTCGGGCTGGTAGTTGCTGTCGAGGGTCTGGAACTCTGCGATGGACTCCTGTGAGGGCAGGTTCATGAAGCAGCCGCCGCAGCCGCGGTCATTCTGCTCCGCGCCGTCGAGGAGGTAGATGTTGTGGGTGGTGCGGGTTCCGTTGAAGCTGATGCCGTTGGCCGACGTGAGGGCGTCAACGCCGCTGAAGGAGGGCAGGTTGTTGGAGACGCCGAGGCCGAGGGCGGCGAGCGCCGTGACGTTGTTGCCGTTGGTGGAGAGCTCCTCGACCTGCTGACCGCTGATGAGTGTGCTGACCTCGCTGGTTTCGGTCTGGGTCTGAAGGGCCTCAGCCTGCACCGAAACGGTCTGTGTAGCGCTGCCGACTTTGAACTGGATGTCCTCCTGCAGGGTCTGCGCCACGTTCACGACGATGCCCGTCTTGGTGTACTTCGAGAATCCGGAGGCGGTGGCATCAAGGTTGTAGGTGCCGATACCGACGTTACCGAAGCGGTAGGCACCGACGGAGTTGGAGACTTCGTTTCTGATCTGGCCGGTGGCGGTATTGGTGAGGGTGAGCTGAGCGTTGGCGACGACGGCTCCCGAGGCGTCGGTAACGGTGCCGTTAATGGTGGCGTTCTCCTGGGCGCGCAGAACGGGAGCGAAGAGAAGGGCTAGGGCTGCGAGGCAGCCGGCGAGGCGGATAGAGCGGATGCTATGCGTATGGCGGGCGTTGAAGCCCCGGGAAAGAAGCGAGGTGCAAATCATAATGCCTCCCGAGCAAACGTTTTCTCTGTGAAGCGAATCTGATCTTCCGCCCGAGTTCTTTTGGCAGGCGCAGCTAGGGTCATTTCTCGGGCGAGAAAACAATTACTCTTCTTGAAAAGCCTTTGTCAAGAAGAAGAGTTGAGCCAGGTTGCGCCCATCTGTGAAACCGTTTTCCACAAAGCGGCGTCCTTTTCTCCGGGGTCGGACGTGGGCGAGGACTGTCCGCCCGGCGGAGATCAACTCGGGACCGGATCAGCGAGCGGGTGGCGCAGAGGCAACGACACCAGCCCCTTCTCGCACGCTGTAGAAGCGATCGGCTGGCAAATCTCTTAGGGTTTCGGTTTTGCCGTCGGGCCACAAAACGCTTGCCCGATCGATGCGGTCATGGTTCGCAAGGCCGAAGTGCAGGCGGAGATCGTTTTGCGAGAGGTAGCTGCCGCCGCTGAGGACTTCGCCCAGCTGGATCAAGTCGCCGGCCTGCACGCGGACTCTCGCGTTCAGCGCCAGGCGATTGCTCTTCACGCCCTCGAGCTGAAAGCTAATCCAGTGGTGGGGCGGGCCACCGTCGGGCCGCAGAATCATGGGTTGACCAGACAGATTCTCCACCACCGCCTCCAGCCGGCCGTCGTTGAAAAGGTCGCCGATTGCCATGCCGCGGCTCACCTGGGGAATCTGAATCGCTTCGCCTACGACTTTGCTGATATCGCGGAAGGTTCCATCGCGCCGATTGAGAAAGAGCAGCTTCGGTTGGCGATAGCTGGCCCGCTCCGGGATCTGGTCCACCTGCGGATAAACGTGTCCGTCGACCAGGAAGATATCCTGCCAGCCGTCATTCGAAAAATCGACGAAGGCGTCGCCCCAGCCAACATAACCACTGGTGGCGCGCGCTATGCCGGAGGCAACCGCCGCGTCTGTGAAGTTCATGCCGCCGTCGTTGCGGTAGAGCGCAGCATATTCGTTGTCGAAATGCGAGATGAACAGGGACATCAGTCCGGTGTGGAGATAGTCGCCGAGCGCGATACCCATGTTCGCCTGCGCGGCTCCGTTCGCATTGAGCGCCACGCCCGAGGAGAAGCCGACGTCGGTGAACCGGCCGTTGCCATCGCCCTGATAGAGATAACTGGGCTGGCCGTCGTTGGCGACGAAAAGATCGAGCTTGCCGTCATTGTCGAAGTCCGACCAGATGGCGGTAAGGCCGTAACGATGATCGGGATCGCTCACGCCGGCCTTTTTCGAAACATCCGTGAAGGTGCCGTCGTGATTGTTGTGGTAGAGATTGTCGGGCGAACCTTTCAGGCCGCGCGGGCCGCACTGGACCTCGATGCCCATGTATTTGCAGGTGTCGCGGGAGCCGAAGGCATCGAGGTGATTGAGATCGATGTCGACGTAATGCGAGACGAAGAGATCCGCCCAGCCGTCGTTGTCGTAGTCGCCGAAAGCTGCTCCGGTGGCCCACAATGTATCGTTGCCGAGCCCGGCGCGCTTCGTCACATCGGTGAACGTGCCGTCGCCATTGTTGCGGTAGAGCACCACGCCGGAAAGACAGGTCACGAGCAGGTCGGGCCAGCCGTCGTTGTTGTAGTCGCCGACCGAGACGCCGTTGGCCCAGCAGGGGAAGGCGACGCCGGCTTTTTCGGTGACGTCGGTGAAGGTTCCGTCGTGGTTGTTGTGGAACAGAGCGCTGCGCGCTTTGATGCCGGCGCGCGTCATGGCAACGGTTTGGGCATTGGTGAAGTAAATGTCGGGCCAGCCGTCGCGGTCGTAGTCGATGAGCGCAACGCCGCCGCTCATCGACTCCACGATGAACTTCTGCTCGGGGCTGGAGTGGTGATCGAACTGAATACCGGTCGAGGCAGTGATGTCGACCAGCTTCGGATAGCCCGCAAGGCTGGGCGGAGTGTCCGCGGCGAAGGATGGCAGGCTTCGAGCCAGCCAGAGCACGATCGATGTGAGGAGAAAGACAGCGGCGACGAAGCGCCAGAGGCGGCGGTTGTTGATCGAAAGCGGTGTGCGGGCCGTCGGTTCTGCGCCTTGCATGCCTGGAAATCCAGAATTCGTTTACAGCATAGAGGAACCGAGAAACGTTTTCCTGGAGTTGACGCCCTTTGCCTGGCGCATTAGGTTGGGGTGTCGCTGATCGACGATCAACGCCCATCGTCAAGGGCGGGACGGCACTTTTGGCCGACGTCGCGAGGAGAAGGTGAGAACGATCCGACTGATGAGCCGGCCGGCGGTTGCGGGATGGCTGCTGGTATTGTCTTCCGGATGCTTCGGCCAGGCGCCGGTTGAGGTGCGCGTGGATTTGGGGCGCAACCTGGGTGCGTTCACGCCGGTGTATCCCTGGTTTGGCTACGACGAGTCGAATTACACGACGACGAAGAACGGGCAGGCTCTGCTGCGCGAGTTGCATGATACGACGCCGGAGCCGGTTTATGTGCGCGCGCATTTTCTGCTGACCACAGGAAACGGCAAGCCCGAACTGAAGTGGAGCTCGAGCAACGTCTATAGCGAAGACGCAAACGGAAAACCGGTGTACGACTGGACAATCCTCGACGGCATGTTCGACGCGTGGACCCGAGCGGGGGTGCGGCCGATGGTGGAGCTGGGCTTTATGCCGAAGGCGCTCTCGATTCATCCGGATCCTTATCACATTCCGTGGCCGACGCAGCCTGGCGAGGTCGAGGGATGGTCGTTTCCACCGAAGGATTACAGCAAGTGGGGCGATCTGATCCGTCAGGTCGCGGCCCACATGGCGACGCGCTACGGAATGGCCGAGGTTTCCAATTGGTACTGGGAGGTGTGGAACGAACCGGACATTTTCTACTGGCACGGAAGCGAGGACGAGTACAACCGCCTGTATGACTACGCGGTCGCCGGGGTTCGGGCGGCGATTCCGACGGCGCGAGTGGGCGGGCCGGCAACGACGGGACCTTCACCGAACAGCAAGAGCGCGGCGTTTCTGCAGCAATTTTTGCGGCACTGCGCCGAGGATCGCAGCGGCGCCACGGGCGGCCCTGTTCCACTGGACTTTATTTCGTTTCATGCGAAGGGCAGCCCGCATATGATGGACGGGCACGTGCAGATGGGGCTCGGCCGTGAACTGGAAAACGCGACGACGGGCTTCGGGATTGTGCGGGCGTCTTCGAAATTTCGAGGCTTGCCCATCATTTTGAGTGAGGCCGATCCGGAGGGATGCGGTGCCTGTTCGCCCGAGCAGCATCCGGAAGATGCTTATCGCAACGGGACGGTTTATCCGGCGTACACCGCGGCGGCGATGAAAGCGCTGATGGATCTGGCCGAGGGTGAGCGCGTGCACCTGATCGGATTTTTGACGTGGGCGTTTGAGTTCGAGGATCAGCCGTGGTTTGCGGGGCGGCGCACGTTGGCGACGCACGGCACCGACAAGCCAGAAATGAACTTCTTCCGCATGGCGGGACTGCTGGGCGGCGATCGCGTGGAGGCGGTGAGCCGCGGCGCGATTGCGGCGGAGAGCATCGTGAAGCAAGGCGTGCGCGAGCGGCCGGAGGTGGACGCGATGGCGACTCGGCGCGGGAGCAGCGCTTCGCTGCTGCTCTGGAATTATCAGGACGACGCCGTGGCGGGACCCGATGTTCGAACGCACATCTCGATCCGGGGGATCCCGACTGCCGTGGGCCGCGTGTTGGTTGAGGAGTACGGCATCGACAACCAACACAGCAACGCCTTCGAGGTTTGGAAGCAGATGGGTTCGCCGCAGGAGCCGAGTGCGGAGCAAGATGCGCGACTGAAGGCCGCGGGGCAGCTGGAAACGATAGATTCGCCGCGCTGGATTCCGGTGAAAGATGGCGGCGTGGAGACGGAGATTGATTTGCCACGGGAGAGTATGGCCCTGCTTCGATTGAGCTGGGAAAAGTGAGGCTGCGCGGCAGAGTTTGCCAAAGCAGTGGCGGGGCCGGCGAGAAAAGTGACATAGGAAGCGGGGGTTGTGGTATACGTTTTCTCGGCGTTGCCGCCGTCCGCAGGAGAGGACCATCCATGAGAACGAGGGGATTCGCAATTCCAACATTTTCGGCAGTGTGCCTTTTCTGCGCCGCTATGCTGGGCGCGCAGGCCTCAGGCCCCGCCGTCCTGACCATTCACGCGGACCGGACTGCCTCGAAGGTGAGCCCGACTTTATACGGCCTGATGACCGAGGAAATCAACCACTCCTACGACGGCGGACTTTATGCGGAACTCATTCGCAACAACACGTTTCGGGCGGACTGGTCGGGGGTGAACGACTGGATTCTGGTCGAACGCGGAGACGCGAGCGCGAAAATCAGCGTTGATAAAACCAGCGGCCCCAGCCAGGCGCTGCCGTACAGCCTGCATGTCGAAGTGAGCCAGGCAAGCGCGGCGAGCCCCGCAGGGGTGCTGAACGGCGGCTACTGGGGCATCCCGCTGCGAACCAACACGACGTATCACGGTTCGTTCTATGCGAAGGAAGATTCGGCCGACGTGGGTGCTGTGACCGCAAGCCTGGTGGCCGATCAGAGCGGCAAAGTGGTGGCCAGCGCCGTGGTTTCGGGCATCGGCACCGAGTGGAAACAGTACACGTTCACGCTGAAGACCGGCGCAATAGCGGAGTCGATGGGGAACCATTTGGTGCTCACCGTCGCGCATCCGGGCAGCCTGTGGTTGCAGCTCGTCTCGCTGTTTCCGCCGACGTATCGCGACCGCGCTAACGGGAATCGCATTGATCTGATGGAAAAGCTGGCGGCGATGCATCCGCAGTTTCTGCGCTTCCCGGGCGGAAATTATCTCGAGGGCGATCATCTTGCGGACTGGTACGACTGGAAGAAGATGATTGGTCCGCGGGTGGATCGGCCAGGGCATCCGAGCCCGTGGAACTACTGGTCGACGGACGGGCTGGGGCTGCTGGAGTTCTTCGAGTGGTGCGAAGACTTGCACATGCAGCCGGTGCTCGCGGTGTATGCGGGGTATTCCCTGCGGCACGAACATATCAATCCGGGCGGGGATCTTGAGCCTTACGTGCAGGCGGCACTTGATGAGATTGAATACGCCACGGGCGGGAGCGATACGAAGTGGGGCGCGCAGCGCGCGGCCGACGGTCATCCGCAGCCGTTCCACATCACGTATGTGGAGATCGGCAATGAAGACTGGTTTGACACGTCGGGAAGCTACGACAAGCGGTACGCGCAGTTTTACAAGGCGATCAAGGCGAAGTATCCCGATCTGCAGCTGATTGCCACCGCACCCATCAAAGGGATGACAGCGGATGTGCTCGACGAGCACTATTATCTGCGTGCGACGGATTTCTTCCACGACGCGACCCATTACGACAAGACCGACCGCAATGGGCCGAAGATTTTCGTGGGCGAATGGGCCACGCGCGAAGGCACGCCGGCGCCGAACATGGGCGCGGCCCTTGGCGATGCTGCCTGGATGACGGGGATGGAACGCAACAGCGACATTATCGTGATGGCATCGTATGCGCCGCTGCTGGTGAACATCAGCCCGAACGCGATGCAGTGGGACACGGACCTGATCGGCTACGACGCGCTGCGGAGCTATGGCTCGCCCAGCTACTACGCGCAGGTGATGTTCGGCAGTTACATCGGCGACGCGACGCCCGTTTCTTCAGCGGACGGTGCGGGGCCGAGATTCTTCTACTCTGTGACCGAGGACTCCGCGAAGAAGCGGTTGTTTGTGAAGCTGGTGAATGCGTCGTCGGACGCGCAGGCCCTGGATATCAAGCTGCCTGGCGCGAAGCTCGCTCCGGAGGGAAAACTGATCAGCCTCAGCGGAAAGGATCCGGAGGCGACCAACACGATCGACCAACCGACGGCCGTCGCTCCCGTGGAGAGTGCATTACATGGCGTGGGCGAATCGTTCCATCACAGGATTCCGCCGTACACCATCGAGGTGGTCGAGATGGAGATGCGCTGAAGGCGGCCAGGAACAGGACGAGGCAGGGATCGCCTCGTCCCTTGCGAGGCACCATGAAATCCGGTACGTCATTCCTGCTGTTCCTGCTGTATGCGGTGGGCTTCGTGCACCTCGCAGGGGCTCAGGAAACTCAGGCATTCGATCTAACCGGAGACTTTTGGGGCACGCACGATCCGTCGGCGATCAGGGCGGGCGATACGTGGTATGTGTTTGCCACGGGCAAGGCGCGGGAGGGCGGGCAATTCCAGATTCGCTGCTCGGCGGGCCTGCATGCGTGGAAGCTGTGCGGGCATGTCTTCGATGAGATTCCGGAGTGGATCCGGAAGGACAGCCCTGGCACTCGCGATTTATGGGCGCCGGATATTTCGTTTGAGGACGGAGAATATCGGCTGTACTACGCGTATTCGTTGTTCGGGAAGAACACGTCGGGGATCGCGCTGGCGACGAACAGGACGCTGGATCGTAACAGTCACGATTACAAATGGGAGGACCGCGGCCTGGTTCTGCGCTCGACCGCGTCGGACGACTTCAACGCGATCGATCCCAACTTCGTCCTCGATGCGGATCATCATGCGTGGCTGGCTTTCGGCAGCTTCTGGAGCGGCATCAAGATGCGCCGTCTCGACGATCGGACCGGAATGGTTTCATCGACTGATCAAAAGACCTACGCGCTGGCGACGCGCACCCGGCCGGACACTGCCCCTGGCGGCACACCGGATTTGCCGCCGGACTGGGAAGCCATCGAAGCGCCGTTTATTGTTCGCCACGGCGGGTACTACTATTCGTTTGTCTCGTGGGATCTCTGTTGCCGGGGCACGAAGAGCAATTACCGGACGATGGTCGGGCGCTCGAAGCAGATCACCGGCCCTTACGTTGACGATCACGGTGTTGCGATGATGCAGGGCGGCGGCACACCGCTGCTGAGCGGCAACGCGCGCTGGCTGGGGCCGGGAGGAGAGTCGGTGGTGATGCAATCGCGAGGGCCGGACATTCTGGTCTTCCACGCCTACGACGCGCAAACGGGCAGGCCGGCGCTGCAGATCTCCACGATCGCGTGGCACCATGGATGGCCGCACGTGGCGCTGCAACAGTAGCAAAGCCGCGGCCGCAACCGAAGGAGGGATCAGGGATGCATCGAATATCTCGACGCAGGTTTCTTGTGAGTTCGGTGGCAGCCGCAGGGGCTGCGCGCCTCCGCCGTCGCGCTTTCTCGGCTGAACTTCCGGCGCTGGCCGGCAGCACGCGCCTTGAGCAGTTTGACTATGCCGATGTCCGTCTGCTGGATGGGCCGATGCTGGAGCAGTTTCGCGCGAATCACGCTTACTTTCTCACTCTCAATGAGGACTCGCTGCTGCAGCCCTTTCGCCAGAAGGCCGGACTGCCTGCGCCAGGCGAGGCGATGGGCGGGTGGTACAGCTGGTCGAAGGACTTTGATCCTCCGAAGAACATGACCGGGTATGTGCCGGGCCACACGTTTGGACAATATATGTCAGGGCTGGCCCGCGCATATGCGGCAACGGGAGACGACGCGACGCGTCAGAAGGTCTTCCGCCTGGTTCGCGGCTATGCTGAGACCATCACGCCGAAGTTTTATGACGGCTACCCGCTCCCGGCTTATACCTCGGACAAGACTGCGTGCGGCCTGATCGACGCGCACCGCTTCGCGCACGATTCACAGGCGCTGGCTGTGTTATCGAAGGCCACGGATGCGGTACTGCCCTGGCTGCCTCCAAAGGCGCTCAACCGTGAGGAGATGGCGGCGCGGCCGCATCCCAACATGGCGTACACGTGGGACGAGAGCTATACGCTGCCGGAAAATTACTTTCTTGCGTACCAGATCAGCGGCGATCCGCGTTACCTTTCTCTGGCGAAGCGTTTTCTTGAAGACGACACTTATTTCGGTCCTTTGTCGGAAGGCCAGAACGTGCTGCCGGGCCAGCACGCTTACAGTCACGTGAACGCGCTGAGCTCCGCGTCGCAGGCATATCTGGTTCTGGGCAGCGAGAAGCATCTGCGCGCGGCGCGGAATGGCCTTGGTTTCGTCGTCGACACGCAATCGTTTGCCACGGGAGGATGGGGGCCGAACGAGACGTTTCGCGCTCCGGGCAGCGGCGAGATGGGCGCGAGCCTCACCGATACGCACGCGAGTTTCGAAACGCCGTGCGGCGCGTACGGCCACTTCAAGATCACGCGGTATCTGCTGCGCATCACGGGCGACAGCCGCTACGGCGACAGCATGGAGAAGGTTCTCTACAACACGATCCTCGGCGCCAGACCGATGCAGCCTGGTGGCATCACCTTTTATTACTCCGACTACAACAATTCCGGACGCAAGATGTACTACGAGCAGGCGTGGCCGTGCTGCTCCGGCACTTTTCCGCAGGTGACGGCCGACTACGGCATCAGCTCGTACTTCCACGCGCCCGGCGCTCTGTACGTGAACCTGTTCGTGCCGTCGCGGGTCTCGTGGCGGCAGAACGGGGGGCGCATCGCACTGGAGCAGCAGACGCAGTATCCTTATTCTCCCGACGTGACAATGCGCATTCACGCGGAGCGGCCCGAGACATTCGCCGTGCATCTGCGCGTGCCGGCGTGGGCGGGACCAGGAACGAAGATTGCGGTCAATGGACGTGCTTTCGATGCGGATTTGCGTCCGGGAACGTTTGTCGCGGTTCGCCGCGAGTGGAAAGACGGTGACCGGATCGAGTATCACATCGACATGCCGCTGCGCCTCGAGGCGGTTGATCCGCAACATGCACAAACGCGGGCGCTGCTTGCCGGGCCTGTTGCGCTGTTCGCGGTGGATTCTCCAGAGGGCCATTTTACGAGCGCGCAGTTGATGGCCGCTCGGCAGAAAAGTGCGGGGTCCACCGACTGGCTGGCGGAATCTGCAACAGGGACGGTTACATTTAAGTCGTTTCCCGCGATTGGCGAAGAGAAGTATCGGCTGTATCACGACGTCGCGATCTAAGAACTCCAGGCCGCGATGTTAGCCGGCATTGGCATTGACCTGGGCGGCGATTTTGCGGAGCTCGGGAAGGACGTCACCCAAGGCGACCGGAGCGGCGGAGCGCGTGCCCAGCGCAAAGTAGACCTTGCGATAGAGCGGGTACAGCTTTTCGCACACGGCGGAGGCCTCGGGCCTGGGACGGAACTCGGCGAATTGCGGGCATAGCCTGGCCTGCGCGGCTTCGACGGTGGGAAATACGCCGGCGGCCAGCATAGCGAAGATGCCCGAGCCGAGGCTGGTGGGGATTTCCGCGGGTACCAGCACCGGCTTGCCGAGAACGTCGGCGTAGACCTGGTTCAGCACCGGGTTGTTTTGCGGAACGCCGCCGGCGTTGATGACGCGGTCGACGGGCGTTCCATGTTCGGCCATCCGCTCGAGGATGATCCGTGTGTGGAAGGCGGTTCCTTCAATAGCAGCGAAGAGCTCGTCCTGCGCGGTGTGGAGCAGATTCCAGCCAAGGGTCACGCCGCCCAGCTCCGAATTCACGAGCACGGTGCGATCCCCATTATCCCAGGAAAGACGGAGCAGACCGGTTTGTCCGGCTCGATATTTCTCGAGGCCTTTGGACAGCTCGGCGACCTTCACGCCTGCGCGCTTCGCGATGGCCTCGAAGATGTCGCCGGTCGCCGACAATCCTGCTTCAATGCCGGTGTATTGCGGGTGCACGCTTCCCGGCACCACGCCGCAGACTCCGGGAATGAGCTGCGTGTCTTTCGCCATGGCGATGATGCATGTCGACGTGCCGACCACGTTGACGACATCGCCCGCGCGGCAACCGGCCCCCAGCGCATCCCAGTGCGCGTCGAATGCCCCCACGGGGATGGGAATTCCTGCGCGCAGTCCGAGCTTCTCCGCCCACTCGGCAGCCAGGTGGCCGGCCAGATGATCGGAAGTGAGATACTCGCCGGCGAGCTTGTCGCGAATACCGTCGAGGAGGGGGTCGACTTTCGACAGAAATGACTGCGGCGGCAAACCGCCCCACTTCGGGTTCCACATCCACTTGTGGCCCATGGCGCAGATGCTGCGCTTCGCGTGGCGCGGATCGGTAATTCCGCAAAGCGTGGCAGCTACCATGTCGCAGTGTTCGAATGCAGAGGCAAGGCGCGGCCGCTGTTGCGGATTGTGGCGCAGCCAGTGCAACAGCTTGGCAAATCCCCACTCATGCGAGTAGACGCCGCCGCACCACTCGATGGCTTCGAGGTTCTCCCGGTGCGCCAGCGCAGTGATTTCCTGCGCTTCGGAGGTGGCGCGGTGATCGCACCAGAGATAGTACTCACCGAGCGGCTGCATCCGGTCGTCAACGGGGACGACGCTGGAGCCGGTGGTGTCGAGACCAATGGCTGCGATCTGGTCGCCGCGGATTCCGGCAGTCTGGACGGCGGCGCGCGTGGCTTCAGCGAGGGCGCGCATGTGATCGACGTGAGACTGCGTCGCGTAATCAGGGTCCTCGCGTTTGCGGTGCAGAGGATAATGGGCGACGGCTGTTCCGAGGCGGCCGCGCGCGTTGTCTATGATGGAGACGCGCACGCTGAGGGTCCCGAAATCCACGCCTGCAACGATCGTCATGGTGTGTTCCTGGGTATTTGGGCGGCCTGGCCGAGTTCGAGGGTTTCGGTTCCTGGTTCAGTAAACATTTACTCACCCTGCGAGGGGCGCTCTTAATTTTTGCCGCTGTCTTTTCACGTTATTGTATGCTGTAAACGCATTCTTGGGACTCGCCTATGCCAGGTCCGGCTCGAAAAGGCAGACGCCGTTCGTCGTCGAAGTCCGACCGTATGGATATTCACGCGGTCGCCAAACTGGCCCTCGTCTCCATCGCCACGGTATCACGCACCATCAATCACATCCCAACCGTCAATCCGAAAATGGCCAAGCGGGTGTGGGAGGCCATCCGCGAGCTGAACTACTTTCCGAACACGCAGGCACGAGCCCTGGTCTCCGGGCGCAGCAAACTGCTCGGCCTGATCGTCTCGGAAATCACCAACCCATTCTTCCCGGAACTGATTCAGGGCTTCGAGGACGTTGCCGTGGAGAACGGATACGAGATTCTGATCGGATCCACAAACTACGAACCGGAACGGATGCAGCGCTGCATCCGGCGCATGGTGGAACGCAACGCCGAGGGAGTCGCAGTGATGACTTTCGGCATCGAGCAGCCGCTGCTGGACCAGCTGGCAGAGCGCAAAGTGCCTCTGGTTTTCGTCGACGTGGCGCCGAACCAGCCGGGCATAAGCGTTCTGCGGGTCGACTATCACCACGGCATCCGCCAGGGAGTGCAACACCTGGCCGCGCTTGGGCATCGCAGCATCGCGTTCGTCACCGGGCCGTTGCGGCTGCACTCCGCACAGTCGCGGCTGGCGGCGTTCAAGAAAGCGCTGGAGGAATGCGGCATTCCTGTCCAGGAGAAGTACATCGTCGAGGGCGACCACACGATGGAAGGGGGCGTGGCCGCAGCCGAGCAGCTGATGGCTCTGAAGGAACTGCCCACTGCGATCATGTGCTCGAACGACATGCTGGCCATCGGCGTCCTGCACAAGCTGTCCCGATCCGGACTTCGCGTTCCGGACGACGTCTCGATCATCGGGTTCGATGACATTCACCTGGCGTCGATCATGATTCCGCCCCTGACATCCATTCAGATGTCCCGCGCCGACCTGGCTCTGGGCGCGGTCAGCGCACTGCGCGGACATATCGAAGGCTCCTCGCCGCAGCGCGAATACAAGATCGACACCCGCCTGGTTGTCCGGGAGTCCACCGGCTTTCCCCGAGGCACCATGGCTCATTTGCGCGGCCGCAGAGACAGAACTGCGCAGCCCACATCCAACTAGCGCCTGCGGAGGCAATGCGCAGGCCACCCGGCTGCCTGACGTTGCGCGATACACTTGGGCAACGGTTCCGCTCTTCTTCAGGGGAAATGAGAATCATGGTTCTCTCACGCCGCACCTGCGCGGTCTCGGTTGCAGTGTCGGTCACTGTTCTCTGCTTCTGGTGTTTGCCAGGCGCGGCCCAACCACTTCCGCGTGGGGGCAAGGCACGAGCGGCGCGTGCCTTTGAAGAAGCCAGGAAAGAGGGCCCGGCGGCGCTGCGCGCGTTTCTGTACCGGATGCCAAAGGGGGCTGACCTGCACAACCACCTGGGCGGGGCGATCTACGCCGAGACGTTCATTCGCGAGGCGGGCGAGGACGGGATTTGCGTGAACGCCGCTCAACTGAAGATGGACGCAGAGCAACATGCGCCGGATTGTCCCACGGGGGAAACACCTGCGAGGGACGTCCCGGCGGATCAGCATCTCTACGACGCGCTGATCGACGCGTTCTCCATGCGGACGTTTGTGCCGGTGACGGGCGAGTCAGGACACGATCACTTCTTCGACACGTTTGGCCGGTTTGGCGACGATAAGCGCTACACCGGGGAGTGGATCGATGAGGTGGCGGCGCGGGCGGCGGCGCAGAACGAACAGTACCTGGAACTGATGCAGACTCCGGGTTTCAAGCCCGCCTCTGCATTGGGGCATAAGGTCGGATGGCACGGCGATCCGGCGCAAATGCGAGAGAAGCTGCTGGCCGAGAGCGGATTTCGCGAGAATGTGGAAAGCGATCGAGCGGAGCTTGCGGAGGCTCTGAAGAAGCGTAACGAGATGGAGCATTGCGGCCAGCCGGATGCGGCGCCGGCGTGCAGGGTGACAGTGCGGTTTTTGTATCAGGTGCTGAGAGGATTTCCGCCGGAACAGGTGTTTGCGCAGACGCTGCTGGGGTTCGAGGTTGCTTCCGCTGATTCCGATGTAGTGGGAATTAATTTTGTTATGCCCGAGGATGGGTATATTTCCATGCGTGATTACGCGCTGCAGATGAAGATGCTCGATTTTCTGCACGGGCAGTATCCGAAGGTGCACATCACACTGCACGCGGGGGAGCTGAGCGAGGACATGGTGCCGCCGGATGGGCTGAAGTTTCACATCCGCTCGGCGGTGGAGCAGGGGCACGCGGAACGGATCGGACACGGCGTGGATGTAGTGTTCGAGGATCGGCCGTGGGAGCTGATGAAGGAAATGGCGGACCGCCACGTAATGGTGGAAGTGAATCTGACCAGCAACGACGTGATCCTGAACGTGAAGGGAAACGATCATCCGTTCATGCTGTATCGCAAGGCGGGGGTGCCGGTGGCGCTGTCGACCGACGATGAGGGCGTGTCGCGCATCGACCTGACGCATGAATATGTGCGCGCGGCTGATACGTATCCACTGAGTTATCACGATCTCAAGCTAATGGTACGGACTTCGATCGAGCACAGCTTCCTGCCGGGGGCGAGTTTGTGGGAGCGCGTGACGCCGGAGAAGCTGGAGCTGCCGGTGGCGGCGTGCCGAGGGCAGATGGGCGCGGAAACGCCGGGTGGGGCTTGCGCGACGCTGGTGCGCGCGAACGAGAAGGCGCAGCAGGAGTGGGAACTGGAGCGGCGATTCCACGTATTTGAGGCGAGCTTCTGATTCAGATCTGAAAACATTTTGCGTTCGAGCCGGTCCCTGGACACGATGAGAATCGTTTTTTCGACGTATGGAACCTTTGGCGATGTGAATCCGCTCATCGCCTTGTCGCTGGAGCTGAAGCGCCGCGGTCACACACCGGTGTTGGCGATTCCGGAGATGTTCCGGCCGAAGGTGGAACCTCTGGGAATCGGATTTGTGCCGGTGCGACCCGAGCAGGATCCCAACGACACGCGGCTGATCGCCATGATTTACGACATCAAGCATGGGACGGAGACCGGGCTGCGGAAGTTCCTCTTCCCTTCCCTGCGCGAGAGCTACCAGGATCTGATGGCGGCCGTCAAGTCTGACGGTGGCGCGGACCTGCTGGTGGCGGGCGAGTTGGCCTACGCGGGACCGATTGTCGCGGAAAAGACGGGCGTACCGTGGGCGTCGTATGTGCTGGCGCCGTTTTCGTTTTTTTCCGGATACGATCCGCCGGTGTTGCCGCCCTATCCAACACTGGCGAAAGTGCAGGAACGGGTGCCGGCGCTGGGGCATGTGGTGGCGCGGTTCGCGCGGCTGGTGACGCGGAAGTGGCCTGAGCCGGTGTATGCGTTGCGGCGCGAGTTGGGGCTGGCGCGGGGCAAGGATCCGATTTTCGACGCGAAACATTCGGAGAGTCTGGTGCTGGCGCTGTATTCGCGCGTAATGGGTGAGCCGCAGCCGGACTGGCCGCCGGCGGTGAAGGTGACGGGGTTCGCGTTTTATGACGGGACAGGTTCTGAGGGAGTGTTGCCGCCGGAGCTGGCGGCTTTTCTGGAGGCAGGACCGGCGCCGCTGGTGTTCACGCTGGGATCGGCGGCGGTGATGCATGCCGGAGATTTTTACGAGCAGAGCGCGGAGGCGGCGGAGATGCTGGGGCAGCGCGCGGTGCTGCTGATCGGCGCGGACGACCGCAATCTGCCGAAGCGGAAACTGCCGGACTCGATTTGCGTAACCCGCTATGCGCCGTACTCGAAGATTTTTCCGCGGGCATCGGTGATTATTCATCAGGCGGGCATCGGGACCACGGCGCAGGCGCTGCGCGCCGGGCGGCCGATGCTGGTAATGCCGTACAGTCACGATCAGCCGGACAATGCACGGCGCGTGCGGCGGCTGGGCGTGGCGGAAGTGCTGGGCAGGACGAAGTTCAACGCGAAGCCGGCGGCGCGGCTGATCGAGCAGCTATTGTCGAACGATGCGTATCTGGTGCGGGCGCGCGCGGTGGCGGAGAAAGTGGCGGCAGAGAACGGGACGGTCGCGGCGTGCGATGCCCTGGAGGGAGTGCCGAAGCGCCGTTAGCACCCTAGATTGTTCCGCGGTGCAGATGGTTTGTGTGCTGACGTCGGTCAGCGCGCGTCCGTAGCCCACACGGAGGCGCGGACGATGTTTCCATCGAAATAAAACGTAGAGAGGCCGAGCATATCCGTGCGAAAGGTGCGGACACGCGCGGACTGGAGTTCGTCGAGGACTTCGTGGCGGGGATGGCCGTAGAAATTGCGGCGGCCGACGGAGATGGCAGCCCATGAGGGCGAGACGGCGGCGAGGAAATCCGGAGTGGTGGAGGTTCGGCTGCCGTGGTGGCCCACTTTGAGAAAATCTGAATGGAGGCCGCCTTCGGCGAGCATGCGCTCTTCGCTGGGGGATTCCGCATCCCCCTCGAGCAGCGCGGTGGTGTTTCCGAAGTGCATTTGTAACACCAGCGAGTCGTTATTGCCGGGGGTTGCGGCGGGGCGATAGCCGGCGTCGGGGGCGAGGACGCGGATTCGGACACCATCAAAGGTGAATATGTCACCAGACGTGTGACGAATTAGGTGCGTGCCGGTGGTTTGTGCTTCTGCAAAGACGGAATCGTAGAGCACGGAGTGGGGGTTGATCCCGATCCAGAGCTCACGTGGACGGAAATTCGCGAGGACGGCGGGCATGCCTCCGATGTGATCCGCGTGGGCGTGGGTGATGGCGACCGCGTCCAGACGACGGATGCCGCGAGACCACAGGACCGGCGAGACGACGTCGTCGCCAACATCGAAATTGGAGGCATGAGCATTGGGGTCGGCGGCGTTGGGGCCGTTGGCGCCGACGATGCCGCCGGCGTCAATGAGAAGCGTCTTGCCGTGGGGTGTGATGACGAGGATCGAGTCGCCCTGACCGACGTCGATGGTGGAGATTTCGAGGGATCCCGCACGATGCGACAGAGGTCGCGGGAATATTGTCACCGTGACTGCGACAAGAAGGGTGGTGGCGGCGGCGGGGATGGCATAACGCCGAATGCGAAGCAGGATCAGGGCCACGGCTGTGAGGATGATGGTTGCTGCGATGGCGAGCGGCGGGGTGGGGGGGATGCGGAGATCGCCGAGGCGCATGGCTCCGAAGGGCGTGGACCAGGGCGGTGACTCCATGCAGCAGGAGCGCTACGGCCGCGGCGGGAATGGCGGCGAGTTTGGGGAGGGTGACCACAAGCAGCAGCGTCGCGAGCGCGAGTGGCAGCAGAACTCCGAGCAGCGGAACGATGAGGATGTTGACCGGCAGAGCAACGGCCGTGATGCGGTGGAAGTAGATGGCCATAGGCAACGCCATGAAGAGCTCGATGGCAAGAGAAGTGGTGACGAGTTCGACGATCAGGAGGGCGATACGGACGGCGCGGGGAAGAATACGGAGTGCGAGCCAGGGACCGATGAGCCAACGCATCGGGGTGGCGAACATGCGGACGATGACGCGAAACTGAGCGATGCGCGGCGGGAGCGAGGGGTCAATGGGGAGCAGCCAGAGGTCGCGGGTGGCGCGGAGGTAGGGACCGAAGGTTCTTTCGGCAATGGGAACTGCGATGCCCGCGACGGCGAGGACGGAGAGCAGCGTCATCTGAAAGCCGGCGTCGAGGAGCGCCGCCGGATTGACGGCGAGCATGACGAGCGCGGCGAATCCGATGGCGTTGAGGGGGTGGCGTTCGCGCCAGAGCATGCGGCCACAGAGATAGAGGGTGACCATCCAAAACGCGCGTTGCACGGGCTGGCCGAAGCCTGTGAAGTGCGCGTAGGCAAGGGACAGAGCAATGGTGGCGGCGGAGGCCGAAGCGCGCGGAAGGTGCAGGTGGCCGGCGATCCAGAGGACGAGGCCGGCGAAGATGGCGAGGTGCATGCCGGAGACGACAAACAGGTGGAAGGAGCCGGTGCGTTCGAAGCCCACGCGGAGTCGATGACCGAGGAGAGTACGGTCGCCGGTAAGCATTGCAGTGAGCATCGCGGCGTCGTCGTAGGAGAGGCTTAGAAATTGTGGGAGCCGGAAAGATACGGGCTGATCGGCGAGGCCCAGGAGGCGTTCGCTGGCGGCTTGCTGGATGGAATGAAGCCAACAGGGGAAGCTGTGACCGGCATTTGTCACAGTGACGGCTACATCTTCAGCGTGCCCGCTGCCAAGGGCGCTGATTCCCTGCTGGCGGAGCCATGCGGAAGCGTCCCAGACGCCGGGGTCGAGGAAGCGCTCTTCGGTGTGCATGGCTACGGGGCCGCTCAGAGTTCGGCCGCACGCGAGTTGCGGAAACGGTGCGTCGGCCGGAGCGTAGAGGGTGAGGCGGAGACCTTCGGGGGCGGGAAGCTCTCTACCATCGACGGTGATGACACGCAGGTCGATCTGCTGGCTATGCTCGTGGCGCACGATGTCGGAGTAAGGAGCGAAGGTCTCGATCTGGCGCAGCGGCGTGGCGCGGATGATGGCGCCTTCGATGGTGTGTGTGGTTTCGATGCCGAGACGGCGCGTGAAGGGAGTGGAAGTGGGCGTGGCGAAAGCGATCCGCTCGAGGGGCGTTGAACTGGGTGCATGCCGCTGGACTTCGGCGCTGAAGAGGCCGAGAAAGGCGCAGAGGATTGCGGCGGCGAGCGGGGCGATGCGTGAGGCACGGAAGGCGGCGACGATCGCGACGATGACGAGCAACGCTATCGCGGTGATGAGATGTCCGGGGAGGAGCCAGAGCCAGTGCGCAATGGCGTCACCACAGGCAAAGCAGACGGCCATGAAGAGGGCGGGGGCGCCCAGGATCTTGACGGTGGGCTGGTCTTGTTTGGGGGGCTGCACTGGTGCGGTTTGCGCTGGCGCGCGCGCTGGGGCCTGCTGCGGAATGGCGAGGGAGGTGGCCATTGAAAGGGGTCGCCTCCGCTGCGGTCAATCCAGAGACAGATGCGTAATGCTCTCCAGATGGTAGGTCTGCGGGAAGAGGTCCAGCAGATGCATATTTCTGAGGCGATAGCCGGATTCTACTAACGCAGCAAGGTCGCGGCTGAGGGTAGAGGGATCGCACGAAACGTAAGTAATCTTGCGCGGGCGGATTTTTGCGAGGGCGTCGGTGACGTCGTGGAGGAGCCCGGCGCGGGGCGGATCGACGACGATAAGGTCGGGGGCTGGGAGGCGCTGCTGAAGAGCGTGGCGCAGGAAGGTGGCGGTATCGGACGCGACGATGCGGTGTTTAGTCCCGCGGAGATTCTCGCGGAGGTCTCGGACGGCGGAGGGGGAGGATTCTACCGCAGCGACTTCGGCGAAATGCTCTGTGAGAGGCAGCGAGAAAAGGCCGACGCCAGCGTAGAGGTCCCAGGCGATACTTCCCTGCTCCCCGGCGGTGACGAGGTCGACGAGTGGTTCGATGAGGAAGCGGTTGACCTGGAAGAAGGAGCCGAGGCTGACTCGATAGCGGCGATGGTTGGAGGGGTAAGTCAGGAAGTCTTCGCCTGAATGGGCCAGAAGACGGCTGGTAGTTCTGGCTCTTTCTTTCGAGAAGATTCCGATGCCCCGGATTTCCGGGATGATTTGTCGCAGTTGTGGTGACATTTTACCCAGCAATTGCTTTGCTGCGGGCGCTGGGAGGTCGGTCCAGAGGGAAATGAGCAGAGCGGATTCTTCGGGGTCGGTAAAAAGCTCTATATCGGTTACAGATTCGGCCAGGGCGAGGCTCGGGCCTTCGCGATTCAGGGTTGCGATCGCGCGCTGAAGGATGGGTGCGGCGATGGGGCAGGTGGTGACGGGCAGATTGGTGTGGGATTTGCGGAATTTGTAACAGAGCGAGAACGGATGTCGCTGGATGTGGAGGCGGAGCCGGTTGCGATAGCCCAGTGGTTCTGCTGTGATGGGCTGGATGGTGGGGATTTCCTGGATGCGGACGCGTTCGAGGGTCTCGCGGAGGATAGCGAGCTTCATTTCGACCTGAGTGGCGTAGGCCGCGTGCTGATAATGGCAGCCACCACATTGTCCAAAGTACAGGCAGGGCGGATCGGTGCGTGCGGGGCTGGGTTCGAGGACGGCTTTGAGTTCGGCTGTCGAGAAGCCGCCTTTGTCGGAGACGATTTCCGCTTCGACTCCTTCGCCGGGAAGAGTGAAGGGGACAAAGACGGCCTTGCCTTCGGCCCGGGCCAGGCCCGACCCTCCGTAGATGGGTTTTTCGATGCGGAGCTTCACTCCTAATCCTGCCTCATGTAAAAAAGGCTGAGGCGCGGGAGGCTGTGTTTTTCGAGCAGGCGCTTGTGGAGGAATTGCTGCTCGATCTGGCGAATTTGCAGGGCCTGCATGCGGCGGCGGTAGGGGGCGAGTTCCTGGGCGCTCTGTTCGCGGAGGGTGGTGAGTTCGACCTCCGACGTTGTGGCGATGAGGGCGTTGAGGAGTTTCTCTTCGAGGACGGTGAGGTTGCGTTCCAGATCTTCGAGGTTGGGCACTGAGTCCGGTGGCGCGGCGAGGACGATGAGACGGTCGGCGATTTCCACTGCGGTTTGCCCGGCGAGGCCGGTGAGCTGCGCGGCTTTCAGAGCGGCGGCGGCTTGGGTGAGATGGGCCGCGATGCGATCCCACTCGAGACCGGCATCGGCTGAGTCAGACTTTGGTTTGGCTGCGCCGAGGGAAGCCTCGCGGAGGTCTTCGGCGGCGGTCATGACCTCCTGAGCGCACCAGGCGAGTCCGTTGACGCGGCGCGCGGTGCGGCGCTTGCGAGCGTCGTAGCGGTCGAAGGCGGTGTCGATACCGCGGAGAACGGCTTCGAGGGGGATGCCCGCTTCGCGCCACGTATCAATAAGCGCCCAGTCGAGAGTGGAGAGCAGCAGGATGGAGCCACGGCGGCGCTGGAAGTGCTCCTCAATTTCGGTGAAGTAGTTGAAGTAGTTTTCCACGGGGTCAGGCGCTGTGGGCGCGCGCCGGCTCGGAGGGGTTCGGATTGCGCGCGGCGCGATTGCGGTCGTAGATGAGGCGCAGGCCTTCGAGGGTGAGGCGGTCGTTGACTTCGGAGATGTATTTCGATTCGCGCGCGATGAGATTCGCGAGGCCGCCGGTGGCGATGCATTTGGTTTCGGGGCCAAGCTCGGCGATCATGCGCTCCAGGATGGAATCGACGAGGCCGATGTGGCCCCAGAAGAGGCCAATCTGGAGGTTGTCGACGGTGTTGGTGCCGATGATTTTTGCGGGGCGGCGGATTTCGACGCGAGGCAGGCGCGCGGCGCGGGCGAAGAGGGCTTCAGCCGAGATGTTGAGCCCTGGGGCGATGGCGCCTCCGAGGAATTCACCCTTCTTCGAGACAACGTCGAAGTTGGTGGCGGTGCCAAAGTCGACGACGATGGTGGGGCCACCATATTTGTGAAATGCGCCTACACAATTGGCGACGCGGTCGGCGCCAACTTCGCCGGGATTGTCGGTGAGGATGGGAAGGCCGGTTTTGACGCCGGGCTCGATGAAGAGCGGCTTCTGGTTGAAGTAGCGGTCGCAGAACTGGCGGAGGATCCAGTCGATGGGCGGGACGACGGAGGCGATGACGATGCCGCGGATGGAGGCGGTTTCGACGCTCTCGCTTTGGAGGAGGCTGCGGACTAGGATGCCGTACTCGTCGGCGGTTTGGCCCTGGCGCGTGCTGATGCGCCACGTGGCGTGGAGGTCGCCGGTGTGGCCGCTGGGCATGAGCGCGTAGAGGGCGATCACGGTGTTGGTGTTGTTGACGTTGAGGACGAGGAGCATGGTTCGATTCTATGCGGTCGATTTTGGCCCGGGTTCGATTTTATGCTCCGGCTTCGCGGACGCCGCCGGAGAGCACGGTACGGAGGCCCGCAGGAGTGCGGACCTGAAGAAAGCCGCGGGGGTCGAGGCCTTCGGTGATGCCGGTGAAGCCGTCGCCTTCGTCGACACGAACGCGCTTGTTGCGAATCCAGGAGGAGCTTTGTTCGAAGCGGGTGCGGATGCTTTGGGCGGCGGCGTGGGGATCGGCGAGGGCGGCGAGTTCGCGATCGAGAGATTGTAACAATGCGAGGAGCAGATCCTGGCGGGGCCAGTTGCGGCTGGTTTCGATGAAAAGCGAGGTGGCGATCGGGTTCAGTTCATCAGGGAATTTCTGCTGGTGGACATTGATGCCGATGCCGATGACCGCGTGGCGAACGCGGGTGACTTCGGCGTTCAATTCGGTGAGGATGCCGCTGAATTTGCGCGGGCCGAGGAGCAAATCGTTGGGCCAGCGGAGGTCGGGCTGGAGCGAGGTGACGGTGTGGATCGCGCCGTGGACGGCGAGTCCGGCAGCGAGCGAGAGCCAGAGGATGTCGGCGGGCGCGATGCGCGGGCGGAGGAGGATCGAGACGTAGAGTCCGGAGCCGGGGGGCGAGGTCCAGGCGTGGGCGCCGCGACCGCGGCCGGAGGTTTGTTCGTCGGCGAAATAGACGCTGCCGTCGGGGGCGCCCGCGTCGGCTTGTTGCATGGCGTGGGTGTTGGTGGAGTGGATCGAAGGGAAGAAGTGTAGGTTGCCGGCGAAGCGTGAGCCTGCGAGAGCAGCATCGAGGGCGGAAATGTCGAAGGGGTCGTCGATCCGTTGGCTGTTCGGCGCGGACACTGTTCTAGTAAATCTCCGCGGTGATGCGCATGGAGAGATCGACGGCGGGGGCGGAGTGGGTGAGGGCGCCGACGGAGATGTAGTCGGGGCCGGCGAGGACGTATTTGCGGATGTTTTCCAGCGTGATGCCGCCTGAGGCCTCGATGGGGATTTTCAGGCCGCGCTCGCGGACCAGGTCGACGGACTTTTTGACGTCGGCGGGGGTCATGTTGTCGAGAAGCAGCGATTCGGCGCCGTGGTCGAGGGCGAGAGTGAGCTCAGCCTGGTTGCGGACTTCGATGTCGATGGTCTGGCCTGGCTTGCGGCGTTCTTTGGCGCGAGTGAGGACTTTCTCGATGCCGCCGCCGAGGGTGATGTGGTTGTTCTTGATGAGAATGCCGTCGGAGAGGTCGAGGCGATGATTTTCTCCGCCGCCGCAGCGGACCGCGTACTTATCGAGGATGCGGAGGCCAGGGACGGTTTTGCGGGTGTCGAGGATTTTGACGCCGGTGCCTTTGATTTCGTCGACGTAGCGGCGGGTGAGGGTGGCGACGCCGCTCATGCGCTGCATGAGGTTGAGGATGACGCGCTCGCAGGCCAATATGACACGGGCATTGTGACGAATTACGGCAACGGCCTGACCTTTGCGAAGGCGGACCCCGTCGAAGATCTCTGGATGCGAGATGACTTCGTGGCGGCCGCTCGATTTGCCGTCGAGGCGGGCGAAGATGTCGAGGAAGCGGGGAATGCAGCCGACGCCCGAGAGAACGCATTCTTCTTTGGCGATGATGGTGGCAGCGGCGCGGAGCGAGGGGTCGACGGTGAGCGCGGTGGTGACGTCGCTGGTGGCTTTATCTTCGGTGAGGGCCTGTTCGAGGATGGCCTCGATGCGGCGGGTTTTCCATTCCATGATCTATCCGAGGTCCTCCTGTGCGAGGTCGTCGAGGGCTTTGCGGGTCTTTTCGATGAGGAGGCGGTTGTCCGCTTGAGCTTTTCTTAGGCCTTCGACGACGTGAGGCGGGGCTTTGTCGAGGAAGGCAGGATTGCTGAGCTGTCGTTCGGCGGAGGCGAGGGCTTTTTCCAGTTTGGCGAGTTCTTTGGTGAGGCGCTCGCGCTCGGCGGCTATGTCGACTTTCTTTTCGTAGACGACCTGGACGTCGAATTGGGGGGTGGAACGGGTGCCGGCTCCCTGCGGGACCTGATCGATGAACTCGATGTCGGAGACGCGAGCGAGCTTCGAGACAATCGGGAGATTCGCGTTGAGGAGAGACCGGACCTCCTCCGTGGTACGGATGTGAATCGGCACTGAGACTTTCTCTTCCACACCGAGGTCCTTGCGCGCCGCACGAACATTGGTGATGACGGATTGCAGCAGGGCCATGTCAGCCTCGGCCTCCGCATCGTTGGTTGGCTTCTCCGTGCGCGGGTAGGGCATGAGAGCGATCGACTTCATCGGCGCGTGACCTTGATAGTATGCGTGCCACAGTTCCTCGGTGAGGAACGGCATGAAGGGCGAGAGCATACGCAGGGCTGACTCGAAGACGGCCAGGAGCACGAGCATGGCCATCGTCTTTTTGTCGGGCTCCGGGGAGTCGAGAGAGAGCTTGACGATTTCGAGGTACCAGTCGCAGAAGTCGCCCCAGAAGAATTGGTAGAGGAATCCGGCAGCCTCGTCGAGGCGGTAGTTCTCGAGGGCGGCGTTGACTGCAGTTGCGGTGCCGAAGAGGCGCGACATGATCCAGCGATGCTCGAGAGGCCCCGAGTCGGTCGAAGCATTGCCACTGCCATTCGGATTTCCGGGATATCCGAGCAGAACAGTGTTGCGCCGATCGGTGAAGTCGAGATTCGCCAGACCGTGGAAGCTCATGTGAGCGCCGCGTTCCGCGAGCCAATTGTCGACATTCATGAAGATGAAGCGGGCGGCGTTCCAGATTTTGTTGGCGAAGGCGCGGTAGCCCTCGGTGCGGGCTTCGCTGAAGGCGATGTCGGTGCCGGGCGAGGCCATGGACGCGAGAGTGAACCTCACAGCATCCGTCCCGTATTTTTCGACGATGGTGACGGGGTCGATGACGTTGCCTTTGGTCTTGGACATCTTCTGGCGGTCGGCGTCGCGGACGAGGGCGTGAATGTAGACCTCGCGGAAGGGGACGGAATCTTTGAGGGTCCGCGGAGAGCCGTCGGGCATGGGGGCATCGAGTGAAAAATAGCACCCTAGCATGATCATGCGGGCGACCCAGAAGAAGAGGATGTCGAAGCCGGTGACGAGCAGCGACGTGGGGTAGAAAGCGTCGAGGTCGGGCGTGGACTGGCCCGCGGGCGGAGGCCATCCGAAGACGGTAACGGGGAGGAGGCCGGAGGAGAACCAGGTGTCGAGGACGTCGGTTTCCTGGGTGATCTGGTCGCCGCTGCAATGGGCGCAGTGCGTGGGATCCTGTCGGGCGACGGTGATCTGCTTGCACGCCGCGCAGTGCCACGCCGGGATACGATGGCCCCACCAGAGCTGGCGCGAGATGCACCAGTCGTAGATGTTGTTCATCCACTCGAGGTAGATCTTCGAGTAGTTGTCGGGGGTGATGCGGATGGCTCCGTCCTCGACGGCTTTGCGAGCGGCGCCGGCCGGTGAGAGGCGGCCGGACTTTGGTTCTTTGTTCACGGCGACGAACCACTGCGTGGAGAGGCGCGGCTCGACGACGGTCTGGCATCGCGCGCACTTTCCTATCGAATTGACGTGATCGCGAGCCGCACCGAGGAGGCCCTGGGCTTCGAGGTCTTCGAGAACTTTTTTGCGCGCAGCGTAGCGGTCGAGACCTGCGTAGACGGGACCGGCTTCGGGGTTCATATGCGCGGTCTCGTCCATCACGGAGATGGCGGGCAAGTTGTGACGCTGGCCGATTGCGAAGTCGTTAGGGTCGTGCGCGGGGGTGACTTTGACGGCTCCGGTGCCGAAATCGGACTTGACCCAGTCGTCGGCGATGACGGGGACTTCGCGGTCCGTCAGCGGCAGCTTCAACATTTTGCCGACGAGGTGCGTGTAGCGCTCGTCGAGCGGATTCACGGCCACGGCGACGTCGCCGAGCATAGTCTCAGGGCGGGTGGTGGCGACGGTGAGGAATTCGCCGGGCGCGCCGATGACCGGGTAGCGAATTTCCCAGAGCTTGCCCAGCTGTTCTTCGTGGGCGACTTCGAGGTCGGAGATGGCGGTTTGGCAGCGCGGGCACCAGTTGACGATGTAGGCGCCGCGATAGATGAGGCCATCTTCGTAGAGGCGGACGAAGGCTTCGCGCACGGCGACGGAAAGGTTGTCGTCCATGGTGAAGTACTCGCGGGACCAGTCGACGGTGTCGCCGATGCGCTTCATCGAGGAGAGGATGGCGCCGCCGTAGTGCTTGCGCCATTGCCAGACGCGCTCGACAAAGGCTTCGCGACCGAGGGCCTGGCGCGAGGTGCCCTCGGAGGTGAGCTGGCGCTCGACGAGCATCTGCGTGGCGATTCCGGCGTGGTCTGTGCCGGGAAGCCAGAGGGTGGTTTCGCCGAGCATGCGGTGCCAGCGGACGAGAATGTCCGTCTCGGTGTGCTCGAACATGTGCCCCATATGCAGATTGCCGGTGACGTTGGGCGGGGGCAGCAGGACGGTGAAGGCGCGCGGGCCGGAGGTGCCGGGCGCTGGGGTCCTGACTTCGAAGAGGCGCTCGTCGACCCAGTACTTTGCCCAGCGCTCTTCAATGGCGGCGGGATCGTAGGCTTTGGGGAGTTCGCGGCGAGGTTTGGGGGCTTCGTTCATCTCCGGGCCGCTTTCGAGGGTGTTTCCTGCTTGCTGAGGCATTCCCTTTTCACGATATAACGTTTTCAATTTTCGATGCAGAGTCGACGATTCTCCAAGCAGAAAGGCCGCCACGAGGGCGGCCTCTGCGGTGAGGATTTGAATCCTCAGAGCGGATTCAGCTTGTCGAGGCCGGTCTTCTTTTTGTGCTTGCTGGAGGATTCGTCCTTCTTATCGTAGGGGGCCTTCTTTTTCTTGCCGGGCTTGCCGCTGGCGTTGGCGCCGGTCTGGACCTGCGCGTTGCCGCCGGCGGGGACCTGGTTGACCTGCTGCGGAGCTTCGGCCGGCTTTTCGACGGCGGGCAGAGGCTGGGGGGTGCCTGGGCCAACGGGCTTGACCAACGGCTCGGCGTTGCTGTGCTCAGCAGGAGCAGGCGCGGCGTTGGCCGGAGCGCCCTCTCCAGGGACTTCCGTGGCCGGGGCAGGCGTTGCGCGGGACGCGCCGGCGGCAGACGAACCTGTGGGCGCGCCTTCGCTGGGAACCTGGACAGTAACGGTGCTGCCCGGCGCCCCAGTGGCGTCCGGCACCTCTTCAAAGGTCGATGGCGCCGCGGGGTGCTCACTGGTCGGCGGCGCGGTTCCGTTGTCGATGGCGGCGTTGGTGGTGGCGGGCGCCTGGGCTGCAATCCCGGTTACGGGTTTACCGGTGAGCGCCTGAGCCCAGGCGGTGGTGCCCTCTTTCACGACTTCTGGCGCAAGCGTGGGAGGCGGACTGTTGAGCGAGGGCTCGCCGACGCGCGCGGCGCGGACGGTGTTGGGACCACGGCCGAGGAGCTGCACGGCGCGGCTGCCGAGCCGGAAATTGACGCGGCTGTCTTCCTCCGCCTGGTTTTCGGCAAGGGCCTGGGCACTGGGCTCAGGAAGGGGCCGACCCATGGCGATGAGGCGGTCCTTGGCGTCTTCAACGTGGGGCGCGAGCGGATAGCGCGAGACGACCCGCGACCACGCAGCGGCGGCTCGGTCGTTATAATGCTTCGCCAGCTCGGCCTTCGCCTTCTCGGGAATTTTGGCGCGCGACATGATCTGCGCTTCCTGGGCGTAGGCATCGCCGATGGTGATCAGCGCCTGATCGGTGTGGCTGAAGAGCGGATAGGAGTCGGCGACGGTCTGGAGGCGCGCGATGGAGGCGGCCCACTGTTCCCGCGTCGCATAGAACTCGCCGATTTCGAACTGGCGCTGGGCAAGAACTTCCTGCGTTTCACGGAGGCGCTGCTTGGCGCGGGGAACGAGCGGCGAGTCCGGGAACTGCTCGAGCATGGTGCGGTATTCCTGCTCGGCGTGAACGGCGTTCTGCGGATCGCGGTCGGGCTTTTCCATTTGCTGGAAGTAGATGTCGCCGACCTTCATCTGGGCCTCGGCGGCCTCTGGGGTGTTGGGAAAGAAGGTGATGAAGTCCTTGTATTCGGACTCGGCCTGGGTGAGCGCAGCGGAGCCGCCTTCCTTGAACCACGTGTCGCCAACCGCGAGCTTGGCGCGCATGTCATATTCGGATTCAGGATAGGTGTTGAGCAACGTCTGGAGATCGAGGCGCGCGACGTCGTACCTGCCATGCTTCATGGCGACCATGGCCTTGTCGAAGAGCTCCTTGTCAGGCTGCTTCGAGTTGACGTTGGCCAGCGGGTTGGCGCTGAGGTCGACGTTCTTCTTTTTCTTCTTCGCGTGCTCTTTGGCGAAAGCGTACGGGGAGGAGAGCGCGATCACCAGTGCCAGACATACTGTGGAAGTGCGGATTAACAACCGATTCATAACACCTCGTAAAAGCAGACTCCCCGAACCGAACTGGCCCTGTCCGGGGATGGTCTGCGAAGACCCCGAACCGGGAATGAAAACCTATGCGGCAGCCACCTGGGCGGCGCGCCGGGCTGCTTCCAGCAGACTGCGCGCATCCCGTTCGGCGTGCCCCTGGCCGAAAACCGCGTTGCCAGCGACCAGCAACTCGGCTCCCGCTTCGACGATGCTGGCGACCGTGTCGTGAGCGACGCCACCGTCAATTTCAATCCTATAGCTGAGGCCCAGTTCGCGTCGAAGTTCTTTCAGGCGGCGGAGTTTGGCGAGCGAGTACGGGATGAACCGCTGGCCGCCAAAGCCGGGGTTCACGCTCATGACCAGGACGTGATGGACCATGCCGAGGATGGGGATGAGGAGGTCGACTGCGGTGTGAGGATTGATGACGACGGCGGGCTGCATCTTGTGCTCGGCGATGAGTTCGAGGGTGCGGTGCAGATGGCGACAAGCCTCGTAGTGGACGCTGACCCAGTTGGCGCCCGCGTCGGCAAAGGCCGGGATAAACTCGTCGGGGTTCTCGATCATCAGGTGGCAGTCGAGCGGCAGTTTGGTGTGCTTGCGGATCGAGGCGACGATGGGCGGCCCGACGGTGATGTTGGGGACAAAGTGGCCGTCCATCACGTCGACATGGATGACGGTGCCGCCGCCGCGCTCGGCCGCGGAGATTTCATCGGCGAGGCGGGCAAAGTCGGCGGAAAGGATGGATGGGACGAGCTCGACCACTCTACGGAACAGGGTACAGGGTGGAGGGTGCAGGGTAAAGAGCGCTGGGAGCAGGGTGAAGGGCGAAGCGA
Source organism: Acidobacterium sp. (assembly GCA_003166955.1). Lineage (GTDB taxonomy): Bacteria > Acidobacteriota > Terriglobia > Terriglobales > Acidobacteriaceae > Palsa-343. Next base: position 53,211 of record PMUI01000019.1, read on the forward strand.
GCCCAAAAAGCGAGCATGAAGCGAGCGGGAGGCGAGCCAGGCCCCGGCTGAGGAATCAGGAGCTTTGCGGCTCGTGCGCGCGCTGCCCGGTGGTGGTGAGGACGATGACCGCGGCGATGATCAGCGCTCCGCCGGCGTAGGCGCCGGGGCCGAGGCGCTCGCCGAGAACGACGACGCCAAGGATCGACCCGAGGGCGGGCTCGATGTTGAGAAATACGCCGGCGCGCGAGGCGGGCACGCGATGGATGCCCCAGTTCCAGAGGAGCGTAGCCGCGGAGGTGCAGAACAGTCCGCTGGCGGCCACGGCGAACCAGACGTGCCAGCTGAGGCCGCGGACCGGAGGAAGGCCGTCGCGAAAGAGGACCCAGGGGGAAAGCATGGCTGCGCCGGTGAGCAGCGTCCAGGAGCTGACGGCGAGAGGCGAGCGGCCGAGCGTCATGAGGCGCTGGTTGATGAGGACCCAGCCCAGCGCGATGATGAGCGAGGCGACGACCAGCAGATCGCCTTTGATATTGCCGCCCCGAACGGCCGTAAAGCCGGAGCCGTGACTGGCGCTCATAACGATGAGCGCGATGCCGGTGGTAGAGCCGAGGAGCGCGATCCAGCCCTTTAGGTCGAGGCGCTCGTGGGAAAAGATGGTGGCGCCGACCGCGAGGATCACAGGCATGGTGCCGACCATCAGCGCCGCGTGGCTGACGGTGGTGAGCTTCAGCCCCTCGAACTGCACGATGAACTGCAGTGGCACGCCGAGGAAGGCGCCGATGAGCAGGAGCTTCCACTCGCGGGCGGAGAAGCGCGGCTTTTCGACGATGGGCAGCAGCCCCAGGCACGCGAAGACGAACCGGTAGAGAACATAGTGGCCGACTCCGAGCTGCGTGAAGGCGATTTTGCCGAAGAAGAAGCCTGTTCCCCAGCAACATCCGGCAAGCGCACAGGCGAAATAGCCGATGCTGCGGCCGACGTTGCGCCGGTGGGCAGCGGGGGGATGCAGCGCGGCCTGGGAGTGGTCTTCTTTCAGCAACGAGGGCATTCCAGAATTGGATGAACCATCAGGATGATGGTCGCACGGATGGCTCGGGGATTTGCAGGAGCGCGCGCCACGCTTCGCCGAGGAAGAGCCGGATGGCGGCGACGCCGGCTGCGCCGTTCTGCGCGCAGGCCACGGCGTTCTTCTCGTTGACGCCGCCGAGGGCGAGCACCGGCGTCGGGTTCGCGAGGTCGACGGCGGCGCGGAGAGCGGCGAGCCCCTGGCCGCGGGTGTTTCCCTGCAGCGTGACTTTCTCAAACACTGGAGAAAAGAGCAGCAGCGAAGCGCCGTGTGCCTGGCGGATTTCGTCGGGAGAATGGCAGGCGGCGCTGATGACCGGCTCGAGATTGGCGCGGGCGTAGACCTGTTGTGCGGCGCGGACGGCGGCGGGTTCGGCATTGGCGTGGAGATGCACGCCGTCGGCTCCCACGTCGAGAGCAAGCTGGGCGGGACCGTTGACAAGGACGCGGGTCTTGCTCCGGGTTTTGCTTTCTGCCGCGCGAACGGCCTGGACGATGCGGGCGGCGAGAAACTGGAGTTCCCTGAGAGGCAAATCTTTTTCGCGGAGCTGGATAGTGTCGACCCCGCCGCGCGCCCATTCCTCGGCAAGCACGACAAGGCGATCGCGCTTCGCGTTCTCGTCGCCGGGCAGCAGGTGGCGGTTCGTGATGGCATAGAGCAGCATCGGAAAGATTAGTGTAAAAGCGTATTCACACGGCCTGTCATCACTGGATTGTAAGATGGGCTCGGTCCTGCAACGGAATGCGTGCGATGCAGGCCATCTTCTGACACATGGCGCAATACGATCTGCTCGTCATCGGTTCAGGCCCTTCAGGACAGCGCGCGGCTGTGTCCGCGGTGAAGAGGGGCAAGCACGTGGCGCTCGTCGAGATGCGGAGCGTGGTCGGCGGCGTGTGCATCAACACCGGCACCATCCCCAGCAAGACGATGCGCGAGGCGGTGCTGCATCTGTCCGGCTACAACTACCGGTCAATTTACGGAATGAATTACCGCGTGAAGGAAAAGATCACGATGGCCGATCTTGCCTTCCGCGTCCAGCACGTGGTCAAGACCGAAATCGACGTGACGGAGGCGCAGCTTTCGCGCAACGGGGTGGAAGTATTCAACGGAGTAGCGCGGTTTGAGGACGACCATCACATTCGCGTGGATGGCCTGCGCGGGACGAATACGTATGAGGCCGACAACATCATCATCGCGGTGGGAACGAAGCCTGCGTCGTCGCCGAAAGTGCCGGTAAACGGGAAGACGATCGTCAACAGCGACCAGGTAATGGATATGGTCGAGCTGCCGAAGAGCCTGATCGTGGTGGGCGGCGGCGTGATCGGGGTCGAGTACACGTGCATGTTTGCGGCGCTCGGCGTGCGGGTGATTCTGATCGAGAAGCGGCCGCGGCTGCTGGAATTCGCGGATCAGGAGATCATCGAGGCGCTGAGTTACCACCTGCGCGACAGCCGCGTGACCATGCGGCTGGGCGAAGAAGTGGAGAGCGTGGAGCAGCTGGCCGACGGCACCGTGGTCGCGAATCTCGAAAGCAAGAAGAAGATGTCCGGCGATGCGCTGCTGTATGCGGTCGGCCGCCAGGGCAATATCGACGAGCTGAATCTGCAGGCGGCGGGGATCGAGGCCGACAATCGCGGAAGGATTCCGGTGGACAAGGATTTTCGGACGAAAGTGCCGCACATCTACGCTGTGGGCGACGTGATCGGGTTTCCGGCGCTGGCTTCTGTGTCGATGGAGCAGGGGCGCATCGCGGCGGCCCGCGCGTTTGGCGACGACCACATCCAGTCGAACCCGAGTTTCTATCCGTATGGCATTTACACCATTCCTGAGATTTCATTCATCGGCAAGACGGAAGAGCAGCTGACCGAAGAGGATGTGCCGTACGAAGTCGGCGTGGCGTATTATCGCGAGATTGCGCGCGGGCAGATTCGCGGCGACACGACGGGGCGCCTGAAGCTGGTGTTCCATCGCCAGACTCGCCAGGTGCTGGGCGTGCACATCATCGGCGAGGGCGCTGCGGAGCTGGTGCACATCGGCCAGGCGGTCATGGCGCTCAACGGCACCGTGGACTACTTCATCGATACGGTGTTCAACTATCCCACCCTGGCCGAGTGCTACAAGGCCGCCGCGTTTAACGGCATCAACCGGCTGGCCCGTTTTGAGGGTTGATCTGCGCGAGGGTTTATGTCGAAGACGGTTGGGGCGGTAATGACGACGCGAGTGGTCGCGGGGCTGATTGAAGACCACAAGCTGCAGGGCGGGCTCAGGGAATTTCCGGAGAACATCGACGATACGAATGGGCTCATCGAGGTCCCGGCGGAAAGCCTCTGCGACATTATTTGCGATGCGATCGCGTCGCTGATTCCCGCGGGTTCGACGATTGATGCGGCGGGCGTGGCGATGCCGGGCTACGTGCACCAGGGCGTGATGCTCGACGCGCCGAATCTGCCGCAGCTGAAGGGCGAGCAGGTTTGCAGCAATCTGAGCGCGGGGTTGAAGCGGCGCGGGATCGACGTGAAGCTGGCGGTCTTCAATGATGCGGACGCCGTGGCTGCCGGCATTGCGGCGACGCGGGGACAGATGAATCGCCAGGTACGCGTGTGGACCATCGGCAACGGGATCGGCTTCGGCCGCTATCCCTACACCGAGGGCCCATGGGAAGGCGGGCACATGGTGGTGACGCTGGACCCGAAGGAGAATTACTGCGGCTGCGGCGGCCGTGGTCATCTGGAAGGAATCATGGGGCACCGGGCGATGCGGCTGCGGTTCCTGGACATGGAACCGGACGAGGTGTTTGCCGCAGCGAAGAAGGGTGACAAGCGCTGCGCCGATTTTGTGGAGCGCTGGCATTGCGCGCTGGCGGCGGCCACCGCGTCGCAGATTCATCTGGAGGGGCCGGGGCGGTTCTATTACACGGGTCGCGACATTGAGCGGCTGGAGCTGCCGCGGCTGAAGCAACATCTGTGGGAGATGGTGAAGATGAGCCCGCTGCAGAATTACATGGTCGAAGTGCTGCCGGATGACGATTCGCTGGCGGTGATTGGAGCCGGCGTGGCGGCGCTGATCGAGAGCAAGTGCTGACGAGAGCCACACGAGCGAGCCTGGCGGTTCAGTGTGCTCTTTACGTCGCCAGCGGCATCAACCATTTTTGGCACGAAGGTTTTTACCTGCACATCATGCCGGATCACTATGCGCATCCCCTTGCGCTGGTCAGGCTGAGCGGAGTGGCAGAGATCCTTGGCGGGCTGGGCTTGCTGGTTCCGGTAACGCGGCGTTTCTCCGCTGTGGGCATTGCGGCGATGCTGGTGGTTTTCTTCGATGTGCATTTTTTCATGGTGCGTCATGCTGCGCGCTTTGCTGAAGTGCCCGCGTGGGTGCTCTGGGCGCGGATCCCACTGCAGTTCTTGCTCATTGCGTGGGCTCTTTATTTTGCCCGGCGGAGCGGCTTGGCGTCTGCGGAATACGGCTCGGCTTCGAATTCCGCGAAAGCTATTCGCCGAAATTGAGCCGCAGCCCGAACCGCGCCAGTCGCGGCGTTCCCAGCGTGGTGAGCGGGGTTTTCCCGACTTCAATCGACCGGTCGAAGAGGTTCTCGCCTGAGGCGAAGGCGACCACGTGCCGGCCGAAGTTGTGCTCCGCGCTGGCATCCAGACGAAAATAGCTGTGCAGCAGGTAAACGTTGGCGTCGTCGTCGAACTGGCGGCCGCTCGTGCGCCCCTGCAGGCTCAGGATGCCGACGCGCGGGCGCGTGAAGCGAACCTGCGCCGTGGCCATGTTGCGCGCGACCTGAGGGATCCAGTTGCCGACCAGCTGCGGCTCGGGGTCATTTTTTGTAACCGTGGCATCGGCAAATTGATAACCGCCCTCGATGCCGATCCAGGACGCGGGCTGCATGGCATAGTCAAGAGAGAGGCCGCGGCTCTCGATCTGGCCGAGGTTCTCGCGCTGCAACAGAGTCGATGTGGGCGTCGTGCTGAGGGTGAGCGCAGTAATGGGGCGATTGACCTGCGTCCAGAAATAGCTGGCGCGGACGCTCGCCCCGTAGCGGCGGATGTCCGCCTGGAAGCCGGCTTCCCAGCCCGTGGCGCGCTCGGAGCGCAGGTTGGGATTGGGCTCGGTGATCTGCTGGCCGACCTGGCCGGCGCGGTAAAGCTCGTTTTGCGTCGGCGCGCGATAGGCGCGAAAGCCGGAGGCGTTCAGCGACAGCGACGGCGTGATACGGCGGACCAAGCCGAGGCGCGGATCGAAGACGGTTTCAGAAAATGCTGGGAGCTGGACGGGGGCGGCGGAGCTCGAGAACTGCTGCGCGTCGAAATTGGAGAAGTGATCGACGCGGGCCGAGCCGCTGATGGTCCACTGCGCGGGCGTGAAAAGAGCCTCGCCCCAGACGCCAGTCTGGCGCTGGCGCGCGGTAGTCGAGAGCGTGCCGCCCTTGCCGCTAAAGAGCCGCTCCGCGTCTTCGGCGCGGACGTCGTGCGTGTCAGCCCCGGCCAGGGCGAGGACATGGGTGCCGATGGGCCGATGCCAGCGCAGCGCTGCGCCGAGTTCATCGGCAGGATCGAAGGCGAAACGCGTCAGGGTCTCCGAGGCGCGGCCCGCTCCAACGCTGGAGAACGTCTGGCGGTAGTGCTCGTTGTCGCCGAAGAGGCGGAGCGCAAAGTCGTGCCAGTCCGCGCCCGCCGCGCCGCGCCACAGGCGAGTGGCGTTCCAGGTGGCCGGCGTGCCGTTGTGCCGAATTTCATTGAGGACGTTGCTGCGGAGGAATACGCGGCCATCGCCGGGCAGAATACGGTCGATTTCCGCGAGGCCATTCTGCGCGTGCACATTGGACGGCTGATCGATGGGACCGCGCAGATGCGGCGCAATGAGCGTGTAGCCGTCGGCGGCGATGAGGCCGCCGCTGGCGAGCCCGGACCACGCGCCGCGCTTGATGGTCGCGAGTGCGCCGTCATCGAGCGCAGCCTCAGAGCCGCCGCTGGCGAAGAGCTGGACGCCGGTAGTCTGCGAGCGCACCGGGATGACGCTGATGACCCCGCCGATGGCGCTCGAACCGTAGAGATCGGACGCGCCCCCGCGTACGACTTCGACCGAGTGGATGGAGAGCTCCGGCAATTCTTCCCAGTGGACCCATCCGCCGTAGGGATCGTTGAGGGGAATGTCATCGAGGACGACGAGGGAGCGGCTGGCCGCGGTCGAACCCAGGCCGCGCAACGAGACGCCTTCGGTAGTGGGGTTGGCGACCAGCGAACTGGAGCGGCGGAACAACTCGAAGCCGGGAATCTGACGGAGCTTGCCGTCGAGGGAAGGCGACGCCGACTGCTGCAGCTGCTGCGTATCGAGAACCCGCGTGCTGGCCGGACTGTCGGAGGAGCCCAACGCGGAACGATACGCGGTGACGGTGACGGTTTCGAGGGGTTGGCGGAGGACGACGTTAACCGGCTGGCCGGTGGTTATCGTAACGACGGCGGTTACGTAATGTGGCGCGGACACTTCGACTTGGTTCGGAGGCTGGGACAGGGTAAAGGCGCCGTCGCTGGACGAAACCGCGAGCTGGTGGCCGGCAAGGTCGGTAATGGTGGCGGCGGAAACGGGGTCGCCATCGGCGTTGCGAACCGTACCGCGGGTCTGCGCGGACGCTGCGGCGGCGAGAGCCAGCACGATGGCGGCGAGATGGATGCGGCTTGGGGAAAAGCGCATGCGCTTTGGTTCAGAGGCCTTGGGGCGAGTATATCTTTCGCACGGATTCGATGCGGTTGGGGCCTTCGGCGGGTAGTTCCGCCAGCAATTCGGCGACGGTTTTATTGAGAACCGGGTGGCGGAGGCCGCGGGCAATCTCGGCGAGGGGCGCAAGGACGAATCGGCGCTCGGCGAGCGAGGGATGCGGGAGAGTGAGGCGCGGCGAGCTGAGGACGAGGTCGTCCATGAGCAGCAGGTCCAGATCGAGGGCGCGCGGGCCTTTGGGAATATCGCTGCCCCGCTCGCGGCCGTAGCGGCGCTCGACGCCAAGGAGGACGTCAAGCAGCGCCTCAGGGGCGAGGGCGGTCTCGAATGTAACAGCCGCGTTAACAAATGCAGGCTGATCCGTGAAGTCAACAGGTTCGGTGCGGTAGAGCGAGGAGCGCGCGACGACTTTGCCGACGGCCGCGAGGTCTCCGATAGCGGCGAGGATGGTCTGCTCGGGCGCGCCGGCGGGCGAGGGAAGATTGGCGCCTAGGCCGATGGCGGCGAGCGGGCTCACAAAGTCACACTAATCGAATTTCGCCGCTGGCGCTGGTCGCGTTTATGCTCAAAAGACATGAAGATCGGCTTCTTTGGAGGCAGTTTCGATCCGCCGCACCGCGGGCATGTGGCGCTGGCGCGGCTGGCGATGGAGTGCGTCGGCCTCGGACGCGTGTTGTTCGCGCCGGCAGGCCTTCAGCCGCTGAAGCGCGACCGTTCCCAGGCGAGCTACGCGGACCGCGTGGCGATGACCAATCTGGCGATCGAGGGCGAGGCGGGACTGGAGCTGTCGGAGATCGACGCGCCGCGAGGCGACGGGAAGCCGAACTACACGATCGACACGGTGCGCGCCCTGAAGAAAACGCTGGCGGAAGAGGACCGGCTCTTTTTTCTGATGGGGGCCGATTCGTTCCTGAGCATCAGTAAATGGCATCGCTCCAGCGAGCTGCTGGTGGCGTGCGATTTTATTGTGGGATCGCGGCCGGGATTCGACCTGAGCCGGATTGCCGCGGCGTTGCCGGCGAGCATCGCGGTGGGCTCCTGCGACACGACGCAGCCGGACAATCTGGTGCTGTGCCTGCACGGGGCGGGACAGCGGGAATCGCGGCTGTATCTGCTGCCCGATCTGAGCGAACTGGCTTCGGCCAGCGGCATTCGCGCCTCATTGCAGCGGGGGGCAGAGCCGCGCTGGGATCTGGATCCCAAAGTGGCTGCGTACATCCGCCAGCAGGGGCTCTACCGGGACAGCCGGGCTTCGTGATTCTGCTCGCCGGACCGCGCGCGATTCCCCAGGCGCGGTGAATTGCCGTACCATCGAAACGAGAGCGCTCACCCCACGCATGGCATCGACGGAAACCCGCAAAATGGTTCTGGCCGCGGCTGCGGCCTGCGAAGACAAAAAAGGCGAAGAGACGAGGATTCTGCAACTCGATCCCGCGGATTCGGCCTTCACCGATTTCTTCCTCATCACCAGCACGGCCAACGATCGGCAGTCGCAGGCGATTGCCGACGAGATCGAGGCGCGCCTGAAACGCGAGTTCGCGCAATATCCGAACTCGGTGGAGGGGCGGCGGCTGGGCGAGTGGATCCTGATGGACTACGTGGATTTCGTGGTCCACATTTTCCTGCGCGAGCGTCGTGCGTTTTACGACCTTGAGCGGCTGCGGAAGTCGGCGCGGCCGATCGAGTTGGCGGAGCTGACCGCGGCTCTGACCGAGAAGACGCTGGCGGCGCGGAAGAAGGCGCCGGTGAAGCGCGTGGTGAAGAAGGCCGTGGCAAAGAAGGTGACCGCGAAGAAGGCGGCGAAGAAAACCACGAAAAAAGCCAGGAAACCCTCCGTAAAACGCGGAGAATAGGTTTGTGCCGAAGGCTGCATTCACCTTCGTCGATCTTTTCGCCGGTATCGGCGGAATGCGCATGGGGTTTGAGGCGGCGGGCGGGCGCTGCATCTTCACCAGCGAGTGGAATCCGTGGGCGTGCGAGACCTATGCGGCGAATTTCGGCACGGGCGAGGCGATTGCGGGCGACATTCGCGAGCAGGATGAGGACGCAATTCCCGATCATGATGTGCTGCTGGCCGGTTTTCCCTGCCAGCCGTTTTCGATTGCAGGCATAAGTAAGAAAAATGCGCTGGGGCGGCCGCACGGATTTGCGTGCGCGACGCAGGGGACGCTGTTTTTCGACGTGGCGCGGATTCTTGCAGCGAAACGGCCGTGGGCGTTTCTGCTCGAAAACGTGAAGAACCTGGTGAATCACGATCGCGGGCGCACGTTTCGCGTGATCCAGCAGACGCTGGAGGAAGAACTCGGCTACCGCGTTTCCTGGCGCGTGATCGACGCAGCGCATTTTGTTCCGCAGCATCGCGAGCGGATTCTGATTGCGGGGTTTCGTGAGGACTGCGGTTTTGATCTGAACGACGTGACGCTGCCGAGTGGCGGGACAAAGCTGCGGACGTTGCTGCATCCGGAAGATGGAAGCGAGGCGGCGGAGGAGCCGTACACACGAGGCCGACGCGCTGGGGTAAATCCGAAGTACACGCTCACGAAGAAGCTCTGGGATTATTTGCAGGCGTACGCGGCGAAGCATCGCGCGGCGGGCAATGGGTTTGGGTTTGGGCTGGTGGATGGGGACTCGGTCGCGCGCACGCTGTCGGCGCGGTATTACAAGGATGGGTCGGAGATTCTGGTGAGCCGGGGCGAAGGCGAGAATCCGCGGCGGCTGACTCCCAGGGAGTGCGCGCGCCTGATGGGTTTCCCTGACAGCTTCCGGATTCCGGTTTCTGACACGCAGGCGTACAAGCAGTTCGGGAACAGCGTGGTGGTACCGGTGATCGTGACGGTGGCGCGGGCGATGCAGCCTCATCTTGTCCCTGAGGTGAAGGGTGAAACCGCTTCGAGGACGGCGCCGGTTCGGCGCGGGCCCACCGCCGAGCCAGCCGCGTTGCTCCCATGACCGACGTCCATACCCGGGAGCAGCGGAGCCGCAACATGGCGGCGATCCGTTCACGGAACACCAAGCCTGAGGTGCGGGTGCGGCGCGTACTGCACGCGATGGGGTTCCGGTTCCGGCTGCATCGCAAGGACCTGCCAGGGCGCCCGGACATTGTGCTGCCGAAGTTCCGGACGGTGATTTTCGTCCACGGGTGCTTTTGGCACTGTCACCGTTGCAAATACGGGTCGGTGGTTCCGGCTACGCGGGCGGAGTTCTGGGCGGCGAAGCGAGGCGGAAATGTGGCGCGGGATCGGCGGCACGCGGCGGCACTGCGGCGGCTGGGGTGGCGCGTGGTGGTGGTGTGGGAGTGCGAGGTGCGCACGGATGCTGCAGCAGAGACGAAGCTCCGCGAGTTGCGCATCGGACGCTGAGGTAGCATCAAGTCGAATGACTGAGCGTGAGCTGGGGGATTTGCCGACCGAGGCGCGCAATCCGGCGTCCGAGCGGATCGACGAGGTGTCGACGCTGGAGATGCTGGGGGTGATCCATGCGGCAGACCAGGAGGCGGTCGCCGCGGTTGGGCGCCAGCTGCCGCGGATTGCTGCCGCGGTCGATGCGATTGCGGCACGGATTGAAGAAGGCGGGCGACTGTACTACCTGGGTGCGGGGACGTCAGGGCGGCTGGGAGTGCTGGATGCCTCGGAGTGCCCGCCGACCTTCAACACGCCGCCAGAGTTGGTGCAGGGGATCATCGCGGGCGGCGAAGCGGCTCTGCGGCGGTCGATGGAGCGCGTGGAGGATGATCCTGCGCTGGGTGCGATGGATCTCGAGGAGAACGATTTTGGCGCGGGCGATGTGCTGGTGGGGATCGCCACCAGCGGGCGCACGCCGTATGTGCTGGGCGGGATGGCGTACGCGCGGCGGCTGGGCGCGCTGACCGTGGGCGTGACGTGCGTGCCGGACTCGCCGGTGGCGGAGGCGGCGGAGATCGCGATTGTGCCGGAGACCGGACCGGAGGTGGTGACGGGCTCGACGCGCATGAAGGCGGGCACGGCGACGAAGCTGGTGCTGAATATGCTCTCGACGGGCGCGTTCGTGCGGCTGGGGTATGTGTACGGGAACCTGATGGTGAACGTGCAACCGGCGAACACGAAGCTGGAGGACCGGGCGGCGCGGATCATCGCGACGATCACCGGCCTCGAATATGAGGAGGCGGTGCAGTTACTGGCGAAGGCCGAGGCGGTGAAGACGGCGGTGGTGATGCACAAGCTGGGAGTGAGCCGCGTGGACGCGGAGGCGCGTCTTGCCAGGGCGCACGGAAGGCTGAAGGAAGCGCTGCGGTGAGGGGCGCGGGCTTGTCGGGGCCGGAGCAACTTTGCTGGGGTAACGCTCGTATCTTTTGCCGCGATGGATTTTTTTTTGTAAGAACGGGAACGACATGAAAGCGACGCAGTTTGAATTTCGGATTCGGCTGATCATTATCGTGTTGCTGTACGCGCTCGGGTTCTGGGCGCCGTGGACGTGGAGCGCGGGCCACTACTCGCCCCCTGCGACCACGGCCTGGCTGGCGCTTTCAACCTGGCTGGCACGCCTTGACTGGCTGCCGCTGGAACAGGCGACGCTGCTGGTGACGGTGCTGGCGATCCTGTTTGGGCTTGCGGGCGCGGCGCTGCGGGTGTGGGGCACGGCGTATCTGAGCGCTGGCGTGGTGCATTCGGCCGCGATGCATGGCGACCAGATGATGGCCGCGGGCCCGTACCGGTATGTGCGGAATCCGCTGTACCTGGGTTCGGTGTTTCTGGCGGTGAGCATCGCGATCCTGATGCCGCCATCGGGCGCGGTGGTTTTTCTGGTTGCTGTGGGGCTGTTTTACTTCCGGCTCATCCTGGGCGAAGAGGCATTTCTGGCGGGGACGATCGGCGAGGCGTATCTGGATTACAAGAAGCGGGTGCCAAGGCTGGTACCAGGTTTGCGCGCGCGGACTCCGCCGTCACCGGCGCGACCGGAGTGGATTACAAGCGTCGTGGCCGAGACTCTGCCGGTGGGCTATTCGCTGTGTCTCGCGGTGCTGGTGTGGAGATACGAGCCGCTGCTGCTGATCCGATGCCTGTTGATCTGCTTTGGCCTGTCGCTGGTGACCAGGGCGTTTCTTCCGAAGAAGAAGGCTGCGGCCACCGCGTAGCGGTTCAGGACTGCCATCAGGGCTGCTGGATCAGGAGTCCTTCCCAGGCTTGCCGACATCCTGCTCTTCGGAATGGTGCATATCGGCGTGGCGGCTGGTGGCCCACAGGATGCAGGCAAAGAATGCGGCGGCGAAGAGCAGGATGACAGCGATGGTGTTGGGGATTCCGGCCATGGCGGTGACTCCAGTAAGTAGAGAGCGCTGAGAGACGCCGTTTGTTGCCTCGGAGGACAAACAGGACTTCCCCTCAGTTCGGAGACCGCCTTTCGCCCGGCCGGGCGGCGGCTTAGCGATCCTTCGCCATCACCGAGAGATCCTCGTTGTCGGCATCCGAGGTGTGGCCATGGGTCGCCCACAGGATGCAGACGGCGAAGATCAACGGAAACATGATGACGATGAAGATTGTGGCGGGAGTTTGGCCCATACGCACTCCTCCCAGCAGTATTCTGCGCCTGGGGCGGACCGTCGGAACACAATTTTCACGGGGTTCACATCCCGGAGGTAACATTTTTTGCGTGCCTCGCATCAAAGGTGGCAACCAGTACGCATGGTTGGGAGAGATCTCCGATGAAAACGCGGTTCCGTTGGGTGTTGCCCGCCTTGTTGTCCGCCTTTCTCTCAGCTGCAGCCTTCGCGCAGGATGACGGAGTGGGGCTGGGACCCCGAGGGGGAAGCGTGTTTCTGGAGGCGTCCGCGGCCAGCGTCGGCCAGGGGTATGGCGTGCTGTGGGGTGGAAGCGGCGGTGGCTATATTCAGGGGCATGTGCTGGGATTCGTGGCGCGCGCGACGGCGCTGCCGGGGAACGCGAATACCCACGTGTATGACGCGGTGAGCGGGCCGCGGCTTGCGGTGACGCTGCCGCTGGTGCGGGTCTTTGCTGAGGCCGGTGGCGGGCTGGGGCACAGTGGCTTCTACAACTCGCCGGGGCGCCTACGGCACTGGGTGGGGAGCGGCGTGGCAGGCCAACGCCGGAGTGTCGCGTGGGATTCTCCCGCGGGTCGACTGGCGGATCCTTGAGGTGGGCTACGGCCACATCTACGTGGGGTCGGGCGTGTCGCCGGTGATCGCGAGCACGGGACGGACGCTGCACCTTTGGTAGAGTGCGGTTCCCTTCCCTTCCTGCTCAGCTCTCTTTGGACATCGCGGCGAAGGCCTGGCGGGCTGCGTCGACAGTCTGCTGGATGTCGGCGTCCGTGTGCGCGGTACTGGTAAAGGCAGCCTCAAACTGCGAGGGCGGGAGCCAGACGCCGGCGTTGAGCATGGCTCGATGGAAGGCGGCGAAGCGTTTTGTGTCGGATTGCGCGGCCTGCTCGTAGTTGGTTACCGGGCCGGCGGTGAAGAACCAGGTCCACATGGCGCCGACGCGGTTCGTGGTGAGCGGGATTCCGGCACTTGCTGCGGCCGAGGCAACACCGTCGGCGACAGTGGCGCTCAGCTTTTCGAGTTTCGCGTAAACTTCGGCGCGATGGTCGCGGAGATAGCCGACGGTCGCGATGCCTGCGGCCATCGCCAGCGGATTGCCGCTGAGCGTGCCGGCCTGGTAGACCGGGCCAAGGGGCGCGAGCTGATCCATGATCTCGGCACGGCCGCCGAAAGCGCCGACGGGCAGGCCGCCGCCGACAATCTTGCCCAGGGTGGTCAAGTCGGGGCGGATGCCGTAGAGTTCCTGAGCGCCGCCGAATGCGACACGGAAGCCGGTCATGACTTCGTCGAAGATCAACAGCGCGCCGTGCTGGGCGGTAAGGGTGCGGAGGGCCTGGAGATAGCTGGGCGCGGGCGGAATGCAGCCGGCGTTGCCGACGATGGGCTCGACGATGATGCAGGCGATTTGGCCTGGATGATTTTCGAAGGCGGCTTCGACGGCGACGATGTCGTTGAAGGGCAGAGCGAGGGTGAAATGTGCAACCTCCTCCGGCACGCCAGCTGAGCCGGGAATGCCGAACGTCGCGACGCCGGAGCCGGCTTTGACGAGCAGCCCGTCCGCGTGGCCGTGATAGCAGCCTTCGAACTTGACGATGTATTTGCGATTCGTGAAGGCGCGCGCCAAGCGGACAGCCGACATGGTGGCTTCGGTGCCTGAGCTGACGAAGCGCAGCTTCTCGATCGACGGATACGCGCCAGTCACCAGCTCAGCGAGGTCGCCTTCGGCCTGCGTCGATGCGCCGAAGCTGGCGCTGTTCGCAGCCGCCTTTTTGATCGCTTCAACAACGGGCGGGAAGGCGTGGCCGAGAATCATCGGTCCCCAGGAGCCGAAGTAGTCGATGTAGCGGTTGCCGTCCGCGTCCCAAAGATAAGCGCCCTCGCCGCGCACGACGAAGGGAGGCTCGCCGCCGACCGCGCGAAAGGCACGGACGGGCGAGTTGACTCCGCCGGGGAAAAGCTTCTCTGCGCGCAAGCGCAACGCGCCGGAGCGGGTGAGCGTGAGGGCCATGGTTTCCAGTATAGGTACTGGTGGGATGACGGAATTTGTGCGGATAGCAGATACTGAAATCCAATGAACAACAGAGCACCCACAGTGCTGTTTGCCGTTCTTTGCGTGATGGTATTTTCCCCAGCGATAAATTCAGAAGCCCCCGATGCCGGAGCGAAATTCCGCGCGCTGGCGGATCGGTATTTCTCCGACGTGGAGTTTCAGTACGGACCGACCGGCGCCACCCAGCTGGGCTTTCATCAGTACGACACAAAGCTGGACGACTACAGCCGGACCGGCATCGACGCCGAGATCGCGGCGCTGAAGGAGTTCGAGTGGAAGTTCGACTACTTCTCTGCAGGGGGCCTCGACGAGAGCACGCAGGGCGATCTCGTGATCATGCGCGCGCACGTGCGCAGTAACCTGCTGGAGTTGGAAACCATTCGGGGCTGGGAAAAGAATCCCGACAGCTACTCGAGCGGGATCACGAACAGCGCGTTTGTGCTGATGGAGCGGGATTTTGCGCCCGCCGATGACCGGCTGCGGTCGCTGATCGCGCGCGAGAAGCTGATGCCGGCGGTCTTTACCGAGGCGCAAAAGAACCTGAAGAATCCGCCGCGCATATATACGGAGATTGCGCTGGAACAGTTGCCGGGGATCATCGACTTTTTCCAGCACGATGTGCCGTCGGCGTTCAAAGCAGCAAAGGATCCGGCGACGATCGCCGAGTTCCAGAAGACCAACGCAGCGGTGATTGCGGCGCTCACCAGTTATAAGAATTGGCTCAAGACCAGCCTGCTGCCGCAGTCGAATGGTGATTTTCGCGTCGGCGCGGAGACGTTCAGCAAAAAGCTGCTCTACGACGAGATGGTCGATGTGCCGCTCGATCGGCTGTTGCAGATTGGGTACGACGACCTGCACAAGAACCAGGCGGAGTTCAACCGCGTCGCAAAGGAAATTGACCCAAACAAAACGCCGAAAGAGGTACTGGCCGAGCTGGCTGCGATTCATCCACCGCCGGACCAGCTTCTCCAGACCTTTCACAACACGTTCGACAGCCTGATCGGATTCATCCAGGCGAAGAAGATCATCACGATCCCGGCGACCGTGCAGCCGACACTCGAAGAGACGCCGCCCTTCATGCGGGCCACGACGCAAGCGTCGATGGATTCGCCCGGGCCGTACGAGAAGCACTCGACGACGGCCTACTTCAACGTGACGCTACCCGAAAAGGATTGGCCGGCGGCGCGTGCGAACGAGTACATGGCAGCGTTCAACCGGGGAACCATCGTCAGCACCTCCGTTCACGAGGCGTATCCCGGCCACTACGTGCAGTTCCTGTGGGTGAATCACACGAATCTGAGCGCGGTGCGGAAGCTGACCGGATCGGCAACGAACATTGAAGGGTGGGCGCACTACTGCGAGCAGATGATGCTCGACGAGGGCTACAACCAGCCCGGTATGGGCGCCAGGGATGAGCGCGAATCGCGCCTTATCCGCCTGGGGCAGCTGCAGGATGCGCTACTGCGGGACGCGCGGTTCGTCGTGGGCATTCGCATGCACACGCAGGGCATGACGCTGAAGCAGGCGGAGGATTTCTTCGTCAACGAGGGCTACCAGGCGCGGCCGATCGGGGAATTGGAGACGAAACGCGGGACGAGCGACCCGACATATTTGTATTACACGCTGGGCAAACTCCAGATCTTGAAGCTGAGGTCGGACCTCCAGAAAAAGAAGGGCGCCAGTTTCTCCCTTGAGAAATTTCACGACGACTTCATGGGCCAGGGCGGCGCGCCCATTCGGATTGTGCGGAAGGCGCTGCTCGGCGACGACTCGCCAACGCTGTGAGCCGGGGGTCGCATCCTGGTCCAGTCTCGCTGTAGAATGCCCGTTTCGTGGTAGAGGCGCGCACGAGGAAGGAATCTAAAATCAGAGAAATGTCAACGCAGACGAAAGTGCGCAAGGCGATTTTCCCGGCTGCAGGTTTCGGTACGCGATTTTTGCCGGCCACTAAATCGATCCCAAAAGAAATGCTGGCGCTGGTCGACAAGCCGATCATCCAGTACGGCGTGGAAGAAGCGCTGGCCGCGGGATGCGATCAGATCGTGATTGTGACCGGGCGCGGCAAGTCCGCGATCGAAGATCACTTCGACGTGAGCTATGAGCTGGAATGCACGCTGGAGAAGCGCGGCAAAACCGACTTGCTCGCGGTGAGCCGCCAGGTTTCGCACATGGTGCGGCTCTCCTATGTGCGGCAGAAGGAAGCCATGGGCCTGGGGCACGCGGTGCTGATGGCACGCGACCTGGTGGGCGATGAGCCGTTTGCTGTAATCCTGCCCGACGACGTGATCGACGCGAAGGTTCCCTGCCTGAAGCAGATGATGGACGTGTTTGAGCAGGTGCAGTCGTCGATTGTGGCAACGCAGGTAGTGGAAGGGCCGGCGATTTCGGCGTATGGCGTGCTGGATGGGAAGCCGGTCGCGGGGAATCCGAAGCTGTTCGACGTTTCGGGTCTGGTGGAGAAGCCGAAGCCGGCCGACGCGCCGTCGAAGAACGCGATCATCGGCCGTTACATTTTGACTCCGAAAATTTTCGATCTGCTGGAGCATACGCCGCTGGGCGCGGGCGGCGAGCTGCAATTGACCGACGGCATCAAGGGTTTGCTGCAAACGGAGAAGGTCTACGGATACAGCTTCGAAGGAGTGCGCCACGATGCCGGAGACAAGTTCGGCATGTTGAAGGCAACCGTGGAGTTTGCGCTGAAGCGGGAGGACCTGGGGCCGGCGTTCCGCGATTATCTGAAGACGCTGAAGCTGTAGGGATCCTGGCCCGGCGGGAGATACTGGGTAGATCCTGTTCGCCTCTGAAACTTAGTTCGGGCCCCGTGCGTCAACATTTGTGGGCCGGGAGTGTTGCGAAAGCTCTGAGTACCGCTCTGCTGTCGATCCCGGCCTGTTCCCTTTACAACTCCGGAGTACATTGCGCCTCGGAACTTGCGAGGCGGACTGGTGGTTTGTCTTCTCTGCGGTCGGGGCGTATCGTCAATAGTTGGGTTCGGGTGGCATCCTCTGCATGCGGGAGGAGCCGCACTGGAGACAACCATGAGCATTACGCAGTTCCGCAGTGATGGACCGGCATCCGCGCCGGTTCCGGTGACCTTCCAGACAATCCAGGAAAAGAAACAGGCGAGCCGCCCCATCAGCGCCCTGACTGCCTACGACTACGCCACGGCTCGCTTGGTGGATGAGGCGGGGATCGATCTGATCCTCGTCGGCGACTCACTGGCCCAGGTCGTCCTCGGCTACGACAACACGCTGCCAGTGACGGTAGACGAGATGCTGCATCACACCCGCGCCGTGCGGCGCGCGGTGCGGCGGGCGATCGTCGCGGCAGACATGCCGTGGGGCTCGTATCACGTGAGTGTCGAGGATGGCGTGAAGAACGCCGTGCGCTTTGTGAAGGAAGCCGGCGCTCAGGCCGTGAAGATTGAGGGCGGCGCGAACCGTGCGGAGCTGGTGGAGCGGCTGACCTCGGCGGAGATTCCGGTGATCGGGCACCTGGGGCTCACGCCGCAGTCGGTGCATCGGATGGGCGGCTACAAAGTACAGGGCCGAACAGCGGCGGCGATCAACGAGCTGCTGCACGACGCGCATACGCTGGAGTCCGCGGGCGCCGTGCTGCTGGTGCTGGAAGGCGTGCCGCGGGAAGTGGCGGCGCGCATCACCTCCGAGGTCGGGATTCCGACCATCGGCATTGGCGCAGGACCGGAATGTGACGGGCAGATTCTCGTGTTTCACGACCTGGTGAATCTGACCTTTACGCAGCCCGCGAAATTTGTGCGGCAGTATGGCGACGCGGCCGCGCTGTTCCGCAACGCGATCGAGGGCTACCGCCGCGATGTGGAAACACGCGCGTTTCCCGCCGACGGTGAGAGCTATCACCTGCCCAAAGACGTGGCTGTGTCGCTGAACGGCTCCGCAGTGCGGCAAAAGGCCTGACGGCACGATGCTGATTGCAAAAACCATCGCCGAGGCGCGAGCCGCGGTCGCGAAATTGCGCGCGGAGCGCCATTGCATCGGACTGGTGCCCACCATGGGCGCGATGCACGCAGGACATCTGTCGCTGGTGCGCGCGGCCAGGGCGCACTGCGACGCGGTCGTCGCTACCATCTTCGTCAATCCCGCACAATTCGCACCCGGAGAGGACTTCGCGAAGTACCCGCGGATCTTCGAGGCGGACTGCGCACTGCTCGAAGCCGAGGGCGTCGACGTGGTCTTCGCACCCGAGCCCGCGGAGATGTATCCCGCCGGAGTCACCACCGTCGTTGAGGTTGCAGGAATCTCCGATCGCCTGGATGGAGCGTCGCGCCCGGGGCATTTTCGCGGCGTCGCGACGGTGGTGGCGAAGCTGTTCAACATCGTGCAGCCGAATCACGCTTTTTTTGGGCAAAAGGACGCGGCCCAGGTAGCCGTGTTGCGGCAGATGGTACGCGATCTGAATTTCAACCTGGAATTGGTGGTCTGCCCCACCGTGCGTGAGCCGGACGGCCTCGCCCTGAGTTCGCGGAACCGGTATTTATCGCCAGAGCAGCGGCAGCAGGCGCTGGTGCTGAACCGCGCGCTGCGCAGGGTGGAAGAGAAGATCGCCGCGGGAGTGATCGATGCCGAGCCTCTGATCGACCTGGGCCTGGCGGTTCTCGCCGATGAGCCGGATGTTCGGCTGGATTATTTTCGGATCGTCGACCCCGACACGCTCGAGGATGTGTCCGATGTGAGCGCGGGAGCACTGGTTGCGGTTGCTGCGGTCGTAGGTCCGGCGCGGCTCATCGACAACGCAGTGATCCCGCCGCGCTGAGCGCTATTGCGGCTGTTGTTGGGGCGCCGCGCCGGCCTGCGGACGATGGTGCTGCTCCGGTGCCGGCGTAAAGTGCTCCGGCATGGAATGGCCGCGATGGCAGGTCCCACAGGTGACGTGCGTATCCGCCGGCATGGCGTCGGGGTCATGAACCTGCGCCATGTACTGGTCGTTGATGGTGCGCGTCATCGCGATCATGATGCGCGCGATTCCCTTGTCATCCTTCGCATCGGAGGGGAAATCGAGCTTGTGGGTTTGCGGGTTCACGGCGTGACAGAAATTGCATTCAACACCAAGCGCGCCAGCATAGCGCCGCATGACTGTGATCAAATCTTCCGGCGCGATGTCCTTCGGCAGGACTTTGAGGTTCACCGGCTTGGTCAGCGGACGGCGCTGATGAGCGCCGTTCTGGCTTTCCGGTGCAGCTGGACCAGCGTCCTGGAGGGGCCCCGTAGTCTGCGGCGTGGCGCTCTGGCTAAGGAGAGGCTGGGAGGCAAAGGCGAGGGCGAGAATTCCAGCGAAGAACAACCGGCTCTGCATGCGATCTTTCCTGGGGATTGGGAATGAAATG
Source organism: Acidobacterium sp. (assembly GCA_003166955.1). Taxonomy (GTDB): domain Bacteria; phylum Acidobacteriota; class Terriglobia; order Terriglobales; family Acidobacteriaceae; genus Palsa-343. The sequence continues at coordinate 72,925 of PMUI01000019.1, forward strand.
CGGGAACGTCCCGGCCGTCCTCGAGCGCGGAACCGCCGCCAAGCGCTCGTGGACCATGGTACCAAGCGCGATTGCACGCGGTCCCGCAAACTGCGGGCGTCGATTACGGAGAACTCATCTGGAGACAAAACGGTTGCCCGCGATGGCGAAGCGCAGCGGCCGGTCGGCGGCCTTGCGGATGCCAACGCGCGTTGACACCGCGATCTCCTCCGGCACGAAACCATCGTCCTCAACATGCAGGCCCGAGCGCAAGCGGGTGACGTCGATGCCATTGTGCGTGTCGCGCACAACGCCGAGCGCCTGGCAAAGACGTCCTGGTCCGGAGGTGAGCAGCCGCGGCTTGGCCGTGGAGTCAAGACCGCGCAGGCGCGCCATCGTGTCGAGACCCTCGACCGGCTCAAGCGCGCGCAGCAGCACGCCACCAGGCTTGCCGTCCGGCTCACAGGAAATATTCAGGCAAAAATACATGCCGTAGATGAAATAGACATACGCGAATCCAGGCGGGCCGAAGAGCACTGCATTGCGCGCCGTCTTGCCGGCAAAGGTGTGCGCCGCCGGATCATCGACTCCGAAATAGGCTTCCACTTCGACGATGCGTCCTGCGAGCCTCTGCGGCTTTGTGTGCGGCCCGGACTCGTAGCGCCGCACCAGCAGCTTGCCAAGCAGACCGCGGGCGACGACATCGGGCGCGTCGAGGTAGAAGTCGCGCGGAACGATGCGGGGCCTGACCATCTACTTCGACGGCAACTCCTTCAGCACCTTCAGCACCTCTTCCGCATGCCCCTCCGGCTTCACCTTGGGGAAGACCTTCAGTAGGCGCTGATCCGGCCCGATCAGAAACGTCGTCCGCTCGATGCCGATCACCGTCATCCCATACATATTCTTTTCTTTCAGGACATCAAACTGTTTGCAAACCGTTTCGTCTACATCAGCAAGGAGGGGATACGGGAGGTCATACTTTTCGCGGAATTTCTTCTGCGCTTTCGGCGTGTCGCGGGAGATGCCGAGGACCACGGCGCCGGTCGCCTGAATCTTCTTGAACGTGTCGCGGAAGCCGCAGGCCTCAATGGTGCAGCCGGGCGTATCGGCCTTGGGATAAAAGAAGAGGACTACCGGCTTGCCGGCGAAATCTTTCAGGTGGACGGTTTTCTCTGAGTCGTCCTGGAGCGCAAAATCGGCAACTTTGTCGTTGGTTTCCATTTTTTCCCTTCAGCAATGGATAGGGTGCTGGCGCAGCCGCGCCACGTTTAAGATTGTTTCGTAGCAGTGAGGATTATGTCACGGGTTCTGACAAGCTGTTCGGCGTGGGTGATCGCGGGACTGGCGGCGGCCTGGGTGGCGCCGGCATCGGCGCAGTATCCGGGTCATGTGGACGATCAAAAGCAGCAGGCTGGAGCCCACTTGCGGGCAACGGCGGTGCTCGAATACACCGGCGATCTGAAGCAGATTAAGGAGAGCCGGCTCGTCCCCATCGCCATCTGGGATGGCGCGCAGTATCAGCCCGGCGGGCTCTATCTGGCGCAGCCGGCGCCGCTGGCCGTGCTCTCCGGCACCCAGTACGAGCTGGAGGCAGCCGGCAAGCCACAGGGATTTTTCAACGTCAGAGACTCCGAGGACCTGGCGGGGCTGTGGGTAGGCGTGGGTAGCTTTGAGGCTCCGCCTGCACCCAGGCCCAAGGCCCCGCCCTCGAGGAGCAACCATGTTTACGAAGTGGGGGCAGTCGATCCGGACAAGCCGCATTTCGCCCATCGGCCGAAGGACGAGAGCGAGAACGGTTCTGATGCAGGCTCCGGCGCGAGCGCTGGATCGGGGAACGGCTCGGCGGCTGGCGCGCAAAGTGCGCCGCCGGTCGATCCGGACCGGCCGACGCTGCATCCGCGCGCGGGCGGAAGCGATTCGGGCAGCGCGGGGTCGGGGTCTTCGGGGTCGAATCAGCCCGACGCCGATGCGGACCGGCCAACGTTCCACCGCCAGTCGAATGGCTCCGGTCAGATGCAGGCGGAGCAGCCCGCGGTGGATCCGGATCGACCGCGCCTGGAGTACAAGGCGCCGGCAGAGCAAGCGAAGCTGGCCAAGCCGGATGCGCTGTTTGGGCTGCCGCCCGACATGAATCAGATGGCGGGGGTTTCCGATAACCGTAACGGCGATACGCTTTCGTGGGCTTTTTCGTGGGCGAACGCGGACGATGCGAACAAGATGAAAGCGGCGCTGGAGGAGATCGCGCAGAAGGCCATCGCCCCGGCCGCGCCTTCGGCCACGCCTGCTCCCAGCAAAACTGCGGTCGCCGCAAGCGCGCATCGCAAACTGCACCAGCCGCCTCCACCTCCGTTGCCGGCGCTGGCCGATGAGGATTTCCGGGTATACAGCCTGAGCTTCGGCGGCGGAGCCACGATGGTGCTCACGGCCCGCTCCACCGCAACGCCGGTGAAATATGTGACGATTGTGGCCGAGCCGGATTTCTACGGCAACCCGAAGGTATTGCTACAGCAGGCGACCAGCGACGCCAGTCTGGACGTTTCGCCGCGCTACCGGCTGGTGGATGCCGTAGATACCGCAGGCAACGGGCGCGCCGACCTGATTTTCGAGCTGCGCGGACAGACGTACCGGCAGTTCGCCATCTATCGGATCGCCGGCGGAACCGCGACGCAGGTGTTCACGACCCAGCCGACGGCGCATTAGATCGGCCGTGGTTACAATTAGCGCCTTCCGGCGCGCGAAAAGATCAAATACAGTTACATTTTGGGTAGCTGGCTGGTATCCCAGCCGCCGCCCAGGGCGCGGATCAGCTGTACGCTCGAGGCAAACTGCCGTGTGGCGATGTCTTCCTGGGTCCGCTGATTGCTGAGCAGCGCGGTTTGCGCGGTGAGGACCTCCAGATACGTTGTGACACCGCCCTTGTAGCGGTTCGTGCTGATGTTGAGCGACCGCTGCGCCGCGGCAACGGCCAAAGCCTGCTGCGCCGACTCCTGATCGAGAATGCGAATCGCGGCAAGATTGTCTTCAACGTCCTGAAACGCGGCAAGGACGGATTGTCGGTAATTGGCAACCTGCTGCTCGTAGGCGTCGCGCGCCTGCTGCGTGATGGCGTGACGGCGGCCGGCGTCGAACAGCAGCTCGACCGCCGAAGCGCCGAGGGACCACATTTCACTGGGGCCCTGAATCCAGGTCCCGGGATTACCGCTGGTAAAGCCACCCGTGCCGCTCAGCGAGACGTTGGGGTAGTAGGCGGCAATAGCGACGCCGATTTGGGCATTCGCTGCGTCCGCCTGGCGTTCGGCGGCGGCGATGTCCGGCCGGCGCTCCAGCAATTGCGAAGGAACGCCGATGGGAATGGTGGGAATCTGCTGACCGAGCGGCATCTGCGCAAGGCTGAAGGTGGAAGCGGGAGTGCCGATCAGGGTCGCGATAGCATGTTCGTACTGCGCGCGGGCAACGCCGATGTCGATGTCCTGGGCGCGCGTCTGTTCCAGCTGCGTTTCGGCAAGGGCCACATCGGACTCGGTCGCGACACCGCCCTTAAAACGTATCTGTGTCAGTTTCAAATACTCTTCGTAGGACCGGACGGTGTTATCGAGCAGCTGCTTTTGCGAGTCGAGGCCCCGCATCTGGAAGTAGTCGAGCGCCAGCTCCGCGCGCAGGCTCAGTTCCACGTTGGCCAGCAAAGCCGCGGAGGCCTGCGCATTGGCGCGCGCCTGCTCCACGGTGCGGCGCACCTGACCCCACAGATCGGGCTCCCACTGCGCCTGGCCCGCAATGGAAAAAGTGTTGTACTGATAATTCGTGATGGCGCGGTTTGCGTTCGGTTGGTTGTACGACTCACGCTGGCGCGAGATGGAAGGGCCGGCGGACAGCGTCGGATAGTACTGCGAGCGCGCGACGCGGACCTGTTCGCGCGCGGAGAAAAACTGCTCCATGGAGGCGCGGAGAGTCTGATTGGAGACGGTGATTTTGGCTTCGAGCCCGCTGAGTTGCGGATCGGCGTACGCGTCCCACCACGGACCGCGCAGCACGTCGTCGCTGGGCTCCGCCTGCTTCCAGGTGCCGTTCGGAGGGTTCGGCGGGGGAACCGCGTTTTCTTTCCAGGCGGGCGCTGTGGCTGCGTCGGGGCGCTGGTAGTTCGGGCCTACCGTGCAGCCGGCGATGAGGAGCGCCAGCGCGGAAAACGCCGGCGCCGCCATCAGCACCCCAGCTCGGACGAGTCTCATTCACCGCCCTCCGGACCCTGACCGCCCTGGTTGTTTTCCTCCGGATGCTCGCCTGGAACGCCGCCGTTGTTCGGTCGGACGATGCGAACTTTTTCGCCGTCGACGATGGAATCCGGCGGATTCTGCACCACCTCATCGCTTGGCTGCAGGCCGGAGATGATCTGCACTACGCGGCCATCATCCTGACCGATGGTGACCGGCACAAGCTTCGCGATATCGCCGTTCTTATCGTCGTGGACGACGGTGACAACGCGCAAGCCCTCCTGGCGGAAGAGCAGCGTGGATACGGGCAGGATTAACGACTGCCGGACAACTTTCAGCTGAAAATGAACTTCGGTATAAGCGCCCGGCACCAGTGCGCCATCGCCATTGGGCACGTCGACCTCGACGAGCAGCGTGCGCGAGGTGGGATCGATGGCGCGCGCGGTGCGAACCACCTTACCGTGGAAGCGGCGCCCGGGATATTCCTGCAGCACGAGGTCAGCGGGAGTTCCAGGCGTACAGGAAGGCGAGTCGACCTGCGGGACATTCACGTAGACGCGCATGATGTGCTCGTCGTCCATGTGGAACATCTCGTGACCGCCGGTGGTGCCGGCGCCAGCATTGATGAGGGTGCCAACGTCGACGTCGCGCGCGGTGAGGATGCCATCGAAGGGCGCGTAGACCTTCTCGAACCCGGTCAGTTCCTCGAGGCGCTGCACGTTGGCCTGGGCTGACTTGACCTGCGTGGTGGTCGAGGCCGCCTGGGTTACGAAGTTTTCCGTGTCCTGCTTTGCCACGGCGTTGCTGGCGAGCAGATCGGTGTAGCGGCTGGCCTGCTGCTTCGCGTAGCCGGCGTTCGCCTCCGCTGTGGCCAGGTCAGCCCTCGCCTGGGAAAGCTGCTGGTCGACTTCGGGGCTCGCGATGGTGGCGAGAAGCTCGCCCTTCTTCACACGCGCGCCGATGTCGAAGTACCAGTGCTCGAGGTAGCCGTCGGTGCGGGCGTAGATGGGCGAGTCGACGTAAGCGAACATGTTGCCGGGCAGAACAAGTTCCTGGCTGGGCTCCCCGACTGTTGGCTTGTCGACAAGAACGTTGGCGAGAGCGAGGTCGCTGGTGCGATTCTGCAGGTTCTTCTCCGCGCGCAGACGAGGGATGATGCCGACGATCGCGAGGATGACAGCAAGGAGGACGATGCCGGCGAGGGCAAGAATCGCCTTGCGGCCCGAGAGGGGTGGGGCATCGTGGTTCGACTCGCCGTGATCCTGACCGGGATGGGCGGGGGGCCGTTCGTTCGGATTGCGATTTGTCTGGCGTTGATTCGGTTCTGGCATAGTTAGCTCCCGGCGACAAGCTGCCTGCTGGGATGTTTGCGCGCCTCGCGCTCCTTGCGGTGTCGTTCGAGGCGTCCGTGCATCACGCTGAAAATGGTTGGAACAAAAAACAAAGTGGAAACAGTGGCGAAGAGCAGGCCGCCGATGACGGCGCGTCCCAGGGGCGCATTCTGTTCGCCGCCATCGCCGAGGCCCAGAGACATGGGGATCATGCCGAGGATCATGGCGAGCGCGGTCATGAGCACGGGACGAAAGCGAACAAAGCCGGCGTTGAGCGCGGAGAGTTGGGCGTCGCCAACGTTGACCTCAAGCTGTTCGCGGGCAAAAGTGATCACGAGAATTGAGTTCGACGTGGCCACGCCCATGCACATGATGGCGCCGGTGAGCGCGGGCACGCTGAGCCGTGTGTGAGTGAGGAACAGGAACCACACGATGCCCGAGATAGCAGCCGGCAGCGCGCAGACGATGATGAAAGGATCGAGCCACGACTGGAAATTCACGACGATGAGCAGGTAGACCAGCAGGATGGAAAACACCAGGCCGCCGAGTAGTCCTTCAAAGGAAGTGCGCATGGTCTGCACCTGGCCGCGCACCACGATGCGGGAGCCGTGCGGCAGGTGCGCCTGCTCCTGGTCGACGATTCTCTGGATGCCTTTGCTGACGCTGGCGAGATCGATGCCTACGACGTTGCCGTAAATATCGATGACCGGCGTGATGTTGTAATGCGTGACGGTCGCCGGTTCCTGGCCGGGATCGACAGCGGCAACGTTGCCGAGGATCTGGATAGGCTGGCCGCCGACTGGGCCAGTCCAGTTGGGCGGCAGGCCTGCACCGTACGAGCTGCTGTTGGCGGGAGTCGGGCCCGCTGCGCCGCTGCCGGGCGTCACGGAGATATTGCGCAGATCCTGCATCGTGTCCAGCGCGTACTGCGGCGATTGGACCGCAACGTTGTATTCCACTCCGTTCTGCGGGTCCAGATAGAACGTGGGCGACGTCTGGAAGCTGCCGCTGGTAGCCACCAGCAGGCTCTGCGCGATGTCGCGCTGGGCCAGGCCGGTGCTCTGTGCCATGGTGCGATTCACATTGATCTGCAGCCGCGGATTATCGAACGGCTGCTGGATGCGCATGTCCGCTGTGCCAGGCACGTATTTGATCCGGTTGAGAAGATTCTGCGCGAACTCCAGATTGCCCCGCTGGTTCGGCCCGACGACCTGGATGTCGATGGGCGCGGGCAGGCCGAAGTTGAGGATCTGCGTCACCATGTCGACGGGCAGCGCGTAGAACTGTGTCCCGGGAAAGCGCTGCGGGAGAATCTCGCGAAGACGCGCGACGTACTCCTCAGTGGGGTGATGTTTCTCCGCCAGCGAGACCTGGATATCGGCATCGCCCGGTCCGACGGGGGCGGAATTCGAATACGACAGGTTGATGCTGGAGTAGGGCAAGCCGATGTTGTCGATGATGGTGACCAGCTCGTCCTTCGGGATGACCTGGCGGATGGTGTTATCGATGCGATCGCAGAGAGCCGCCGTATCTTCGATGCGCGTTCCGGTGCGCGTCCGGATGTGCAGCTTGAACTGGCCGCTGTCGACGGTAGGGAAAAAGTCCTGGCCGAGGAATGGATAGAGCAGCGCCGCCGAGCCCATGCTGAGCACGAAGAACAAGACGATGAAGATGGCGGCATGATGCATGCACAGCTCGAGAATGCGGCGATAGCCGCTGCGGATTTTCTCGAAGCGGCTTTCAAAGGCAAGCTGAAAATGAGTGAAAGGATTGCGGCCCTGCCGTTTTCGTTCGCCTTCCTGCGGATCGTGCTCGCGCAGCAGAAACTTCGCCATCGTGGGCACGACGGTTCGCGAAAGCAGATACGACGCGAGCATCGCGAACACCACCGCTTCCGCCAGCGGGACGAAAAGATACTTCGCTACGCCGCTGAGGAAGAACATGGGCACGAAAACGATGCAGATCGAAATCGTAGCGACCAGAGCGGGAACTGCAATCTGCGCTGCCCCGTCGAGGATGGCCTGCTCGATCGCCTTGCCAGCCTCGAGATTGCGGTTGATGTTCTCAATCTCCACGGTGGCGTCGTCGACGAGAATGCCAACGGCCAGGGCGAGGCCGCCGAGGGTCATGATGTTGATGGTCTCGCCGAGCGCGCTGAGCGTGAGCAGCGAGGTGAGAATCGAAAGCGGGATGGAAACCGCGACGATAAGGGTGCTGCGCCAGCTCCCGAGGAAGATGAGGATCATGATCGCAGTGAGGCAGGCCGCGATGATGGCCTCGTGCACGACGCCATCGATGGAGTTGCGGACGAAAATGGATTGATCCGCGAGCGGAATAATTCGGAACTGCGGTGGAAGCTGGGACTTGAGGCTGTCGGCCTTGGCGAGGATGCCCTTGACGATGTTGAGCGTGGAGGCGTCGCCGGTCTTGATGACGGAGAGCAGCACGGCGCGCTGGCCATCGACGCGCACGATGTTGGTCTGCGGAGGAAAGCCATTGCGGACGTGGGCCACGTCGTGGATGTAGACCATGGCGCCGTTCACCTGGCGGATGGGGAGATTATTGAGCCCCTCGATGCTGACCGGCGCGCTGTTGGTTTCAAGCTGGTACTCAAACTGGCCGATCTTGATGGTGCCTGCGGGCAGAATGAGGTTCTGCGCGCCGATGGTGCTGACCACGTCGGCCGGCGAGAGTCCCTTGGACTGCAGCGCCGGCAGATTGAGATCCACCTGCACCTGACGCTGCTTGCCTCCGTAAGGATAGGGAATGCCGGCGCCGGGAACGGTGACCAGCTGGGTGCGGATGAAGTTGAGGCCGTAGTCGTTCAGCTGCATTTCCGACAGGCCCTCGCCGGAGAGGCCGAGCTGAATGATGGGGACGCTGGAGGCGTTGTACTGGATGACCAGGGGGGGTGTGGTTCCGGGCGGCAACTGGCGGAGCTGGGCCTGCGCAATGGCGGTGACCTGAGCCACCGCGTTGCCGATGTTGACGCCGGGTTGGAAAAATATCTTGACGACCGCGATGCCGGCGAGCGACTGCGACTCGGTGTGTTCGATGTCGTTGACGGTAGTGGTGAGCGAGCGCTCGCTGAGCGTGACAATGCGGCTCGCCATCTGGTCGGGCGAGAAGCCCGAGTAGTTCCAGAGCATGGTGACAACTGGAATGTTGATGTTCGGGAAGATGTCCACCGGCATATTGACGATGGCCAGCGGACCCAGAATCATCAACAGAAGCGCGACTACGGCGAAGGTGTACGGCCGTCGCAGCGCTAGGCGGACTATCCACATATCGCTTCAGATTCTCCTGCGGCGCGCGGCGTAGGCAACGGCCGTGGTACTCGGTACCGGAATGCGGGATTCTCGCATTCGAGTGGGGCAGCAAATAGTTCGGATGATGTCCCGGAGAGAGTTTTCAAACGCGGTGCAACAGGGACACAAATCTCGCTGACAACAGTATCCATCCTTCGCCTGTATCAGGGAATTTGCTGACAAAAGCTTTACGTCTTCAAAGACGTTTGGACTTCCGAAAAAGACCTCGCAAGCCACGTTCTTTGCTTATTCCATAGATGTTGACGAAGCAGTACCCGATGCAGTTTTCGCGAATGAATGCCCACTGCGGCTACATATTCATCTTTTTGAAAACCCGGCGAGGAATGCTGCGAACCACCAGCATAATGAGGGCCCAGAACGGCGGCACGTAGGCGACGTCCCTGCGTTTGTCGATGGCACGCACGATGTGCTTCGCCACCTGCGCGGGCTGGGCGAACAGAGGGCCCCTGGGCAGGTGCGCGGTCATCGGCGTGGCGACGAAGCCGGGCTTGATGGTGAGCACGTTCACGCCGGCGCGGTCGATGCGGTTGCGCACCCCATCGAGAAAAATGTTGAGACCGCCTTTCGATGCGCCGTAAACGTAGTTGCTTTTGCGCCCGCGATCGCCCGCAACCGAGGAGATTACGGCGATGGTCCCGCGATGTTCGGCTTCGAAATAGTTGGCGAGCCAGGTAACGAGGGAGACGGCCGAAAGAAAATTGGTGTGCAGAATCGCTTCCGCGGCGGCAAAGTCTTTTTCGGCCTCGGCCTGGTCGCCGAGGACGCCGTGTGCGATCAACGCCACGTCCAGCCCGCCGAGCACAGTGACAGCCTGAGCCAGCATGGCAGGATGCGCGCCCGTATCGTCGAGGTCCGCAACGAACGCGGTCGCTGCCGACGCACCGCGCGTCAGCAAATCGTCGCGGACAGCGGCTAATTTTTGCGCATTGCGGCCAACAAGGAAAAAAGACGCGTGCCGCTCGGCCAGTAGCCGGAGAGTGGCCTGCGCAATGGACGACGTGGCGCCGAGAGCGAGCACGCGCCTGGGAGCTGCAGCCGCGGGCCGATCAGCCAACGAGCGGCCTCCGTCCGGTGACGCGCTGCCAGAACGCGGAGTCGAAACCCGGATCGACGTAGCGCGAGAATTCCTGCCACTGTGGGTAGAAGGCCTGAAATTGCTCCGGCGTCATGCGGGCGTCCTTGGCGGAATACATGCGGCCGCCGTGCTCGAGCGTGATGCGTGCGAGGCGGTCGACCAGATCGAAGCTGACGTCGCGGCGGATGGGAAAATCCAGCGCCAGCATGGGGCCCGGTTTGGGAAACGACATCATCCCCACGGAGGGGACGTCGCCGAAGAACTTGATGACCGCCAGGAACGACGCGAGGCCGGATTTGGTGATGGCTTTCAGGATTTCGATCATGCCCTCGCGGCCACTTTCGTGCGGCAGAACATTCTGGAATTGCAGCAGTCCTTGTTTGCCGTAAATGCGATTCCAGTGGAGCACGGCGTCGAGCGGGTAGAAGAACGGTTCGTAATCGACGGGACCGATTTTTTGTTTGCCCAGCTGCTTGTGGAAGTACAGCGAGTTGAAGGTGGCCATAGAGAAGCGGTTCAGCGCAAACTCGGGAAGGTCGATAGGGAAGGTCAGTTTCGGCTCTTTGCTTTTGGTCAGGGGACCGGGAGTCTCGGAGTGATCGCCCTGCATGAAGATGCCGCGCGCAAAGTTGTGGCCGGTGGAGACGCAGTCGATCCAGGCGACCGTATATTCGCTGGCCGCGGCCTGTGAGAGCGCGAAGAACTCGTCGATGCCGTGAAATTTCTCGCCGCGGTATTCGATCTTGCGCGAAACGATGGGGCGCAGGTGAATCTCAGCCCACGTGATAAGGCCGGTGAGCCCCATGCCTCCGATGGTGGCGGCGAACCACTCCGGGTTCTCGATTGGGCTGCAGACGAAGCGGGCGCCGTCGGAGCGAACCAGCTCGAACCGGAGAACGTGACGGCCGAAGGTGCCGGCCACGTGATGATTCTTGCCGTGAATGTCGTTGGCAATTGCGCCACCGACTGTTACATATTTGGTGCCCGGCGTGACAGGAAGGAAAAACCCTCGGGGAACGGCGAAGGCGAGGATCTGCTGCAGCGAGACACCGGCTTCGCAGCGGAGCATGCCGGTGGCCGCGTCGAAATGCACGAGCCGATCCATCCCGGAAGTCTCCAGCAGCGTCCCGTTTTCAAGCAGACAGACGTCGCCATAGCTGCGGCCCAGTCCGACCGGCAGTTGTTTGCTGGCCGGCGGGTGCTGCAGTGGAAAATCGGCCGCCCAGTGCAGCGGAACCACGTCGGCCTGCAATTTGGGATAGCGGCCCCACGATTCGAAGCGCGGAGCCTGTTCTTCATTACTGCCGGAATTATCCATGGGTTCGCTTTCTGCGCTACAAGGCGGCAAGAGCTGCAATCGCCGCGACCGCCGCGCCAGTCAGCAAACTGATGCGATCGGTCACGGCAAAAATGACCGGATCTTCGTCAAGCTCGCCGCGCGAGGCGAGGAGCCAGACGCGGCTGAGCCAGAAGATCATAAGAGGCGTGATGAGCCACAGCCGTGTGGAATGGCGATAGAGGCCGCTGACGTGTTCGCCGATGTAGAACGAGAACACGACGACCGCGGCGTAGGCGCTCGAGGTGCCAAAACTGCGCAGCTGCTCTATGTCGCCCAGCAGATAACCGCGGCCATTGGCGATGGCCTGACCGCGAGCTCGCGCGTTCTGCAATTCGCTGAAGCGCTTCACCATGGCGAGGCTCAGAAACAGGAAAACCGAAAACGCCGCCAGCCACGGGGAGATGTCGACGTTCGTGGCCGCGGCCCCGGCCAGCATGCGGACCGTATAAAGCCCGGAGAGCACGATGACGTCAACCAGAACGGCGCGCTTGAGGACGAGCGAATAGGAAAGCGTCCCCACCAGATAGAGGAAGAGCCAAAGCAGGAATCCGCGGGGAAGCAGGGTGGCGGCGATGGCGATCGAGCTGCCGAGCAGGGCAGCGCTGGTCAGCACGCCCGTGAGCACGGATAGATCGCCCGCCGCGAAGGGCCGCGTCCGCTTGCGCGGGTGCCGCCGGTCCGATTCAATGTCGAGCAGATCGTTGGCGATGTAGGTGGCCGACGCGCAGAGACTGAAGCTGACGAAGGCGATTGCCGCATCCGCAAACGCTGAGGCGCGGAGCACGTGCGCCAGCAGCATGGGCACGAAGATGAGGATGTTCTTCGCCCACTGATGGAGGCGGATGGCCTTCAGCAGAGCCTTCGCCGGTGAAGCTCGATCCTCGAATTCGCGCTCGACGGTGACCCCGCGCGAATGCAGCCGTGCGCGCAGAGCCGGAGCGGGATTGGCAATCATCGCCGTTCCAGCATGCTGCAGCAGAGGCAGATCGGGGCCGGCGTTGCCGATGTAGTCGTAGCCCTCGTCGCCGAAGGTTTTGCGCAGTCCTTCGAGCTTGTTGCCGGCGGTCAGATTCGTTTTGCCGTCGCTGGCCAGCACGCCCTCGAACAGGCCCAGATGAGCGGCGACGCGCTCCGCCAGTTGCTGGTCTGCGCCGGTGGCCAGATAAAGCTTGCGCCCCTCGCCGCGCTCGACTTCGAGGAACTCCACGACCGACCGGTTGTAAGGCAGATGGCGAACGTCCAGGGAGACGCGCGCGCCGACCTCGGCCTTCACAGCAGCTTTGCCACGCAGGAGCCAGAGGGGAAACTGCAGCGCGTCGAGCGGGCGGCTGCGCAGCAGGACCAGCAGCGAGTCCATCAGCGTGTCGCTTTTGACCAGAGTGCCGTCCAGGTCGACGCAGAGAGGCCGCCGCGACACGGCAGGCGTCAACTGCTCGAGGGACGACTGGTTCAAGGAAATCTCTCCCATGGCTGCTGGATACAAAACCGAGTGAACGGAGCCGTAAATGCGGCGGGCGGCTCGTCACACCATTGCGGACGAGATCGTAGGAATTCAGGCCAAGTATAGCATCGCGCCTTCGCAAATCCGGCGCTCGCGAACCGGCGTCGGCACGCAGTCGGAAGACTCATCCACGCTGCATCGACCGGCTCTCGGAACTTCAGTGTGCGACGGAATTCTCCAGATCCGGCTGGTGCGATTCAGAAACCTTGTCGACCCGCCGCTCCGGGAAATAGGCATTGATGATGTACTGCTCGAGCATGCGCTGCGTGTTGAAGAACGAGCCGTTCAGCGCGATGGTGGAGCGCATGATGCGCCGCCACTGGCCGGTGTCCTTGTAATAGAAGGGAAGAATCACCTTCTCCAGATGATCGTAGAGGGATCGAGCCTCGCCCGCGTCGTCGTCATGGTCGTCGATGGCCCACCCGGTGACGCCTTCAATCCAACCTTCAATCCACCAGCCATCCAGAACGCTCAGGCTCGGCACGCCGTTCAGCGCGGCCTTCATGCCGCTGGTGCCCGAAGCTTCGTAAGGACGACGCGGCGTATTCAGCCACAAATCGACGCCGCCGGTCAGCAGCGCGCCGAGCTTCCACTCGTAGTTTTCCAGGTAGACCACTTGCAGCGGCGTTTCGCGCAGTTCCCTGGCCAGTTCAATCACGCGGCGGATCTTCGCCTTGCCCGGTTCGTCAGCGGGATGCGCCTTGCCGGCGTAGACGATTTGCATGCCCCCGAATTTCTCCGCGGTCTTCAACAGGCGTTCGGGATCGGTAAAGAGCAGATCGGCGCGCTTATAGGTGGCGGCGCGGCGCGCGAAGCCAAGGGTGAATACCTCTGTCTTCATCTCGACGCCGCTGGCGGCCTGCACAGCCTCGATCAGCGCCTTCTTCGATGCGGCGTGGGCTTCGACAATTTCGTTCTCAGGAATGTCGATGGCGTAGCGCAGGGTGACATTATCCTGACGCCACCGCGGCAGGTGCTTGTCGAACAGTGCCTGGACCGAAGGCGCGGTCCACGTGCCGGCGTGCACGCCGTTGGTGATGGCGTCGATGGTGTACTCCGGAAACATCTCCCGCGAAACTTTGCCGTGCTGCATGGCCACGCCGTTCACGAAGCGCGAAAAGCGCAGGGCAACGTAGGTCATGTTGAGCAGGCCGTCGTGGAAACAGCCGAAGCGCTCCAGCATGCCGGCACGCTCCGCGCCGAGGATGCGATAGGCCTGCTCGCCGGAGAACCGGTCGTGGCCCGCGGGCACCGGCGTGTGCGTCGTGAAGACGCAGCGGCGGCGGACGGCCTCCAGGTTTCGCTCGGTGGCGGTCTGCAGCCCGGCTCCGTGCAGCTCCTGCTCCAGAACCGGAATGGTCAGCAGCGCGGCGTGCCCTTCGTTCATGTGATACACAGCCGGTTCGTACTCCAGCGCGCGCAGCAGGCGGGCCCCGCCGATCCCAAGGATGGCTTCCTGACGCAGACGATAATCCGCGTCGCCGCCGTAAAGCTGATCGGTGATGTTGCGATCCTTCGGGTCGTTCTGGTCAAGATCCGTGTCGAGGAAATAAATGGGAATCCGATGCCCGGTAACGCCTTCCAGTTCGTAGCGCCAGCCGCGGATCGCAACCGGCCGGCCTTCCAGCGTCACCGTCACAATGGGCTCTTCGGCGGCCAGCGTGGTTTCCGGACTCCAGGGCTGCGGCGATTCGGTCTGCAGGCCGGCAGTGGGATCAAGGTGCTGCCGGAAGTAGCCCTTGCGATGGGCGAGCGTGACCGCGGCCAGCGGCAGACCCAAGTCCGCCGCAGCTCGAAGAGTATCGCCGGCCAGGACCCCCAAACCACCGCTGTACGTGGGGAATTCCGGCATCACGGCGATTTCCATGGAGAAGTAGGCGACGATGCCGCCCTCGCCTGGTTCTTCCGGGGAAAAGTACTGGGAACGGTTAATAAAGCGCATCGGTTAAACGATTTCTCCGGCCTTGTCTCAAGCGCCTGCCCTTCAGGATAACAATCTCTGCTTCAGACATGTATCCCTCGTCGGGCATCTGGCACTCGTCAGGCATCTGGCGCGGCACCGGCCCTCGTGATTGTTACATCGGGGTCAAAAGCGTCGATATGACCCTTCTGTGGAATACTGCCATGCCTTCCCGGATCGCCAGTCCATTACGAGGGACGCTCGTCGCCCGAAGGCCCATAGATTGGCGGGACCTTACTGCCCATCGGCCGCAGGTAGGTCGTCAGCTGGCCGCGATGGTGGATCGCGTCGAACAAAATGAACCAGAGGAACGTCCCGGCGGGCTGCTCGGAGACCACCTTGCCATTGACATAAAAACTTGCCGTTCGATTCCACGCCTCGTCGTCCATGGCCGCCACGCGCTCCGTCAGTTCGCTGGACCACTGCTCGAAAAGCTGAATAATTTCCGGGAGCGGCGGCGGCGGTTCGGATTTCCACTCCGCCCGATGGTTCCTGACCACATCAAGACAGGAGCGCAGCTCCCAGGTCAGGGTCCAGGCAATCTGCTGCGCCGAAGGAGACCGGTCGTGCGGCTTGTAGCCTGCCTGGTCCGCGGGCAGCGCTTTGAGCACCTTCAGGAATACGGGTACCTCGGTGCGGCGGCGCTCCAGATAAAACTCACGCAGTGTCATTCCTGGTTTCTCCTTTCACACAGCATGCGCAGCGGCCGATGCATGGCAGCGATATATCTCCGCGTCGATCCCGGTTGTGGCGCGGTATGTATCGTGCAGGCGCGCCACGAAGTCCTCGGCCAGCTCGGCGTGCACCAGATTAACAGTGCACCCCCCGAATCCGCCTCCCGTCAGCCGCGCGCCGATCAGGCCGGGCAACTGCTGCGCCGCCTCCACCATCGCGTCGGCCTCCTCGCAGCTCGCCTCGAAGTCGTCGCGATAGCTGGCGTGGGCTGCGGCCATCAGGTCGCCGAGCCTCTTCAGGTTTCCCGCGGCCAGCGCATCGGCGGCAGCCACGGTGCGCAGATTCTCGGTGATGATGTGGCGGCAGCGGCGCAGCACATTGTCTGGCATCTCGGCGCCCCATCGCTCCAGGTCCTTCGTGGTCGCGTCGCGCAGCAGCTTGATCTCAGGGCGATGGCTGCGAAGGATTTCCGTTCCTTCCTCGACCTCGCCGCGGCGAATGCCATACTCACCCCCGGCGATGGCGTGTTTCACCATGGTGTTGGCGATGACGAGGCTGATGTTTACCGGGATGGGGGCGAGACGGTATTCCAGTGACCGGCAGTCGAGCAGCAGCGCGTGGTTCTCCGCGCCGCGACAGGCGATGAACTGATCCATGATGCCGCAGGATGCGCCGACGTAGACGTTCTCGGCGCGCTGGCAGAGCTTCGCGATTGCCTCGCGTTCGGGATTCGCCCCAGCCAGGCTCAGCGCGGCCAGCGCCGTAGCCACTTCGATCGAGGCCGAGGAGCTGAGCCCTGCGCCGAGCGGGACGTCGCCCTGCACCGTGAGGCTGAAGGGTGGCACGGCAAATCCCGCCTCGCGGAGAATCTTGACCACGCCGAGGGGATAGCCGGACCAGTGACCGCCGCCATTCTTCGGCAGGCCTTCGAGCTGGTGGCTCACCTGCTCGTTGAAATTCTCCGACCAGATCACAACCCGCCCATCGCTGCGCGGGGTGATAGCCGCGAGTGTGCCAAAGTCAATGGCGGCGGGCATGACGAATCCGCCGGCATAGTCGGTGTGCTCGCCGATGAGGTTCACACGCCCCGGAGCAAGGAAGACCGCGGGCTCGGCCCCGAACCGCTCCGCGTGTTTTTTTGTAATACCGTTTACATCGAGCATGCAGGACCCTTCTCCAGGAAAAACCGAAAACCAAAAGATTTCGCTACAGTAACAATAGATGCGCGTCGCAAGTGCACATCGGCCAAAGGTTGGATTCACTCACAAGGCCTGCCGCAGGCGCTTGCCGATTTCGTCCACCCACGCCAGATGCTCGGGCTTCATCAGCACCGACCGCAGGCAGGTGACGGTGCTCGGTTGATGTTCGCTGAGCCAGCCCGCTTCCGGAAATATGCGTGGGGGCATCTGCGCCAGCGCCAGGTGCAGGTCGAGCTTCGCCGCTCGATCGAATACCTCCTGCGCCCGTCGTGAAGACTCGGCCGGAGTGGCGGCACGCATCGCCCAAACCACGATGTCGAGGTCAGGCGCCGGCCCCGGTACAAACGATGCGTCCGTTGCGACGATGCTGTGCAGCCGCAGAGCCGCCTCGCGGCACGTCTCGAGGCCTTTCGCGAATTCGCCTCCACGCACCAGCGGCAGCAGCCGCTGCGTTGTCCAAAGAGCGACAGCAGAGGCCCCGGCCCGCGAGCACTCGAGGCTGATTTCCCCAAGGTGCAGCGAGCCCTCGGCAAACAGCTCGGCGGCGAACGACCCAACCGCACAACTGGCCCCAGCCTGCGGCGCGCTGCCGTGAATGTGCAGTTCCTGCGAGGTGAAATACGTGCACGGCGAGTCATGTTTGTACCACCGCCCCATCGCCGGATCGCGAAACAGAACGCACCCGCAGCCGTAAGGTTGCAGGCCATGCTTGTGCGGATCGACGACGATGGAATCCGCCTCAGTAATGCGTTCGAAGGCGCGCGCCGCATCGTTGCCCAGGTTCGAAGCGAGCCGGAAATACCCGCCGTACGCCGCGTCCACATGCAGCCGGAAGCGATATTTCTCCCGCAAGGCCAGAATCGCGGGCAGCGGATCGACTGCACCCGCCCCCGTCGTCCCCAGCGTCGCGACGACCGTTCCCACCTCGCCCGAAGCCAGCGCCGCCTCCAGATGCTCAGGGTCCATCCGTCCACGGTCATCGCAGGCAATTGACGCAAACGGGAGCCGCAGTACCGCGGTGATTCTCTCGTGCGTGTAGTGCGCCTGCTCCGACGCCACAATCTTCTTCCCCGGCATCATCTGCCCGGCAACCCACAACGCTTCAAGATTCGCGAGCGTGCCTCCGCCGGTCAGGTGCCCGATGAACTCGCTCCAGCCGAACATGGCGGCGATCTCGCGCACCGCTTCCCACTCCATGCGCGAACTGGCGCGACCGCCGTCGAGCGCATGGTTGTTGGGGTTGAGCCACATGGCCATCGCATAGGCAGCCCGCGCCACCGGATGCGGCGGCTTGAGCATCTGCCCGGCGTACAGCGGATGGAAATAGGGGAAGTTGTCACCCATCCGGTGGGCGGCTTCAGCAAGGACCGCGGGCATGCGGGATTCGCCGGGGATCTGGGGCGTGCTGGCGGGGAGGCTGGAGAATTCGCGCTCGAGCCGATCCAGTGCCTCCGCCAGCAGGTCTGTGTCGTGCGTAACGTCCTGAGCCATAGAAGGAATCAGAATACCCGCTTTGCCGCTGCGCCGCAGTGCGGCCGGGTACGCACGGCTTTGCACCGTTCACCGAGAATTCACACACCTTTTCCCGGCGCCCGGGTTGAAACAAGGCAAAGAGTTGAAGGCCAGGATAAAGGAGGCACCCCATGAAAGCACCTCGGTTGATGACGCGAGTTTCTTTGATTGTTGTGGCGATGCTGCCCCTCACCGCTCCCGCAGCGAATGCGGCCACGCTGGGCAGTCTGCTCGGCGGCCAGGCGAAGGCGCTGGTGCAGCAGGCCAAAGGCGATGCGCAGGGCATCGGCACCGTGGATCTGACGCATCCGAAGCAGATTCCCGGGCAGTTGGTCTCGAACGCGCAAACCGCGGCGCTGCAGGCGCAGCTGCAGGCGGAGGAGACAGCGCTCCAGGACGAGCAGGCCGCCGTGGCCGCCACGGAGGCGCAGATCGCGGCGTTGCAGGCAAAGCTGGGCCAGTGTTCGAACTCATAAGGCGCCGGGATCGCCGGGCTGGCAAGGACTCGGAAACCCGAGTCCTTTTCTGTTGCGCGATTTGAGTGAGTTGAGCTGCCCTGATGGCGCAGAGGGCAAACTGGGCAGAGTCCGGTGGCCCCCCCGGAGCGGGTCAGGAGCCGAGCAACGCCAACTGACGCCACGCGGTTCGCGCCCCGTACCGGGCCGGGGAATTCCAGCCGGTGCCCAGGGGCGATCTGATACAATAGATTAGCGTTAGAACCGAACCGGGCAAGCGCAGTCTTTCGCCTCGCCCAACAAAGCAGGATCAGCAGGTCTGCCAGTTCGCTCCGATTCACTCCAGCGCAATTCAATTCAGGACATAGCAACAAAATGGAACAAGGTACTGTGAAGTGGTTTAACGACGCGAAGGGCTACGGCTTTATCTCGCGCCAGAACGGCGAGGATGTCTTCGTGCACTACTCTGCCATTTCCGCTAATGGCTTCAAGAGTCTGCAGGAAGGTCAGGCCGTGCAATTCAACGTCGTCAAGGGGCCCAAGGGCTGGCAGGCAGCTGACGTACAGCCTCTGTAAGACGCAAACAAATTCAGAAGGTCGACAAGGATAAAGGGCGAGCCTCGGCTCGCCCTTTATCTATCTCGGCTAACCGCTACCAGCTTCCAGCTTCAGGCTACTTCACCTCGCCGCCCGTCCAAACCTGCTCCACAATCAACCACACCGCATTCCCATTCGGCGCCTTCATCCGCCGATACACCGTCAGATAATCCCCCGCCATGCTTTGCGTCTTCCCCGTGGCTCGATTCAGCAGCGTCTCCTTGTACGTCCCGGAGTCGTACGCCAGATCCCCCGAAATCTCGACTCGTTGCGAAGTGAACGCCAGGTCGCTGTCAAAGGTCTTCGTGATGGTCGTGAAGAGCTGCCGCAGCGCCCCCATCCCGTGCGTGCGCCCGGTATCGCTGATGAAGTCCGCATCCGGCGCGTACTGGGCTAGCGAGTCCTCGACGAACTTCCCGTGCAGATCCTTCGCCCACTGATCGCGCAGGGCGGCAAATGGATCATGATCGGTTGCGGGCGACGGCGTGGCCGCCGGAGCCTGCAGGGCGAGAAGCAGGAGCAGGGCGAAATGCATGGCCGCCTCAGAACATCGCAGATGCCGGCAGAAAGTCAAGCCTGAGCCCCTGGCCGCTACAATCGCGCCATGCCGACTCGATGCTCCCCGGACTTGCCTGGCGCGGAGCGAGCCTTTCTTACCGGGATGAGAACTGTCCTGGACCTGATGCACGGATATGCAGTCTATCCACTCGATTCGGCTAGTATGGCTTCAGGAGACAGGGGAGCCATTCATGGGCCAGTGGGATACTGGCCCGGCAGGATCGCATCAATTCCGGCATCCTCCCACCTGGAGAGGCCTCCACCAGCCCGATCCTGAACCGGCACCCGAGGGTTTTGCATTGCGCCAATGGATCAAACGCCATCTTCCGTCGAGCCTGGTTGGGTTGATCGTCGGTACACGGGTGCTGCTCCGCCGCTCGTTCATATTGGCAACCCACAAGGTGCTCGGTCTGGCCGGGCTTAATATCGTCAGGCGCGGGGATTACTACTCGACTCTGCCGCGGCTGGACGAGTTGGCGCGAAATAAGGATCGGTGGAATAAGCCAAGCGCACTTGCTGGTATCCGGTACGATCCCGAGTCGATGCGGTCGCTGCTCTTCGAGCTCCACAGTCGGTGGAACGACGATTTCGAGCGCACCGCGGGCGAATACGCCGCCAATCAGCAACGCGGCTTCGGGCCGGGCTATCCAAAGTTCGACGCTCGGATTCTGTATTACCTGCTGAGAGAATGGAAGCCTCGCCGCTACCTCGAGATCGGCTCGGGCCTGTCGACGTTTTATGCCTCTCTGGCGGCAGGCAAAAATGCGGAAAACGGAAGCACGCTTCGCATGACATGCGTTGAGCCGTTTCCCTATGGCGCGTTGCGCACCATTCCCAACATTGAGATCAGGCAGGACTTCGCGCAAAACGTACCGCTGACGGAATTCGAGACGCTCGAGGCGGGCGACGTGCTCTTTATCGATTCCTCGCACGCGCTGAAGATCGACAGCGATGTCTCCTGGTTGCTTCTCGAGGTATTGCCGCGCCTGAAATCCGGCGTCTACGTGCATATTCACGATATTCCGTTTCCTTACAATGTCCCCTTTCCTGCAAGTAAGTGGATTTTTGGGGACAGATGGCCCGTGTATTGGAACGAAGCGATGGCTGTACAGGCATTCCTCGCATTCAATTCGGCGTACGAGATCGTTTTGTCTGCACCCATGCTGCGGCACCTGGACGAAAGCGGCCTTCAATCGAGGTTCAGTGACTATGTGCCCCTCGATCGCGAAGAGGATCCCTTTTCCGCGCTTTGGATTCGCAGGATCAGCTGATCCTCGACAGATGGATGGAGTCGGCGGTCAACGCGATTAGCCCCTGGCCGCTACAATCGCGCCATGGCGAACGAACTCCAGGATCCCCGAACTTACTTCGCCGCGGAGCGCACGTTTCTTGCGTGGATAAGAACCGGCCTGGGCCTGATGGGCGTCGGGTTTGCGCTGGCCAGGTTCGGGCTCTTCCTGCGCGAGTTTCGATCCAATCAGCCTGCGAGCCCGCACTCCACCGGCCTTTCCGTCTATTCCGGAGCGGGGCTCGTCGCGCTCGGCGTCATCGTCAATGTCTCGGCGGTCGTCGGGCATATTCGGACCGTGAGAGAGCTGCGCAGCGGGGCGTGGACCCCGGGGATCGCGCGCAACGCCGTGATCCTCGCATTGCTCCTGGCCCTGGCTGGAGCGGCTGTTGGAGTTTATCTTTTGCTTCTGCGCTGAGCCGGTGTGGCGAATCTCCGGGTTTCGTGCAGCAAAACTTTGGTGACTCCGGCATGACCGACGTGCATTGCTTCAAGCCTCCGCGCGTCCCAAAATAGCCCCAATGTTTCTGCGATTACGCGTCAATTTGATGGAGTCGGCGGTCAACGCTATCGAGCGGGTCGCCGCGCGGCGAACGCCGGAGCGCGCCGAGCATCTCGAGACAGGGCTGCTCGGCGAGCGGGCAGCGTTTTTCTGGCTGATGCGGCGCGGCTACGTGGTCGTCGCCCGTGCGTGGCACTCCTCGCGGGCGCCCGGCGACCTCGACATCATTGCGTGGAAGGGAAACACCCTGTGCTTTGTCGAGGTGAAGACGAGAACGACACGGGACGTCGCCCCTGCGCATCTCGCGGTCGACTACCGCAAGCGCCGGGTGCTCCGCCGGCTGGCGCGGCATTACATACGGCAACTTCCACCTGGCGAGATCGAGATGCGCTTCGACATCCTGTCGATCTACTTCGACCGGGACAAGCCGCCGGACTTCGAACACTTCCCCGGCGCCTTCGGCTGGGTCGAAGCCGAGCGCTGAGGCGCCAGCATGGCGTTGTCCTGCGCTCGCGCCGGTTCCCAACCTGTCCAGCACGCGGATCACGGCAGCGAAAACGCAATGTACATGCCGCCCACCGGCGATTTTGGATCGCGTCCGCCACTCGCAGCGATCACCACATATTGCTTGCCGTCGACGGAGTAAGTCGCGGGCGTGGCCCCGGCCGCGAAAGGCAGTTCCGTTTCCCACAGCAGTTGACCGGTGTGGCTGTCGAAGGCGCGAAATTTCCGGTCGTAGGAAGTCGCTCCGATGAACAGCACCCCGCCCGCGGTGAGGATAGGGCCGCCGTAGTTCTCTGAGCCGGTGTACTTCATGCCTTGCGCCGCAAGCGCCGGATATTCGCCCAGCGGAGTCTTCCACAAATACGAGCCGGTGTTCAGATCGATTGCGCTCAGCGTTCCCCACGGCGGCGCGATCGCGGGATAACCGTCGGGGTCGAGGAATTTGCGGTAGCCGGTAAAAGCGTACTGAGCAGTCGGTCCGCCAGACATCTCCCCCGGCGCGTGTTCCGCCGGAGCCGACGCCGCGGACTTGAGATAGTCCATGAGCACCGCGACCTTCGCGCTGTCGAGATTCGGCAGCCCAGGCATGCGGCCCTTGCCGTGCGCGATCACATCCGTGATCTGCGCATCGGTCAGGCGCTGGCTCACGCCCACCAACGACGGAAACGCGGGCGGCGATCCCGCGCGATCCGCGCCGTGACATATGGCGCACTGCGACTGATAAATCTTCGCCCCTGCGCCGGCGTTGGGATTGTCGGGAGTCAGCCCGCCGGTCCACGCCATCTCGTTCGCATTCACGTAGAGCACGCCGGTCCCGGGATCGACCGCCGGCCCGCCCCACTCCGCGCCGCCGTCGAAACCCGGAAAGATGATCGTCTGGCGGTCAACGGCGAACGGGATGAACTCCCCGTCGCTGCTAAAGGTGCGAAAAGTCTGGACGGCCCAGTCGTGCGCCGCCGGCGTTCGCGTTGTCAGCATGTCTTCGGTCAGGCGCTGGCGCGCGAAAGGCGCAGGCACGGTGGGCATGGGCTGCGTGGGCGCCGTCTTCTCGCCGGGAACATCGCTGGGGGGATACGCCTTCTCCTCGATGGGAAACAGCGGGGCCCCACTGACGCGATCGAAGAGGTAGACGACGCCCTGCTTGGTGGTCTGTGCGATGGCGTCGACGCTGCGGCCCTCATGGTTCACGGTCACGAGCGCGGGCGGCGCGGGAAAATCGCGATCCCAGATGTCGTGATGCGCGCCCTGGAAATGCCACAGCCGCTGGCCCGTCGCGGCATCGAGCGCCAGAAGCGTGTCGGCGAACAGATCGTTGCCGATGCGGTCGCCGCCGTAAAAATCAAACACCGCGCTCCCCGTGGGCACGTAGAGAATCCCGCGCCCCGCATCCAGCGTCATGCCCGCCCAGTTGTTGGCCGCGCCCGCATCCTTCCACGCACCGGGCGGCCAGGTGTCGTAGCCAACCTCGCCGGGGCGCGGAATGGTATGGAAGGTCCAGCGCAGCGCGCCGGTGCGCACGTCGAAGGCGCGAATGTCGCCGGGAGGCGCAGGATGCGTTTCCGGATTGCGCCCTCCAACGATGATGAGGTCCTTGTAGATCACGCCCGGCGTCGTCAGCGCGATCGACTGCTGCGTGTAGTCGGCGCCCGGCTCGTCCTTCAGGCCCCTCCGCAGATCGATGCGCCCGCTCTCCGCAAAATCCGCGATGGGTTTCCCCGTAGCTGCGTCGAGCGCGTAGAGGTAGTTCAGCACCCCGGCGAAAATGCGGGCGCTTTTCCCGTCGCTCCAGTATGCGAGCCCGCGCTGCGGCTGCGAGGCGCCGCCAATCGTCCGATCACGCTTATCCACGGTGGAGTCAAAAGTCCACAGCATCTGCCCGGTCGCCGCGTCGAGCGCAATGACTCTCCCCGAAGGCGTGCAGGCATATAGAACGCGCCCCACAATCAGCGGATTGGTCTGTAGACCGCCCTTCTCGCCCGTGTCGTACTGCCAGGCGATCCGCAGCTGCGAGACGTTCGAGCGGTTAATCTGCGCCAGCGAGGAGTAGTGGTCGCCGTCAAAGCCTCCGTTGTAAGCGGGCCAGTCAATGTCCGCCTTCGCTCCGGCGGAGGCCGGCGGATGCTGCTCCTGGTGAGCTCCCGGCCTGGCCGCGCGGGCGAGACCGATGCAACCGAAGAGGACTACCGCGGTGGAGACCGTAACAACACGAATACTGGCACCCAAGTGCGATTCTCCCTGTGTGAGCCGGTGCTATGATTCCGCCAATGTTACCGAAAATCGGGCGTGGTGTTGCCGGAGCTCTGGCCGTGACAGGTGTGCTGGCCTGCTCGCCGGCCACCGCGCGCGCCGACGCCGGAATCCCCATGCTGCCGGTGAACCACACGACAATGGCGTTTTTCCTGCTGCTGGTAATCATCATCGAGGTCATCTATCTGCAGGCCAGGCTGAAAACGCGCCTTCGCCGCACCCTGTTCGCTGTGACCACTGTGAACACCGCCACCACGGGACTGGGCTTTCCACTGACCTATGGAATGTACGCGCTTTTCAGTTCGTGGGCGGCCTTTCCAGGAGGCATGTCGGGCGCCTTCACCAACAATCAGTTCGTTCCCCTGTGGGTATGCCAGAAATTGTTCCCCGATCTGGCGGGCATGCACGGCGAGGTGTACGTCGTCCTCGGCGTCTTTGTCACGCTTCTGGTTCCGTCCTATCTGATGACTAGGTTCATCAAAACCTGGGTCTTCGAATGGTACGATTTGCTCCGCTATGAAGGCAATATCAGGCCTGCGGTTCTGATGGCCAACCGCTTGTCGTATTTAATGCTCGCGCTCACAGGATGCATGCTGCTGTTCCGCATCTTCCACGGTCCGTCGGATTTCTTCTTATTTCGCTGATTCCGCAGCCAGCGCCCCCAGCACCCCCGCATAGAGCATGGCGAACTTGTTTTCGTCGAGGAAGCCTTCGCTGTTCCACGTGGCGGCCACGCAGTAGTGGCGGCCATTCTTCGCGGTCAGAGCCGTGGTGAAATTCAGCACGCCAGGCTCCGACCCGCCTTTGTAGGCGATCTGCTGCCAGTCTTTCTTCGCCGCGATGCCCGGATTGATCTGCATCGCACCCAGATCGCGAACGCTGTCGATGAGCCGGCAAAGTTCCCCGGGAGTGAAGAACCACTCGATGTCGGTGGCGATCGGCTGCCCCGAGCTGAAAATACCGACGTCGGGCAGTGGCAGTTTGTCGATCTCAGGCAGCAACGCGCGCCGTCCCGCCGTATCGGCGGCGCGATAGCGGGCCAGCAGAATGCCATTAACCGGATCCTTGAGAATGAATGCTTCTCGCGTAGAGAGGAAAGGGCGGTCGTGAGGCGCCATGGCCTCCACCTTTTCGCGCCCGGCAATGGACAGCAGAGCGTCCGCGGCGGTGTTGTCGCTGATCGAGATCATCTCGTTGGCAAGCGTCGCGAGCGTCAGCGGCGTGCCGTCCGGCCAGACGCGAATGATCCCGCTGGGCAGGGATTTCCATGCAGGATCGAGCGGCACTACTTCATCCCAGCGATGCTTGCGGGCAGCGACCTCCGAATTGAGCGCGCTCAGGACGGCCAGCTTGAACGCGGATCCAACCGCCAGAGACTGATCCGGATTGAGCCAGGCGCGCGGCTTCCCCTCTTCTGTAACCAGCACCGTGACTTTTCCGAAAAGCGGACTGAAGGCCTGCACACTGCCCTCCAGCGACGCAGCCTGCAGCGGTTCCGGATTGCCGAACCAGAGCGTGGTGAACTGCCCCTGCGGGTTGAGCGCCGCCTTCGCGGGAAACTTGGCATGCTCCAGATAGACCGTGTAGCCGTCCTGTTCGGTCGCGACACGCTGCAATTTGCCGTTGGCCCCCGTGTACCGGTCGACCACCTGCTGCACCTGGGCCACCGGAACCTGCGCGAGGAAGCCAGGGTCGAACCAGGCAGACTGAACCGGCCCGGTGCCGAGAACACGGGCGATGGCCTGCTCGGTCGTGATGGAGGGTGCGGCCTGGCCCGGGGCCGGAAGGCTGGCAACAAAGGCAATCAGGATGAAGGCGAACAGCGGTTTCATGGAACGACTTTCTGAGCCGAAGACGGGCCCGTCGCGGGCGACTTGCGACGAACTGCGGAAGGGGTCCGGCTTTAGCCGCTGAGGAGTGGTTTTCGCTAACCGCTTCTTCGCTGACCGGACTTTAGCTCGTCCATCATACCTCCGCTACACACGCCCCTCGCCCTTCTTTACAATTGGCTCGAACCCCCTGGCCATCCCGCCTCCATGCCGATCAAGACCATCATTGAGCCGTTTCGCATCAAGAGCGTGGAGCCGATTCGCTGGACCACGCGCCCGCAGCGCGAGAAGCTGCTCGAAGCCGCGCACTACAACATGTTCCTGCTCCCGGCCGACGATGTGCTCATCGATCTGCTCACCGACTCCGGCACCGGCGCCATGTCGACGCACCAGTGGGCCGCCATCATGGAGGGCGACGAGAGCTACGCGGGCAGCCGCAGTTTCGACCGCTTTCGCAACTCCATTCAGGACATCTTCGGTTACAAACACGTGATCCCCACCCACCAGGGACGTGCGGCCGAGCGGATCCTGTTCGCCGTCGCGAGCCGGAAGGGCGCGGTGATTCCCAACAACACGCATTTCGATACGACCCGCGCGAATGTGGAGTTCACGGGCGCCGAAGCCGTCGATTTGCTCACGCCGGAGGGAAAGCAACCCTCAGTCACAGCGCCGTTCAAGGGAAATATGGACGTGGCGGCCCTGGAAGCCCTGATCGCGAAGGTCGGCCGCGACCGCATTCCACTAGTGATGCTCACGGTTACAAATAATTCCGGCGGAGGCCAGCCGGTTTCCATGGAAAACGTCCGCGCGGTGAGCGCGGTCTGCAGGCGCGAAAAGATTCCGCTCTACTTCGACGCCTGCCGCTTCGCCGAGAACGCCTGGTTTATCAAACTCCGCGAGCCCGGCTACGCCGACAAAACTCCGAAACAGATTGCGCAGGAGATGTTCAGCTACGGCGACGGCTGCACCATGTCCGCCAAGAAGGACGGCATGGCAAACATCGGCGGCTTTCTCTGCACCAACGACGACAAGCTGGCGCAGCAGGAGAAGGACCTCCTCATCCTCACCGAGGGCTACCCCACATACGGTGGCCTCGCCGGCCGCGACCTCGAAGCCATCGCCGTCGGCGTGCAGGAGGCGCTCGAGGAGGACTATCTCCGCTACCGCATCGCCTCGACCGCCTACCTTGGCAACCACATCGCCGCCGAGGGCGTGCCCATCGTCCAGCCGCCCGGCGGCCATGCCATCTATCTCGACGCCCGCGCATTTCTGCCGAATATTCCTTCGGCCCAGTTCCCTGGCGTCGCGCTCGCCTGTGAGCTCTACCTCGAAGGCGGCGTCCGCTCCGTCGAAATCGGAACGCTGATGTTCGCCGCCGCCGCGCAGATGGACCTCGTCCGCCTCGCCATCCCCCGCCGCGTCTACACGCAGAGCCACATCGACTACCTGGTCGAAGTGATTCTTGAAGTTTGGAAAAATCGCGACAGGATTCGCGGCATGCGCCTAACCCACGAAGCGCCCTTCCTGCGCCACTTCACCGCACATTTGGAACCGGTAAGCTGAAGACATGAACCAGGACCCATTGCCTGCAGGTGAACCGGGAAATCAAGCGTGAACGAGCGCGCGAATGGCATGCTTGTAGCGATAGCCTCCTGATCCGCGCACTCTTCCTGTAACACACAGCGCAGTACGGGAAATATAACCCATAAAGTGGTATTGCAATATCAAAGGTAACTGACATCTGGAACTATTGTGACCGCACTCACAATGACTAAAGCACCACCCGTTGGATGATCGGGCAGCGAAAAGACGAAGCCCATGGCCAAATACACGCCTGAAGATAAAAAGCGCCTAACTCCGGAGATTGTTGCCGCCTATCACGAGGCCGGGCAGAAGGGCGATGTGGAGGCCTTCAAAAGGCTCCTCGGACAATATGGTTCTCACCTGAGCAGAGAAGAAAAAGACAAGCTAATCAAGGAATTCAGCCAGCACGCCGCTGTCTTACGCGAGGCGCTGAAGAAGCAGCACTCTTAATCCTGGCTTTCTTCAGGCCAACGGTTCGGCGCGCGTCCCGGGGTTCTTCTATCCTCCGGACAACAGAATCGATGAAATTCGTCATCCTTCTGCGGGCCTCCGCTTCACTCACCTGCTCAGACCCTTTCGCCTGCGCAACGGACGTCGCTGGCCCCGCATGACCTCGGTTTATCTTCCCCGCCATGTCTGTAGATTACGCACCTTTCCGGAGCGCTGCAACGAATAAAGCAGCATCCTGGATTACTCATGGCCACCGTGCGACCTATCGACCGCGCAGCAAAAATGGCAACCCCTTCGGGCTGCCCTTCCCGCGCTCACGAACCGCCCTCGACCTTCCGTCCCGTCCGAATCTCCACCGGCCTCCCCGCCGTCTGAAGTTCTTAAGAATCTCTGCCGATATCCCAGGTGTAGGCCTGACAGCGCAGTATGTGCGTCTGGCCCCAACGAGGATCGCAGGCATGAGGCTGTCGAAAGGCGGCGCCTGGAACGCCGCCGCGGGCGTGGTAACGCTGATCGGCATCATCGCGCCGGTTCCAGGCATCGCGCAAGTCGCACAGAATTCCGACCTGTTCAATCTGAGCCTTGAACAGCTGACCCGCGTCGAGGTCAACTCGGTCTCGCGGCACGATCAGCCGTTGTTCGACACACCCGCCGCCGTCTTCGTGATTACCCGCGACGACATTCTCCGTTCCGGCGCAACCAGCATCCCCGAGGTCCTGCGTATGGTGCCGGGGGTCGACGTGGCGCAGATCGATGCCAACAAATGGGCGGTGAGCGCGCGCGGCTTCAACAACCGGTTTGCCAACAAAATGCTGGTGATGATCGACAACCGCAGCGTCTATAACCAGCTTTACTCCGGAGTGTTCTGGGACCAGGCCGACCTGCTGCTGGAAGATGTCGAACGGATCGAGGTCGTCCGCGGACCTGGCGCCACGCTGTGGGGCGCCAATGCGGTCAATGGCGTGATCAATATCGTGACGCGCAAGGCCCGGGACACTCAGGGAGCCATGGTGGTCGCCGAGACAGGCCGTGTGGATCAGGAGGGGGCGGCGCGGTACGGGGGCCACTGGGGGCCGTCCGCCGATTATCGGATCTATACCAAATATCTGCATCGCAGCCCTCTCCTTGCAGCGGGTGGCTCATCCAGCCAGGACGGGGGCAGTTCGGAGCGAGCCGGGACCCGGCTCGACTGGAAACAGTCCGCCCGCAACCTGTTCACCTTCCAGGGCGACCTCTATCGCGACCCCGAACAGCAGCGAGTGGATTTCAATTACGCTTCGACCGCCTTTAGCCTCAATCCTGTCAGAGCCGCCGGTGGCTTTGCCGAGGCCCGGTGGGACAGGCAGCGGAACCCATCTTCCGACATGACGGTGCAGGCGTATTACAGCGACGACCGCCGGTCGGAGATTTCGAATCTCGTGCACATGCGCAGCTTCGACCTGGACCTGCAGGACCACAGGCCGCTCGGGGGGCGCAACGACTTTGTCTGGGGAGCGGGCTATCGCCGGACCGTGGACACGACAGGCGGCGCGCAGCCCATGTTCCTGCACCCAGGCCATGTGGGCGAGCTGTACAGCGCCTTTTTGCAGGATGAAATGACGCTGATGCCGGGCAAGCTGGTGCTGACAGCGGGAACCAAGCTACTGTGGAACACTTATTCGCATTTTGAGTATCAGCCCAGCGCGCGGCTCCTTTGGAAGGCGGCCTCGACCCGCACTCTCTGGGCATCCATCTCGCGCGCAGTACGCACGCCCTCGGACCTCGATCGCGACGATCGTCTGCAGTTCTCAGACGGCGTGGTCGACAAACTGCCGTTGGAGGTTCTCATCACTGGCAACCCCAGGTTTGGGTCGGAAATTCTGCGCGCTTACGAGGGCGGATACCGGCAGCGGATGGGCAAGACCTTTTCGGTGGACCTGGCGGGATTCGTGAACCACTACTCGAGCCTGGGAGCCACTCTGTGCTCAACTCCCTACTTCGTGAAAGTACCAGCGCCGACGATTATTCAGCCGTGCACCTATGTCAACGGGGTGTCATCGAACGCGCAGGGTGCCGAAGCCGCTGTTACCTGGACACCGGTGGCGGCGGTGCAGTTGCAGGGGAGCTATACGTGGATGCAGAACCGTTTTGACAATCATGGGAACTCGGCGGAACTTCCTCTCAACAATGAGGACTGGACGACGCCGCGGAATAGTTTCGATGTGCGGGGATTCTGGAGCCCGGCACCGAAGTGGACTCTGGGGGCAATCGTCAACGGAAATTCGGCGGCGGCCGCCGCGCTGGGGACGGCGGTCGCGAATCCGTCGGCGTATCTGATTCCAGGTCACACGCGACTGGACCTGCGTCTGGCCCGCAAGATCGGCGAGAACACCACGCTCAGTGCCGGCGGAGCGAACCTGCTCCAGCACGATCACATGGAATTCCACTCCGATTACGCGGTCCACTCGCAGATCCCCAGGAGCGCTTACATTCGTTTGCAGTGGACGCGGTGAACCCACGCAAAAAGGGCAGGTCCCCTGACCTGCCCTCTTTTGCTTCAGCCACGAACCTTACTTCGCGGCGACAGCTTCCTTCTCCACGGCCTTGGCCTGTTCCTTGAGAGCGGCGGCTTTGTCCGTCGCTTCCCAGGTGAAGTCGGGCTCGTTCACGCGTCCGAAGTGGCCGTAGGCCGCGGTTTTCTTATAGATGGGGCGGCGCAGGTTAAGGCTCTCGATGATGCCTTTCGGCGTCAGCGAGAAGTTCTTCCGGACCAGCGCGACCAGCTCCGGTTCAGAAATGGCGCCGGTGCCGAAGGTGTCGACCCGGACGCTGACCGGCTCCGCCACGCCGATGGCATACGCAAGTTGCACTTCGCAGCGCTCCGCCAGACCGGCGGCCACGATGTTCTTCGCGATGTAGCGGGCCACGTACGCCGCCGAGCGATCGACCTTTGTCGGATCCTTGCCGCTGAAGGCGCCGCCGCCGTGACGGCCCATGCCGCCGTAGCTGTCCACGATGATCTTGCGGCCGGTGAGGCCGGTATCGCCCATGGGTCCGCCGATGACGAAGCGGCCGGTGGGATTGATGTGGTACTTCGTGTTCTCGTCGAGCAGCTCGGCGGGAAGCGTGGCCTGAATCACGTGCTTCAGGATGTCCGCGCGCAGCTCGTCGATGGAGATAGTCTCGGCGTGCTGGGTGGAGATAACGACGGCATCGATGCGCACCGGCTTGTGGTTCGCGTCGTACTCCACTGTCACCTGGCTTTTGCCGTCGGGCCGCAGATACGGCAGCTTGCCTGACTTGCGAACCTCGGAGAGCTTGCGCGTCAGCTTGTGTGCCAGCGAAATCGGCGTTGGCATCAGTTCCGGCGTCTCGTTCGTGGCGTACCCGAACATCATGCCCTGGTCGCCGGCCCCGCCCGTGTCCACACCCAAGGCGATGTCGCCTGACTGCTTGTTGATCGTCGAGATCACCGCGCAGGTGTTGGAGTCGAATCCGTAGACGGCGTTGTCATAGCCGATCGCGCTTACCACTCCGCGCACCAGCGCCTGGAAGTCGACGTAGGCGCGTGTCGTGATTTCACCGGCGATGACCACGAGGCCCGTAGCGGTGAGCGTCTCACAGGCCACGCGGCTGTAGGGGTCCTGTTCGAGGCAGGCGTCGAGAATGGCGTCGGAAACCTGATCGGCGATCTTGTCGGGATGGCCTTCGGTGACGGATTCAGAGGTAAAGAGAAAACGTTCGGATGCGGGCAAGTAGTTCCTCCAGAGGGATGCGGATTGCCAAGCGCGATCGGCGGCAAGATCCGATGGGATTGCTCGCTCTATCGTACCAGGGCTGCCCACACGGAGGCAAAGGGTTCCAGCCGGGTGTGAACTGCGGTAGTTAAGTGGGGATTTCCGGCGGTGGAACAGGAAAAACCCTCAAAATCAGTCCCGTCATGACCAAAAGCACCCTCCCTGTGATGCTCGATACTGACGCATTACCACTAAGATGGTATCGGCCCCGCCCCAACTACTGCGGCTTGGCCGGAGGAGTCGTCTGCCCCTGCGGCGTCTGCGCCGGCTGTTGCCCCTGGCCCGCAGGCGGCTGCTTCTGTGGACTCCCCGTGATGTCCTGCCCCTGGTAAATCACGCGAATGCTGGTGTGGAATTCGTGGTAGTTCGTGTACTTCAGCGTCTCGCGCATGCGCACATCCTGGCTCAGGTACCCGTGCCCAGCGGAAAAGTGCAGAATCCCGTCGCCGTGCGTGTAAACCGGGAACCAGTATTTGCCGTCCACCAGCTGCCGGTACGTCACGAACGGCGTGGACAAATCCTCGTGGCCGGGTCGCACATCGTCCGGCACGTTCTTGCCGTTCGTCACCACAATCTGGTGATCCTTCTGGTCCACCCAGATCCGCCCCTGGAAGTAGCGCTTCTTCTTCTCAATCGTCTTCGGCCTTACGTCGAACACCCACGTATCGATCTCGTCGATCTTCTGCCTGCCCACAAACGTGATGTCGTACTGCGGCGCATCTTCCGTCGTCAGCACGAAGGGCAGCCGCTCTTCGATGTCTTCCATATCGGCGGGCGACATCATCACCCGCGTCAGCGTGTTGGCCGGCGACTCCAGAACGCGCTCCGTGCGGTGCTCGTCGGCGTCGAACGCAATATCCACCACCTGGTAATACCGGCCATCCGGCTTGCCGTCGTCGTCGATGGTCTCCACCCGAACGCTGCGCGTCCACGTGTAGTTGTCCAGCGCCTTCCGGAACACCGCCTCTTTCGCCGTGAACTCCGTGATGATCTGCTGCGCCGGCATTTCGGGCTGTGAAGAATCCAGCGGCCCGAATCCCTGGTCCAGCGGCATCGAGGTATACGAGGCCTGCGCGTGCATGGCCGAGCCGGAAAGCAGGAGCGCAAATGCGGCGGAGAAGGTTGCGAGAAGAGGTCGGCTGGGCAAGAAAGACACGATACGGCTCCTGTTCCTTCAGGATAGACGCACGACGGCCCCAATGAGCCAACCCACGGGCCCGCGGAACCCCGGCGACCCCCATGACGAGCACGAACAGCCCGAAGCGCTCCGGTGGACCAGCGCAAGCCGTCGACTCGACCCTATACACCCGAAACCGCCCCGATTCCAGCCATCCCACCGGGTTGTCAAACAAGGGTAACTGCCCCAATATGTGCATTTTCACACTTTCCCCCGATGTTTAAACTCGGGTTATCTCCCTCGGGAGATACTGCCTCTATGGATCTTTACCGAGCGCCGACGCTGATCCTGCTCTTCGTGCTCGTCGCTGTGTTCGGCGCACTCTGGCTGCAGCGGCGCTCGTTACCGCCTCTGCGCATGCGAGCCGGTGAAGCTCCCACCGCGCGCCGCCGCCAGCTCCTCTGGCTGGTCGGTTGGATGTTCGCCGCCATCCAGCTGGAGATGGAAGTCTTCGGCCGCGGCCAGACCGGCCTTTGGCTCGCCCTTTCCCGCATTTGCATGCAGATGGCCGCCCTCATGTTCCTGGGTTCCATGGCCCCGCAGTCTTTCAGCCGCCACCTGCGTGCTCCCTACGTTGTGGTCTTTGCCGCGCCGCTGCTGGCGCTCACGGCCATCGTGTCCATCGACCCCGCCCCAGGTCCGCAGGCTCGCGTGGCCTTACTCATCCTGGTTTTCTCCGGTCTGCTCATCGGCGCACGCTGGAGCCTCGAAAAACACCTCCTGCCCGTTTGGCTCGGGCTGACGATGGTCGCCAGCGTCGGGGGCCTCGGCCTCTGGCTCACTCTGCGCCATGACTACGCGGGCGTGCTGGCTCTCGCGCAAAGTGGAATCCTGCTGGTCACTGCGCTGCTCTTTGCCTTTGCCTTCCGGCGCGTCACCGCCGGCGTGGTCTTCACCGTCGGCGGCCTGGTCGGCTGGTCGCTGCCCGTGTTGCTGGTTCCCATGATGGGCGCCACCGAGGTTCCCGTGATGCTGTTGCGCGCCGTGAACATCATGAAGGTCGTCGCCGCCTTCGGCATGATCGTTCTCGTCCTCGAGAACGAGATCGCTTCCAACAAAGCCGCCCAGCTCCGCGACCGCCGCGCACGCAAGGAAATGGAGAAGTACACCGAAATCTTCCTCGAGGCGCTCCCCTTTGAAGAAGACACCGGCCAGTACGACCAGATCTGCGAAGCCATCACCGGCCCCAGCCGCTTCAGCAAAGCCGCCATCGTGGTGCGCAGCCCCGAAGGCCGCTTCCGCCTCGCTGGCCGCGCCGGCATGGAGGGCGCCCTCAGCGGTGCGCTCGAGGCCATGGCTCGCCGTACCACTGAAGACAGGATCAGGGAGCTCGGCGACAAGCTCTTCCGCCGCGTCATGGGCCACCTCGTGCTTCTCGACCTGACTCCGCTCATGGAGCCGGGCGACGAGCTGGAGCAGATGAAGTTCAACGAAACCCACGCCATCGCCATTCGCGGCCGCGAACAGGAGCTGCTGGGAACGCTGCTGCTCTCCGGCCTCCGCGAGTCCGATGAGCCGCTCCTCACCGAGGATGTTCTGCCCCTCGAGTTGCTGGTCGCCCGCATTGGCACCGCGCGCGAACACCACATGCTGCTGCGCCGCCTCCTGCAGGCCGAGCGCCTGGCCGGCCTCGGTCAGCTCGCCGGCGGCGTCGCCCATGAGCTTAACAATCCCCTTACCGTCGTCACCGGCTACGCCGAGCTCATGGCCGACGGAGATGGCACCGTCCGCGAACAGGCCACCGTCATTCTCAACGAAGCCCGGCGCATGAAGCAGATCATCGACAGCCTCATCCGTTTCCGCAAGTCCACTCCCGGCATCCGCGGACCCGTTTCCCTCCAGCTGATGCTCCACGACATCGAAAAGCTGGTGCGCCACGATCTGGCGGGAGCCCATATCGATCTGTTGATGCGCATTCCCGAAAACCTCCCTCACGTGAAGGCCGACGGCGACCAGATCCGCCAGGTCTTCCTGCAACTGGTCAAGAACGCAATCGGATCGATGAACGAGTTGCCCGAGGGCATGGACCGCAAGCTCACCGTCGAAGCCGCGCCCTCCCCGCACGGCGTGCAGATCACCTTCACCGACAGCGGGCCTGGATTCGCACAGCCCTCCCGCGTCTTCGATCCCTTCTACACCACGCGCCACCAGGGAGAAGGCATGGGGCTCGGCCTCAGCATCTGCTACTCCATCATCCGCGAGCACGGCGGAGAGATCTCCGCGCTCAACATGCATCCCCGCGGTGCAGCCGTCGTCATCGAGCTCCCTGCCGCAGAACCGGAACAGCCCCCGGCGCTCGTCGACGATGAGGACTCTGTTCCCGCGAGCCCGCTGCTGGCCGCCGCATCCCCGCGCGCGCTCTAGGAGATTTCTGACCAGGCCCCGCCTTTGAAGGGACTAAAAAAACACCCCCTCACCGCTGCGGCGACCAGGTTCACCCCATAGCAAGAAGCAGACTCTCCTGACCACACCGGCGTCAACAAAACTCGATCCTGCGTTTACCCCGAAAGTACTGTCTTGAACCGTTTTGGGAAAAGCACCGTCTCAACTCGACCCGTCGCCTTCTTCCTCAAACTCCACGGTCGTGCCGAAACGCGGGGGGCCAATGCAAGGACTTCACAGCTTGCGGAAAAAGCAAACACCCCAGCAGTGTATCGACCAGGTTCACCCCACAGCAATAAGCTGAATCTTCTGGTACCCGCAAGTCAACACAACTCGAGTATGCTTTCACCCGAAAGTACTGTTTCGAACCGTTTTGGGAAAAACATCGTCTCAACTCTGCCCTTTTGCCTTTTCCGCAAGATTCTTCAGCCCTGCTGTAAAGCCAGGCAAATCGTTACGCTTGGCCCCGTGTCGTCGAAACCAACATATCCCGAGTGTCCTTCTCTGCGGCTCTCTGTTCTCTGTGGTGAATTCTCCGAAAAACAGGCAGACTCTTAACTCCTGAGGAAAAGTCCGGCGACAGAATCAGAACTCCTCTCCCCTCAGCGCGCTTCCCCTCCGCGATTTAGTATGGTCCGTTACATCCAGAGGACACGAGATGAAGGGACCAGTGGTTCTAGCAGCGGCCGCGCTCTTAGCCGCGTCGAGCGCCTTCGCGCAAAATTCAGACCGGGCGCTCGCCACATCCGGCGTCAACGACTCCGCAAAGCGCCCCATGACCTTCGAAGACCTGCAGAAGATGCGCCGCCTCGGCGACATCGCGGTCTCGCCCGATGGCAAGTGGGTCCTCTTCACCGTCACCGATGTCGACCTGGCGAAGAACACGAAGACCCCGCACCTCTGGATCGTCCCCGTCGCCGGCGGCCCTGCCGGGAGCCCCGGTGAGGAAAAACCCCTCACCGCCTCCTCCGCAGGCGAGAGTCGCGGCCGCTTCTCCCCCGACGGCAAACAAATCTCCTTCCTCACCGCCCGCGACGGCACCCAGCAAATCTTCCTCGCCTCCTTCAACATCGCCGCTGGCACAATGGGCGACCCGCACCAGCTCACCCACATCACCACCGAGGCCGACAACGCCACCTGGTCCCCCGACGGCAAGCACATCCTCTTCACCTCCGCCGTTTATCCCGACTGCAGCGCCGGCCCGGCGCCTGGCGTCGCGCCATCGGGCGCCGACGAAGACGCCTGCGACAAAAAGCGCGACGACGCCGAAGCGCAATCAAAAGTGAAGGCGAAGATTTTCACCTCACTCCTTTACCGCCACTGGAACCACTTCACCGGCGACAAGAGGAGCCACCTCTTCCTCGCGTCCCTTGAAGATGGATCGCTCCGCGACCTCAACCCCGGCGACGACCACGACATCCCGCCCTTCTCCCTCGGCGAGCCCGACGGCTGGGACTTCTCCCCCGATGGCAAAGAGATCGCCTTTGAAGAAAAGAAGGTCGACGACCCCGCCCTCTCGACCAACGTCGACATCTTCACCCTCCGCCTCTTCGACGACGCGGGCAATCCTGTCCCGAACGCGCAGCCCGAAAAAATCTCCACCAGCCCCGGCGGCGACTTTACTCCTCGCTATTCGCCCGACGGCAAATCCATCTCCTGGCGCATGCAAAAACGCGCCGGCTACGAAAGCGACCGCTTCCGCCTCGTCCTCTACGACCGCGCGTCAAAACAAATCCGCGAACTCCTCCCCAACTTCGACCGCTGGGTCGACGAAGAAGCCTGGGGAAAGGAATCGAAGACGATTTATTTTGCGGCGGGCAACAAAGGTGAGGAGCCGCTCTTCACAGTATCAATTGACAACGGTGATGTAGATGCCATCGAAGGCAACGGCGAGTATGGCGATCTACACATCTCCGCCGACATTGAAGAACCGATTGTCATCGCCAGCAAGATGATGGTTTCGGAGCCATCTGAGATTGTCGTGGTTCATACCATGTCTCGTCCCCAGTTTCAGATAATCTCACGGGGCACGCCCGCACCCCATGGGGGTGTCGAATCTGCGTTTGGCCGTGGAAACGCGCACGAGACTCCGCTCACCCACCTCAACACTGCCCTTCTGTCCCAGGTCAACCTCCCCAAAATGGACACCTTCTGGTTCCCCAGCATAGGCAACGTCAAAGTCCAGGGCTTCCTCATCCGCCCGCCCAACTTCGACCCCAACAAAAAATACCCCGTAAAATTCCTCATCCACGGTGGACCCCAGGGCGCCTGGGGCGACTCCTGGTCGTACCGCTGGAACCCCGAGATCTTCGCCGCCAACGGCTACGTCGTCGTCATGATCAACCCCGGCGGCTCCACCGGCTATGGCCAGGCCTTCGTCGACCGCGTCAACGGCGACTGGGGCGGCCGCCCCTACATCGACCTCATGCGCGGCCTCGACTACGCCGAAGCCCACTACCCCTTCATCGACAAATCCCGCGAGTGCGCACTCGGCGCCAGCTACGGCGGCTACATGGCCAACTGGGTCCTCGGCCATACCGACCGCTTCAAATGCATCGTCTCTCACGACGGCATGTTCAACACCGAATCCGCGTACGGCACCACCGAAGAGCTCTGGTTCAACGAGTGGGAATTCAAGGGCACCCCATGGTCCAACCGCGCGCTCTACCGCCAGTGGTCGCCGATGCTCGCCGAAACCCACTTCAAAACCCCCACCCTCGTCATCCACAGCCAGCTGGACTACCGCCTCGACGTGTCGGAGGGATATCAATTGTTCGACACCCTTCAGCGCATGAAGATCCCCTCGAAGATGCTCTACTTCCCCGACGAGGGCCACTGGGTCCTCAAGCCGCAAAACTCCCAGCTCTGGTACAAAACCGTCAACGACTGGGTCGACCAGTGGACCAAATGATGACGATCACAGCACGACTCCGGGTGCCCCATTCTGATTGCGCAAGCTTTTGGCGCAATCAGGGTGGGCTCGCGCGCAGCGCGACTGATTCGTCGGGAGCCGAAGAAGAAATGACAACCACTCCATACACTTTCCGGTGCCCGGCACCCGGCGCCCTGCACCCTGCGCCCTCTGCTCTGTGCCCTCGTGCGCATCGCACGCGAGGCGCACGATGATCGCTCACCTGCGCGGCCGCCTCTTCTCGAAGCAACCAGGCCAGGCCATCGTCGAAGCCGCCGGCGTCGGCTACGACATCGTCATCAGCGTGCCCACCTTCACCTCGCTGCCCGCCGAGGGCGCCGAAGTCTCGCTCTTCATCTACACCCACGTCCGCGAGGACACGCTCGCCCTCTTCGGCTTCCTCGACCGCAACGAGAAGCGCCTCTTCGAGCGCCTCATCACCGTCTCCGGAGTCGGCCCCAAACTCGCCATCACCATCCTCAGCGGACTCAACCCCGAGCGCACCGTCGCCGCCATCCGCGCCCACGACCACGCCACGCTCACCCTCATTCCAGGAGTCGGCAAAAAGCTCGCCGAGCGCCTCGTCGTTGAGTTGAAAGAGAAGCTTGAAGACCTCGCCGTCGCCCCTACCACCGCGCGACCCGTCGCACCCGCAGCGGAAGACGTCCTCTCCGCGCTGGTCAACCTCGGCTACCAGCGCCCAGCCGCGCAAAAAGCCATCGAAACCGCCGTCGAGAAAGACAAATCCGCCGGCAAAAACTTCGACGACCTCTTCCGCGCGGCCTTGAAGGTGATTCGGTAGACTCAAAACTCCACGGGTCAGTGCGGAGAAAGCTAACTGCGCTTGGGCTTGGCACCCCGCTCCAGCTTCGCGAGGAAATTCGGATCGGACTTTCGGATGTTCATGCCGGGTGACCACACAAGCTTCCCGGCTCGCAAAGCGTGCTCGAACTCACCGTTCGTCTGGCGACGGCCCGCAGGCGTTGCATACGACTCCGCTTCGGAAATGGACAAAGAACGCCGCTTCATTCCAACACCTCGATGGGTGTAAGTAGTCCAGGAGGGACAGACTCGGTGATCGTCAGATTCCCTCCAGACGATACGAATCGGACGGTGGCATCATCTCCATATTTTGCTGAAACCACCTCATAAATCCCGGATTTCTGCGGCATATCAATCGTCACTCGGTCTCCGGGGGCCGGGAAATACAGATGCACAACCTTCGCCCGTTTGCCTACGCGGACCGTCGCCTTGCTGCCAGGTTTCATAACAACGTGGGTTTGCTTTACGACCTCCCCGTCTATTCGCACCGCACCCTCTCTTAACTTGCGGTCTGCCTCAGCAGCCGATTCGGACAACCCCGCGAGCGTCACCAACTTTGCCACCCGACCTCTCATATCGGAACCGCTCCAGAAATGCGCCGCTTTGATCCGCACTTCTTCCAGCCCCCCCACATCGTCGCTCTTCTGCTGGAACTGCCGCGCCCACTGCTCATCGGCCTCTTGCGCCGCCTCAGCCCCCCAGAACCCGCCAACGATCGTCCGCGCCAGCTGCTTCTTCGCCTCCATCGGATGCAGCGCACCCGACGCCACATCCGCCTGCATCTTTTCGATTTCTGACTGCCGCAGGTCCGTCAGCAGCGTCCAGTAGCGCCACATCAGCTCGTCCGAAATCGACATCAGCTTCCCGTACATCTCCTGCGGCGGCTCGTTAATCCCGATCGCGTTCCCCAGCGACTTCGACATCTTCTGCACGCCGTCCAGCCCTTCGATGATCGGCGTCATCAGCACGATCTGCGACGGTTGCCCGTAGTCGCGCTGCAGATCGCGCCCGGCAATCAAATTAAATCTCTGATCCGTGCCACCCAGCTCCACGTCGGCCTTCAGCGCCACCGAATCGTACCCCTGCGCCAGCGGATACAAAAGCTCATGCAGCGAAATCGGCTGCTCGTTCTGGAAGCGCGCGTGGAACTCCGCCCGCTCCAGCATCTGCGACACCGTGAACTTCGCCGCCAGCCGGATAATGTCCTCAAAACTTAGCTTTCCCAGCCACTCCGAGTTGAACCGCACCTCGGTCTTCTCGCGGTCGAGAATCCTGAATACCTGCTCCGTGTAGGTCTTCGCGTTCTCGTCGATCTGCTCCCGCGTCAGCGGCTTCCGCGTCACGTTGCGCCCCGTCGGATCGCCAATCAGCGACGTATGATCGCCAACCAGAAAAATCACCTGGTGCCCAAGGTCCTGGAAGTGTTTCAGCTTGCGCATCAGCACCGTGTGGCCCAGATGCAGATCGGGCGCGGTCGGATCGAACCCGGCTTTAACGCGCAGTGGCACACCGCTCTCGCGCGATTTTTCCAGCCGCTCGCGCAGGTCCGAGACGCGGATAATCTCCGCCGCCCCTTTTTGGAGCAGATCCATCTGCTCATCGACAGGTAGAAATGAAGAGGACATGGTCCGGTTTTGAGTGTCTCGTCCAGTATAGATTTCGCCGATGTTCCAGCCGTCGCCGCGCGACCCTCCGCAAAGTTCTGGCTGTCACGCCCCCAGCTCGACCCGCTGGTTCGGCGCGATGCGGAAAGCCCGCTTCAGCCGCCCTGTAACATCGACCGTTACCTGTTGCTCGCTGTCGGCAATGCCGATGGCAGCATTCAGTTCGCCCGTCTTTGTCGTTAGCAGCCGCACCACACTGGAAACCCGCGCAGATCTGCGCCCGCCAATCCGCAGCTCCGCCCGCGCCCCGTCGTAGTCCAGTTCCAGCATCGCTGTACCCACT
This sequence comes from Acidobacterium sp., assembly GCA_003166955.1. Taxonomy (GTDB): domain Bacteria; phylum Acidobacteriota; class Terriglobia; order Terriglobales; family Acidobacteriaceae; genus Palsa-343. The sequence goes on from PMUI01000019.1 coordinate 114,062, forward strand.
CGTCGCGAGAACCTCGCCGGCTTCTCCAGCGGATGCACATTCCACTCCAACTGCTCGCCCTGCTCTCGCACCCCCGACAGCCTCCACAAAAAATCCAGCATCACCAGCGCCGCCGGTGAATACCCTCCTGGATCGTCCTGAGTAAACTCGCCCGTGAGTGGGTCCAGTTGCTGACGAAAAACCTCGCTGAGCGCTCCTTGCTGTCGGGACTGGCTGCTCGCCCGCACCAGCGCCTCCACCCATCGCTGCATCATCCACGCCAGCTCCGCCGATTTGCCGTAGTGCTCCATCCAGCGCGGCGCCCGCAACGCCGTCAGCGCCTGCGCCGCGCCGCCCCACGAATTCCGCGGAATCGGCCGCACAAATTGCAGATCATCGAGCGCAACCGACGGAAACGGATACGGCGCCCAGAACGCCTTCGGATCATGAACCTGCTTTCCCCAAATCGTCTCGAACAGCTCCGCGTCGACAACATGCTCGCCCAGCACGTTCAAAATCGTCGAGCTGCGAATCTTCACAAACCGATTCTGCGCGTCGAGATCATAGAACGCCGCATCCTGCGGGTCGTACAGCTTCTCCACAATCAGCTTCCGAATCGCCTCCGCATCTTCGCTCCACCGATCAGCCTCGCTCGTCTTGCCGAGCGCCTTGGCCATCGCAGCCAGCGCCACCCGCCCGCCATACACCGTCGCCGAAAGGTCCGGACACAGCCGCGGCAGCCCCTCCGCCTGCGGGCACTTCCGCGCATCATGGTCCGGGCACGTGTTCGGAATGCCCTTCCACCGCGGGCTGTTGTCCTGCCCTGTATCCCAGCAGCAAAATCCCTCGCACAACCCCGTGCCGCGCGTATTGCGATAGCGCCGCAGCCACGCATCCCACCGCCCGCACGCCGCGTACGCCGTCTCCAGCAGTTCCTCGTCCCCGGTCGCGTGCGCCAGCTCCCAAGCCGTCGCCGCAATCGGCACCACCATCTGGATCTGCCCAAACCCAGGCCCGTTCTTCTTCACGCTGTAAGGCAGCTGCCCATCGTCCTTCTGCAGCGCGAAAAAGATCATGTGATTGTTAGGTGAAATATCGCCAGCGCCCTCCGGACCGACAGCGCGGTACACCTGCCCCTCCTGCGGCGCGCACTCCATCCACACCCCGCCGTAAACGCTGCCCTCGATCAGCACCGGCCCAGGAAACGCCGGAAACTGCGTCACATTTCCCTGCAACGTCGACAAAGCCGCGCTGTAGACGCGCATCAGCTCCGCGTCATCGCTGGTGAACCCAGGACCCGCGCCCGCCCACGCCCCAGCGGCTTTCGCCGCAAAAGCCCCGGCATCCGTCAGCGCAAGCCCAGCGGCCGCGAGCGAACCCCGTGCGACAAACCGGCGACGATCCATCATGTTTTGGGGCCGCCTCCTCCGGCCCAAACCAGAACAAACCCGGGCACGAAGAACCAGGCTACCACCGCGAGCCTCGGCACTGCAGAGCGTTCATCATGAACCGCACACTCCGCTGGTATCATGCATCCGCCCATGGTTGAACTGCTTGCCCTCTATCTTGCCGGACTGGCCTTCTTCTTCTCCGGCATGAGCGGAGTCTCGGACAATTTGCGCCAGATGAGCGGCCAGCGCTTTCGCCAGGCGCTGGGCCGTCTCACCCACCAGCCGGTGATGGCAGGCCTGGTCGGCGCGCTGATGGGCGCCACCACGCAAAGCGCATCGGTCGTCGCCTTCATCCTCTCCGGCATGGTCTCCACCGGCCTGCTTCCCATTTCGCGCGCGCTCATCGTGCTCGCCTGCGCCAACATCGGCACCGCGTTGCTGGTCTTCATCGCTGCGTCAGACCTGCACGTTTCCATCCTGCTCCTCATTGGCATCACCGGCCTCATCCTTGCCTTCCGCCTCTTCAAGCGCTGGAAGCCCGCGGTCGCCAGCGGCATGTCGGTCGGCCTGCTCTTCCTCGGCCTCGAAATGATGAAGCAGGCCTTCCAGCCGCTCGCTTCCTCCGCGCAGTTCGCCCATGTTGCGAAGTTCTTCGCGCACTGGCCCTACGCCGCCTTTCTTATGGGAGTCGCGCTGCGCGCCTTCATCCATTCCTCGTCCGCCGTCGCAGCCATCGTCGTCACCATCAACCGCGGCGGTCAGCTCGGCGACTTCCCCGCCATGATGGTCATCGCCGGCCTCGGCATCGGATCGGCGCTCGCCACCTGGATGCTCTCCGGCAATCTGCGCGGCGTTCCCCGCCAGATCGCCATGTATCAGGCCATGACCAACTGCGCTGCCGGACTGATCATCGGCGCGCTGCTCATCGCCGAGCGTCTCCTCCATGTGCCGTTGCTCTTGTCCGCCGTGACTGCGCTGGGCACGACCGTTTCACAGCGCATGGCCTACACGTACCTCGCGCTCAACGTCACCGTAGCCGCCTTCGCGTTTGCAGGACTGCGCTGGGCTCCGACAGGGCTGGCCAAACTTTGGCCTCCCACCCCCGAGCAGGATCTCTCGAGCCCTATCTACATTCAGCACAACTCGCTCAACTCACCGGAGACCGCGCTCGACCTCGTCGCACTCGAGCAGATGCGCACCATCCGCGTGCTCGGCCGTTACATCGATGCCGCGCGCCGTGGCGACCCGTCCCAACTCAAGCCTCTGCACGCAGCCGCGGCGCAGCTCGGCCGCCACATTGCCGAATTCCTCGAAGCACTGCTGAAGCTGCCCATCGCCACCGACCTCGCCGCGCGTGCGATCTCCTTCCAGCGCAAGGAGAGCACCCTGCGCGCTCTCGAGGACAACGTCTATCTCTTCTCCGAGACTCTGATCGGACTCGCCAGCGAAGACCTGGCCGGCCTCCTTATCGAATCGCTCGACACCATCCTGTTCTCGGCGCTCTCCGCGCTCGAAACCCCCGGCGACCTCGAAATCGAAATCCTCGTCAACATGACCGACGACCGCAGCGGCATGATGGAAGAACTGCGCAGCCGCCACGGACTGCAACAGGCCGGCAGTATGAACCACACCTCCGCGCTGCACTATGCGACAACGCTCTTCGAGCGCAATGTATGGCTGCTCCGCCAGCTCGCGCTGTGGATGCGCGAGAACGCAAAGTTCACCCTTGTTTGACGCGCGCGTCTAACGCGCGCACATGCCGCTAGATGGGATAGTCTCGAAGAGGCCCGCCGCGCTGTGCAGCCCTCGGCGCCCCGGCAATGCCCGCGCATTTATGATTCGGCTCTTCCTCGATCTCGGCCTCCTGGGGCTCGGCCTCCTGGGCCTGCTCACATCGACAATCTCCGCGCTCCTCGCCCTCGTGGGATTGTGGCTCTTTCGTCGTGATCGCCCGAGCCTCGTCGCAGCCTTCACTCCGCCCGTCACCCTGCTCAAGCCTCTCGATGGGACCGAACCGAATCTCGAAGCCCATCTCGCGTCCTTCTTCGATCAGGATTACCCGCAGTTCGAAATCCTCTTCTGCGCCCGCTCCGCCAACGATCCTGGCCTCGAAGCCGCCCGCCGCGTGGCCACCCGGCACCCGCAGATTCCAACGCGGTTCTTCTCCACCGGCGAGCGGACTTACATCAACGCGAAGGTCTCGTCGCTCGAACTCATGCACGCAGCGGCGCGTCACGACATCTTCATCATCAGCGACAGCGATGTTCGTGTCGCGCGCAACTATGTTCGCGAAGTGGTCGCGCCCTTTGCCGAAGAAAAAGTCGGCGCGGTCACCTGCCTCTATCGTGGCGCCGCCGATCGCGGCTTCTGGTCCAGGCTCGAAGCGGCCGGAATGTCCGTCGAAATGACCTCCGGCGTGCTCACCGCGAATCTTCTCGAAGGCATGAAGTTCGCCCTCGGCCCCACCATGGCCGTGCGCCGCGCTTGCGTCGAAGCGATGGGTGGCTTCGGCGTGCTCGGCCCTTACTGCTCCGACGATTTCCTCCTCGGCGCAAAGGTCGCCGACCAGGGCCGCACAGTAGTCCTCTCCCATCACGTCATCGACCACATCATCCTAAACCTCAGCTTCGCCGCATCCCTGCGCCACCAAACGCGCTGGATGAAGTCCACGCGCTTCTCGCGCCCGCTGGGCCATCTGGGCACCGCGCTCACCTTCAGCGTCCCCTTCGGCATCCTCGCTGCGCTCGCTGCCTTAGCGTTGCATCTTCCCGTCCTCGCCCTCGCGCTGCTCGCCTACAGCATCGTGAATCGCATGATCCTCGCAGCGCTGGTCGGGTCCCTCGCCGTGCACGAGCACCATCTTCTCCGCACCATCATCCTCTATCCCATCCGCGACATCCTCGGCTTCTGCTGCTGGGCCGCCAGCTATTGGGGCAGCACCATCCTCTGGCGCGGCCGGCGCTATCGTCTCTCCCGCGGCGGACTCATGCATCCCATCGGTGCGCAACCCGCCGACGATCGAGAACACGCCCTCACCACGTAGCCCGAAGTCGTCGCTCCGGCACAAGTCCCGCCTGACTATACTGGTGTGCAACCTCGGCGCACCGGAGCTTCATGTCTCTTACTCATCTTGACTGGCTGGTTATTGCTGCGTACCTGCTCTTCAATCTCCTCATCGGCCTGTACTACCGCAGCAAAGCAAGCGGCTCCACCGAAGATTTCTTCGTCTCCGGCCGCAACGTTTCCTGGTGGCTCGCCGGCACCTCCATGGTCGCCACCACCTTTGCCGCCGACACACCGCTCTTCGTCTGCGGCCTCGTCGCCACCCAGGGCATCTCCGGCAACTGGATCTGGTGGAGCCTCTGCCTCTCCGGCATGACCACCGTCTTCTTCTTCGCCCGTTACTGGCGCCGCGCAGAAATCCTCACCGACGTCGAGCTGGTCGAGATTCGTTACGCAGGCCGCCCCGCCGCGTTCCTCCGCGGATTCAAAGCCATCTATCTCGGCCTGCTGATGAACTGCTTCATCCTCGGCTGGGTCACGCGCGCCATGGTCGACATCATCGCCGTCACCCTCGGCCCCGTCATAGCGCAGGGCCGCGTCCTCACGCTCGCCATCGGCGGCCACGCCCTGCTGCATTACACCCTCGGCGACCCGCGCCACACCGCGCTCCTCATCTGCATCTTCGTTCTCGTTCCCTTCACCGGCCTCTACACGTTTCTCGGCGGACTCTGGGGCGTGCTCGTCACCGACCTCTTTCAGTTCGCTCTCAAGATGACGATGATCGTCGTCCTCGCCTGGGTCGCGGTCGCACGCCTCGGAGGCATGTCGGCGCTGCGTCTGCGCCTTTCAGTTGTCGATACGGCCACGCGCGCCGCCGGCCATCCCACCTCGAACATCCTCTCTTTCCTGCCCGACTTCCACGCCGGCCTCACAACGCCGAATCTCTGGACTCTGCCCCTTCTCACCTTCATGATGTACATCGGCGTGCAGTGGTGGGCCGCCTGGTATCCAGGCGCGGAGCCTGGCGGCGGCGGCTACGTGGCGCAGCGAATGTTTAGCGCGAAAAACGAAAAGCATTCCCTGGGCGCCACGCTGTGGTTCAACATCGCGCACTACGCCCTGCGCCCGTGGCCCTGGATCATGACCGGTCTCGTCGCGCTCGCGATGTATTCCACCAATGGCGGACTGCATCCCAGCGCGGCCTACGCGGCCAATCCGCAGCAGGGATACGTCATGGTGCTGCGCGATTTTCTTCCGCCAGCCCTGCGCGGCCTCATGATCGCCGCGTTTCTCGCCGCGTACATGTCGACCGTCGGCACACAGCTCAACTGGGGCACGTCGTACCTCGTCAACGACCTCTATCGCCGCTTCATCGTACGCCGCGCCGGCGAACACCACTACGTGCTGATCAGCAAAATCATCACCGTCGTCCTGGTGCTGTGCAGCGGATACGTCGCCAGCCGCCTCACTTCCATTGGCGCCGGCTGGGAGCTCGTGCTGAATCTTGGCGCCGGCACGGGAGCCGTCTATATCCTGCGCTGGTTCTGGTGGCGCATCAACGCCTGGAGCGAAATTTCCGCCATGGTCGTCGCTGCAGTCGTCACCGCGGGACTTTCGCGGGTCCACTTTGCCGGCAGCGACGCCGTGGTTTTCGCCAAGAGCACGCTCATCACCGCCGGCGTCGCGACAATTGCCTGGATCGTTGTTACATTTGTGACCCGGCCCGAGCCTGACGCGACCCTCCTCGCCTTTTACCGCCGCGTGCATCCCATGGTTCATGGCTGGAAACGCATCGCGCTCGAGGCCCCCGAGTTGCCGCCTGTCCGCGATTTCCGCGCCAACGCGCTCGACACGGTGGCCGGCTGCATCCTCGTCTATGGCTGCCTCTTCGGCATCGGCAAACTGATCTTCGGCGCCTGGCTCATGGCCTCCGCGCTTCTTGCCGCCGCGGCCATTGCCGGCTACTTCATCTGGTGGGACCTCTCACGCCGAGGCTGGGAAACTTTGTCGGGTTCGTCTCCGTCCCATAACACTGAAAAAAGTGTCCGATCGCAAGCCGTGCAGAGTTAAGCTGAGAGCTTTGTGAGGGTCCCCGTTTATGCCGCGAGGCATTCCATTTACCGGCGAATATCTGTCCCGATATCTGGCCGCCCAGAAGCGATGGAGCGAGGCCAGAGACTGGCGAGCCAAAGAAACCGAGGCGGGACGGCCCTCCACCCACAGCGATTTTTTCCGCGCTCACGGCCTGTGCCCAGCCTGTGCCGCTGCCGGCATCCGGCTCAACGAGAACGGCGTGGGCTTCAGGACCATCGGCTGGAACGGCAATCTCCCGCTCTATGAAGAATGCGAGGCCTGCGGCGGAACCGGAAAAATCGTCACGCCCAGTTGAAAACGGAGGCCGGCAGGTGCCCGCATTGCAACGGGAAAACCCAACTTCCGGTTGCCCTCAGCGCATCCAGACCCGAACATAAGAGAAGCATGATTGTGATCCCCCGCCTTCCCGGCGCATCTCACCTGCCGGGCCGCGTTTTTCTTGCGCCCACCGCGTCTCGTCCAAAGGACCGGATACCCCAGGAATGAAAACCGCCGTCATCATCGGAGCCGGACCCGCCGGCCTCACCGCTGCGCTCGAACTGCTGCGCCGATCCGGCGTCCGTCCCATCGTGCTCGAAGCCACCGAGCGCATCGGCGGCATCTCCTGCACCATTCGCCACAACGGCAACCGCATGGACATCGGCGGCCATCGCTTCTTTTCCAAAGCAGACCGCGTGATGGAATGGTGGACCGACCTGCTGCCCATCGCCTCAACCGAAAACGGCTCCGGCCTCCACACCATCCGCTACCAAAATAGAGAACGTCTTGTCTCCGCAGGCAACGACGCCGCCACCGACCCCGATCTGGTGATGCTGGTCCGCCCGCGCAAGAGCCGCATTTATTTCCTCCGCAGCTTTTTCGATTACCCACTCGCCCTCAATGCCCAGACTTTGCGCCAGCTCGGCCTCTGGCGCATGAGCAAAATCGGCGCAGGCTATCTGCGCGCCAGGCTCTTTCCGCGCCGCAACGAAAAAACGCTGGAAGATTTCCTCATCAACCGCTTCGGCGCCGAACTTTACCTCACCTTTTTCAAGTCCTACACGGAAAAAGTCTGGGGCGTGCCCTGCGATCAAATCAGCGCGGAATGGGGCGCGCAGCGCATCAAGGGACTTTCCCTCCGAACCGCCGTCGCCCACTTCCTGAAAAAAGCCTTCACCCGCAAAAAGTTCTCCGACATCGCGCAGAAGTCCACAGAAACTTCGCTCATCGAAAAATTCCTGTACCCAAAATATGGGCCCGGCCAGCTCTGGGAATATGTAGCCGACCTTGTTACAAAAAACGGCGGCGAGGTCCGCATGGGCTGGCGCGCCAGCAAGCTCCACGTCGAAGGCAACCGCGTCGTCTCCGTCGAAGCCCTCGATCCCCAGGGAACTCCGCACACCATCCCCGCCGATTACGTCTTCTCCACGATGGCGGTGCGCGATCTCATCCACAGCCTCGACATCGAAGTCCCCCCAGAAATCCGTGCCATCGCCGACGGTCTCATCTATCGCGACTTCATCACCGTGGGCCTGCTCGTCGACCGCCTTACCGTCACCGAGCCCGACGGCGGCCCGCTCAAAGACACCTGGATCTACATCCAGGAACCCGACGTTCTGGTCGGCCGCCTGCAGATCTTCAACAACTGGAGCCCATACATGGTCGCCGATCCATCCAAAGTCTGGATCGGCCTCGAATATTTCTGTTACGAAACCGACCAGCTCTGGAACATGCCTGACGCAGACATCGCCCGCTTCGCCATCGCCGAAATCGAGAAGATCGGCATCCTCCGCGGCGACCAGGTCCGCGACACCCACGTCGTCCGCGTCCCCAAGACCTACCCAGCCTACTTCGGCACCTACGACCGCTTCGACGAAATCGTGCAGTTCATGGATCGCTTCGAGAACCTGTTCCTGGTCGGCCGCAACGGCATGCACAAATACAACAACCAGGATCACTCCATGCTCACCGCCATGACCGCCGTCGATCAGATCGTCGCCGGTAAAATCGACAAGGCCGCCCTCTGGCAGATCAACACCGAGCAGGAATACCACGAAGAAAAAAAGTGACGCCGTCCGCCGTCATCCGAGACGAGCGCAGCTCGCCCTCGATGCAAGATTACGTCGGAGTTCTCTCGTTACGGATGGCGGACGGGTGATTCAACTGCGATCGTGTACAACCCAGCTTATGGACGGAACACCAAAAAAGTCCTATCGCGAGTTGATCGTCTGGCAGCGCGCCATGGAAACATGCATTGCCCTGTACCGGCTCACGCGGACCTTCCCACACGAGGAGCTCTACGGCCTGACAAACCAGATCCGGCGGGCCGGGGTCTCGGTCCCCAGCAATATCGCCGAGGGTTATGGCCGCCTTTCACATGAGCAGTATCGGCATTTCCTCGGCATTGCCCAGGCTTCAAACTTCGAACTCCAGACTCAGCTAATACTCGCACGCGAGTTGGGCTTCGCCACACAGAACCAGGCTGCCTCAGCAGAATCGCTTTCCTGCGAGGTCGGCAAAATGCTGACAACAATGTTGAAAAAGCTCTAATCGAGGCCCTAACCCGTAAACCGTAACCCCTAACACCTGGCTTCTCACTCCCACTGTGCAGTATGCCGCCGCAGCCACCAGCAAGCCGGCGCGCCGCCGTGCGGAAACAGCGCCCGAGCACAGGTCATCTGCGCGGCGCCCATGTAGTCGAATTCCTGCTTGTTGCCTTTGAGCGCCGTCGACAGGAACTCCTGCACCGGCACCGAGTCGAACGCCGTCCCCCGCGCCACCCGCACGCGATACACGGCGAAGTCCGATACCCACACCAAAAGCGCGGCCACCAGCACCACCTTGGCGACCAGTTCCAGAACCTCAAGGAATCGCTTCATCGGTGACCGCAGTTGCGCGCCGGTGACTTCAGGCACCCGCATTCTCAGCCAATTTCCTTCACCCTAAACCCTACACCCTATACCCTAACTGTATGGATCTCCATTCAATCCAGGCTGCCCTGCGCGACGCAGGTGTCGACGCTTGGCTCTTCTACGACCACCATCACCGCGACCCGCTCGCCGCCTCCATCCTCGGCCTCCCCGACCACGGCCTGGTCAGCCGCCGCTGGTACTACGTCATCCCCGCCGAAGGCGACCCCCGCAAGCTCGTGCACCGCATCGAATCCGGCAAGCTCGACTCCCTCCCCGGCTCGAAGGGCCTCTACTCCTCCTGGCAGGAGCTGGAGTCCGCCCTCGAGGCCATGCTCGGCCCCTGGCGCCGCATCGCCATGCAGTATTCCCCGCGCAACGCCATCATGTATGTCTCCATGGTCGACGCCGGCACCGTCGAGCTCCTCCGCTCCATGGACAAGGAAATCGTCAGCTCCGCCAACCTCGTCAGCCGCTTCCAGGCCGTCCTCACCGAGGAGCAGATCGACAGCCACTACGTCGCGCAGAAAGCCCTCGACGAAATTCTCACCGAAGGCTTCCAGTACCTCGGCAGCCGCGTTCGCTCCGGTACCCCGGTCACCGAATACGAAATGATGGTCTGGTTCCGGGACGCCATGCACCGCGCCGGCCTCACCACCGACCACGGCCCCAACGTCTCGGTCGACGAAAACAGCTCCGACTCCCACTACGAGCCCACCGCACAGTCCAGCCGCCCCATCCGCTCCGGGTCATTTCTGCTCATCGATATCTGGGCGCGCGTCGATCGCCCCGGCACCTGCTGGTACGACATCACCTGGACCGGCGTCGTGAACCGCGAGCCCACCGAGAAGGAGCGCGTCATCTTCGCCATCGTCCGCGATGCGCGCGATGCCGCTATTGAGGCCGTGCGCTCCGCGTTCGCCGACGGTGGCCATCCCATCGCAGGCTTCGAAGCCGACGACGCTGCTCGCTCCGTCATCCGCCAGGCCGGTTACGCCCAGTACTTCACCCATCGCACCGGCCACAACATCGGTGCGGAGCTCCACGGCAGCGGCGCGCACCTCGACAATCTCGAAACCCACGACGAGCGCCGCATCCTGCCCTTCACCTGCTTCTCCGTCGAACCCGGCATTTATCTGCCCGAATTCGGCGTCCGCAGCGAGGTCAACATGATCACCACCAAAGACCACGCCGTCGTCACCGGCCGCATCCAGCGCGACCTCGTCCGAATCTAAAAAGGCCAGGCCGCCGCCAGCGACAATCCTGCCGCCGCATTCATTTATAGTCATAGGAAGCATGGCCTCGAAAGCGCAGACCCCCACTCCACCCAAACCCCAGGGCTTTGTTTACTCGGCGCTGATCCTCGGCTGGCTCGTTCCCGGCGCAGGCCACCTGCTCACCCGCCACTGGATCCGCGCCCTCGTCCTCTTCGTCGCCATTACCGCTATGTTTTCGCTCGGCTTGGCGATGCAGGCCAAGGTCTACGTCCCCAATACCGGCGACCCTCTTGACATCCTCGGCTTTGCCGGCGATCTCGGCGCAGGGGCGCTCTACTTCATCGCGCGCATCTTCTCTCTCGGTCAGAGCACCGTGCAACTCGTCACCGCGGATTACGGCACAAAATTCGTCGTCGTCGCGGGTCTCCTGAATTTCGTCGCGGCCGTCGACGCGCACAACCTCCGCATCGGGAGGAAGGTCTAGTGCTCACGCCCTCCCACTTCACCGCGGTCCTGCTCTTCGCCACCTGCACCTCGGCAGTCTTCGGCATCACGCAGCGCACCACCCCGCGCGGCATGGTCCGCTACGGAATCTACTGCTGGGTCCTGTTCGTCGCCTCCGTCATCGCAGCCAGCTGGCTCATGTGGCTCATCAAGCGCTAGCGAACAGCCGACCAAGTCCCGATTTTGATGAGGAACGAGAGACGCGCAGCCTGAAGCTCTGCAGAAAAAAGCCACACCCCCCCAACGCAGAGGCGGCCAGGTTCACCCCATAGCAAGAAGCGGACTCTTCTGCCACTCGAAAGTCAATAGAACTCGATTCTGCTTTCACTCGAAAGTACTGTCTCGAACCGTTTTGGGAAAAAGCACCATCTCAACTCTGCCCCTTGCCCTTTTCCGCAAGCTCTTTATCGTGCCGCAAAGTCAACCAGCCTTTAGCCCCTGAGAGATAATCCCGACTGCCAAATGACAGGACCCTCAGCTTCGAACCCCCGCATCAACTCCCCGGCGCAACCGTTCGAATCCCAAACACCGACCCCCGCGCCCCAACAAACAAAGTCCGCCGGTCCTTCCCTCCGAATACAAGACTCCCCGGCCGCTCCGGAACCTCGAGCACGCCCGCCGGCTTCCCATCGTGGTCGTAGACGAACACTTGATCCCCAGCGATATACACATTCCCCGCCGCATCGGAAACCACCGAAGTCCCGCCCCGCTCCGCAAACATCTGCGTCGATATCCGGCCGTCGGCGTCCAACTTCCCTCGCCACGTCTTCCCATCGTCGCTCACGATCAGCCGCGTCTCTCCCGCCGCAAATCGCGCCAGCTGGCTGCTCTCATGCAGCGAACGGAACATCGGAACCGGCATCGCCGGCATCGCCACATCGCCTTCCGTCGAGTAAAAGTAAGCCTCCGGCAAATCCTCCAGCCTGCTCCGCAACGCCGTGTTGCTCCCCACCCGATACCGGTAGCCTTTGTGCTCCACCAGCAGCGTCAGCTTTTCGAGCGCGCTGTGCAGACCCACCGGCAGCACCAGCGCCGTCCCCGGCCGCAGAGGCCCGCTCGTGCTCTCAAGCACCGTCACCGCTCCCCCACCTGATCCGGAACCCGTAGCAATCTCGCTCGCGCTTGTGTCCCGATTGAGCGCCACCAGCTTCCCCGGCGCAACCCATCCCAGCGCCATCGGCGACTGCGGCACCTCCACCACCACCTCCGCTTTCTTCTCCTCCGGAACCAGCCTGTACACGGTGTTCTTCGCCGCGTCGGTGAAATAAGCCACGCCCGCCTCATCCGCCGTCAGTCCTGAAGCGTTGCTGAACCCAGTAGCCACGCGATCCAGAGTCGCCCCCGCCGCAAACGCCGCAGGCAGCGGCAAAGGCGCACCCTTCTTCACATCCGGCCCCAGCGCAAAATGCACGAAATGATGCGCGCGCGCCTCCACGCCGCTCCCCTCATCCACCAAGTGTTATCGAAAGCCAGCCGCGTCTGGCTGAACACCTTCACGTTGTCGAACTCCACCCCCGTAGAATCATGCGCCAACACAGCGGACCCCTTCGGCAGCACCGTCCGCGACACCCGATACATATACGTGTTCGCGAACAACACATCGTGCGCCGACTCCAGTTCCACCGGCACCGCGTCCTGGCCTTCCGGGTTCTCCTCCTCCGTCTGCAGATCGTAAATCTTCCAGTTCGCCACATGATCCAGCCGTACCTCGTTGCGCATGTGGTGCTCGCACGAGAACTGATAGATCGCGCCCGGGGTCGACGTGTTCTCGATCAGCAATCCAGCCTTCGCCGTCCCGCCATGCGACCAGATCCCGCGCAGAATCCCGCCCCCGCCGTCCTTCACCCACAAACTCGGATACTGCGCGTCCAGCTGCATCGGCGGCCTCTGCCCCGGAGGCAACGGCACGGGCGCCATCGGCTCCAGAGCCTTCACGTACTCGCTCCTTCCCCGCCAAAAATCCACGTCGTCCAGCAGCGACGTCGCGCCGGCCATCCACACCACCCCCGCTGCGCGCGGATTCGCGTTGCCCGTCGCGAATCCAATCCCGGAAACAATGTTCGTGCCCCCGCGCGGCGCAATCACCAGCGGAATCGCCGACCCCTCTCCCTGGAAGTGCGGGTCGTTGTCCGTCAAAATGAACTGCGTCGTAAACGGACTAAACCCGATCAGCGCGGTATTCGCGCGCAAATGCAGCGAGCCTGTCAGCCGATAGAAACCGCTGGGAAAATACAGCGATACATGCGCGTCAATCGCCTGCTGCAACACCGCCGTGTCATCCGTGCCGCCATCGCCCTTCGCGCCAAGGTCCTGCACATTCACCCACGAACGCATTGGCGGCAGCGCGGGAATATCGTTCGGCGCTCTCGCTCTCAACCCCTCCGGATGGCTTTCCCGATGACGCAGCACCACCCCCCGCTCCCGCCCGTCGGCCCCAATCTCCAGGCCCAGCGTGAACCGCTCCTCAATAAACGACGGTCCCGGCGGCCGCAGGTCGCCTCCCGGCGTGCCCGCGGCAAAGCCACCCACCTGCCCGCATCGAACATCCTCCAGCGTGATCTCGTTCCGCAGATTCTCCCTGTCCCCCAGCTGCAAAACCGTCCGCGTAACGTTCCACATCTCCAGATTCCGCCCGTACAGCTGCTCCACCTCGCCCGCCGGAATCTCCACCGCCACCGGCACATCCTCGAAGTGGTCCCGCACCAGCGTCATTCCCGCTTCGTGCGTCTCGATCGCCGCCACCTTCTGCCCTTCGAAACTCGAATCCATCAGCAGGAACTGCCATGCAGGCGACGTCTTCCCCGTCACGATCCCGTACTGCCCGCCGTCAATATGGATATCGCTCGCCTGGTTCCCCACCTGTTCGATGGCCGCCCGCGCCGTGCCCAGGCGAAAATTCGCGTGCGAGATAAAACTGTGTTGCGCCACGTTGAAGCGAATCGCTACCGCCGCCGGATTCCCTTCCCCAATCTCGAAGTCGATATTCGAAAGCGCGCTGAAGAAGGTGAACTCGCTGGCGTCGGCAATCGGCTGCCCTTCAGGCGTCCGCTCATCGGTGAACCAAAGCAAATACCGGTCAGCGCCCTCCTGAAAGCCCGGAGTATTCGGCGCCAGCACAAACACCGGCCGCTGTCCCCCGTACCCGATCAGCCGAATCCCCGCCCAAACGTGGACAGTCCGCGTCAGCCGGTACCGCCCTTCCGGCACAAACACGATCCCGTGGTGCACCGTCTCCTGCACCCGATCGATGGCATGCTGCAGCGCATCGGAATCGTCGGCCTCGCCATCCCCCAGCGCGCCAAAATCGTGCCGCGTCAGATAAACAGCGTGCGCATCCTCCAGCTTCACCGGATAAACCGATTGTGCGAGCGCCGCGCAACCACCCAAAAGCGCAACCGCTACAGGAAAGAACAAGACCCGCCGCGACAAGGTAGCCATTGCAGTCAGATTACGACCAAATCAACACCACGCCCCCATGCCACTCCGGCAAAACTCGTCGAAACCAACAAAGGCCTCAGGCACATCCTTCGTGCAGCCGTTCCCCGCCAACAGCAACCCGCTACCAGCTCCCAGCTGATTCTCGCTTGTTTGGATTGACAGTTTGCAGGGGGAGTGGTTCTTCAGTAAGCCCGCGGGTCGCCGTCGACCCGGACCTCAAGTCGCCTTCAGCGCATGAGCCATCGCCTGCGTGATCGTCGCCCACTGCTCGGTCTCAACACCGGCCTGCCGCTCGCCCGCTTTGGTTCTCCGATAGAACTTAGCGCGCCGGTTGTTTTCCGACTCGCCCCAGAACGAGGTCAGCCATCCTGCCTCTTCCATCCGGTGCAGCGCCGGAAACAGCGAGCCCGGCTTCACCTGGAAGGTCCCCCGCGTGATCTGCTCAATCCGCCGCGAGATGCCCAGCCCGTGCAGCTCGCCATCGCCAACGGCTCGCAGGATCAGCAGATCCAGCGTGCCCTGCAAAAGATTGGTCTGATTCTTTCCCACGCGGCCCGGCCACTTCTCCTATCGAATGACTATAGGAGCCAGTATCCCGCCTCTCCTGCAGAATGTCAATAGGAAGCCGCCCAGGGCGCAGAGAAGCTCAGTAGACGTGCAAATCCCCTTCCATCTTCGGCCCGTGCACTAAAAGCCCCAGTTCCCCGGCCATCCGCTCCAGGAACGCCCGCGTTCCCGCCGAAACCGGAACCATCGGCAGCCGGTAATGTTCCTCCAGCTTGCCCATCATCGCAAGGATCGCCTTCGCCGGCCCAGGACTCGTCTCCCTGAAAATTCCCTGCATCAGCCGGAAATACTTCCTGTTGATCCGCCGGGCCGTCGTCCACTCATTGGCCAGCGCCGCCTTCACCATCTCCGCCATCTCGGCCGGAATGATGTTCGACACCACTGAAATTAAACCGCTTCCACCCACGCCCAGCACGCCCAGCGTCATCCCATCGTCTCCGGAATAAACCCTGAAATCCTTCCTCGCCTGCGTGATCAGTTCCGTGATCTGCACCAGGTTCCCACTCGACTCCTTCACCGCCTCGATATTCGGTGCGGCCTCAATCAACCGCAGCACCGTCGCCGGCTCCAGGTTCGCCGCCGAGCGCCCAGGAATGTTGTAGAGCACCACCGGCAGCTTCACCGCCTCGGCGACCGCCCTAAAGTGCTGAAACTGCCCCTCTTGCGTCGGCTTGTTGTACCAGGGATTCGCCGTCAGAATCGCCGTGACGCCCTCGACCTGCGCCGCCGTCCGCGCCCGCGCCACCGCCTGCTTCGTCGCGTTGTGCGAGCACCCGGCCCACACCGGCACGCGGCCCCCCGCCGCATCCGCGACAATGCGGATCACTTCCAGCCATTCGCCTTCATCCAGCGTGGGGGTTTCAGCAGTGGTCCCGCAGGCGACCAGCCAGTCGATCCCGCTCTCCACCTGCCAGCGGGCCAGGTCGTACAATGCCCGCTCATCGATGCTGCCGTCCGCGCGAAACGGCGTGACCAACGCCGTCCCGCAGCCCTGCAGGTTCATATCATGTCGAGTCTACACCGGCGAAAGCTGCGCGCTTAGCCGACTTTCCCCACGATCTCCTCGAAATCCCAGCAGCCCGTCTTTCCTTCGATCCATTCCGCCGCCCGCACTGCGCCCTCCGCAAACCCTCTGCGCGAAAACGCTTCGTGCTTCACCAAAATAGAATCGTTTTCGGATCGCGCCTCGATCTCGTGAATGCCCGCCACTTCGCCTTCCCGCTTCGACGCAATCTCCACATCCAGCCCCGGACTCGCGGCCTCGAGAATCTTCTTCAGCGACAGCGCTGTCCCCGAAGGCGCATCCTTCTTCGTGGCGTGATGCGTCTCCGTGATGCTGAAACGATACCCAGGCGCCGCAAGCGCGAGTTGCCGCGCCACCTTGAACAGTGCATGCACTCCGATGGAAAAATTCGGACTGTACACCAGCGCCCCACCCCGCCGCGCGCACAGCGCTTTCATATCGTCCAGATGCGAATACCACCCCGTCGTCCCCACCACCATGCGCGCCCCGGTCGCCAGGCACGCCCGCATATTCTGCACCGCCGCTTCCGGAGTCGTGAAGTCGATCACCGCATCGAATCCCGCCAGCACCGGAGCCGTCAGCGCCGCCGCGTTGCGATTCTCCTCTTCGCCCACCACGCGCACGCCATGGCCGCGCTCGTGCGCCACCTCCGCCACCAGACTGCCCGTCCTGCCACGTCCCAGTACCAGGAACAGCATTTCTTCGCCCTCGCTCCCCCGGTCAACCCTATTCCCTACTCCCTACTCCCTGCCTTATCGCTTCCAGATCGAAGACCGCGGGATCCGGATCGCTGAAGAATTCCGCATGCAGCGACCGCACCGCCTCATCCGCATCATCTTCCTCGACCATGAAACTCATGTTGATTTCCGAAGCCCCCTGCGAAATCATCCGCAGATTTACGTGCCGCACGCTCTGAAACACCCGCGCCGCAATGCCGTTTTGCCCTCGAATATTCTCGCCCACCATGCACACCAGCGCCTTGCGCCCTTCGTACTTCACATCCGCCAGCTTGCTCAGGTCAGCCGCAACCGCCGGCAGCTTCTCGTTGGAGTCGAGGCTGATCGAAACGCTGACCTCCGACGTCGACACCATGTCGATCGGGCATTTGTGCTTGTCGAAAACGTCGAAAATCGCCTTCAGATATCCATGCGACATCAGCATCCGGCTCGCCACCACATCCATAATCGTCAGCCGCTTCTTCACCGCGATCGACTTAAAGGGGCTGCGGCAGTGCGTCGCCAGCGCCGTGATGCGCGTTCCGCTGTTCTCCGGGTTCCTCGAGTTCAGCACGTGAACCGAGATGTTCTTCTTCACCGCCGGCAAAATCGTCGCCGGGTGGAGCACCTTCGCGCCGAAATACGCCAGCTCCGCCGCCTCTTCAAAACTGATCGTCTTCACCCGCAGCGCGTCCGGACAAACCCGCGGGTCCGCAGTCATGATGCCGTTCACATCCGTCCAGATCTCAATCGCGCCCGCATCGATCCCGCCGCCCACCAGCGCCGCCGTAAAGTCCGACCCGCCGCGCCCCAGCGTCGTCGTCACGCCCTGCTCCGTCGATCCGATGAACCCGCCCATCACCGGCACCCGCCCCTCCGCCAGCAGCGGCACCACCTGCTCCTTCAGCCGCCGTTCAATCAGCGCGTCCTGCGGGATCGCCTTGCCATACTGCGCGTCCGTAATAATGCACTGCCGCGCGTCGACATACACCGCATTCAGCCCGCAGCGCGTGAACGCCTCCGTGATCATGCGGCTCGAAATGCGCTCCCCATACGACACAATCATGTCGCTGATTCGCGGCGTCAGCTCGCCCACCACCGCCAGCCCGCGCAAAATCTCCTCGAGCCCATCGAACTCCTTCTCCATCCACGCATGCGTCGCCGTCAGCTCGCTGTCCGACCGCGTCGCTGCCAGCGGATCCTCGCGCAGTTCCCGCCCCAGAGCCAGTTGTGTCGCCGTATCGTGATGCCGGATCCGCAGCCGCTCCGTGATCGCCAGCGCGCTCGCGCGATCCCCCTTCGCCGCCGTGGCCGCGGCCGACAACAACAGGTCCGTGACCTTCGCCATCGCGCTCACCACCACCACCGGCTCGAGCCCCTTGGCCACGCGACCCGCCACAATCTGCGCCGTGCGCAGAATCGCCGCCGCGTCTTCGACGGAGGTCCCGCCGAACTTCATCACCACCAGCCGGTTCATGCCGGAACTGCCACCGGATCGAGCTTGCCCAGCGACACCAGCAGCTCAGCGTTCAGCAAAGCAGCGCCCGCCGCTCCGCGAATCGTGTTGTGCGACAGCACCGTGAACTTCCAGTCCAGCAGTCCACACGGCCGCAGCCGTCCCACCGTCGCTGCCATCCCCGCCCCGCGCATCCGGTCCAGCCGCGGCTGCGGCCGATCCTCCGCCGCCACAAACTCCACCGGCTGCTCCGGAGCCGTCGGCAAATCCTTCCCCTTGAGCGGCACAAACTCCGCCCACGCCGCAATCATCTCCTCGCGCGTCGCCTTCTTCCCCAGCTTGATGCTCACGCTCTCCGTGTGCCCGTCCTCCACCGCCACGCGATTGCAGTGCGCCGTCATCTTCGCCGCCAGCGGCTCCACCACCCGCCCATTCAGCCGCCCCAGCAGCTTCAGCGTCTCCGCCTCCATCTTCTCTTCTTCATTTTTGATGAACGGCACCACGTTCCCCAAAATATCCAGCGACGCCACGCCCGGATACCCCGCGCCGCTCACCGCCTGCATCGTGCTCACGAAAATCGCTTCCACCCCAAACCGCTCCACGATCGGCTTCAGCGCCATCACCAACCCAATCGCCGAGCAGTTCGGATTCGTCACGATGTACCCGCCCGACTCCTTCCGCCACATCTGGTTCTCCACCAGCGCCAGATGGTCCGCGTTCACCTCCGGAATCACCAGCGGCACCGACGGCTGCATGCGAAACGCGCTCGAGTTCGTGATCACCGCGCACCCCGCGGCCGCAAACTGCGGCTCCAACTCCCGCGCAATATCCGCGTCGAGCGCCGCGAAGATCACCCGTGGCGCTCCCTCCGGCGCAGCAGGAGAAACCGGCATCGCAGCCACCCGCTCCGGCAGCGGAGTATCCAGCTTCCACCGCACGGCCTCGCCGTACAGCTTCCCACTCGACCGGTCGCTCGCCGCCAGCCACGCCACTTCAAACCACGGATGGTTCTCCAGCAACTGAATGAACCGCTGCCCGACCATCCCGGTCGCGCCCAAAATCCCAACCCTCTGCCGCATCGCCGTCGCCTTCTTCAGATACACGCCACCAGCCGCACCAACTCAAAAAGCGGCCTGCCCATTGGCTATGACGACAGTGTAAATGCTGAGGCGCTCTGCTTTTGTATAAGGCCACGAGTTCAGTCG
The DNA here is from genome assembly GCA_003166955.1 of Acidobacterium sp. Classification (GTDB taxonomy): domain Bacteria; phylum Acidobacteriota; class Terriglobia; order Terriglobales; family Acidobacteriaceae; genus Palsa-343. The sequence continues at coordinate 133,544 of PMUI01000019.1, forward strand.
TGCCGTAGAAGCCCAAAAGTAATTGGGGCTTCAGCCCCTGTGGGCGCACACTCGAACCGCTGAAATCCTGCACGCCTGGCTGGCCCGGATCTCGCCTTTGAGACCCGGGAGAGCGCGAAGCGCCCGCCCTTATCCAACGCCTATCCTCAGCGGGCTCTCACTCCACTACGACTCAGCCCCGATTGGCTGGCCCGGATGCAGCACCACTTCCACTTGTGATGCCCGTCACTGACTTTTTGGTCAAGTAAGAGCCATATCCTTGGGTAAGTACGGGGCCTACGGAAGGCCGAGTCGATCCCTGACCCACTGCCCTCCAGACCTGGAGGCGCCCAATGCGTAATATTTCTTGTTGGCTGCCGCCACGCTGCCCGTCGCTGGCGCTTGAACCCAACCCCACGCGCAAGAGCCCCGTTCACATTCAGTCGCTGCTCACCACGGCCGCCCGGCCCGCTGCAAAAATCATCCTGCTGCTGTCAATTCTGTTTGCCTCGATCATTCCAGCGAGTGCGCAAAATACCGTTTCATTTGATAACCAGTCCGGCGAGCCGGCCCTAGCGAAACTGATCGGCCCGACCTCCAGCGAAATTGAAGTACCCAATGGCACAAAGCAGAGTGTCCGGGCGTCGGCTGGGAAATACTTCATCAAGGTCAGGTACGGCATTCCGGGCAAATACTACTACATGAAAGGACAGGAGTTCACAGTTGACGAGACGGCTGCAACACCATCGAAAATCACAATCACCCTCCATAAAGTAGCGAACGGAAACGACGGGAGTCCCATCACCGAGCAGGAATTTGGTGCGGGCGTTCTGGCAGAAACACAGCCCAGTGCACAAGGGGACGCGGCGTTGATGTTTGCGTCGGAGAATGACCACCTGGAGGTAGTGGGGGCACTGCTCGACGCCAAGGCCGATGTGAACGCCAAGCGGGACGACGACGTCACGGCGTTGATGATTGCGTCGGAGAATGATCACCCGGAGGTAGTGCGAGCGTTACTCGACGCTAAGGCCGATGTGAACGCCAAGCAGCACCAGAGTGCCACGGCGTTGATCATTGCGTCGCGGAAGGGTTACCTGGAGGTGGTGCGCGCGCGAAGCGGCTCCTTACCCCGCCCGCATGAATCCCACTCCCACACCCCCTCATCTTGCATAGGGAGGAACATACTTTGCCCGACTATCTTCCCCTCACCGCCGTCCACCCCGACGCCTTCGACCCCGGTACCGCGCAAACCCCAGGCTCGCTCCGCCTCGCAGCCATCGACCACGACCACGGCATCACCACCGGCCTCTGGGGCGGAACCTTCCTCGTAAAAGCCGGCGCGCGCACCGGCATCCACCATCACGGCAAACAGGAAACCGTTGTCTATGTTCTCGAAGGCGAGTCGCTCGTCCGCTGGGGCGAACACGGCGAAACCGAAGCCTTAGTCCGCGCCGGCGATTTCCTGCACGTCCCCGCATGGACGCCCCACATGGAGATCAACCCCTCCCAGGAGCATCCCTTCCGCTGGATCGTAGTCCGCAGCACGCCGGATCCGATCGTCGTGAACCTACCCGACAACTACTGGGGATGATCGTGTGCACAAGAGTACGCGCAACGCAGAGCGGCTACCGGACCTAAGGCTTCCGAACCCTGACCCCGCACCAGCCCCGACCAGCACTGCCATCCACTTGGACCCGCGGCGCAATCACCCCTGGATCCGCACCGCACCAAACAGCGCCCCGAAGGCACGCCAGGTTCACCCCACAGCAAGAAGCGTGCTCGCCCGCAGTCCCATCATCAATACGAATCCATCTGCGCTTCAGCCGAAAGTACTGCCTTCACCCATTTTGGGAAAGCCCAGCGTCACGGCTGCGTAGTTCCCGCCCCATTCCCATAAGTGAAGTCCTGCGTCACCGTCCCCTTCGCAGGCACCGTTACCGTAGCGATCTTCTGCCCCAACTCTTCCTGATCCGCCACCAGCGTATAAGTCCCCGGCGGCAGACCCTTGATGAAATACCGCCCCGACACATCCGACACCGCGAAGAACGGATTCGCCGACACATTAATAAACGCCTGCATCCACGGATGGTTGTTGCAGCGCACCGGCATCATCAGCTCCGGCGACTTAAACGTGCGCTCGTCCTGCGCACCGTTCGCACCATTCGCCGGAGGCTGCGAAATATCCACCGCCTGGTTTCCCGCCACCGTCGGCACCATGTGCACGTTGTGCATCGTCGGATCGCTGTTCGTGAACCGCACCGGCTGCCCCACCATCACCCCCACCACATGCGGCACATACCGGCAGCCCTTCTGGTCGATGTCCACCGGCGTGGTCGGCGCCGCATACACCCGGTTCCCCAGCCCATCCTTTATATAGATAAAGACATTTCCGAAACCCCCGCCATTGCTCACCACATACTGCTCGCTGTATAGCGTCGGACCCAGCGTGCAAGCCGGATCCTGATTCATGTCGATCTCAATCGCCTTCGGTGGCGACTTCACATAATGAACCGTCCCCTGAATCGCACCCGCCGTCGACCAGTCAATCGTCGTGAACACCGGAGCCGAACCCGTCCCCGCGCTCTCCTTCTTGCACCCGCCCACCGCCAGCAGGATCACGCACGCCGCAACCAATCGTCCAGGTTTCATTGTTTTCCCCTCTGTGTCCTCTGTGCTCTCTGTAGTGAGTTCTACCCCAGCGCTGCAATGACCCCGTCCGCAAACGCCCGAGTCCCCGCCGACCCGCCCACATCCCGCGTCAGCGTCTTCTTCTCCACATAAGTCTTCTCAAGCGCCGCCATCAACTTGTCCGCCGCCGCCGCCTCATTCAGATGATGCAGCATCAAAATCGCCGACTGCAGCAGCGCCGTCGGATTCGCAATATCCTTCCCCGCAATATCCGGCGCCGACCCATGCACCGCCTCAAAAATTGAAGCCTCGGCCCCGATGTTCGCGCCCGGCACCAATCCCAGCCCACCCACAAACGCCGCGCACAAATCGCTGACGATATCCCCGTACAAATTCTCCAGCAGCAGCGTGTCGTACTGGTAAGGATTCATCACCAGCTGCATACAAGTGTTATCGATAATGTGCTCGCCGTACACAATGTCCGGATACCCCTTCGACACATCGCGCGCGCACCGCAAAAACAACCCATCCGACATCTTCATGATGTTCGCTTTGTGGATCGCGTGAATCTTCCGCCGCCCATGCTTCGCCGCGTACTCAAACGCGAACTTCGCTATTCGCGTCGACGCCTTCTCCGTGATGACCTTCAGCGACTCGATCACCCCCGGCACCACCTCATGCTCCAGGCCCACATACAACCCTTCGGTGTTCTCGCGAATGATGATCAAATCCACGCCCGGATACCGCGTCTCCAGCCCCGGCAAATTTTTAATCGGACGAAAATTCGCGTACAGCTCAAACTTCTTCCGCAGCGTCACGTTGATCGACGGAAATCCCCCGCCCACCGGCGTCGTCACTGGCCCCTTCAGCGCAACCCGGTTCCGCTCGATAGACGCAACCAACTCCTTCGGGATGTACTCCCCATGCTTCTCAAACGCACCCGCACCCGCAGCGAACCGCTCCCATGAGAACTTCACACCCGTGGCTTCCAGTATCCTCACCACAGCATCGGTCACCTCCGGCCCAATGCCATCCCCCGGAATCAGCGTTATCGTATGCGTCTTCCCCACTTCTCTCCTTAAACGACCGCTTCTCACGAACGGCTTCTCGCTGACCGCTTTTTAGCTAACCGCCTTTTAGCTGACCGCTTCTTAGCTGCAACTAGCCCTTCCCCTTCTTCCCCTTATCCGAATGATGCGTCAACAACTGCTCCAGCTCTTCCTTAAACTCCCCCACATCCTTAAAGTCCCGATAAACACTGGCGAATCGGATATACGACACCGTGTCCAGCCCCTTCAGCCGATCCATGATCAGTTCCCCAATCTCGGCCGTCGTCCGCTCCCGCTCCGTCGACTCGGTCACGTACGTCTCCACCTCATCCACCACCTGCTCCAGTTTCACCGCCGAAACGGGTCGCTTCTGGCACGCGCGCATCAGCCCTTCCAGCACCTTCCGGCGCTCAAACTTCTCCCGCCGCCCATCCTTCTTCGCCACCATGTAGGGGATTTCGTCGATGCGCTCGTACGTCGTAAACCGGCGCCCGCACTTCTCGCACTCACGCCGCCTGCGGATCGAGTCGGCTTCCCTGCTCTCCCGCGAATCGATCACGCGGTCCTGCCCAAACCCGCAATAGGGACATTTCATCGCTTTCCATCGATTCTAGCAGCGCAAGTTCGGTCCATTAGCTCGCACCGATGCTCGTCTTGCCTCGTCGCTCCAAGCTCCAGGCTCCCAGCTCCAGGCTCCCAGCTCCCCGAGCACCATTGTCAGCCCACCCACGCAGGACTATCTTTGTCCACAACGCATCTTACCCACCATGAGCACGACTAACCGCAAACGCAGCATCGCCAAAGGCGCCCTCGCCGGACTCATCGGAGGCCTCGCCGGATCCGGCGCAAAAATCATTGCCGAAAAAATCTTCCCGCCGCGCACCGAGGGCCAAACTCCACCCCCCGTCGTCCTCGCCGAAAACGTCGCCCACCGCCGCCTCCCCGAGCGCGAACGCGAGCTCGCCCTCCAGGGCATCCACTTCATCTTCGGAGCCCTCGCCGGAGCCGTCTACGGCGCGCTCGTCGAAGTCGAGCCCTCCCTCGCCGCCTGGCGCGGCGCAGCCTTCGGCATCACCCTCAACCGCATCACCCACGAATCGCTGCTGCCGAAACTCGGCCTCACCGCCCCTCCCGGACAGCAGCCCACCCAGGAGCGCATCAGCGAATGGGTCACGCACGCCGCCTACGGAGTCACTACCGACACCGTCCGCCGTGCGGTCCGCCGCACCCTCTAGTCAGCCTCCGACCAAGTCTCGGTCCTAAAGGGCCACGGCTTCACATCTAGCCCCCAAAAACCCACACCCCCAATGCGGAGACGGCCAGGTTCACCCCATAGCAAGAAGCAGACTCCCCTGCGGCCCGAACGTCAATGCGAATCGATTCTGCGTTCACCCCGAAGTACTGTGTTGCACCAATTTTGGGAAAACAGCACAGTCTCAACTCCGCCCATGCACTCTCCCGCACGCTGTCCAGCTTTTCTCCGGCTCTTCGGCGCGCAGCTTTGAAGGGGCACGGCTTCAGGTGCCGCACAACCAGCCAAATCGTACGGACTTTAGCCCCCGCGGGATGGTTCGCCACTTAATCAGAGGTTCTCCGGTCAGCGCTTGCGCAGCCGCACCGACTCCCAGCTCGCATCCGCCGCCCACCCGCCGTCCACCGACAGCGTGTGCCCGTTCACAAACCCGCTCTCCCCCTCGTCCGCCAGAAAAGCAATCGCCCGCGCAACATCGTCCGGACTCGCGAACCGCCCCATCGGCACACGCCCCGTAATGTCCGCATCGGTGTAACTCCCACCCACCTGATCCGCGGCGTCCATCTCCGTCTTCACCCACCCCGGACAAACCGCGTTCACGCGAACGCCGCGGCCGCCCCACTCCGCCGCCAGCGTGCGCGTCAATCCAATCAGCCCATGCTTCGACGCGTTATAAGCCGCGCGATCCGACACCGCCATCAACCCCGCAATCGAAGCAACATTAATAATCGAGCCCCGCCGCGCCTCCAGCATCCTTCTCCCAAAAGCACGCGCCATCAAAAACGGCGCCACCAAATTCACCTCCATCACCCGCCGATACTCACCCGCCGTCGTCTCCTCCGCAGCGCGAATCAGGCTGATCCCCGCATTGTTCACCAGCGCATCCACCCGTCCGTAGCGCTCGAACACCACCTCCGTAAATCGATCCACCACCTCTTCGACGCAGGCGTCTCCCACATATCCCAGCGCCTCGCCACCCCGCGTCTCGATGGCGCGAATCGTCGCCGCAGGCTCCTGCAAGTCGAGAATCGCAATCCGCCACCCGCGCTCCGCCAGCAGCTCCGCCGTCCTGCGCCCAATCCCCTGCGCCCCGCCCGTGATAACCGCAACCCGCGCCTGTCCGCTCATACTCCGCATCGTAGTTCATACTTGTTTTCGAAGGAGCCGCAATGCCCGCACGTCCTACCTGGTCCGGATCCATTCAGATCTCCCTCGTCTCCATCGCTGTCCGCATCTTCCCCGCTACCAATCCCGGCCGCCAGGTTGAATTCCACCTCATCGATCGCCGCACCCACCAGCGCGTGCACCACCGCAACATCGACGAATCCGGCGAAGTCGACAATGCCGACATCGTCAAAGGCTACGAGTACGCCCGCGACAAATACATCGAGATCGATCCCGACGAGCTCAAGTCCCTCCGCCTCCCCACCGCAACCACCATGCAGATTCAGCAGTTCGTCAAAGCGGATGACCTGCCCGCAACCATCTTCGACCGTCCGTACTTCGTCGCGCCCAAAGACGACACCCAAGCCAAAGCCCTCACCGTCATGCGCGAAGCTCTGGAGCAGACCGCCACGCTCGGCATCGGCGAAATCGCCTTCAGCGGCCGCGAGCACCTCGTCGCCATCGGCGCGCCTCCCGATCCCAAACAAGAGGGCCTCATGCTCTACTTACTTCGCTACGCCGAAGAGCTGCGCGACCCGAAGTCCATACTCTCCGGCGTGAAAGAGCCCTCCGTCAACGCGCAGGAACTCAACCTCGCGAAGCAGCTCATCCACGCCAGCACCTCGAAGTTCGATCTCTCCGCCTACAAGGACGACTACGAAGCCGCAGTCGCAAAACTCGTCAACGCAAAGAGAAAAGGCAAACCCCTCCCCGAGCCAGAGCCAGCGCAGCCGCGCGCCAAAGTCGTCAACATCATGGACGCCCTCCGCAAGAGCCTCGCCACCGCCGATCATCCCGCGAAGCAAAAGAAAAGCGCAAAACGAAAAACCGCAGCATAGCTCCGCCGCGTTGCTGCGCCGCAGACCTCCGTGCTACTCTGCACTCTCCTTCGTCCCCGGGTCCGAGATCCTTCCAGAATTCCATCACCAGAATGGAGTAAGACCATGCGTTTCGCCTGGACTCTGCTTGCCGGTTGCACAACTCTGCTCGCTGGCTGCGCCGCAGCACCCATTGCAAAAAAGCAACCCGCATCCATTCCCCAACCCGCTGCCGCCAAAAATGTCCCCCTCCACGGCACAGTCCACGGCGGCCAACAACCCATCAATGGAGCCGCTGTCTACCTCTTCGCCCTCGCCACCGGCAACTACGGCTAGCAGTCCAGCTCTCTGCTCGTCAACACAGACAACACCACAGGCGACACGCACCAGGACGGAAGCGGCAATTACTACGTCACCACCAACGCCACCGGCGGATTCACCATCGCCTCCGGCGACTACGGCTGCAACTCCGGCCAGCAGGTCTATCTCTATGCCGTCGGCGGTGACTCAGGCTTCGGCCCCAACTTCGCCGCCGCACTCATGGCCGTCCTCGGTCAGTGCGGATCCGCCAACAGCTTCTCCAACCTGCCACCTTCCATCCAGATGGACGAAGTCACCACCGTCGCCGCCGCTTACGCCCTCGCCGGCTTCGCCACCGACGCCACTGACATGTCAGGCTCGAACTCCAACCTGGCCGCCACCGGCATGGCCAACGCGGCCGCCAGTACACTCAATCTCGTCAACCTCGGCACCGGCCTCGCGCAAACCAGCACCCAGGGCGGCAACGGATCAGTACCGCAATCCGAAATCAACACCCTCGCCAACATCCTTGCCGCCTGCGTCAACTCCAGCGGCCCCGGTTCCGCCGGCTGCAGCACGCTGTTCAGCAATGCCGAAAACAATGGCAATCCGCCGTCCGACACCGCCACCGCCGCCATCAACATCGCCCACAACCCCAGTGCCAACGTCTCCGCGCTGTGGGGCCTCTCCACCTCCACCGCGCCTTTCCAACCCTCGCTGAGCGGCGCCCCCAATGACTGGACCCTCGCCATCACCTACAGCGGCGGTTCCCTCCACGGACCCCTCGGCCTCGCCATCGACGGCAACGGCTACGTCTGGGTCGCCAACGCTTCCGCCTTTTGCATCTCGCAATACAACTCCAACGGCGTGCCCGGCCCCGAAGACGGCTTTACCGGCAACGGCGCCGAGCCCAGTTCATGCGGCGTAGGGATCACTAGTGGCGGCGGCATCTCCGGCCCCTCCTACATCGCCTTTGCCCCGTCCGGAAATATCTGGCTGGCCAATGACTACGACAGCCTCACCGTCTTCGACTTTGCTCCTTACCTCGGAAACGAAAGCTTCCTCTACGCCGACCCCTCCAGCCCCTGCACCGGCGGCGGGCTCAATCTTCCTGCCGGCATTGCCTTCGACACCGGCGGCAACGCATGGATCCCCAACGAGGGCTACAACGCCAACAGCATTAGCGAGTTCACCTCCTGCGGCTCCGGCACCAGCTTTACCAGCGCCAGCATGGACGGCCCCAGCGCCCTCGCCATCGACACTTCCGACAACATCTGGGTCGCGAACACCGACGGCAACACCATCGAAAAAATTAGTCCCATCGGCGCAACCCTCGGCACATACTACGGCGTAGAGTCGGGCACCGCAGTCGCCATCGATGCCGGCGGCAACGTTTGGGTTACAGGCCGCATCACTGACAGCCTCGCGAAATTCAATTCCGGCGGCGCAGAACTCGCCTACTCATCCGGTATCGGCGGCCTCGATTATCCCCAGGGCATCGCCATCGACGGCGTCGGCCACGTCTGGACCGCGAATACCCTCAACAACAGCATCGGCGAATTCGACTCCAACGCCAACGCGCTTTCCGGCAGCAACGGATTCCAGGGCGGTCTAAGCAGACCCCAACAATTAGCAATCGACCCCTCCGGCAACGTCTGGGTCCCCGACTACAACAACGGCTCCGGCAACGCCCTCACAGAATTCGTAGGCGCGGCAGCCCCCGTCGTCACACCCGCCATCGCAGCCCTGCAAAATAACAAGCTCGGCGCACGACCTTAGGGAAACTCTGATGAAGCCGCTGTTTTGAAGGGACACAGCTTCACAGCTTGCGGAAAAATGCCGGAACGAGCCGCTTTTGTGACAGGGCACGACCTTGGTCGTGCCGTAAATGGCCCTAAATCGAATGGGCTTCAGCCCCTGAGGGCCTTCTTCGAGCCACTTCGATTCCGTCGAATGACTCAATGAACTTCAAAGGCAGGACGCCAGGACCGCCGTGCATCTGCAGGATCCCGAAAATCAGGGAATGACCGGCAGGGAAACGGCTTCACTTGTCGTATCTATACTTGCGTGTTTCCCCCAAAAACGGGCAGCGGACCAGGCGAGGCGACGAGGCTTGGTTCGGACTTCCAGGCTGCGCTCTCGTTATCAGCACCGGCCCCATAGAAACCCTGGGCAGGGTCGGAGGTGTGGGGATGACGGTCGACGCTGTGCGAGCCTGCGGCACCAGGAGGAGCTTAGACCAAACCACCGTTGCAGCCCCCATTCCGGAGTCCGCCGCAGCCCTGTCGTTCTCACGGCTGAACACGGTGCAACCTAAATATCAAAAGAGGCTGGCGGCAGGACTTCTTCTGGGAACGCTGTTCGCCGGCTTGGCCCTCCCTTCGCTCCACGCCCAGGCTGCATATTTCGCCGGTCCAGTCACGCCGCTCGGCGGTGGCTTCAGCAATCCCCTGGGCGTAGCGGTGGACAGCAGCGGCAACGTCTATGTCACCGATGCCGGCAACGCCGCGGTGAAGGTGATTTCCCCCGGGTGTACCTCGTCCGCCTGCGTCACAACCCTGGGCGGCGGCTTCACCTACCTCTGGGGCGTGGCAGTGGACCTCAACGGCAACATCTATGTCACCGACGTCAACGACCACGGTGACAGTTGGGTGAAGGAAATGCCCCCCGGTTGCGCTTCGTCCAGTTGCGTCACAACGCTGGGCGGCGGCTTCAGCTATCCCGAAGGACTGGCGGTGGACGAACTGGGCAACGTCTATGTCGCCGACTACAGAAACACCGCGGTGAAGGAGATCCCCCCCGGTTGCGCTTCGGCTAGTTGCGTTACGACGCTGGGCGGCGGTTTCCACGCCGTCACCAGCGTGGCGGTCGACCGGGACGGCAACGTTTATGTCGCCGATCCCTTCAACAACAACGCGGTCAAAAAGATGCCCTCAGGCTGCACTTCCGCCAATTACACCAACCACCTTTGCGCGATCACCACCCTCGGCGGGGGGTTCGACACTCCCTACGGCGTGGCGGCCGACGGCAGCGGCAACGTCTATGTCGCCGATTCCAGCGACAACACGCTGAAGAAGATACCCTCAGGCTGTACTTCCTCCAGTTGCGTCACGGGGCTGGGCGGCGGCTTTAACGCGCCCAAAGGCGTGGCGGTCGACCAGAGCATGCACGTCTACGTCGCCGATACCGGCAACAATGCGGTGGAGGAGGTTATTTCGCGCGCAGTAAACTTCGGCACCGTTGCCGTGGGAGCCACATCGACCGCCCTCACCTTCTACCTCAACTTCATCGCCGGCGACAGCGGCATCACCGCGTCTGCACTCACTCAGGGCGCCACGGGCCTCGATTTTACCGACCCCGGCACCGGTACCTGCGATACCAACGGGACCAGCCATACTTACAACGTCGGCGATTCCTGCACAGTGGATGTCACTCGCACCGAAGTTCGCCGGTGCGCGCTACGGAGCCGTGCAACTGTCCGACGCCACCGGCGTGATCGCAACAGCGTTAGTCGACGGAACCGGCCAGGCCCCGCAACTCGTCTTCCCGGGCAATCCGGCCATCCAGCCGATCGGCGGCGGCTTTAACTACCCAGATGGCTTAGCGGTGGACGCACGCGGCAACGTCTATGTCGCCGATGCCGGCAACGGCTTGGTGAAGGAGATTCCCCCCGGTTGCGTATCCTCCAGTTGCGTCACAACCCTGGGTGGCGGCTTCGCCGGTCCCCGGGACGTGGCGGTGGACGGCAGCGGCAACGTTTATGTCCTCGATGACGAGAACAGCACGCTGAAGGAGATGCCGCCAGGTTGCGCTTCCTCCAGTTGCGTCACACTGTTGAATAGCGACTTTTTCCATCCCTCTGGCATGGCGGTGGACAGCAACGGCACCGTATTTGTCATCGACTACGGCAACAATGAGGTGAAGGTAGTACCGCCGGGTTGCACTTCATCCTTTTGCATCACCGCGATGGACCACGTCACCGGCCTGGGCATGGCGGTCGATCAGAGCGGCAACGTCTATCTCGCCGGTACCTTCTTTAACGGCACGATTAGAGAGATACCCTCCGGCTGTACTTCATCCAGTTGCGTCGTCAACGTGGGCGGCGGCTTCGACTACACCACAAGCGTGGCCGTGGACGGCGCCGGGAACATCTATGTCACCGATGCCGGCACGGTGAAGGAGATGCCCCCCGGCTGTACCACCTCCAGTTGCGTCACGACCCTGGGCGACGGCGGCTTCAACGAACCCGAGGGCCTGGCGGTGGATGGAAGGGGCAACGTCTATGTCGCCGATTACGACAGCAATTTAGTGGATGAGATGCCCCTCGCCACTCCGCCCAACTTAACCTTCGCTAACACCACCGTCGGCTATCAAAGCACCGACAGCCCGAAAACAGTAACGCTGAAAAACATTGGCAATGCCCCGCTGACCTTCCTGACTCCGGCGACCGGCGAAAATCCCAGCGTCTCCGCCAACTTCACCCTCGACGCATCCACCACCTGCCCTGTGCTCACTCCGTCAGCTCCGCCGGCCACCCTGGCCCCGGAAGCAGCCTGCGACCTCGCCGTGGACTTCGTTCCTACCACCTCCGGACCCATCACTGGCTCCGCCGTTCTGACCGACGACAACCTCAACACCACCTCCGCGACCCAGACCATCCCCCTCAGCAGCGGCTTCTACACCGTGTGGATCGTCGACGGAACCGGAGGTATCAGCGAACTCAACGATAACGGCGGCGATGTCACCTCCGCAGCCGATCCCGGTCAAAACATCGCCCTCGCCATCGACTCTTTTGGCGACACCTGGACCATCGGCTCCGGCACCTCGCCCCTCGAAGAGACAAACGCCTCCGGCACCTTGCTGAATCAGATCGGCACAAACGCCAGCGACTCCGGTGGCCTGATATCGCCCGCCGCCATCGCCATTGACGGAGCCAGCCAGGTCTGGACCGCCAACAGCAACAACAGCATTAGCCTCTTCGCAAACTCCGGTGTAGCCCTCTCACCAGCCTATACCGGCTTCACTGACCCATCGCTCTCCACGCCCTCCGGCATCACCATCGACCGCGCCGGAAGCGTATGGATCACGAACAAAAGCAACAACAGCATGACGCGAATCCTCGGCGCAGCCGCCCCAGTAGCCCCCATCGCCACATCCGTAGCGAACAACACCACAGGGGCGAAACCATAATGTGGGTGCCCCATTCAAGCCTGCTATTGGCTTGAGTGGGCTCAGACGCACCACCCATTACTTAAGTTTCCCCGCGATGCACTTTCTTCTTGCGATCGCACGCAGCACGCGTAACACTATCAATGAAACCTGAAGAAGGACTCGCCATCGCGAGTCCTTTTTCGTTCCAGGCCGAACTCGGGTCCCAGGACCCCATGCGCAAGGCGCGCATGTCAGCTCTTTCTGATCGCCGCCGAAGGATCTCTCGGTCTCTGTGCCCGGTGCTCTGACTTCAAGGCCGAGTCTCTATCAAACCCGTCCAGGTTTGCAGTTAACCCGGCCGCCTTTGACGCAAACTCAGCCGAGTCCCCGTCAAACGCAGCCGAGTGTGACGCAAACACAGCCGAGTCGGATCTGACACCGCCTGAATCATCTAACCCTCGACAAAGCCGAGTTTGAATCAAACAAAGGCCGAGCTTGACGCAAAGGCAGCCAGGTATCCATCTGACAGAATCCAAGTCACATCCCGGAGGTATCCAGGGCCATCGCCTCGCTAAACGGCTGAAAACAAGTCAACGCGAGTTTTTCGGGAGGGTCACTTTTTCGCCGCCGTCAGCCGACCGCGTTTTCCCCGACTCCGCTCGAATGCGCCAGCTCTTCCCCAGCATGCTCGCTTTCCTCGGTCACTTTCCTCAGCGAGATGTCCTCGAACCGCGCCCAAATCAACCCGACAGGCACAATTCCGAGGAAAGTCACCAGCAGAAGCGTCGCCGCGCAGCCCGTCGCCGCTTCCGGAGCAGCTCCAAAGAACTTCGAAATCGCCCCCGCGACCAGCCCGATTTGCGTGAACCAGCCCAAAACCGGCAACTGAATCACGCTCGCGCCGCCGCTCACGATCATCAGCAGAACGCCTTTCGCCGGCGTCATCGCCGCCAGCTCCGGGCTAGCCACAAACGCCAGCGTCGTCTCGAGATACGCGAACGCAATCATCAGCCACATCCCTAGCGAAAGCCCGGTCGTGACTGCGAAATCGGAGAACGACCGCATTGTGTCCAGCCCCGTATGAAAGGCCTGGATCTTCTCCTCCAACGCTCGCCCAAAGCCTTTGGAGACCAGCCCAAATGCGCTTCCCATCAGCATCGCGACCTTGTCGCCCCACAGCCGCACCGCCAACAAAAACAGCCCGCCCGCAATCGTCAGAGCAAGTCCCCAATATCCGGCCCTTCTCAAGATCTCTGGATGCGGCAACGAACCAGCCGGCGCCAGCAGGATCACCGAAGACGTGATCAGTGCCATCGAGCCCGCATCGAAGAGTCGTTCCACGATATAAACAGCAATCTGCGAACTCAGCGGTAGACCCGTTTTCTTCGCCACCAGATAAGGCCGTACCAGATCCGCCACTCGCCCGATCAGCGCAACCGCGGTAAAGCCGATCACCTGCGTGCCCAGCAGCGACAGCAGCCCCATCTTTTTCTTGTGCCGAAGCAGCCAAACCCATCGAACCGACCGCACGACATAGCAGATGTAAATGGCCGCAAGCCCAAACCCAATCCTGCGCCAGTCCGCCATGCGCAACTGTTGCCCGAAGACCTGCCAGTCAAAATGAATGCGATGACGTCCGAACCAAACCAGCGCGACCACCGCCAGCAACACGATGACCGCAAGAATCCGGTTTCTGTTCGATTTCAAATCAGAACTCCACGGAAAGAAAGGAAGGGCAAACGGGCATCACCGCGTGACCGCGGACCGCAACTCAGCCGGGTGCCGCAGCGCGTAGCGCCGGTTGTATTCGCGAATCACGCGCGCCACATAAGCGCGGGTTTCCCGATAGGGTGGAATCCCATGCCAGTGGTCCACAGCCGCCGGGCCAGCGTTGTACGCGGCCAGCGCCAGCGCCAGATTATCGTTGTATCTCTTGAGCAGCGCATCCAAATAAGCCGTTCCGCCCCGGATGTTTTCCGTCGGAGCAAAACTGTCGGCCACGCCCAGATCGTTCGCCGTTCCGGGCATTAGCTGCATCAATCCCTGCGCGCCCACGCGGCTCACCGCCCGCGCATGACCGCCGCTCTCCGCGCGCACCACGCTCGCCAGCAGATCGGCGTCGACGTTGTACGTCGTCCCCGCCCTCGTCAGCATCGGCTGCAGGTCCGCGTCCGACAGTTTCTCAGGCACGGCCGCTCTCGCTGCGATCGCCGTGGTCTTCGGCACCTCGGTTGCGACCGGCTTCGGCCAGTCAACCTGTTCAGCCGAAACGATGTCGGAAGCATCGACCTCCAGAAAGCTCGACCCGGCCGCATCCACATACAGCCGCACTTTCTGGCCATTCGCTTCGCGATGATCGCAGAAAAGGTCGAATCCGTTCCTAAGCGTGATGTGTTCAGCGGCGTGCGCCGCCGTCCCCAGGCACCCCAAGGTCAGCGCGACACACAACGATCCTCTGCCGAAGCGGCGCATTTCTCTCTACTCTACCATTCTCAGACGCAGAACCAAGCCAAAGCGTTCACTTCCCCGCCAGACGGTAACTGGTTACTAATGTTGGATTTACACCCGTAGCCGGTCCAACATCAGAATGTTCGGCCGCCAGCAGGGCTTCAATCACCGCCGCCACTCCATCCTCGTCGTTGGCCGGCGCAATCTCCCACCGCCGCCGTCGCGCCAGCTCGACCAGATCAGGAGCGCCATTCGCCACCACCACCGGACGACCCGCAAACTCCAGCATCTCCAGGTCGTTCCAGTTGTCGCCGATGGCTACAACCTCCTCCGGCGCCAAACCCCGCTGCTTCGCCAGGCGTCGCAGCGCCGCGCCCTTCGAGCAACCCGGCGGCAAAATGTCGAGGATGGTCAGATCCCGCGAGGGGTACTCCGTCCGATGCATCTCAATGAAAGGAGCCAGATCTCTCTTCGTCAGCCACTCCTCTGCGCGCCGCATCTCCTCCACGCCGCCGCAAACCATTCCCTGCACCGGAGCCTCGCCGTCGTCGAAAGCTCGCTCCAGCGGACGCACTTCGCGAATCCACGGCCGATTCGCCTCGACCCAAAGAGAGACGCGCGCGTTCAGCGCCTCCACTGACTCGAGGACGAGTTCGCCAGGCCCCTCCCGATCGAAGGTGAACACCGTCGTCCCAAACGGCCGCAGCGCCGGACACAGCGCACGCGCGGTCTCGACCGGCAAAAGGAACCGATCGATCCCTTGCCCGGCCATCGTTCGCGTCACTGTTCCATTCGAGGTGATGAACACTGTCTCCGGTTTTAGGCCGACAGGCTCGATCAACGGCATCGCATAGGCCTGGCGTCGGCCCGTAGCAATGACGATTTCAATCCCTGCAGCCTCCGCATCCCGCAGCGCGCGACAGTTGCGCGGGCTCACCAGCGTCCCCGGAGACGGCAGCAGCGTCCCGTCAATGTCGACTGCAACCATCCTGACTGAAAGTGTCATCCACTCCAGTGTAGGCTGAGCCCCTCAGCGCCGCTCGCGGAAGAATTCACGAAGCAGTCCTCCGCATTCCTCCGCAAGAACTCCCGATGTCACCGCCATCTGATGATTCAGCTTCGGATGATTCAATACTTCGAGGACCGATCCCGCAGCGCCAGCCTTCGGATCGGCGGCCCCATAGATCAGTCTCCCCAGCCGTGCGTGAATCATCGCTCCCGCACACATCGCACATGGCTCCAGCGTGACGTAGAGCTCGCAATCAACCAGCCTGTAATTCCCGATCGCTCGCGCAGCGCCGCGCATAGCTACGATCTCCGCGTGCGCCGTTGGATCCACGTCCCGCAGGACTCGATTCTGCCCTCGCGCAACGATCTCCCCTTCGATCGCGGCCACCACACCGATGGGGACCTCTCCTGCTTCAGCAGAGGCACGCGCCTCTTCGAGCGCCGCTTGCATCAAAAGCTCATCCGCAGTCATGGCGCATCAGCCCTTGGTTGCTGCTGGGTCATGCAGTGCAGCGCGCCCAGCCCCCAGATCAGATCTCCGCAGTAGATGCCCACCACCTCGCGCAACGGAAACACCTCCGAGAGAACGCTGAGGGCCCTGCGATCGGTGGAACGGTTGAAGGTTGGAACCAGCACAAGCTCGTTGACAGTGTAGAAATTCGCGTAGCTCGCCGGCAGACGCTGCCTCCGAAAGACGATCGGAGGCGGCATCGGCAATTCGACAATCTCAAACGGCTTTCCGTCGAGATTGCGCGCCGACTTCAGCCGATCCAGATTCTCCTCAAGCGGCAAATGGTTTTCGTCCTCGCGATTCGGCTCAACCACTGTGACAATTGTGTTTGGTCCCACGAATCGCGTGATGTCGTCGACGTGCCCGTGCGTATCATCGCCCGCAATCCCACGATTCATCCACAGCACCTGGTCGATTCCCAGATAATCGTGGAGCACTTGTTCCAGTTGGTCGCGGCTGACCCCGGGATTTCGCTGCTGCACCTCGCTTAGAAGGCATTCTTCTGTCGTAATCAGGGTGCCGGCCCCATTCACGTCGATGGATCCGCCCTCCAGCACTATGCGATGCGGGCCGTTCGATGTTTCCACGGTCGGCATCCACAGTGGCATTCCCAGCAATTCAGCCACCTTTTCAGGAAGTTTGTCGTCCAGATGCCAGTCCGCATACTTCGCCCAGGCATTAAACTTCCAATTTGTAACAGCTACTGGTGCAGAAAACTCGCGCGCCAGCGCGAGATCCGTATTTTCGGAATCCGGCTGTCGCTGGATGCTCCTTTTTACGAAAATCGGTCCCGAATCCCGCGTCCAAACCCGGTCCGTCGGCCACGCGTGGAAGTGCAGCCGCGATAAATTCACACCGGTCTTGTTCAGAACGCCGCGTGCCCGCTTTTCTGCCGCAGCGTCATCCACCAGGATGTGGACGTCTTCGACCCGTGCCAACTGCCCCACGATTTCCGCGTAGACCCAGGGAATCGGCTTAAATTTCCCGGGCCAGTCTTCCGGATTGTGCGGCCACGCAATCCACGTCGCTTCGTGTGGTTCCCACTCGGCCGGCATCCGGTAGCCCAGCGCGCGCGGCGTGTTATATAAGCTCATCTCATCACCGCGCATACAGAAGCGACCGAACCAATAAGCATCCGAAAAATACCCCAAATCCTATGTACAAAACTCCAGTAATCGCCGAGGCGGTGCGTTTCTTGGCATAACCGTCGCGCAGCAGCAGGGCCTTCTTTGCTCCGACGAAAACCCTGTCAATTGCAACCGCCATATTGGGCGAAGCAATGTGTAGAACGCCCTGGACTATAAAGAGAGCTGACCCGAGAAATCCAAAGGATTAAACAAACACGGCAAAATACCTCATTCGCCGTCGCCATCCAGAAAGCGGCTGACGATGGGGCCGTAGGCGTCGATGCGCCTGTCGCGCAGAAATGGCCAGTTGCGCCGCGTGTCCTCCATCTTGCGCAGATCGATCTCCCCGACCAGGATCTCCTCCCGATCATGCGCCGCCTTCGCGATCACCCGCCCAAATGAATCTGCCAGGAACGATCCCCCCCAAAACTCCAGCCCAGGACCCTCCACACGGTTCCCGCGCACATCGCCGTGCTCTACGCCGACGCGATTCACCGTGGCTACATACACTCCGTTCGCAATCGCATGCGCTCGCTGGATCGTCTGCCACGCGTCATATTGCGCGGCCCCAAATTCATCCTTCTCGCGCGGGTGCCATCCAATGGCCGTCGGATAGAACAAAACATTGGCGCCCTGCAAAGCCGTGATCCGCGCGCCCTCCGGGTACCACTGATCCCAGCACACCAGCGTTCCAATCCGCCCCGCCGACGTGTCGAATGCACGAAATCCCAGATCCCCCGGCGTGAAATAAAACTTCTCGTAATACAGCGGATCATCGGGGATGTGCATTTTGCGATACAGCCCGGCGATCCTTCCGTCATTTTCGAGAACGACAGCGGTGTTGTGATACAACCCCGGTGCACGGCGCTCAAAGAGTGATGCGATAACCACTACCTTCGCTTCCCGGGCCACAGCGCCTAACTTCTCTGTGGCGGGTCCGGGAATTGGTTCAGCCAAATCGAACAGAGCAATGTCTTCGCGCTGGCAAAAATATTGCGCCTGAAACAATTCCGGCAGACAAATAACGTCGGCTCCCAGGCGAGCCGCGTCCCGCACCCGCTCCATGGCCTTCTCCAGATTGGCATCCGGATCGGGTCCGCAGCTCATCTGGACCAGTCCGACGCGAAATGTGCTGTTTCCCGTCATATTTGTGCGTTCTGCAGTTACGAATCGCCAGCAGAAGCAAAAAGCGCAGGCCATTTGGCCCACGCCCCGCTCAATTTCTGCCTCCGATTACTCGAAAATCAGAATGGCCGCCGCGATCGTCGTCGTCCAGAGCCCGCGCTTGTCTCCAATCGCCGATTGCGTGACGTTTAGGGTACGGACAATCTTGTTCGAGATGCGATAAATCTCTTTCTTTTCGTCCCAGCTCTTGTCGGGGTCGAAATCCACGTCCAGTGTAGTCGCCAGCATCTCCGCCGCTAGCTCCTCGGCATATTCTCCGGCCTGCTCTTCCGTTTCCCCAAAGCTGTGGTGCTCGCTTAAGTAACCGTAAGTGTTACGATCACTCGGAATCGCCACTCCAATACTGGACGCCACGAGCCGATGCGGTTCGCGGGTGGAGTTTTCCGCGACGACCGCGAAGACCACTTCACCGGGACTCAGGTATTTCAGCCCCTCTTTGCGCCCGATCAGTTTGGCCTGCGGAGGAAAAATTGACGATACGCGCACCAGATTCTGCGCCGCAATGCCGGCATCGCGTAATGCCAGCTCAAACGAGGTCAGCCGTTCCTTGTGTTTTCCCACACCCTTGGTGAAAAACAGCCGCCTCGGGACCATGCTCTTTCCCAATTCTCAACTCCTCCGAAGTCCTGATGCCCCGGCACACTCATCCCGGAGCAAAACAACGCCACGCTGAAACTTATCACAAGGAAGACGCCAACGGGCATGCTGGCTGGATGAAATTCACATCGTTTTCAATCATACGGCACTACGGGCCCGCAGGGAGCCGGTCTCGTGATCGCGCTTCCTGAAGGGCTGGGTAGCAATCTCCAGAAACTCCTGGGCCGCCTTCGACAACTGCCGATCCTTGCGGAACACCAGCGCAAGGTCCCGCGCCAAACGGACGCCATCCAGTGCCAGTGGGTACAGCGCGCCTGCTTGTTCCTCTTCCGCAATATTGGTGCGGGGAAGAAATCCCAGCCCCAACCCCACCTCGATATACCTCTTCAGCATTTCGCTGGATTCCACTTCCATCGCAACTCGCGGCACAACTTCATTCACGCGGAAAAGCTCGTCCAGCTGCTCGCGCCGCCGCCCATGCGCGGGCAGCAAAAGCGGATACTTCACAGCCTCCTGCAATCGCACCGTCCCGCGGCCGGCCAACGCATGCCCCTGCGGCGCCACCAGAGCCAGCTCATCCTTGTGGATCGGCTCTACGATCAGCCGCCCGTCGCGCACCGGCATGGAGACGACACCGAAATCCACCTCCCGGTTCGCGACATTCTCCAGCGTACGCAACCGCTCCGCCCGCACCACGCTCAGCATCACTCGCGGATACTGCCGCCGAAACTGAGCGAATACCTGTGGCAACACGTAAAGGTGGGTCGCCTCGTTCGCGCTGATCGCCAGCTCGCCGCGCGGCGAGCGCTCCTGCTCGGCAATGGCCAGCAAAATATGTTTCTGCCGTTCCACGCAGTATTCGGCGAACGGCTCGAAAAGCCGGCCCGCGGCGGTGAACGTCACCTTGCCGCCATCGCGGTCAAACAGGCGAGCGCCTATCTCCTGCTCCAGAGTACGAATCTGCGCGGAAATGGCCGGCTGTGTACGGAGCAGTTTCTGCGCGGCTCGCGAGAAGCTCTTCAGGCGGCTGACTTCCAGAAATGTCCGAAGGTTTTCGAAATCCATCGTCGATCCATTAAGGATATGCCAAAAGCGGCGGTCTCAAGCGTTTTCACGCGGCGTTAATGCCCGCCCATCTCCTCCGGCGCCGGCTGCCGGCGCGGCGGGCGCCGCATGATGAACGGCAGCGGGATCAGGCACGCGATGATCAGACTCAGCCCCCAAAATGCATTCTGGTAGCTCAACATCTGCGCCTGCCGGTTGAGAGTTTGCCAGGCATCCCCAATGGCAAACTGCTTCGCGGCATCGCTGCTTTGCCCCAGCCGCGTCAGCGCATCGCGGGTCATATCCACAAAGCGCGAATATTGCAGGCTTCCCGGCACAACATGCGCGCTGAGAGCTGCGATGTGCGTCTGCGTGGTCCTCTGCAGGAATGTCGTCAGCAGTGCCGTGCCCACCGAACCGCCGATGTTGCGTGCGAAATTCGAGAAGCTCGAAATCTGATTGTTCTTGTTGCGCGGCACGCCCAGATAATTCAGTGTGCTGATGGGGATAAACACAAACGACAGCCCCATGACCTGGTAGGCGCGCCACAATGTAATCTGGCCAAACGACACACCCAGATCGAGCCGTGTCAGATTGAACAAACCCACCGCCGTGATCGCGTAGCCAATGGCCACCAGCAGCCGCGGATCGAGTTTCCCCGAGCTGACCAGGCGCCCGGCGATCGGCATCGTCAACATCAGAACCAGCGCCCCCGGCGACAACACCATCCCCGCCCGCTCGGCCGTATAACCCAGCAGGACCTGGAGAAACTGCGGGATCAACACCGTCGTCCCAAATAGCACCATGCCCAGCACAAATTGCAGGAACACCGCCGTCCCAAAGTTGCGATTCTTGAGCAGCCGGATGTCCACGATGGGATCTTCGTGCCGCCACTCCCACCAGACAAACGTCACCAGCGTGAACGCCGCGATCACTGCAAATGCCGTGATGTTCGGGTCGCCGAACCAGTCCTTCTCCTGTCCCTTGTCCAGCACGAACTCAAGGCAGCCGACGCCGACTGAGATCAATCCCAGTCCCATAAAATCCACGCGGCCGGTCCGCGACTGTTCCTCTTTTAGATACGGCGGATCCTCCACCATGCGCTGTGTAAGGAACAGAGACAGCAGACCGACCGGCAGGTTGATGAAGAAGATCCAGTGCCAGTTGAAGTTGTCCGTGATCCACCCCCCCAGCGTTGGCCCGATCGCCGGAGCCACCACCACTGCCATCCCATATACCGCGAAAGCCTGCCCGCGCTTGCTCACGGGAAACGTATCGGCAAGAATTGCCTGCTCGCTGGGCGCCAGACCTCCACCGCCGACCCCCTGCATCACGCGAAACAAAACCAGCAGAGGCAGCGAAGTCGCCAGCCCGCACAACATGGAGCAAATCGTGAACAGCATCACGCACGTCATGTAGAAGCGCTTCCGCCCCATGCGCGCCATCAGCCATCCCGAGATCGGCAGAATCACGGCGCTCGAGACCAGGTAGCTGGTCAGAACCCAAGTGGCCTCTTCCTGGCTGGCGCCCAGCGTGCCCGCCATGTGCGGCAGCGCGACGTTCGCGATCGAGGTGTCCAGCACCTCCATGAAAGTCGCCAGGGTGACGGTCAGTGCCACCAGCCACGGGTTATGGCTCGGCTTCCAGTTGGCCTCGTCGTAATGCAGTTCCGCCAAAAGACCGTCCGCGTCGCAGAGTAATTTCCGCCGCCCTTCTCAGGCGTGGAGCCCAGCACAATCCCTGAGAATTCTGCAGAGCAGCGGGAACGCCACAGAATGCAAGGGGATGAAATTGCTGAGTGGGACAGTGTTTAGATTAGCAGTAGGGTTCCGAGGTTCAGGATTGATTGCGCGAAGCGCGTCCGCCTGGACGGCTAGTCCTTATTGCGCCCCGTTCCTGAAAACCTCTTCCGCGTAGTAATTCTCCACGCGCGCCTGGTCGCGCAGCATCTCCAGAAACGCGTTCTTCAGCAACTGCTCGCGGCTGTCGCGCAACTGCTGCCGGATCGTCTGCTGCACCCGCGGATCATTCAGCTGCCGCTGCCCCGCCACCTCGCGGTCGATCAACTTATAGATCGCGTACCCCGCAACCTGTTTCGAAGGCCCACCGTAAACCGGCAGAATATCGGTGACCTGTCCCGGCTTCAGCTTCGCAATGGCTGCGTAGACCTCCGGGTCGCCGCGCAACTGCGACTCCGAAACAAATCCCATGTCGCCACCGTTCCCCGCCGTGTTCGGATTCTCGGAGAAGTTCATCGCCAGCGCAGCAAAATCCTCGCCGCTTTCCAGACGGTTGTGCAGCATCTCGATCTTGCGCTTCGCGTCAGCCTCGTTCATCGCCTTGCTGTTCTGCAGATTGCCCACCTGCTGCGGCGCCATCGGCGCGGCCGTCACAATGATCTGCGCCAGATGGTAATTCGGCTCGATCAGATTGAAGTCCGCCTTGTGCTCGTTGTAGTAGGCGGCGATATCGGCGTCCGTAATGTTGATCCGCGACGTGATCTCCTTGTTGAACAACTTCTCTTCCGTGCGATTTCTCCGGATCTCCCGCTTCAGATCGTCCAGTGTCAGATGCTGCGAATCCAGCCGCTTCTGAAATTCCTCCTGCGTGAATGGCGCCTTGATCTCGTTCAGCCGGTCCGACACTTCCTCATCCGTCGCCACCAGATTCTGCTTGGCCGCCCGCTGCATCACGATCTCTTCATCGATCAGCTGGCGCAGGATGTTCAGGCGCATGATCTCCGCCTGCACCTTCGACGGTGTCTGGTGCGACTCGCCCAGATTGTTCTCGTAAATCTTCTCGACTTCGGAGCGCTCAATGCCCTTGCCATTCACCGTGGCGACGGTGTTCGCATCGTGCGCCCTTTGGCAGCCGAGGCAAAAAGCCAGCGCCACCGCCAGCCCTGCGAGCCTGAATTTGCCGTTGAAAAGCTCAGCGCCCCACGCGCCGGATGAATCCGATTGAGACGTCAAACGGTTCTCCCTGCAGCGGCGCCGCAAATCGGGGGGCGGCGCTCACGTTTCAGCATAAATGCCCTCCCTCGCCCTGCATAGGCTCATTGCCCCGGCTTCGCTGCCGGCTGCGTGCTCGCCGCCGGCTGTGCAGGCAGCGGAGCAATTCCCTGCTCCGTCAGCGCGCGATCGATCATGATCCACAGCTGATGTTCCTCCAGCTGTCCGGCCCAGCGCTCCCCGCTGACAAAAAACGTCGGCGTCGCATTTACGCCCACCTTATCGCCCGCCTTCATCTCCGCAATAATCTTGCTGTCGTCCTGTTTCGCCACGCACGCATCCAGCTTCCCTGCGTCCAGCTGCTCCTTCGCGCCTTCCTGATCCGCCAGCTTGTCCAGCATCCCCGTCGACTTCGCCAGATCTCTGTCCGGCCCGTTCACGTCCTGCCCATGCGTGTGCAGATAGTCGACGTAATTCCAGTACGCCGTCGCGTTCTGCGCCGCAAGGCAATTCGCGTTCACTGCCGCGTGCATCGCCCACGGATGAATCTCCACCAGCGGATAGTCCATGTAGACGAACTTCACCAGCCCCTTGTAGTGGTCCAGCGTCGCCGGAAAGAACTCCGCATGCATCTGCGCGCAGTATGGGCATTCCAGATCGTCGAAGTTCACGATCGTCACCTTCGCATCCGGATTCCCGCGCACCGGCCTCCCGTCCGCTGGCAATATCCCCGCCGGATCGGGTCCGATATCCCACTTTGAGAGCCTCGCCAGCGTGCTCGAATCTTTTGACAGCAGAAACTCTACCGTCTGCTTCTTCTGCGGCTGGCTGGGCAGCGAAAATGTAACCGCGATGGTGTCATATCCATTCACATCGCTCTTCTGCCGCGGTCCAATCGCGATCTCATACTGCGGCGGCACGTTCAGTTCGGAGCGAATCATGATCTCGATCTTGCGCTCCAGCGCCGGTACTGCGACCGGGGCCGCAGCCGCCGCTCCCGTCGCGCTTGCCGCCCCTCCAGCCGCCGGGACCGGCGCTGTCGCGGGCGGAGCCGGATTGGGGGGATTCTGCTGCGCTGCGCAACTGGCCGCCGCTATCACAAGCACGAAGCCCGCAGAGATAAACTTCTTCACCAGAAAAACCGCCTTCTTCGGCCCTAAGCCGTCACCATCGAAAATGCTCTGTTCATTATCGCAGTTTGCACTCCCGCCCCGTCCTCCGCTGCCTGTTCCCTGTTCCCTGCTCTTATCAGAACAGGCTGATCCGGTGCGCCAGGTCGCCCACATTCGAGAACCCGGCGAAGTTCACGCTGTAGAAATACTCCGTATCGTCACGAATCGATCCCAACGAGAACCGCCGGTACTGAAAATCGAACCCGCAGCAGTTCCAGTTGTATTGCGTCTGCACCGCCCCATACTGCAGTTGCTGATGAACGAGATCGTAGGCCGCATTCACCCCAAAGCTCGGCCCCAGCTTGCTCGCCGCTCCGTAAATTGCCGCCATATGGATTTGGTTGTACGGGTTCGGTGCGTTTGGCGAACCCGGCGGCGTCTTCGCCGTCGTCAGCGGAGTCGTTCCCAGCGGCACGTTGAGGTACGAATCCCCAAACTGCAATCGGTAAAACCCGTGCTGATACCCGGCAAACACGTTGCTGGAGGTTATCTTCCCCTCCTTCGCGTCGTAATCCAGATCCCACTCAACATCCGTAGCCGTCGTTGTCCGCATCCGCAGCCGCGAAATCACCGGCGTTGTGTGCCGCGCTTCGGTCAGAAAATCGATGCCCGTAAAATCCAGCGTCGTGTCCAGCGGATTCGGCGTCCCCCGCGTGATCGCATGATCGAAGTCCGGCTCAAAATAGTATTTCTGCGCCACACGCCACGTGATCCAGTCTCGCGTCCCACCTCCACACTCCGACTCCGGACGAGGCCCCAAGGCACCACCCCGCCCGGTATTGGCTCTCTGCGATGCCACCGCTTCATCTCCCTCGCACGGTTGCGGACCCACATGCCGCAGAAATAACCGCTGCGTCAGCCCATACTCCAGCTCGTTGGTGTTGCTGCCTATATCCGTGTCATCGAAACGAAGGATCTCTCGAAAATTGTTGATGCCCGTCACGTATCGATACTCCACCTCCGGCTCGATCGTGTGCCGCACCTCGCCGCCCACCAGATGCACCAGCCAGGGCGAACTGAAGTCGCGCTCCAGCGCCGGCGGCCGCAACTCGAATCCCGCTTCCGCATCCGTCCGCGAAGTCCCGGCCGCGCGCACCTGCGGAATCTGATCCAGATTCACAGGGAACTGACTCTTTCCGTACCACGTCTCCCGAAACGCCGCATTCGGCCGAAACATCCAGCCGAAGAAGTGCAGCGGCATCGACACACGCGGATAAAAGTCCACCCGCGGAACCTCTGCCGTGGTCCGAAAGCTCGGATAGTCGTGCCGCGACAGTGCCCCGGCTGATCCGCTGAATCCCCACCACACCGGAGAAACGCTCATCGCGCCGCCCAGCCGCCGGTCCGCCGACTCCACATCGACCTCCGGCAGATGCAGGATTCTTACTTCATCGCCCACAACCGCGGCGCTCTGGAAGTCCTGGTACCGGTTCGCCCGCAGGCTCGCCCAGAAATCGTGATCTTCGTGCGTCGCAAACACCTGCGACTTCACCTCGGAGTTGATCGCGATCGCGTAGTCTTCCTCAAACACCAGCCGATAAATGTACGAACTCAGATACTCCGCGTCGACCACTCCCGTCGTGTGCGGCGAAAAATCATAGCGCCCGTCCGCGCTGATATCGACTCCGCCCTGGTTGATCGGTTTCCCTCCCGGGTTCGCCAGGCCCCGGTCCAGCAGGCTGTGAAAGTGAACCGTCCCGAAATCCTCACCCGCCCCCCGGTATCGAAACATCCCGTTCGGCGCCCATCCGCGCTTCGAGTAATACTGCGACGCCAATGTCAGATCCGCGCTTCGCCCCAGCGTCAGATAGAACCCCTCCCCGAGAATCAATCCCTTGCTCGTGTTGTTGCCGACGTAAGGCAACAGAATCCCCGACTCCCGCTGCACATCCACCGCATGCGTGGCAAACGGCAAGTACAGCAGCGGCATATGAAACATCTCGAAATACCCGTTGCTGGTCTTCGCCACGCCGTTGTTCAGTTCCATCGTCTGCGCAATGATCCGCCAGTCCGGCCGCGGCAACCGGCACGACGTCATCGTGCCGTGGATCACCCGGTAATGCCCCTGCCCCAGTTGCAGCACTTCGCGCCCGGTCAGCGCAAACGGATTCGGCGCCGTGAACACCATCCGCCCGCGCGGATTGCGCTCCACGCCCAGCGTTCCCACCACATCAAAAAAATCGCCCGTATTCGCAAACACATTGATCGTGCCGTGATCCGCGATAAAGTGCTCATCATCGGGGCCGCCATCGATCATCATGTGTCCCCGGGCCTCGATCACCCCGCTCGCGTCGTTCCAGGTCGCATGATCCGCATGCACGATGTAGTTGCGGTAGTAAATCACCACATCGCCGTCCAGCGTATAGAGGTTGGCATGCGGCAGAGACTCCCGCTTCTGATCGTTCGCCTTGATCTGGACCGGCACGCCGGCCTCCGGCTGCGGCACCACGTGGGCTTCCGGCAAAGTGCTTTGCAGGCTCGGCTCGTCAGGCAGATTGTCGGCGGAGCTGACAGGGGCAGCGCCCCGCGAGGGCGGGGCGAGGGGAAGCTCTGTGGTAACCGCCTGCGCCCAAAGCCGCGGCTGCAACAGCAGATACAGCGTGATACACCAAAGCAGGCGGATTCTCATTGCGCGCGGCAACTCCAGCATAGCAAAGCGGAATGCTGAGGCTTCGCCGCGCAAAGCGCCATGCAGTTTCCTTGCGACCGTCGTTCTTGTTCCGGGTTCAGCCTCAATAAGTTCACAGACGCGGTTCCGGCCCCTTAGTTTCTCCGCCGAATGCGTGCAGAATATGAATGAGGACGAATTGACCGGCTCAACTTCCAATCCGGACTCGCTCGCCCCCGAGGCGCAGTCACCCGGGCAGCCGGAACCTCCTGCAATCGTCCAGCCCTGGAAGGACGAAATCCCCGCCCGCGTCCGCGCCCATCGCACCCGCAACCGCGTGCCCCCCAATCAGCCCGCGCTGCCTGGCATGGAAGAAGCGGCCTCACCCACATCGATCGCCGCTCGCGTCGCCGAGCGCTATGCTCGGCTCCCCTCCTACCGAGAAACGCTGGCCGCCCAGGCCGCCCCAGAATCCACCCCCAAGTCCCCCGCCTCCGCACGCTCAGCGCCCCCTTCCGAAGCCACGCCTCCTCAACTCACCCTGAGCCCGTCAGCCGCGGAGCCTGAACCCGCCTCCGCCCAATCCGCCCCCGAGCCGTATCAGCCTGCGCTCATCCGCTATTCGGTCAGCAGCGATTCGCTGCCCACCCCGCGCTCCACCCCGCCAGAAGCGCGTATCGAGAGCGCTGCCCTTTCACAGGACCCTGAATTCGCTCCGATCGATCCCTTAGAGGCCGCGGTCGTCGAACCCACCCGGCCGCTGCCCGCCAGCGTCATCACTTCTCCCCGCGAACTCGTAGCGCCCTTCAAAGCGCGTCCCCGTCTCGCCGAAGGACCCCTGCGAGACGACCCGTCCGCGCAACCAGCAGCCTCCGAGCCAATGTCGCTTGCCGACGAACAACCGACCGTGGCAAACTCACCAGCGGAAAACACGGATTTCCGAGTTGCCCCAACCGCGCCCGAATCCGGTTCTCCCGCGCCCAACCCGTCCACTTCCATCCCGCCCGAGTGGCGCTCGATTCACCTGGATACGGAGCCTCCCATCCCCGAGCCACAGACATCCTCCGCGCTCATCGACGAAACGCCTCTGCACGTCGCCTCGCTCAAAGACCGCGCCCAAGCCGCCCTCATCGACTGCGCCCTGATCCTCTCCGCCTTTCTGCTGTTCTGCGCAGTCTTCGTGATTTGCTCCACCAGCCTGCCTCATGGCCGCATCGCCCTCATCGGCGCGGGCGCGATTCTGTTCGCCACCTGGCTCCTCTACCAGCTCTTGTTCTTCACTCTCACTGACGCGACACCCGGCATGCGCTACGCCCATATCGCGCTCTGCACCTTCGATGACGAGAATCCCAGCCGTCCCCAGCTGCGCGGCCGTATCGCGGCTCTCCTGCTCTCCGCCCTGCCTCTCGGCCTCGGCTTTCTCTGGGCCGTTTTCGACGAGGATTCCCTCGGCTGGCACGACCGCATCACACAGACCTACCAGCGCAGCTATCGCGAACAGTGATTTAGTGTGGTTCGTAACCACGACCGCGACTTTTGACCCAAAATTCGCATCTGATTTTCCGTGACGACTACAACGATGGCTACCGCTGCCCCCGATTTAGGACCCTGGCACGGTCAGTTCGAAGGTCATGCCCGCGTCTATATGGTTCTTGCCCTTGTCGAAGCTGCTTCCCTGGTGATCTCTCCCTGGATCCTTGGCTGGATCGCCATCCTTCATCATCGCGGTCGCGTCCTCGCCGGCGATTTGCCCGTTTCGCCTGGCTGGCTTGCGGTCATCGATTTCCTCGGCATCATCCTCGCCTACGCCTGGTTTTCCCTCTACCGCCGCCTCAGCGCGAAGATCGCCGAAGGCGCCCCCGGCTACCCGTTCCTCGACCGAATCCGCCTAACGATTTCCCTGCTCGCCCAGAACGTGCTCGCGCTCGTGATCCTGATCGCCATCAAAGTCCGATGATGCCTCAGTTTCCCGATCACTGATCTCTGATCACTGCACCGGCATTTCGTGCGCCGGCCGATAATCGAACAACCACCGCTGCCGCCGATCGCCCGACTCATACCGGTTGTTCCACTCCAGCCAGTACCGATCCGCGTCCCGCGTCTCCGGATAATGCTCCTTCGCCGGATACGGATACCGGCTCATCCCATGGAACGGCATCTGCGCCACCGTAAATGGCGACGCCTCCCACCAGTCCATGTCCTTCACAAATCCGTTCGCGTAGAAGAAGTAGTCCCGCTTCCATCCCGCCGGTAGCGCCGGCAATGAACCCGCGCTGAACTCCGCGTCGATCTCCTCGCCCGTCCCAAAAATCACGTACCGATTGTCGATACGCTGCAGCAGTGGTGTCACATCCCCATACCGTGTGTACACGCCCCGCGCCCACAGGAACGGCCCTGTGGCGCTGATCTGGTTGTAGTCGTACGTCAAATCGCCCGGAGTTGCGCCTTCAATCTGTTTCGGGTAGCCACGAAACGCCAGATGCGCCATCGCCAGCGGCACTTCTGTCCGACGCACATCCGACGCGGCCTCCGGCCCGTTATCCACCCGCACCCGATCCCAGTAGATCTGCAGATTTGTCGTGATCCGAATCTTCCGCGCGCCCGCCGGCAGCTTCCCCGTCAGATCCACCACAATCGTCCGCTCGAGGCCCGCAGGAAATCCCATGTCCTCGACAACGCGTTTCCAGCCCCCGTCAGACATTTGCACATCCACACGCGGCGGCACCGGCTGCAACCCCGCCTGCCACGCCGCATACATCGAGCTCGCGCTGAAGTACTCGATATACCCATCCATCAACAGCCGCAGCGGACGCGACGGCGACCACGCCCCCACATCCAGCGTCAGCGTGTGCTGGTTCGCAAACCCCGCATAGCTCAGGTTCGTGAAGTCCCGCACGAACCGGTGATCCTTGTCTGCCAGCAGCTCCCGCACATCGCCACCCTTGTCGTCCCACGCACCCGCCACCGGCCGCGCGTCTGACACGGCCACCGTTTTGCCCGAAGCAAACGGCGGCTCACTCAAAAACCGCTCATCGGGATAAACCTCCGTCCCCGCCTCATGATCCACTGCCACCAGCCGCAGCTGGTCGATGTAGTTGACCTCCTCCATCGGCTCGCCAATCCGCAGGCTCAGCATCGGGGTCCCTGACGCGCCCGATGTTGGCGCGCCGGGGCGGAGCTGCCCATTCCGCGCCCGCAGCTTGTCGCCACCCACCTTCACCCACTCGTCAGGATCATTCTGGTTCGTCGCCACCGGCGAGACCCAGTGTCCGACAACCGCCGCGCCAATCACGTCCGACACGAACTGATACTGCTTCCCATCCCACGCAAACAGCGTCGGACACGAACTCCCTCTCCGATCCAGCTCCTTCAGAGCCAGCTGTTTCGTCGCATCAATATCAATCTCGTCCTGCGGAACCCCCGTCGGCCACAGCAGCCGCACTACATCGGCCTTCGCCGCCAGTCCCAACCCCGCCACAATCTCCGTCGAACCCTGGCTCAAATAACCCGACGCGCCCGCAACCTCAAACTTCTGCCACTGCCCGCCGGCGAGAACCTCCACCTTCGTCCCAATCGCCGTTTTGTTGTCCGCCAGCCCCGTCAGCGCAATCCGCAGCGAATGATTCTTGTTCCCGCCCACATTCCGCAGCAGCACCGGCGGCGAGTACAGCTGCGTCACAATCAAATCCGTCGCTCCATCCCCATCCACATCCGCCGCAATCACCGACCGCACTTCGCCCAGCTTCACCCCGTCAAGCCCCAGCGAAGAACTAACATCCTCAAATCCCTGGGTTCCGGATTTCGGTCCCAGGTTGCGGAACACGCGCACCTCCGCCCCGTGTGCCGTGTGGAACAGCACCGCAAGATCGATCCATCCGTCATTGTCCACGTCGATCGGCGTCGCGCTCCAGGCCCCGAGTACGTCCGCTGGCACTGGCAAGGGCACCCGCTCGAACCTCTTCCCCTCAATGTTCCGCCACAGGCTCACGTAGGGCGGAGCCATGCTTGTCACAGCTACATCCATCCAGCCATCTTTGTCGAAATCAAAGACGGCGATGCCACCCCCGCCCCGCACGCTGTCGTCTGGATACAGGCGCACCGGCTTGAAAGGCCCCTCCCGCTGGTTCTCGTAGATCACCGGCCCCGACGGCGAACCGGCTACCACCAGATCGACCGCGCGGTCGTTGTTGATGTCCGAAAGAATCGCCTGCGACGTGCTGCCCTCTCCCGCCAGCCCCGTTGGCCCCGTCCACTCCGTGAATGTCGAATTCCCGTTGTTCCGCCACATCACGTTCGGGCCCTTCCCCTTCTCTGCCGAACCGGTCACAAAAAGGTCCAGGTCCCCGTCGTGATCGAAATCGACAAACGTCAATCCCATCGGCCAATTCAACTGCTGAATCCCAACCTTCGCCGTCACATCCTCAAACTTCCCGCCACCCAGGTTATGAAACAGAATCACCTGATGCTTCATCGACACCGCGACATCCGGCAGCCCGTCGTTGTCGAAATCTCCCACGGCGCATGCGATTCCTTCGCCCCTTGCATCCAGCCCCGTTTCATTCGGAGACACCAGTTCGAATGACCCGTTGCCCAGATTCCGATACGTCCGAATGGCATGCTCCCCGGCATCCATAGCGATCAGATCCTGATGCCCGGGGCCGAAGATGTCCGCAATGCACCCGCCTCCCCCTGGACCCGCACCGATATCCCCCTTCGGCGACGGCCCCGGCAGTTCCTTCGCCTCAAACCGCACCGGGATCATCGCCCCCACCGGCGACGGCGCCACCGTCATCTCCTCCATCGTCGAATAGTGCCCCCGCTCGCCATACCCTACGCTCAGCGGCGCCGCGATCTTCGTCTGCGTGAAGTGCTGGAAAACCTTCAGGTGCTCATGCGCCTCGTCCACGCGTCCCGCCCGCTGCAGCGCCCGCGCCAAACCAAACTCCGCCGAAGCATGCCGCGGCTGCAGCTTCAACGCCATCTCAAACTCCGTGATCGCTCCGTTCATATCGCCGAGGCTCATATCCAGCGACCCTACAAAATAATGCGCATCCGCGTCGTTGGGATCGATTGCCACCACCTTTCGCATGTCCTCGATTGCGTCTTTCTGATCCGCCTCGTCCATCTGCGTCAGGCCCAGGTTGTACCAGACCCGCGGATTGTCCGGCGCCATCGTCCCCCCCTGCCGCAGCGCCTTTTCCGCCTCGGACAGCTTCTGCAGATACAGCAGCGCAATCCCCCGGTTCAGCACCGGAATAGCCGACTTCGGATCGGCCGCCTGCGCCTCTTCGAACTTCGCCGCCGACTTTTCCGTCAGCTGCTGATTCATCAGCGCCACGCCAATCGCATTCAGCCGCGCCGCTTCGGTTGTGTTGGGGTTCTCTGCCGCAGGCCGCGCCGTCAGCGCAGTCAAAGCGCCGATCAGCACAATGCCTGGAACAACAAAGCTAAGAAACGTGAGCCGAGCCTTGCGACTGGAGATCAGAGGAGTTTTCCTGGATGGCATGATTCGCCGTCCATTATATGGATCGACGAATACGCTTCGCACGGGTCTTTCTATTCCCTATTCCCTGTTGCCTATTCCCTGCTTCTCAGCCGCCGATGTGCACCATGCTCCGCGAAGGCTTCAGGAATCCCGGCTCCCCGATATGATGCCGAGATTCCTTCTGCTCCACCGTTTGACGGATGAACCGCACCAGGTCCTCATCGCTGCCGCCGCGCTGCATCACGCCATACAGGTCGTGATCGCTCTGCGAAAACAGACAAGTCCGGATCTTCCCGTCCGACGTCAGCCGCACCCGGCTGCAGGCCCCGCAAAATGCCTGGGTCACCGGCGCGATAATCCCAATCTCCCCCACCCCATCATCGAACGTGTATCGCACCGCCGTCTCGCTCGCCGCATTGGGCGCCATCCGCACCACCGGCCGAAAACGCCCCAGCGCCTCCACAATCTCCTTCATCGAAACCACCGACGCCAGGGTCCACAGCCGATCCTCTTCGAGCGGCATGAACTCGATGAACCGCACGATCACGTCCTCATCTCGCGAGAACCGCGCGAACTCCACGATTTGATCCTCGTTGAAACCGCGCAGCAGCACGCAGTTCACCTTCACCGGCTTCAGACCAGCCTTCTGCGCCGCGCGAATCCCCGCCCGAACGCGCTCGTAGCTGCCCGGCACGCGCGTGATGCGCGCAAACTTCTCCGCATCCACCGCGTCCATGCTCACCGTAATGCGGCTCAGCCCCGCATCGCGCAGCGGCTCAGCCATCTCCTCCAGAAGATGCCCATTCGTTGTCAGCGCCAGGTCCAGCGCACCGCCATCGAGCGTCCGCAGCCCGCTCAACTCCCGCACCAAATCCGTCAGACCGCGCCGCAGCAGCGGCTCGCCTCCGGTCAGCCGGATCTTCTCGATCCCCAACCCCACAAACACCCGCGCAATGCGTAGATAATCCGCAATCGGCAGCTCCGCATACACAGCGCCTTCATTCCCGGTCCGGCAATAAACGCACTTGTAGTTGCACCGATCCGTCACCGAAATCCGCAAATCGGCGATCACCCGCCCATGCTTGTCGATCAGCCGCTCGGCCTTCCCGGCCGCGTCACTCTGGATTGGGTCAAGAACGGTAGGCATGAGCTTCTACTCTATTCGATGCGCCCGGCAACCGTCAGCTTCAGCCGGTTTTCCCGGCATTGGGATGTTCCACGACTACCGGCAAAGGCCTCATCGAATAAAACCTCCTCCGGCAATGACGGCAACGGTAAGCCTTCAGACCAAGAACGCGAAAGAACGCGTCGAACCACCGCCGGTGCGAGTGCCGCAGACCATCCGACCCCGAGCACCGCGGGCATTTCATTACCCCTCTGCTCATCCGAAACTCCTCGTTCGTCGCCGGCAGGCTTCAGCCCGCGACGACTTCTAACAGGAGCGTTTCCTCAGCAGGTTGGCAATTCCCCCATGGACGCTTCTGGTTGACCCGACCACCAATATGGCATGCACAAAATGCCGGCGTAAATGAAAACTTTGATTCCCCGGCTACATCCCGTCGTAGTTCGGCCCCCCACCGCCCTCCGGGGGAACCCACCGGATGATCTGATACGGATCCATAATGTCGCACGTCTTGCAGTGCACGCAGTTCGTGAAATTGATCCGCAACTCCTTTGTTGGCGCGCTCCCGGGCTCGTGTCCGACGGCGTCAGACAAATGACTCTCCGTGTCAGACAAAGGACGCACCGTGTCCGACGCGGACGCCTCCACCATCTCGTACACCGCTGCCGGACAGAAATATTGGCACGGATTCCCAAACTCCCGCGCACACCGCGTGCTGCAGATGTTCAGATCCTCCACCACCAGATGCACCGGCTGATCTTCATCGTGCCGTGTTCCCGAATGAAACACATCCGTCAGCCGGTCAAAAGTCAGCTTCCCATCCCCGCGAGCGTTCCCAATCATCTGCGCGCGCTTCTCATCCGCCGGACCCATCGCGTCCACCCGCTCCATCCGCGTGTAGCCCGCATGATTCTTCGCATCCGGCCCCAGATTCCCCCCGCGCAACACCTGCTGGATCCCCGCCTTCACCATGCCTTCCAGCATCCCGTGCTCAAATCCCTGATGGAAATTCCGCACCGGCCACAATTCTTCTCGAATCCAGCTCCGATCCACCCCCGCCTTGTATTCGCTCAGCGTGTCGGCCGAGCTGTCGCCGCTCAGCATCGCGTCGAACGCCGTCTCCGCCGCCAGCATCCCGCTCTTGATCGCCAGATGAATCCCCTTCAGCCGCTGCGAATTCAAAAAGCTCGCCGAATCCCCCAGCAGCATCCACCCATTCCCATAAATCCGAGGCATCGTCAGCCACCCGCCGTACGGCAGGCTCTTCGCCCCGTACCGGATCATCTTCCCGCCATCCAGAATCCGCCGCGCCAACCGGTGTTCTTTGAAACTCTGGAACACATGATGCGGATCGGTCCGCGGGTCCTCGTAATCGAGCCCCGTCACATACCCCACCGACACCAGTGTGTCCGTGATCCCATACACCCACGCCCCGCCGTACTCCCTCGCCGTCAGCGGATACCCCAGGGTGTAAATCACCTCGCCTTTCGCCACCCGGCCCGCTGGAATCTCCCACAACTCCTTGATCCCCACGCCGTACGTCTGCGCATGCTCCGGATCCTCGAGCCCCAGCCGCCCAATCACCTCCTTCGCGCAATTCCCACGCGTCCCCTCTGCCAGAATCGTGATCTTCGCCCGCAGTTCGTATCCGGGCTCGAAATTCCCCTTCGGCCGCCCCTCCTTGTCCACACCCTTGTCATCGGTCAGCACACCCGCCACGCGCGCGGTTTCAACATCCCGGCTCGCATCGGCCCACAACACCTCCGACCCCGCGAACCCCGTAAACACCGTGATCCCGGCTTCCTCCACCTTCTGCCCCATCCACTTCACGAACTTGTTAATCGAGATGACGTAGTTTCCGTGATCCCGGAAAGGCGGCGGCACAATCGGCAATTTGTGCTGCCCGTTGCGCGTCAGGAACCAAACCGACTCCTTCTTCACCTCGGCATCAATCGGCGCTTCCTTCTCAAACCCGGGCAGCAATTCCTTCATCGAACGAGGATCGAGCAGCGCCCCCGACAAACAGTGCTGCCCCACCTCGCGCGACTTCTCGAGCACGTAGATGTTTTCCTTCGACAACGGCGAAGTCGGGGCCCCCGACGCGCCCGGTTTTGGCGCGGTGGGGTGATCATCGACGCCCGAAGCATTGTGCGCATCGATCAGCTGCGCCAGCCGCAGCGCGCACGCCATCCCCGCCGGCCCCCCGCCGACAATCACCACGTCCGCCTCCATCTGCGGCCGCTCCACACCATCAACCGGTTTTCGAAAATGAATCATAAGAATCAGAGTCTCAGATGCACCCGCGCTTCCGCGTGAATGCCGGACCCTCATTTCTATGGGAGAAACACGAGACTGCGCAACTCAATCGCCGGACGTCAGTCAGCCCGCAGCGCCATTCGCCCCGGAGGCCACTTCCGCCAAAGGATCACCATCAACCCCGCCGCCAACAGCGACGGCAGCGCAATCGTCAGCAGCCCGCGCTGCAAAGTGCCCGTAGCGTCCTTCGACACGCCCATCCAGTACGGCCCCACAAAGCCGCCCAGAATCGCGATCATGTTAATGGTCGCCACGCCCGCCGCGGCCGACTTCCCCTGCAAGAACTCCGCTGGAATCGTCCACACCGGCCCGTGCACCGCCGCGTTGCCCCCAACCACCAGCACCAGCGCCGGCAGCACAATCATCGGCGACACCGACAGCCCCACCATTACGTAGCCCGCGGCCATCAGCACCAGCGGCGTCACGATATGCCAGAACCGCTCCCCCGTGCGGTCAGAATCCCATCCGTTCCCCAGCATCGCCAGCGCGCCCGCCACGCCCAGCCCCGCGATGATGAACCCCACCAGCGTCGTGCTCAATCCCGTCACCTGCTGCACCAGCGCCGGAGCCGAAAACGCGTACCCATACCACGCCAGCAGCACGCAGAAGAAGAACCCTCCCAGCAGCCATACGCGCCCGTCGCTGAACGCCTCCGCCAATCCATGCCGCCCGTGCCCGCGCGCTTCAGACTCCTCCATCAGCTTCTGCAAAATCCAGGCTCGCTCATCCTCCGTCAGCCACCTGGCCTTCACCGGACTATCCGGCAGCCCCAGCAAAAACACCGCGCTCATCAGCACCGCCGGCAAACCCTCAGCCAGCAACAGCCACTGCCAACCCGCCAGATGCAGCCGCCCGTCTTGATGCATCAGCCAGCCCGCCAGCCCTCCCATCACCGTCGACGCCAGCGGCCACGCGATATAAAAACGGCTCACCGCCTTCGCGCGCTGTCCGGCCGGAAACCACTGCATCAGATAAAAAATCACGCCAGGAAAGAACCCGGCCTCCGCCGTGCCCAGCAGCAGTCGCATCACGCAAAACTCGACCGGCGTCCGGACAAAAATCATCGCCATCGAGATCAGGCCCCACGTCACCATGATCCGCGCCAGCCAACGCCGCGCTCCAAACCGCATCAGCAGCAGGTTCGATGGAATCTCGAACACCGCATAGCTCAGAAAAAACAGTCCCGCCCCCAACCCAAACACCGTCGCAGAAAAGTTCAGCTGCCGATTCATCTGCAGAGCGGCAAAGCTCACATTCACGCGATCCATGTACGCAATGCCGTACCCCAGCCCGATCAGCGGCAGCAACCGCAAGCTGGCCTTGCGCAGCGCCGACCGCCCAATCGCAGCCTCGCGCGCCTCCTCCGTCAACGGAGGCACCACCGCCAACCCCGGATTCTCGGGTTTCCGCGCAGCCTGGGTTTTCAGCATAGGGAACGGAGGGGATGGCAGATAGTAGCACACGCTCAACAGAACAAGTTCAGCTCCGGGCTGACCGCCTCTTAGCTAACCGGTCTTTAGCTGACCGCCTCTTAGCTAGCCGCCTCTTAGCTGCCCTTCGCCTTCTTAGCTGCCCTTCGCCTTCTTAATCTCTTCCGTCAGCGCAGGCACCACCTGAAACAAATCCCCCACCACCGCCACATCCGCAATCTCAAAAATAGGCGCCTCAGGATCCTTATTGATGGCCACAATCGTCCGCGCGCCCTTCATGCCCACAATATGCTGGATCGCCCCGCTCACCCCCAGCGCGATGTACAGCTTCGGCGCGACGGTCTGCCCCGACGACCCAATCTGCCGCTCCAGCGGCAGCCATCCGTTGTCGCAGATCGGACGCGAAGCCGCCACCTCGCCCCCCAGCGCCGCCGCCAGATTCTCCGCCAGCACCATGTTCTTCTGCTCTTTGATCCCTCGCCCCACCGCCACAATCACTTCCGCCTGCGACAAATCCACGGTTTGCTTTGCTTCCTGGAAAACCTCATGCGGCGTCACGCGTGCCGGTCCATCTGCAACCATGGCCGTTACACTTTCAACTGGCACTGACCCATCGGAAGAAAAAGCCTGATCCCCGCGAAACGCCCCAATCTGCACCGTCGCCATCCATGGAGCATCCCCGCCAAACGAAACATCGGCCGCAAACTTCCCCTGGAACATCTGCCGCGTAAACTTGAGCGCCCCACCCTCGAACTTGTACCCCGTCGCGTCAGAAATCAGCGTCCGATCCAGCGCCAGCGCCAGCCGCGGCGCAAAATCCCGCACCTGATACGTGTGCGGAAACAGCACCAGCTTCGGCTGCTTCTCCCCGATGAACGTCTTCAGCGCGTGAACATAAGCATCCGACGTATACGCCGCCAGCGCATCCGCCTCCAGCGCATAGACCTTCCCCACCGCCTTCGCCGCCAACTCCTGCGCCAACCCCGCAATCCCGCTGCCTGGCAGCACCACCTCCACCGCCCAGCCGGTTTCCTTCGCAATCGCCTGCGCCGCCGCCACCGTCTCAAACGAGACGCGGTTCAGCTTCCCCCCGGGGCCCCCAGCGAGCTGGTTCGCTGGGGTGGCATCTCGCTGCTCCGCCACCACAAGAATCAAATCCGCCATACACAAGTCAGGGGAGCCGAAGCTCCCCATCATCCTCTCTATTCCCTATTCCCTGTTCCCTATTCCCTGCTCTTCAGTATTCGTGCACCTGCCCGCGCCGCAGATACGTCCCATACAGCCCGAACACCACCGCCACCAGGCCCATCAGCACGTTGAAATAAAACATCGGATGCACCCATCCCGGTGAATACGTCAAATCCTGTCCCGTCCACAACAGCAGCAGCACCGCGAAAAATGCGAATTGCCCCGCGACCACCTGAAACACCAGCCCCCATCGCCGCCGCTTGTCGAGCACCTCCACCTGCGCCGGGCTCAGGTTCCGCTCAAACTCAGGGATACTCATATTCGCCATCTTTGCTTCTCTCTCCTTCAGAGCGTCCGATACCAGAATCAGCTTTTCGGGAATCGCCGCATCGAACTAGCGACCTTACGCGACTTCACCGCCAGCTTACCAAAATCACCACCGCCCACGCTCGGTCGCGTTTCGCTAAACCCTAATCCCTATACCCTAAACCCTGACTGCACGCGTCCTCACAGGACACGTGCAGTCTCCTTCAAATACTCCACCACCTGCTTCGCCGCCTCGCCCGCAGGAGCCTCAATCTTCCGCGTCTTCTTTTGGCTCCCCGGCACATACAGCTTCTCAATCTTCTGCACGCTCTTCGACAACTTCCCCTCGACCTCCGCCCACGCCACCTTCCGCATCGGCTTCATCTTCGCCTGTTTGATGCCAATCAGCGTCGCATACCGCAGCTTGTTGATTCCGCTCTGAATCGTCAGCACCGCCGGCATCGTCATCTCGATGTGTTGATAATGCCCCGCCTCCAGCTCGCGCTTCAGCTTCAGCCCCGTGTCGGTCTTCTCAATCCCAATGATGATCGTCGCGTGCGGAATCCCTAAAATCTCCGCCAGCAGCACGCCCG
Source organism: Acidobacterium sp. (assembly GCA_003166955.1). Classification (GTDB taxonomy): domain Bacteria; phylum Acidobacteriota; class Terriglobia; order Terriglobales; family Acidobacteriaceae; genus Palsa-343. The sequence goes on from PMUI01000019.1 coordinate 172,977, forward strand.
TCTGCGCCGCCCCAAAATCGTCAGACTGCAGGCCGGTCACAATCAGGTCGAAATTCTCTCCCTCGATTGCCGCCGCCAGAGCCCGCGCCGTGTTCGCCGCATCCATCTGCGCAAACCGGTCGTCCTCCAGATGAATCGCCCGATCCGCGCCCTTGGCCAGCGCCTCCCGCAGCACCTGCTGCGACCGCGCCGGGCCCGCCGTGATCACCGCAACCTCGCCGCCGTGCTTTTCCTTCTGCCGTAGCGCCTCTTCCAGCGCGTACGCGTCCGGCTCGTTCGTCTCCCACGAGACGTCATCCCGAATCCAAGTCCCCTCGGGGTTCAGCCGCAGCGGCGCATCCTTCTGCGGAACCTGCTTGATGCAAACCAGGATCTTCATCGCAAGTGCAAAGTATAGCGGACGGCTCAAGAGCCCGGAAAACGTCCGCAACCCGCGTTATCATCAACGCGCATGTCCCGCCTTCTCAGTGCCCACCCCACCCTGCGCGCCCGCAACATCAAAGCGCTCGCCGAGTGGTACCGCGACATTCTGGGGTTCGAGATCCGGCTTCTCTGGGAGGACCCAGTCACCTTCTCCATCGTCGAACGGGACTCGGCCCGCTTCGGCATCTGCTCAGCGCGATGCGGCCTTCGGCCCGGTTGCCGCCTACGTCATCGTGGCGGACGTCGACGCCCTTTACGCCCAGTTCCTCGCCCGCCGTGTGTCCATCAACCGTCCCCTCGAAACAACGGATTACGCGATGAAGGACTTCGACCTCTTCGACCCTGAGGACAATCGCATCTGCTTCGGCCAGGGCGTCGACCCGGAACCCTAACCAGTTCCTACTGCGGAACCGTCAGCTTCTTCCTCGGCGCAGACGCAGCAGACTGCGCATCCGAGTTCGCCGCCTGACCCTGATCCGCCCCACTCGCCGGATTTGCGCCATCACCGGACATCGAAGCCAGCTCCGACTTCCGATACTTCGGCGCGCTCACATAGCCGTGAATGTGGTCCTTCGTGATGTCATTGATCACCAGCTGAATCGGCTGCTCGGTGTCCGGCTGATAAAACATCACCGGCTGATCGAGATTCACGTGCTTCTGCACCAGGTCGCGATCCTCCACCATCAACTCTAGGTCGGCATACTGATGTTTCAGGTTCGCCTTCCTCAAACTCACGCCCACCGGCCCTTCATGCGTGAAGGCCTTCGACCTCTGCAGATCGAATTCAAAGTAGCTGCGCTCGCCCCTCTTCTCCAGCACCACCAGCTCGTCGTGCGTCTTCGCAATCGATCCCGTCAGCTCCGTGCGCGTGCTCGCAAGATCGCCCTGCGCCTCCTCGATCGCTTTGCCCTGCGCATCCAGCTGCGCCTGCATCTTCGTCAGCCGCGGCTCCGCCGCCCGGCTCGCGCGAGGCTTCCCCGCCGCCCTGGCTCCCGTCACGACCGCGGGCGTCGACGCCGGCGCAGCTGCCGCTGCAGGAGTCGCCGCCTGTGCCTCGCTGCGCACCGAAAGCTCACTCACCTTCGCCGTCAGCTGGTTCAGCTGACTCTGTGTCGCGCTCAACTGCGCTGTCACCTGCTGATTCTGCGCCGCCAGTTGTTCCGCCGCATGATGCTCATGCACCGCATAGCCCACTCCAGCCCCCGCAACCGCGACGGCCGCGATCAGCGGCGCGATGAACTTCACTACCGGGGATCCCGTTTGCATAGGGGAGTCTTCCATTTGCGTGCCTCCAAAGACAAAAATCCTTGCCCATGCAGCAAGCACGCCCCGTTCCACCCATGCTCATCAGTGAACCAGTGACTCTTCAATAACTTGCCGGGGCAATAATATACTTGCCGAATCAAACCCATTGGCGGATGATGGGGGTGGGAACGATGGGGATGGTGACGGGGATGCAGCCGGGGGCGCGTCGTGAAGCGCCCTCGCGTCTACCTGGATTTGGGCGCTCTCTCTCGCGCAATTTGGGGATCGCGCTATCTTGAGGAGAAATATTTTGCCATGATCTCACCACTTCTCACTTCCTACCTTGATGAAAGCGCCGACAAAGAGCGCAAGGAGGTCCTATGCGTTGGGGGCATCCTGATAAACGAGAATATCCTTAGGCACATTCAGCCAGCGTGGGATGCCTGTCTCAACACCGCTGAGATTGCCTATTTTAGTTATTCGGATTGCAAGGGGCTTAACGAAGAATTCTTTCCCTACCGCGACAAATATAAGGACGGAGCTCACGATAAGGCTGCGACTGCCCTGGAGAACTTCGAGAACATATTGATTTCAGCACCTTGGGTGGGGTTTGGATTGGCAGTTATCTCATCAGACTATGCTGGGGTTCTCCGCGACCGTCCGGCAGCATCTGTCTTCTTCAGGGAGAGTCCGACTGAATCAGCCTACGGCCAGATCATGTGCGAAATCGCTCGCGAGGTTAGGAAAAATGCAAAGGGTCATCAGGTCGCATATTTTATCGACGATTCGTCTGATTATCCGAAGATTGCGGATGTATTCCGCAGCATAAAGATCAATCAGCCAGTCCTCGGAACGACTATGGTGAGCGTTGGCCCTCTGGATGATAAGCAGACTCCAGCATTACAGATGGCCGACTTGGTTGTAGGTATGACACGTGCGGCCTTTATGAATTGGATTGCTCGCGGGAGGCCCAACACTCCAATTCTGGAGCACAAATGGTGGGATCACATAGAAGCGACATGGATATGGGACAGGGCGCACATGCTCAGGAATCTCCGCACCACGTTAAATAGTTCGCGGCTAAGGAAGGGTACCATCGCAGTGCGGCCATTACCCGAGCCCTCCAGCGCTGCACTTCGCAGACAGGAAAAAGCCAGAAGGAAAAAACTTGTGAAGGCGAGAAATGACAAGAAATCCTGAATACAAGAAGTTCAACAAAGCAATGGATACGATTCTCCGCGCCGATCCGAAGGCGGTGAAAGAAGCAATGGAGGCCGACAAACAGGCCAACGCCGAGAAGCGAAAAGCGAAGGCGGCAAAGCAGAAGGCGGATAGCCCAAAATGAACGCTCTACGAGCAGCCGCGTGGTTGTGCCTGATGGTTACAGTGATCGCATCGGGCTATTTGTGCTACGCGCTTTATGACAACGAAATCAACCTCGCATCTGTGAAGCAGAACGAAGACTGCCTGGAGCTAGAAATGCGATACGGCGAGAATTATCCCTGCAAGACCGCTAACCACGCGCTGGAATATGGCGTGTCGGGCGGGATTGCAGTAGTCGGCCTGATTTCCTCATTAGCCATTCTTTGGGGCGGCGAAATCGAAACCGGGGGGGGCTAAAGCATTGACGCGCCAGAATAAGCAGCTGATGGAACTGTCGGACATCCTCGCCTTCACGCTGACCTGTAAAGCCTGTGGCCTGTCCGTATCAGTCCCAACCGCTGAAAGGCAAGCGAGAGGGATGCTGAAAGAGAACAGGCTGGATAAATGCCCAGCCTGCGATGAGGCATGGTTGACGAGTCCTAACGGCACCACGCTGACTCTCAGTTTCGATCAGATGCGTAGTTCTTTGGAGACAATGACTCTCGCAATGAAAGAGCGGGCATTGTCAAAAGGCGGGTTCACACTTGCTCTGGAGATTTCTTCGGACCCCGCTTCTTCCGCCACGGATTAGAAGGGCGTGGCCTCCACCTTGCCGGTGAGTTCGGCATAGGTGAGCCGTTTCCCGGCAAGTTGCATCAGGAGAGCGGAGAAACGGTCAGCATCGTTCAGCGGGTTGTCTTTGGTAGCGCGATTGTTATAACGAAACATCTGCTCGTCAAGGTAACGGTCAAGATGAAAAGGTTCCACCGCAACGTAAGTTCCGCTCAGAGTCCGCTTCAGGAGCGACCAGAAGTTTTCGATGCCCTGAGTGTGAATCTGGCCACGCACATACTCTTCGACGTGGTTCACGGTTTCGTGGATGTATTCCTTCGCCGCCAGATTGTCGTATCCGGGATAGCCATCGGTGTAGACGGTGGTACCGCCTTCGATCTGGCTCAGGATGGCATTCTGGAGAGTCTCGCGTTTCACGTTCGGGATCACACGGGCACGCACCTGGCGGCTCTCCCGGTCCAACATCCCCATGACGATGGTTTTCTGATTCGCCTTCTCTGCGGTCTGCATTCTCAGGCGGCGCTCGCGGTGCATGTTTTTTGGCTTGCCGCCCACGAAAGTCTCATCGACTTCGACGGGGCCGGAATCATTGCCGCCCATCTTCAGGAGCGATCCGTTGGCCATCGCCTTGCGGATGCGATGCAGCATGAACCAGGCGGTTTTCTGAGTAACGCCCAGCGCCCGGTGAAGCTCATAGGAGCTGATCCCATTTTTCGAGTTGGCGACCATCCACACTGCCGGAAGCCACTTTTCAAGACCCAGCGGGGAATCCTCAAACACGGTGCCCACCTTGGCGGTGAACTGCCGCTTGGCATGGGCGCTCTTGCACTGCCACTTCCGCTGGGTCTTCAGGAAGGACACATCGGTGCGGCCACAGGTCGGGCAAACGACGCCAGAGGGCCAGCGGTGCGCGGCCATGTACTCCAGGCAGTTGTCGGGGTCTGCGAAGTAGATTATGGCGTCCTGAAGAGTTTTTGGGTCTTTCATATAAAAGACTTTAACTCTTCGGAGTTGATTTGTCAACTATATTATTGCCCTTGCCGGACTACGCAGCACTGCGGTCACCAGCAGAAATTCCCCGCCTCAGGAAAATCTTGCTCAACCAGGTTCTCGAATCCTCCCCAATCTCCTGCCCAAAACTCAGCAGTATCCGTTCGGATCTCGAACCGCTCCTTTGTTCGTCGCATGTCCTTCGTTTCCAATATCGGTATCAGCGCCAAAAATCGCATTCACGCCTCGTCCCTCGATACGACAATTCGCGAGGCGAGTCCGCCTGGACGGCCAGTCCTCGAATAAAATAGAAGCATCCCTGATTCATTGAGAGCTGCATGATTTCCGTTAGCAATATCACCATGCGCTACGGCGCTAAAGTTCTGTTCGAAGAGGTCAGCACTACCTTCTCCAACGGCCGCCGCTACGGCCTAACCGGCCCCAACGGCGCCGGCAAATCCACCTTCATGAAAATCCTCTCCGGCGACCTCGACCCCCAGAAGGGCAACGTCGTCCGCCCCCGCAAGCTCAGCGTCCTCCAGCAGGACCAGTATGCCTTCGACGCCTTCCGCGTCATCGACACCGTCGTTATGGGCAACAAGGGCCTCTGGTCCGCCCTCGAAGAACGCGACAAAATCTACGAAAAGTCCGAGCTCACCGACGCAGACGGCATGCGCCTCGCCGAACTCGAAGGCATCGTCGGCGAAGAGGACGGCTACACCGCTGAATCCGATGCCGCCATTCTCCTCCAGGGCCTCGACATCCCCGACGAGCTCCACGAACGCAAAATGTCCGAGCTCCAGGGCGGCCAGAAAGTCCGCGTCCTCCTCGCTCAGGCTCTCTTCGGCAAGCCCCAGGCCCTCCTCCTCGACGAGCCCACCAACTACCTCGATCTTGACTCCATCCACTGGCTCCAGGATTTCCTCAGCCGCTTCGAGGGCACCCTCATCACCATCTCCCACGACCGCCACTTTCTCAACAGCGTCTGCACCCACATTGCCGACATCGACTATCAGACGATCATCACCTACACCGGCGGCTACGATGACATGGTCCTCGCCAAAACCCAGATCCGTTCCCGCCTCGAATCGGAAAACGCGCAACGCGAGAAAAAGATCGCACAGCTGAACGAATTCATCGCCCGTTTCTCCGCCGGTACTCGCTCCTCCCAGGTCACCAGCCGCAAAAAGGAAGTGGAGCGCCTCCAAACCGCCGATCTCGCCCGCTCCAACATCGCGCGTCCGTACATCCGCTTCGACCAGAACCGTCCCTCCGGCAAATACGTCGCCGAAATCGAAGGCCTCCGCAAAACTTACGACGACCTCACCGTCATCGATGGCTTCACCGCCGGCATTATGCGCGGCGAAAAGATCGGCCTCATGGGCCGCAACGCCCAGGGCAAAACCACCATGCTCAAATCGCTGCTGGCCAATCAGAAGGACCTCGCCGAAAAAGGCTTCACCCTCGACGCCGGCAATGTGAAGTGGGGCCACGAAGTCCAGATCGGATACTTCCCCCAGGACACCACCGCTGTCATCGAGCCCGGCACCACCGTCCTCGACTGGCTCCGTCAGTTCGACGCCAAAGCCACCACCGAAGACATCCGCGGCATCCTCGGCCAGATGCTCTTCCGCGGCGAAGAAGGCCTCAAGCCCACCGACGCCCTCTCCGGCGGCGAAGCCGCGCGCCTCATCTTCTGCAAGCTCATGCTCCTCAAGCCCAACCTGCTCATCCTCGACGAGCCCACCAACCACCTCGACCTCGAAGCCATCAACGCCCTCAACATCGCACTGCAAAAATACGAGGGCACGGTCCTCCTCGTCACGCACGACCACGACCTCATCGACGAAGTCGCCACCCGCATCTGGCACTTCGAACACGGTGTCATCGAAGACTTCAAGGGCCCCTACGAGGAATACCAACAAGCAACAGCCGCCACCCGCTAACCGGGCGGTGTCATCCCGAGAAGCCGGTGCTCTGTACCCGTACTCTGCGCCTTGAACCCTTCGCTCGCACCCTCAATTCCGGCCCGGCCCTTGTTGCCGAGCCGCAACCGCAGGTACGATGAGGCCCAACCCCTTTGGCGCGGAACTCATACGATGCCGGATTTTCCCAACCCGGTCAGGACGCCGCCCGCTCGGCATCACCATGAGCCGCTAGCCGCCAAGATCGGCCGATTCCGAATCGAGGCGCTCCTCGGTTCCGGCGGCATGGGTGAGGTTTATCGCGCCTTCGATACCGCGCTGCAGCGCCCCGTCGCTATCAAGCGCATGTTCGCGCGCGACCAGGATGCCGCCCAGGATCGCAGCCTCTTCCTCCGCGAAGGCCAGCGCGCCTCTGCCCTCAGTCACCCCAACATCGCCGCCATCTACGACGTGATCGAAGAGAAGGACGACGTCCTGCTCATCATGGAGTTTGTCGCCGGCTCCACCCTGCGCGAACAGCTTGGCGCCCCGGTGCCCCTCGATCGCTTCTTCTCCATCGCCCTCCAGTGCGTCGACGCTCTGGGCGCCGCGCATGCCAAAGGCATTCTCCACGGCGATGTCAAGCCGGAAAACATCATGCTCACCACTGCCGGCCAGGTCAAGCTGCTCGACTTCGGAGTCGCCCGCCGCCTTCCCGGCTCCGATCCCGCCTGGGCCACGGCAACCACCCAGACTCTCTCCGAACGGCGCGTCATGGCCGGCACGCCCGTCTACATGGCCCCCGAAGTGCTCCGCGGCGAGTCGCCCGACGCTCGCGCCGACATCTTCGCGCTCGGCATCGTCTTCTACGAGATGCTCTCCGGTAAGCATCCCTTCCGCGGCTCTACCATCACGGTTACCACCGCCGAAATCCTCAACGAGCGCGAAGCGGGTGATCTGGATCGGCCTCCGGTAAAGATCCCCCGCAAGCTCGCCGCCGTCGTGGCCCACGCCCTGCGCAAGGATCCAACCCGCCGCTATGCCGACACCAACGAGCTGCGCCGCGATCTCGATATCGTGCGCCACGGCGGCCGTCCCGCCCGCGCCCCCCGCACGCCCCGCCCCCTGCCCCCTGCCCCAATGGATCGGATTCGCGGCAGGCTTGGTCGCCATTGTCGCCATTCTCGCTTTCCTTCCAGCCTCGCGCTCCCGCATCGCCGCCTCGTGGAAGCATCTCCGCTCGGCCTCCATTACCGCCGCGCCTCGCCTCGCTGTGCTGTCCCCGCGTGTCGATGGAACCAGTCCCGAGCTCACCGCATTCGCCGACGGCCTCTCCGCCACCCTCGCCACCAGCCTTTCCACCCTCTCCCAGAATCACGATTTACGCATCATCGACTCTACCCGTGTCGAGAGAGCGCGCGCCGCCGACCCCAGCCAGGCAATGAATGCCCTGGGAGCCAATCTCGCCCTCCAGCTCGAGGTCCAGCAATCTGCGCAGATGAATCGTGTCGTCTGGACCCTCACCAGCGCCCAAACCGGCCAGCCCGTCGCCAGCCACACCCTCACCGCTCCCAAATCCGATCCCTTCTCTCTCGAGGATCAGGTCGCTGACGAAATTGTCCAGGCCCTCCGCATCAACCTACGCTCCGACGAGCGGGCCGCGCTCGCCGTCCACGGCACCACCGATCCTGTCGCCGACGACTACTATCTTCAGGGAAAGGGATACTTGGAGCGCCAGACGCAGCTACACGCCATCGACAACGCCATTCAGGTGCTCAATCGCGCCATCGACCTCGATCCCAACTTCGGCAGAGCTTACGCCGCTCGCGGCAGAGCGTACTGGCTCAATTACATCGGAACAAAGCAGACCACCTGGGTCGACAAAGCCCGCGACGATTGCAGCAAAGCCGTCAGCCTCGGCAATGCCGGCGCTGACGGACATATGTGCATCGGAATGATCGATGCAGGTACCGGGCAATATGAGCAGGCTGCCGAGGAGTACCAGAAAGCCGTCGAGCTGGACCCCAGCGCCGAACGCGCTTATGTCGGCGTTGCCGATGCTTTTACCAGGCTGAATCGCCTCTCCGACGCCGAAGATGCCTACCGCCATGCCATTGCGGCTAATCCCAATTCCGCTTTCGTCTACGAGCGCCTCGGCATCTTCTACCTCCAGCAGGCCCAATACGCAAAAGCCGCCGAAACCTTCCAGAAAGCCATCAACCTGGCCCCGGAAAGCTACGTCCATTACAGTAACCTGGGTGCGGCCGACTTATACCTTGGTGACTACCCCGCAGCAATCGCAGCCTTTGAACAATCGCTCAGGCTGCGCCCCGCGCCAGGCGCTTACGCCAATCTCGGCACCGCCTACTATCAGTCTCGGCGTTTCGCCGACGCTGCGAGCAACTACCAGCGGGCTCTCGGTTATAACCAGCACGATCCCGATCTGTGGGGCAATCTCGCAGACGCGTATCATTTCAGCGGGCAGCAGCCAAAGGCTCTCGACGCATACAAAAAACAGTTAGCCCTGCTGAACGATCAGCTCAAAGTCAATCCCCGCGATGCCCAACTGCAGGGAGAGGTCGCTTCCTGCTATGCCAGCCTCGGTGACAAGTCCCAGGCGACCGCCCACCTGGCCCTCTCGCTCGAATATGGCCGCGGCAACAAGGATCTGCTTTTCAATGCTGCCGTGGTGTATAACGATCTCGGCGAAACGGGCGACGCTCTGGAGTGGCTGCACAAATCCCTTCTTGCCGGCTACTCCGCTTCCATCGTCCGCGACTCCCCGGAATTCGACAACCTTCGCGGCAATCCGCAATTTGAGCAGTTACTTAGTCAGTCCCTTAAAAAATAGTTGCCCAATAGGCTTTTGCGGTTTGGTTCCTGATTCCTCTGACTGCGGCTATCCTTCGTTGCCCGGAACCCCCGCTCCGCGGTCTCTGGCTACAGCAGCTATCCTCACGCTTTCCTGCCGAAAGGAGCAGTTATGCAGCAACGTCAGTTCAATGTTTTCAGTCCCCTCGTCGTCCTCTTCCCGGGCGAGACATTCCAGTGGATTATGAACAAGGCCGAAGGCCCGTCGGTGACCGTGCAGCCCTCGCCTGGAACCTCATGGCCGCTGGATAAGCCCTCGTATGTCGTTGCTCCGAACGCACCCGCCACCGCCAAAGTCATCGGCGGTACCAATGCCACCTTCGCCTGCACCCCGCCCGCCAACAACGTCACCACGCAGAAGATCATCTTAACCGCCCGTGTCGCCGGCCCCGCGTGCGACGGCGCAAGCGTAGAGCCTGGCGGCTACTTCATCATGCTCAACGAGTCCGCTGAAACCCTGATGATCGCGCCCGATCCGGCGAATGCCAACTACTGGCCTCTTCCACAGCCGAGGTATGCGGTTCCGCCCAACAGCTGGATTGCTGTCGCTGTTCCCTCCGACGCCGCCAACGGCAGTTACCCTGTCACCGTCACCGACAAACTCGGAGTACCCCAGTGCCCCCAGCAGGGCCAGCCCATCATCATCGTGCAGCCGGGCGGAATTGAAGGGCGCAAACGCTGAGTTGCTCGTCTTGAGTCCTGCAATCAGCGGAATTCTGGCGCGGAGGCAAATCAACGTCCCTACCCCCGCGCCAGCTGATTAATATCCCGAGCCTCCAAAATCTGTTTCGGATACCCCGCCGTCACACACCGAATCATCGCCCGCCCCACATCCTCGAGCGTGCTCACATAATTCGGGATCACCACGCGCAGCACCGGATACAACCAGCCGATCGCCTTGTAGGGCCCCGGAAGATGCCGCTGCCCCGGCATAGCCCGCATAAACCCAGGCCGAAAATTGTAGGCCGCACGAAATCCCACCCGCGTCAGAGCATTCTCCGTCCGCCCCTTCACCCGCGCCCACATCGTGCGCCCCTTTTCGGTGCTGTCCGTCCCCATCCCCGACACATAAGTGAACACCATCCCAGGATTCACCCTCGCCACAGTCTCCGCAAAGTGCAGCGTCGTGTCGTACGTGATCAGCGTGTACTCCGCCTTACTCTTCCCCACACTGCTCACGCCGGCACAAAAGAAGCAAGCATCGTATCCGGTCAGTTGCTGTGCCACATCCTCCACCTTCATAAAATCCGGCACAATGCATTCCCTCAACTTTGGAAACGAAGCCCCATAAGGCCGCCGGCTCACCGACAACACCTCGTCCACCTCCGGATGCGCGAGGCATTCCAGCATCACGCCCTCGCCAACCATGCCCGTCGCGCCCGTGATGATGACGTTCAATGTTGTTCCTGCACTTTCCTGCTGTCCTTCAGCAGCCCCAGCCGCACCAGGCTCTCCGCCGTCGCCACAATCGCTTCTTCGCTCGATCGCGGCTCCCACCCCAGCAACTTCCTCGCATGCTCGTTGGTCGCGTTCTTCCGCTTACCCAGCTCCGGCACAATCTGCTTTGCGGCCGGATCGCGCATCGCCACCAGCCGAACCATCCAGTTCGGCAGCTGCACGGTCGGCACTCGCTTCGCCCACACGCCCATGCGGCTCTTCAGCACCCGCGCCATCTCCCTCATCGACACGAAGTCTCCAGCCACCGCCAGAAACCGGTCGCCCTTCGCCTCCGGATGCGTCATCGCGCGAATATGCAAATCCGCCACGTCCCGCACATCCACCACGCCAAACCACAGCTTGGGACACCCCGGCACCGCTCCATCCATCAGCCGCTGCACCAGCATGATCGACGTCGAGTAGTCCGGCCCCAGCACCGGCCCAAACACGCCCACGGGATTCACCACCGTCAGCTCCAGCCCGCCCCGCTCGCGCCCCATAAAATTCCACGCCTCATGCTCCGCCACCGTCTTCGACTTCACATAAGGCAGCACCCCGTTGCCCTTGAGATTCGTCCAGTTTTTCTCGCTGAACGGCTCCTTCTGCGGCCTCTGCCCATACCCAATCGCCGCAAACGACGAAGTCAGCACCACCCGCTTCGCCCCCGCATCGCGCGCCGCCCGCAACACCCGCACCGTCCCCTCCACCGCCGGCGCAATAATCTCATTCTCGTCCTTGGGTACGCTTGCCGGAAACGGCGACGCTACGTGCAACACGTAATCGCACCCCTTTGCGGCCTCCGCCCAGCCCTCGTCCTTCAGCAAATCCGCCGCAACACAAGTCAGCCGGCCATCCGCCTCCACCCCGCCCACCTTCACCATCGCCCGCACATCCGCTTCGCGATCGAGAGACCGCACCGTCGTCCGTACCGTGTGCCCCGCCGACAGCAGCTGCACAATGCAATGGCTCCCAATGAAACCCGAGCCCCCTGTCACCAAAACCGTACTCATCCGTTCTTCCTCGCCGATCAGGTTTCCCTGCGAAGGATTATCTACCCACGCCCCCCACAGGCCGTGTTATTCGTCCGCTGTCATCCCCGTTTCATCACAACAACGCCCACACCTGCCCCTTTTCGTTGTAGCTTGATATCTTCATCCCCGGAAGGTTCGCACCTCCATGAACGACGTCCTCGGCGTCTTCGCTGCCGTCGCCCTGCTCATCGCCTCCATTGGCATCTACGGCGTCCTGGCCTAGTCCGTCAGCCAGCGCACCGGCGAAATCGGCGTCCGCATGGCCCTCGGCGCAACACGCCGCAATGTCCTGCGCCTCATCGTCATCGAAGGCATGACCGGCGCCGCCATCGGTGTGGGCTGCGGCCTCCTCGGCGCGCTCGCCCTCGGCCGCGTCCTCGCGAGCCTCGTCTTCGGAGTCCACGTCCACGACCCGGCCACCTTCACCATCGCCGCCGCGACCCTCACCCTCGTCGCTCTCGCCGCTTCGCTTGTCCCCGCGATGCGCGCCTGCCGCGTCGACCCCATGGTTGCCCTGCGCCACGAATAGCGCGCGCCCAACCCCGAAGCCCCACTCCGGCCGCCTCATTTCCCCTGCCGTTACCCTTGTTTCCCATCGGTCGAGGCAACCGGACTCGCAACCAGGTGTGTCTATACGAACAGCCCTGGATGTCCCTTGAAAAAAACCCTCATCCCCGCTTTGCTGGCCTGCCTGGTTCTCTCGGTCCTCACATCCTGCGGCAGCAGTCAGGCCTCCGCCACCCCGCCGCAGACAACATCTCCCACCATCTCCTCCGTATCGGCATCCTGCACTCCGGCCACCGTCGCCCCCGGCGCAACCTCGCAATGCTCCGCGAGCGTCCAGGGTACCGGCACCTTCAATACCGCCGTCACGTGGTCCGTCACCGGCGGTGGCGCCATCTCCTCCGCCGGCCTCTTCACCGCGCCCTCCTCTGCGGCCACCCCGACCGTCACCGCCACCAGTACCCAGGACTCGACCAAATCCGGCACCGCCTCCATCACCGTGCAGTCCAACCCGCCTCCGCCGCAGATCCCGCAAAGCCACCACGTCGTCCTCGTTATGGAAGAGAACCAAAGCTACTCCACCGTCGTCGGCGCAACCACCGTCTGGCCGAATCTCAACGCCCTCATCGCTCACGGCGCGCTCGCCACCAACTACTACGCAGACTCCCACCCCTCCATCGGCAATTACTTCATGCTGACCACCGGCCAGCTCCTCACCACCGACGACAACTCCACCCAGGTCTTCAACGTCGACAACATCGCGCGCCGCATGCTCTCCACCGGCGTCTCCTTTCGCGTCTATGCCGAAAGCATCACGCAGGGATACACCGGCGGCAACACCGGCCTCTATCTCATCCGCCACAATCCCTTCGCCATGCTCTCCGACGTCGCCGGCAACCAGCAGGTCGCCAACGAGGTTATCTGGCCCTTTTCCCAGTTCGCCACCGACCTCGCCAACAATCAGCTCCCCGACTTCTCCTTCATCGTCCCCGACGTCGACGACGACGCGCACGATGGTACGCCGCAACAAGCCGACACCTGGCTGCAAACCAACATCGTCGCCCCACTCTCCGCCAACTCCGCGTTTCAATCCGGCGGCGACGGCCTCCTCATCGTCGACTTTGACGAAGCCGCCGACAGTGACACAACGAACGGCGGCGGCCACGTCTCCCCAGTCCTCTGGGGACCGAACGTCAAACCCGGCTACACGCAAACCTCCGCCACCCTCTACCAGCACGAGAGCATGCTGCGCACCGTCATGGAAGCCCTTGGCCTCTCCAACCCTCCCGCCGCAGCCGCCAATGCTCCTTCCATGACCGAGTTCTTCGTCCAGCAATAAAAACCACCCTCGGCCCCGAACTCCGCTTCTAGCTCCTGGTCCACTCGTCCCCGCCGCACCGCAGTTCGTCACTGAAGACGCTCCCTCGCCGGAGCGTCTTCCTGTTTACCCGCGCCGATGTTTAGAATTGCAGGCACTGTCCTTTCAGGAGTCTCCTCGGATGCCGAATGGCCGTGCCGTTCTCTTTCCTTCCCTTGCCCTGGCTTGTCTCACCCTCGGCGCCGCCTGCTTTTACGCACAAAGTCAGTCCTCAGGTCCCGAAGACAAATACATCTGGCTCGAAGAGGCGACCGGTACCCGTGCCATGGACTGGGTAAAGACGGAAAATGCCCGCACCGCCAAAATCCTCGAAGCCGATCCGCGCTTCGCCACCTTCAACGACGAAGCTCTCAAAGTCAGCGAGGACCCCAGTCGCCTGCCCATTCCCGGCCTACGCGGCGACGATGTCTACAACTTCTGGAACGATGAGAAAAACGTCCGTGGCCTTTACCGCAAAACAACTCTCTCCGACTACTCCACCCCCACGCCTCACTGGCAGACCGTCCTCGACATCGACGCCCTCGATAAGCAGGAGAGCACCAGCTGGGTCTTTCACGGCGCCAACTGCCTCTATCCCGGCGACGAATACTGCGTCTTCGATCTCTCCGTCGGCGGCGAAGACGCCTCCACCGCCCGCGAATTCAACCTCAAACAGAACAAATTCATCGACGGCGGCTTCTCCTCGCCTCACAGCAAACAGGACATCTCCTGGGAAGATAAAGACACGCTCCTCATCGCCCGCGACTGGGGTGCCGATTCCATGACCAAATCCGGCTACCCCTACGTCATCAAAGAGTGGAAACGCGGCACGCCCCTCGACACCGCAAAAGAAGTCTTTCGCGGCGAACCCGATGACATCAATGCACAGAGCGCCGTACTGCACGATGCCCAGGGCGAACAAGTCACTCTCTTCGAGCGCGGCGTCTCCTTCTTCGAATCCCGCTGGTGGATCAAAACCCCTGACGGCCTGAAGGAACTCAATATCCCTCGCAAAGCGAATCCCGCTGGCCTGCTCGCCGGATGCCTGCTCATTGACACCCACGAGGACTGGACCCCGGATCCCGCCGGACCGAAATTCATTCAGGGCTCGCTCCTCTCCCTTCGGCTCGCCGACGTCCTCCGCGACCCCGCCCATCCAAAGCCCACCATCGTCTTCGCCCCCTCCTCCGACGAGTTCCTCAATGGCTATGCCACTACGAAGTCGCGCCTCATCGTCGCGACCCTCAAGCACGTACTCGGCCGCGCTTACGTCTACACGCCCACCGGCAAAGACGCCTGGACCTTCAAACCCCTCGACGTCCCCGACAACAGCACTATCAGCATCGTCACCGCCAGCGATGCCAACGAGACCTTCTTCCTCAGCTCCCAGAGCTTTCTAACCCCGCCCTCCCTTCTCCAGGGCGACGCAGCCGCCGCGCACCTCACCCTCTCCCGCTCCCAGCCGCCGCTCTTCGACGCGTCCCAGGACACCACCGAACAATTCTTCGCCACCTCGAAGGACGGCACCAAAGTCCCCTACTTCGCCGTTCATCGCAAGGACATGCAGCTGAACGGGCAGAACCCGACCCTGCTCAACGCCTATGGCGGCTTCGAAGTCTCCGAAACGCCCCGCTACTCGGCCATCGCCGGCAAGCTCTGGCTCGAGAGAGGTGGCGTCTTCGTCCTCGCCAACATCCGCGGCGGTGGCGAGTTCGGACCCGCATGGCATGAAGCCGGCCTCAAGACCCACCGCCAGCGCATCTACGACGACTTCGCCGCTGTCGGCGAGGATCTCATCGCCCGCAAAATCACCTCGCCCGCGCACCTCGGTATTATCGGCGGTTCCAACGGCGGCCTGCTCATGGGCGTCGAGATGACCCAGCACCCCGACCTCTGGAATGCCATCGTCATCCAGGTCCCGCTCCTCGACATGCTCCGTTTCGAGCAGATCGCCGCCGGCGCCAGCTGGGTCGGCGAGTACGGCTCGGTCAGCGTGCCCGATGAGCGCGCCTTCCTCGCCGGCATCTCTCCCTACAACCAGCTCAAACCCGACGTGAAATATCCCGAGCCTCTCATCTTCACCACCACCCGCGATGACCGCGTCGGCCCCCAGCACGCGCGCAAGTTCGCCGCCAAAATGGAGGAGTACCACCAGCCCTTCCTCTACGACGAAATCGTCGAGGGAGGCCACGGTGCCGGCGCGGACCTGAAACAAGCCGCCCGCTCCTGGGCGGAAACCTACGTCTATCTCGCCGAGAAATTAATGGCGCCCGCATCATCGTCGCAATGAGTACCAAATCCACCTCTCAACGGGGATAAGTCATAGGGCGCTTGTCCCCGCTGATCTCGACCTCCTGCTTCCAGCTGCTCCATGCACCCTGCTCCCTGCTCGACGGTCCCTGCTCCTGCTTCCCGCTTCCTCCTTCCTGCTTCCTGCTTCCTGCTTCCTGCTTCCTGCTCTTAAGTTAAACGTTTTACCTTGACGACCGTCCGCCCCGGCCATTAGCATTTGCCCGTTCGAGGTAACTATGTCGGTTTCTCTGCTTTCCTCCCGGCTCGTTCTGTGCTCTGCCTCTGCCTTGTTACTCATCGCAGCTCTCTCCATCTCCGCGCAGACCGCCCCCGTGCCCAGGCCCGACACCCGCCCCTGGATGAATAAGTCCCTCTCCCCCGACCAGCGCGCCGACCTCGTCATGAAGGAAATGACCCTCGACGAAAAAATGAGCTTCGTCCACGGCACCGGCTGGAACGGCCTTCGCGCCGATGCCGTCATTCCCAAAGGCTCCCTCGGCGGCGCCGGATACGTCCAGGGTGTCGAGCGTCTCGGCATTCCCGGCATCAACATGGCCGACTCCGCCGTCGGCATCCGCCTCGCCGCCCAGGGCAGCCACTACGCCACGCTGCTGCCCTCCGTTCTCGGCGCCGCATGCAGCTGGGATAAAGACGCGCTCTTCCTCTTCGGCTCCGTCCTCGGCCGTGAGCTCCGCGACATGGGCTACAACATGTCCATCGGCGGCGGCGTTGACCTCGCCCGCGATCCCCGCAACGGCCGCAACTTCGAATACGCCGGCGAAGATCCCGTCCTCGCCGGAACCATGGTCGGCTCGCTCGCCCGCGGCGTTCAGGCCAACCAGGTCATGGGCGACATCAAGCACTACGCCTTCAACGACCAGGAAACCGGCCGCACCACCGTCAACGTCATCCTCGATCAGCGCGCCGCCCGCGAAAGCGACCTCCTCGCCTTCCAGATCGCCATCGGCATGGCCCAGCCCGCCGGGGTCATGTGCTCCTACAACCGCGACACCATCACCCCTCCGGGTGGCACTGACTGGTCCTGCGAAAACGACTACCTCCTCAATCAGGTCCTCAAAAAGGACTTCGACTTCAAGGGCTTCGTCCTCTCCGACTGGGGTGGCACCCACTCCACCGTCCACGCAGCTCTCTCCGGCCTCGATCAGGAACAGCCCGGTTCAGGATTCTTCGGCGATCCTCTCAAAGCTGCCGTCCAGAAAAACCAGGTCCCCATGTCGCGCCTCGATGACGCGGTTCATCGCGTCCTCCGCAGCATGTTCGCCAACGGAGTCATCGACAACCCGCCCGTCACTCAGGTCCCAGACCCCTTCCGCGGCCGTGACGACGCCGAGCATATCGCCGACGAGAGCATCGTCCTGCTGAAGAACTCCAGCCAGATCCTCCCGCTCAACCCCGCCTCCGTTCAATCCATCGCCCTCATCGGCTCCCACGCCGATGTCGGCGTCCTCTCCGGCGGCGGATCGGCTCAGGTCGACGCACCCGGCGGCAACGCCGCCCCCACTCATCCTCATCCCGGCGGTGCATTCTGGATGGAGACGGTCTACTTCCCCTCCTCGCCCCTGAAAGAAATCGGCAAACGCGCACCCAGCGCCAAAGTCGCGTTTGACCCCGGCACCGATCCCGCTGCGGCCGCCAAACTCGCCGCCGCTTCCGAGATCGCCATCGTCTTCGTCAATCAGCCCATGAGCGAAGGCAAGGACTCTCCCACCATCTCCCTGCCCGACAATCAGGACGCGCTCGTCGACGCCGTCGCAGCTGCCAATCCGCACACCATCGTCGTCATCGAAAACGGCGCCCCCGTCTCCATGCCCTGGGCCGACCGCGTCCAGGGCATCATCGATGCCTGGTACCCCGGCATCGGCGGCGCGCAGTCTCTCGCCGGCATCCTCTTCGGCGACGTCAACCCCTCCGGCCGCCTCGCCATCACCTTCGCGAAGAGTGACGATCAGCTCCCTCACCCTCAGGTTCCGGGCGTCGATCTGATCAAAAACCCCGGAGCCCGCCATCACGCTCCCGGCGAAATTCCCCTCTTCGACGCGCCTGCCACAGAAGGTGTCCGTGTCGGTTACAAATGGTTCGAGTCCGAAAAGAAAGACCCGCTCTTCCCCTTCGGCTTCGGCCTCTCCTACACCACTTATGAATATTCCGGCCTGAACGCCTCCCAGCACGAAGTCACCTTCACCGTGCACAACAGCGGCAGCCGCGCCGGAACCGAAGTCGCCCAGATCTACGCTGTCCTGCCCGCGTCCACCGGCGAATCGACCTTCAAACGTCTCGTCGCCTGGGATCGCGTCTCCCTCGCCCCTGGCGAATCCAAAACCGTTACCCTCAAACTCGATCCGCTCTACCTCTCCATCTTCGACGTCAGCAAAAACAGCTTCGTCCTCGCGCCCGGCGACTACACCATCCTCGCCGGTTCTTCCTCCGCGGAAACCCCGCTAAGCGCCACCATCCACATCGCGCAATAGTCAGGTACCCATCCTGGTGAGGCGTTTTCCCGCGCAGCAGGGTGGGTTTCAAACGCAAACAAAACGGCTCCGCATCCCGGTGGACACGGAGCCGTTTTTCTATTCCCTATTCCCTGTTCCCTATTCCCTGCCCTTAGTTCGCTCCGAACTGCGCCCCCGCCGGTGTCGCGCTCACGGCGCTCGCCGGAGGATGCGAGCCGGCGCCCTTCCCACCGTCCCCGGTGCCGTCCAGTTCGACCTTCCCGGAGAAAATCGCGTTATCCTCCACCGACAGCCGCGCCGCGCGAATGTCCCCATTCACGTTGCTGCCGGATCGCAGCTCCACTCGCCCCGCCGCGTGAATGTCTCCCTGCAAGTGGCCCTGCACCACCACATCTTTCGCCGCCACGTTCGCCGTCACCCGTGCAGTGGCGCCGATCGTCAGCTTATTCTCACTCAGCGTGATCGTGCCCTCCACCAAACCCTCAACCACCAGGTCCTCCTGGCCTTTCACTTCTCCGCGAATCTGAACCGACTTCCCGATAACCGCTGCTGTTTCTCCAGCCATTGCGCAGACTCCCCTTTTCTTCTTTTGCTTTCCGCTTTGTCGCACTATACGCAACGCCACGCCCCGCCGCAACCAAAATGCCCGAGAATTGCGCCATTCACGTCTCCTTTTCCCTCCCCTCTCCGCGCGTGGACGCTTGATCCTCGCCGCTGACCCGCCCCGCTCCTTCCTCAACGAAGTCCCCATCAGGCTCGCTCCCGCGCCCCTGCCCTTCTGGATCGCCGGCCATCCGCCGAAAGCCCAAACACCCGCACCCCACCTGCTCTTCGCATCGCCACTGGATCACCATAGCTCCCCCTCGCACCCCGGCTGCAACGCCCCCGCCTCCGCTGGAGTCGGCGGCTTCCTTGCCCCGTTGCTGCCCGCGTCCCTATACCCTGCACCGTGCCCCCTGTGCCCTGGTTCCCCCCACAACTCCGCCTGCATCGGCCAAACCGGCTGCCCCATTCCGTCTGCGCCCGCCGCCTCCCCAACCAGGGTGGGACCGTCCTCGCCGAATCGCTGTTGCAATCCGTGCTTCCGCACCACCGCCCGAACCAGCGCCCTCACCCGCTCCTGGTACGCCTTCGAAACGAACGCCCGGTCCCCATACCGCGCCTCGTACGCCTTCTCCAGTTCCGGAAAATGCTCCCGCACAAACCGCATAAACACCGCCTTCGAGCACGGCTTCAGAAACAGCGGCTGCGACGAGAAAAAGCTAGCCCCCGCCTTCTTCGCCCGCCGCGCCATCGCCTCCAGCGCCCGCGGAGTGTCTGTAATCCCCGGCATCAGCGGCGAACACAGAATCCCCACCTTCAGTCCCGCCGCCCGCAGCCGCTCCACCGTCCTGAACCGCAAATCCGGCCGCGGCGCCCGCGGCTCCAGAATCCGCGCCAGCTTCGCATCCGGCGTCGTGATCGTCAGGTGCAGCGTCAGCCGATTCCGCGCCGCAATCCGCGTCAACAAATCAATGTCCCGCTCAATCAGCGTCGACTTCGTCACGATCCCCAGCCGCAGCCCCCGCTGCTCCGCGAACACCTCCAGCAAACTCCGCGTCACCTGCGCCTTCCGCTCGATCGGTTGATAAGGATCCGTCGCCGTCCCCAGCGCAATGTATTCATCCGGCCGCACCTGCTTCAGCTCCTGCCGCAACAGCCACGCCGCATGCTGCTTGATGTAAATCTCCCGCTCAAACAGCTCCGGATCACGCTTCTCAAGAAATTCGTGTGTGTATCGCGCATAGCAGTACCTGCACCCAAACTCGCACCCCCGATACGGGTTAATGCCCCACGTCATCCACGGCACCCGCTTCGACTCGACACGGTTCAGCACCGAACGCGTCGCCATCGTCCGGTACTCCACCAGATGCCCCTCACCCGCCTCTTCGCCCTCCGCCGCCAGCCGAGCAATCCCCACCGGCCGCTGCCCGAGGATTGGGAAAAGACTGCCAGGGACAAGACCCTCCGGGAAAATTGCCCCCGAAAACAGCTCACTCATCGCTATATTCGCCTTTTCTTCGCCCATCCACACAAACTAGCCCCACCCGCCCCTCCCGGTCAAGTCCCCACCTCCCCCAACCCCCTGCTCTTCTCCCGAAATCCGCCGATAACTACAACAGACTCACTCGCGTAGTTCGAATCCCGTACTCAACTCGTGAGCCAGCCAAAAGAAAGTGTGAAGGCGGATGCCCTTTATCGTCTGGAACGACCGGCTCTCAGTCGGTGTCACTGCGATGGACCGTGAGCACAAGGAACTCATCGCGATCCTCAACTCCCTCTATGACGCCATCCGTGCCGGCGCCGCCCACGATTCCATGTCCGAGACGCTCGAGCGCCTCGACGAATACACCCACTTCCACTTCACCCACGAAGAAGCCCTCTTCGCCCAATCCGCCTACCCCGATGCCGAGAAGCATTGTCTTGAGCACGCCAATACCCTCGCATGGCTCGCTGAAGTCCGCCGCAAATACGACAAAGGAACCGCTGCCGGCCTTTCCCTCGAGATCGTCAACTACCTCAAGGACTGGCTCTTCGACCACATCCTCGGCTCCGATCAGAAATACACTCCCTGGCTGCATGCCGAGGGGATCTGCCGCTGATTCGAGGGGCCGTCGCGATTGCAGACCCAGGATTCTACCCGCATCGTTCCCTGCCGCCTCGCGCCACCCTCCTCGTTGTGACCAGGCTCACTGACAGCCTTCCCCATCCCATGTCACTCTTCTGCCGTCGAACGGTGTGCCGAGAATCCCTCCTCTGTCGCCTCGCCGCCGCCCCCGGAGGATCTCCATGCCCGCCACCCTGCTCGTCACCTGGGCCACCCGCTACGGCTCCACTGAAGAAGTCGCCCACGCCATCGCCGACGACCTCCTCCGCCAGGGCCTCGCCGTCAACGCCCAGCCCATGCGCGAAGTCAGGAGTCTCGAACGCTACAACGCCATTGTCCTCGGTTGCGCCCTTTACATGGGCCGTCTGCACAAGGATGCGCGCCACTTCCTCGCCTCCCATCGCGCTGAGCTCATGCAGCGCCCCGTCGCTCTCTTCGTCCTCGGCCCCATCCACGCCGACGCAAAGGAATTCGCGGAAGCCGAAAAGCAGATGAAAAAGGAGCTCGCCAAATTCCCCTGGTTCTCCCCCGCATCCCAGCAGGTCATCGGCGGACGATTCGACCCCGAGAGGTTCGGTTTCCCCTTCAACATCCTCCCCGCGCTCCGCAAAATTCCCGCCAACGACGCCCGCGACTGGACCGCGATCCACTCCTGGGCCGGCAACCTGCCCTCCGCCCTCCGCCCCTCTGCAACGCGCTAGCAAAAATCCGGGTGCCCCATTCCGTCTCCCGGCTCCTGGCTCCTTGCAGCTTCCCTGCCCATCACGCATCTCATCAGAAAAAGTGCGACCATATTTCGCGGAGGTATTCACCCCAATATGCCCGACCTCAAAGGCACATCCATCACCTGGCTCGGACACGCCACCGTCCTCATCGTTACGCCGAAGAAAACCACCATCCTCATCGACCCCTTCATCGAGCACAATCCCAAATATCCGAAGGGCTACAAACTCCCGGACAAGATTGACCTGCTCCTGCTCACCCACGGCCACATGGACCACATCGCCGACGCCCTCCCCGTCGCCAAAAAGCACGGCCCCATCGCCGTCGGCATGGTCGAGCTCATCGACTGGCTGCACTCAAAGGGCTTGAAAAACGACCAGGGCATCGGCATGAACCTCGGCGGCTCACACAAACATGCCGACGTCACCCTCACCCTCACCGAAGCGCGCCACTCCTCCAGCATCACCGACGGCGACAAGACCATCTATGGTGGCAATCCCGCCGGCTTCGTCATCGCCATCGACAACGGCCCCACCCTCTACCACGCCGGAGACACCACCGTCTTCTCCGACATGCAGCTCATCCGCGACCTCTACCACCCCGACCTCGCCATGCTGCCCATCGGCGACCACTACACCATGGGACCAAGACTCGCCGCCGTCGCCGCGAAATATCTCGGCGCAAAAACCGTCCTGCCCATCCACTTTGGAACATTCCCGCCGCTCGTCGGCACACCCACGCAGCTCGAAAAAGAACTCGCCGGATCGGGCATCACCGTAATCCACACCGACCCCGGCAAAGCGCTCCGCTAGAGGTCTACTGGCTACTGGCTACTGGCTACTGGCTACTGGCTACTGGCTACTGGCCGTGTGAATCGCGACCCCGGTCGCGATTCACGCCGTAGCCACTTCCTCGATCAATTCCTCCGCGTACCGCTCCCGGCTCTCCGGAACAATCAGCACCGGCGCCGAAACCGCGGCGATCACGTGCGCCACCGTGCTGTGCTCCAGATCATGCTCTGTATGCGCGGGCGACGGCGCGCCCATCACAATCAGGTCCGGTCGCAGTCTCTTCGCTGCCTCAATAATCTTCTGCACCGGGTCGCCGCCTGTCACCACATGATCCACCGGCAATCCATGCGCCTCGTCGAACGGAGCCAGAAACCGCAGCCGCTCCAGGCAGTTCGGGCATTCCTCATGCCGCCCGCATCGCGCCGAGTGGATCACGATCAGGTGCCCGCCCGCCACCCGCTGCGCGTAGTGCAGCGCGCTCAGC
This sequence comes from Acidobacterium sp., assembly GCA_003166955.1. Taxonomy (GTDB): domain Bacteria; phylum Acidobacteriota; class Terriglobia; order Terriglobales; family Acidobacteriaceae; genus Palsa-343. The sequence goes on from PMUI01000019.1 coordinate 196,082, forward strand.
GACGCCGCTGAAAAGTCCGTCGCCGCCAGCACGTTATTCCAGCGCCCAAATTCTCTCGGCGCCTTCGGATCCTCTGGCCCCACCGCAAGAATCGGGCACGGTGAATGCGCCAGCAGTTGCCGCGTCACCAGCCCCAGCGCCGCGCGTCCTGCGCCGGTGATCGCCTTCGTCCCCAGCACCAGCAGCGCCGCCTTGTGATCCCGCAGCGACAGCAAAATCCGCTCGCACACAATTCCGGTCTCCACCCGCGAATGCACCGGAATCCCCTGTTGCCGTACCTCTGCCTCAATGCGCGCCAGTTCTTCCTTCGCAGCCTTGTCGCGATCCACCGCCGCCGGCGCGCCATCGGGAAACGCATATCCCACTGGATCGATCACGTGAACCAGCAGCAGCATCGCGTGCTGCAGCCGCGCCAATTCCTGGGCGCAGCGCAAGGCGGCCGACGACTCCTCTGAAAAATCAATAGCCGCTACGATTGTCTTGAACGGGAACTGCTTCGCGGCATGCAGGTACGTGGTCTTCCCGTTACAGTTCGGGCTGTGTCCCCTGGAACCCGGCATGGCCAATAGCCCTCACTTTCCGCTCACTTGGGCTTCCTCTGAACCTACGCCGCGTCAGGAGACCGAATCCGTGACGAAGGTCACCCGATTTTGTGACCCGGCGCACACAAATCTTCGGAAAGGGTGTAAATGCCGCGCCACTACTGAGCAAAATTGCTCACTTCTGCGCAGGCTCGAACGTCACCACCACATCCACTACGTGCGTGCCCTGATCCGCCACCCATTTCGCCGTAAATCCCGTGTGGATCGACTGCAGCTCTACGGCCCGCAATCGGTGATAGTCCGCCACCGACTGCGGAATCAGATCCGCATTGAACACGTCGCCCTTGTGCAGCAGCCAGTACGGCATCAGCTCCGCCTTCTGCTTCTCGTCCAGATTCACCAGCGTCAGCCTGCCCATGTGATACACGGCCCCCGGCACCACGGTGATCGTGTAGTCCACCGTGTGCTGCCCGCGGTCGAGCGTAGGCGTCGCATCGATCTTCGCGTCCAGATACCCATGCGTCCGGTACGGAGCCGTCACCATCGCCTTGATCTGCTTCCAAATCTCCTCATTCGCAACATCGCCCGGATGCAGCTTCACCCGCTTCTCAAATTCCTCCTGCGTCATGAACACGTCGCCCCTCAGGTGCATCCCCGCAACGTGATACTGCCCTCCCTCGGATGTGATCGAAGCGCGCACCGGAACAGCAATCTCACCACTCACCAGCAGCGGCGTCCCCCACGCCGGAGCCGTCATCGTCATGTCGACGAACCCTTGGCTGCCGTAAACCTCACGCACCTCGTCAGCCAGCTTGGCGCGGATCGATCCATCGATCTTCTGCCCCGCCGCCGATTTCTCCACCGCCTCCAGCGGTTGCGTCCACACTCCGCTGTAGCCCTCAAGGTGGAACGCTCCCACCATCACGGCCGGCGTGTCGATGTGATACCGGATCGCCACCTGATCGTGGCTCTCGTTCCCAACCGCCGTCGTCGAAATCACAGAGCCGCGCACGCCCTTCGCCTCCAGCAGCGTTGTCAGAGCCGCCGTCACCTCATCCCGCATCGGCCCGCCCGGATACAGCGCTCCGTGAAACAGCGGAACCCGCGCAGCCACCGCCGTGTTCAGCGCCGCATCGTCCCACCAGGGAAAGTTGTCGTACTCCACCGGCACCACCGCCGGAGACGGCTTCAGTTCGAACTTCAGCGTCTCCCCGTCGAACGAAAAACGAGCGTCGATGAATAATCCCGACCCCGTCAGCCTGTCCGCCGCCGCCTGCATCCGCTCGCGGCTCACCTGCTCGCCCGGGTGCAGCCCGGTAAACGCCAGCAGCTCGGCCTGACTCAGATCCGTTCCCGAAAACGTAACTGCAGTCGGCACATAATCTTGCGCCAAAGCTGTTCCGCTGGCGCACAGCACAAAAAGCGCAGCACATAACACCGCAGCCCGTGGAGTCCGCATGTTGAAAGCTTAACGGAGTGCTCCCCGTTTTCCACAATGGTCACAGCCTTCGCTACATATTCACTGTCCGCCAACGCGCCATTCGTCAAAAATGTCTGGATTCCCCAAAAACCCAGGCTATACTGCAGCCTCACTACACAAGTTGTCAGTTCAATCACGTTTTTCCTTTGAGGCCATACATCATGACCACAGAAAACGCCGCTACCGGTGTCTTCGCCCCCCGTCTATCATCTCTTCGCCGCATCGCGCCCCTCGCCCTCCTCGCTCTGTTCGTCGCGCTCCTCGCCGCAGGCGTAGCTCGCGCGCAATCTTCCGGCACCGGCACCATCACCGGCACCGTCACTGACAACAGCAAGGCCGTCATCACCCCCGCATCTGTGCTTGTCACGGATACAGATACCGGCCTCGCCCGCACGATTCCCGTCAATGGCGACGGCATCTATGTGGCGCCCTTCCTTCAGCCCGGCCATTACACCGTCCGCGTCTCGGCCAACGGCTTCGCTACCGTGGAAAAGGCAGCCCTCGATCTCACCGTCGGCCAAACTCTCACCGTCGACGCTACCCTGCCTCCCGCCAGCGTGTCCTCGCAGGTCCTCGTCACCACCAACGCCCCCCTGCTCGACACAGAAAAGACCGAGGTCTCCCAGTCCCTCTCCGAGACCATGATCTCCAATCTCCCCATCGCCAGCCGTAACTGGAGCAACTTCGCCCTGCTCACCCCCAACTCCACCATCGACGGCACCAGCGGCCTCGTCAGTTACCACGGCATCTCCGGCCTCTACAACAGCAACTACGTCGACGGCGCCAACAACGACCAGGCCCTCTTCTCTGAAGCCCGCGGCCGCGCCTCCGGCATGCCCTACGTCTACAGCCTCGACTCCATCCAGGAATTCCAGGTCGACGCCGCTACCTACAGCGCCGAATTTGGCCAGGCCGCCGGCGGCCAGGTCAACGCCATCACCAAAAGCGGCGGCAACACCCTGCACGGCGACCTCTTCTACGACCTCCGTTATCCGTCTCTCAACGCCCTCGATTCCTACGGCAAGGCCCATGGCAATTTCACCCAGGCCATCAAACAGCAGCAGCAGTTCGGCGGCAGCGCCGGCGGCGCCTTCATCCAGGACAAGCTCTTCTACTTCTTCACCTATGACGGCTTCCGCAAGGTCGCCCCGCTGGCTTACTCATCCACGGCCAACATCTCGCTCACCCCCAGCGGCGCCACCACCAATACCTCCGTCATCACGCCCACGCAGTGCCCTGCGTCGCTCTCCGCAACACAGTGCAACGCAGCCATCTCTTACCTGCTCAGCCTCTCCGGCGTCTTTCCCCGCATCGGCAAACAGGACATCTTCTTCCCCCGCCTCGACTACCAGATCGACTCCAAAAATCGCGTCTTCGCCGATTTCGATTTCGGCAACTACACCCTGCCCGACGGCTACTCGGCCAGCCCCAGCTATACCAACCACTCCGTCACCGAGAACGGCAACGCCTACTACCATGAGCGCATCTTCGTGGCAGACTGGACCTCCGCCATCACCTCTGCCTCCGTCAACAACCTCCTCTTCCAGTGGGGCCGCGACCTCGAAACCGATGGCGTGAACGCCCCAGGCCCCAACGTCACCGTCAGCGGCGCCCAGGAGTACGGCATGCCCAACGCCCTGCCCCGCGCCGCAGAGCCCGATGAGCATCGCCTCCAGTTCACCGATGCCTTCTCCCACACCCAGGGCAAACACGTCTGGAAAGTCGGCGGCGAAGCCAACCTCGTTCACGAGGTCATGATCAACCTCTTCCAGGGCGGCGGACTCTACTCCTACGCGCCTGGTTCTCCCGTCTCTGCCTTCCAGAACTGGTCGCAGGATATCTTCCAGGTCACCCCCACCAGCGGTACCACCGGCTATCACTACACCTCGTTCACCCAGGTCTACGACCCCATCACTCATGTCGGCAAAGACGACTTCTGGATGAAAGAGCCCGCCTTCTTCTTCGAAGACACATGGAAGCTCCGCCCCAATCTCACCGTCAACCTGGGTGCTCGTTATGATCTCCAGATCACGCCCGATCCCACCCACCCCAACACCACATCGGCTCTGGCCACCTACTACACGCAGAAGCTCAAGACCCCCGCCGACCGCATTGTGCCCCGTATCGGCATCGCATGGAGTCCCACCAATAAGACCGTCGTCCGCGCCGGTTATGGCATCTTCGCCGCCCTCACCCAGGGCAGCACTTACTACGCCATGCGCGTCGAGAATGGCGTCTATCAGACCAACTACAACTTCAACTGCCCCAGCAACAATTGCGCCGCCGTTGCCGGAGCCCCCGAGTTCCCCAATGTCCTCTTCACTCCGCCAGGGCCCCCGCTCGGTGCTGCCTTCTCCGGCGCTGCCACCTCAAAGGTCACACCCGGTGGCTCGGCTCTGGTCTCCAGCTTCCACGGCCTCGATCCCAACTTCGTGCCACCCATCGCGCATGAAGCGCAACTAGCCGTCGAGCAGCAGGTCCCCGGCAAAATGACCCTCTCTCTCGGCTACGTCGGCAGCAGGGCCCTCCACCTGCCCACCTTCATCGACTCCAACATCGCGCCCGCCACCGGCACCCGCACCTACAACATCTACAGCGGCTCGGGAACCCAGACCGGCACCATCACCCTGCCCTTCTACACCACGCGCATCACCACCGCCGATGCCTCCATCAACACCGGCATCAGCGGTGTCAGTTCCTGGTACAACTCCATGGTCTTCAGCGTCAAACGGCCCTTCTCCAACGGCCTCGGATGCTCCTCAACTACACCTGGAGCAAAGCCACCGACTTCGGCCAGGTCGGCGGCGCCTTCGGCACCTTCTATGGTTCCGACTACCCCATCGATCCCTACAACATCAAGGGTGAGCACGGCCTCTCCGACCTCAACCAGAGCCAGCGCTTTGTCGGCAGCGTCGTCTATGCGCCCCCCTTCTTCCATAACCTCGGCAACCCCGCCGCCAAATACATCCTCGACGGCTGGTCCCTCGCCGGCATCACCACTGACGCCAGCGGCTTCCCCATCACTCCCTTCATGAGCGCCAACGCAGGCGGCGGCATCGACGGCGGCCTCACCGGCGGCACCATGAGCTCCAGCTCCGGACTCGGAACTCCCGGCCGCGCTCCCTTCGTCGGCCGCAACTCCATCAAGGGTCCTGACTTCAACAACCTCGACTTCCGGATCGCCCGCACCTTCCCCATCCACGAAAAAATCAACTTCCAGGTCCTCGGGGAAGCCTTCAACCTCCTCAACCATCCCAACATCCTCAGCGAAGCCACCACCGGCTACTTCTACATCAAGCCCGGCGCCACCGCCGACGGAGTCACCTGCCCGGCCGCCACCGGCACCTTCAACGGCTGCATCGCTCCGGAAGTCGCCCCCTTCACCAGCACCCCCGTGGGCACCCCCACCGGCACCAGCGGCGTTCTCTACACCGAGCGGCAGCTGCAGTTCTCCGCCAAGCTGTTCTTCTAACCCGACCACCCGCTCCAAAAGAAAATCCCTGTCTGCTCCGCGCAGACAGGGGCTTTTCATTTCTTCCCGCAATGCAGGATTCATCAGCAGGGTATATCCCCTCGCAAAATGATCCCAGTGAGGTAAGAGGGTCGGAGCCGCCTCAACGCTCCAGGGAAAGGAACAACTCTGTCATCGCGAGCAGAGGGTGAGCGGAGGGTTTTCCCGCCAGCGAAAAAAAGGCACCACCGACGTAACGACGGCCAGGTTCACCCCATAGCAAGTAGCGGACTCCTCTTTCACTCGAACCTCAACACAATTCTTTTCTCGGCTCGCCCCAAAGTACCGTCCTGTGCCGTTTTGGGAGAAAAATACCGTCTCAACCCTGCCCTTGTCCTCTTCCGCGATCATCAGCCCCTTCAGCAGGCCAGGTCGAACCCTAAACCCGCTCAATCACCACCGTCTCCAGCACCACCGGCTTCACCGGCTTGTCCTGCCGCGCCGACATCTTCGATATCTTGTCCGCGATCTCCTGCCCCTCCACCACCTCGCCGAAGATCGTGTGCTTCCCCGTCAGCCATTCTGTAGCAGCCACGGTTACAAAAAACTGCGACCCGTTCGTGTTCGGCCCCGCATTCGCCATCGCCAGCTTCCCCTTCTTGTCGAACCGGTGCGGCGAACCCTTCGTCTCATCCGCAAACTGATACCCCGGTCCGCCCATCCCCGTCCCCGCCGGATCCCCGCCCTGAATCATGAAGTCCGGAATCACCCGATGAAAAATCGTCCCGTCATACAGCTTGTCGCTGCTCTTCGCCCGGCTCACCGGATGCGTCCACTCCCGCTTCCCCTCCGCCAGCTCCACAAAATTCGCCACCGTCTTCGGCGCTTCCTTCTCCAACAGCTTGCACACAATCGTTCCTTCGCTGGTCTTCAAAATCGCATACGTTCCTGGCTGACGCGACATAACTACTCCTTCGTGGGGTTTTTAATTGGAATCAAAACTTTAGGACTGCGGCTGCGCCTGCAGAGAAGAAGGCGTAACAGGCACCGCCTGTCCAGCCGGCACAATCGTCACCTTCTTCAGCACCACCGCCTCAAGCGGCTTGTCGTTGCTGTCGCGATTCACGCGCGCAATGGCCTTCACCACCTCCACGCTCGCGTCATCGCACTGCCCAAAGATCACGTACTTCTGATCCAGATAATCCGTTGGCACTTCCGTGATGAAAAACTGCGACCCGTTCGTGTTTGGCCCCGAGTTCGCCATCGCCAGCCTCCCCGCCACGTCGAAATTCAGCGCCGGGTCAACCTCGTCGTTGAACATATAGCCAGGATCGCCTTCGCCCGTCCCCAGCGGATCGCCTCCCTGCACCATGAACCCCGGAATCACCCGATGAAACGTCGTCCCGTCATAATAGGGCCGCCGCGCCTTCTTCTTCGTCGCCGGATCGGTAAACGCCTTCGTCCCCGTGGCCAGTCCGGTAAAATTCGCCACCGCCTGCGGAGCCTGCTTGTCAAAAAACCGGCACGTCATCCGCCCCATACTCGTGTCAAACAGCACCGTCGCCCCCGTGGGCTGCGGCCCAATATGCGCCTGCATCCCCGGCGTATCCGGCAGCGACTGCGAAGAAGCTGGAGCAGGTGAAGGGGTTTGCGTCTGGCTCGTCGAACCCGGCGTGGAATCCTGCGCGAGAACGGTTCCTGAGACGACAACAACAGCGGCGAAAAGAGTACTGCGGATCAGTGGCATTGCAGAATCCAGACTATCGCAACAGGCTTAACTGTGCCCTGCACCCCGCAACCTACCTAAGAAGATTTGGCTGCCGCTTCTTCTTCCCATCCCCGCGCCCGCTCGAAGGCAGCAGCACAAACATAATCGCCACGCCCATATACGCCAGGTCCCACAGCGGCGTGGAATGCCGGTAGTAGTAGTGCGCACCCAGCGCCGCCACGCCCGCCAGAAACACCATCTTCCTCCAGCGCACCAGCGGAGCAATCACCGCCAGCCCGTCACAAACCGTCACCACAGTCCACTCCGGTGGAAACCGGTACGGGAGTTTGTGATTCGGAAAATCCCCCAGTAGTATAGGCACCGCAATCCCCAGCAATACGACGCGGCAGATCAGGCTCAGCACTACCCGGAAGGTTTGCATGGCCTCCAGACTACCCTACGGATTCCCCTGCGCTATTTGCCCGTGTAGCTCACGTGCCAGATCGAACCAGATCCGTCATCGGTGACGAACAGCGAACCGTCGTTCGCCACCGTCACCCCCACCGGCCGTCCCCACACCCTCCCGTCCGGCAGCACAAACCCCGTCAGAAAATCCTCATACTCGCCGGTCGCATGTCCGTCTTTCATCGGCACGCGAACCACCTCATAGCCCGACCGCGTCGCCCGGTTCCACGACCCGTGCTCCGCCGCAAACCCATCGCCCTTGTACTCCGCCGGCAACTGCGAGCCCTCATAAAACAGCATCTCCAGCGACGCGAAGTGCGGATTCACCAGCACGTCCGGCGTGATCACCTTCCCCTTCAGCTCCGGATGCTTTCCCTCCTGCCGCGGATCCTGCACGCCGCCATCCGCGCTCATGTAGTACCACGGCCACCCGTAGAACCCGCCCTCCTGCACGTGCGTGATGTAGTCCGGCACCAGGTTATCGCCCAGCATGTCGCGCTCGTTCGTCGAGCACCACAGCTCGCCCGTCGTCGGATTGATCGTCTCCCCGACGCAGTTCCGGATCCCGTATGCGTAGATCTTCACGAACTTCCCTTCCGGCGTGAACTCCAGCACGTCCGCGCGATCCTTCTCCTCCGGATGCGTGTCCGCATCGTCGTCATTCGAGTGCGATCCTACGGACACAAACATCCGCTTCCCGTCCTTTGAAAACGCGATGTCTCGCGTCCAGTGCCCGCCTCCGCGCAGCCGTCCGCCGCCCGGCAAATCCGCCAGCTTCTCCGCCGGCCCTGCGGCCTTCATATCGCCAACGTGATACGGAAACCGCACCACCGAATCCGTGTTCCCGACGTACACCCACTTCGGATCCCTCGCCGGATAAAACTGAATCCCGAATGGCTGGCTCAGATTGTCGGCAAACGTCGACGCCTCCTTTGCCTTCCCATCGGCGCCCACGCCCCGAAACACCATCACCTTGTTCTGATAGCTCAGCGCCACAAACAAATCCCCGTTGGGCGCCGTCCGAATCAGCCGCGGCTGATCGAGCCCCGTGTAATACAGGTCCACCTTGAACCCCTCGGGAGCCTGCGGCCACACTCCCTCCGGACGCTCCACCATCTCCGCGCCGTTATCCACGCCCTTCGTGGCATAAGGAGCCGGCAAGTCCGCGACCGTCAAATGCCGCCGCGTCCCCGGCTTCTCCTTGCTGTAATCCGTAAAAGCAGCCTGCCCGGTCAGAACCTGCGAGAACGCGGGAGCCGCGGAAATGAGTACGAGGATGGCAACCACCACAATGACTAAGCGGGCACAGAATTTCTGCATTGATCCTCCCAGGTTAGGACTGGTTCGAATAGGGGCTTCTCCAGCAGGCAACAGCTCGTACTTTCCTGATGCGTCAATGTCCGGCCAGGATTCCGGCGAGGAAGCATTCCCGCCACATTCCTGGCCACTACTCACTTCCAGACTCTTCCGCTAACCGCCTCTTAGCTAAAGGCATCTCGCCAACCGTCTCTTGCTACCGGCCACCGGCTTCTAGCTCGTTACTTCCCGCCATTCGGGACAACAGACAGCGACTTCAAATCATGCGGGCTGTTCATCGCCCGCTGCAACAACCCCGTCGGAATCGTCGCCGTCAGCACCGCCTCATTGCGATGCCGCTCCACGCTGATGCTGTTAATCAGGCTGCGCGTGTCCGCATCGAACGCCTCCGCGCTCGCGCCCCCCGTATTCGCCATCGACTTCACCAGCACCAGAATCGTATCCAGCGACTCCGTCGTGTCCGCCGCCGCCCCATCCGTCGGCGCAATCTCCTCCACACGCAAGTGGATCTTCCCAATCCACGTCAGCGACGCAATGAACGTCGCATCCGGCGGCAGCGGCAACCGCAGCCCCATCACCCGCGCCCCGCCATTCGCCAGCGGCTGCCCAATCTGCCCAATCCCCCACGCCACCGCCAGCAGCGGCACCTGCGAATACCGTTTCGACAGCAGCGACGACCCGGAAAACGGCAGCGCCGCCGTCCGATGCCGGTCGATCATCGAGTGAATCTGCTCGGTCGACGGCGTGTTGCTCACCGCAACAATGTCGTACCCCAAAAACGCCACCCGCACGGTCCGCCCCTCGCTCGGAATGTTGTAGATCGTGTGCCCCGCGTAGCTCTCCTCCGACGCCGCGATGCTCGCCAGATAATCCGCCAGCTTCCTCCCATCGAAATGCCCGACAAACACCTCGCTGAAAGCCAGCGCCCCGTTCGGCCCCTTCGCATCCGCCATCCGGTGCAGCGCAAACGCCGCCTCATCCAGATCGCGCTCGAACTGGATCCCCGTCGCATCGATAAAGTGCTGGTACTCCGGCGAGTGCTCCACCGCATGCTGATCGAAATGCGTCGCCGCCCGCAGCGGCCGCAGATTGAAATACACAATCCCGTCCGACTCGGGCAGCAGCCGCGCCGCCTCCGGCGGAGCCTGTTTGCGAAGGTAAATCGCCCCAGCCAGCAGCAGCAGGACGACAAGCACAATGGCGATGGATAGCTTCGTGCGCCGGTGGGTCATCGAAAGGGCTTCCCGCTGTTCCGGAAAGCAGCACCTCCTATCTTCTCACCCACCCCGCCTTTCCCGCATCTCGCCAGGAGATTGGGTTGTGGGTCAGTTTGAAATCCAAGCGCTGATTAAGGGGCTGAAGATCCTCTTCAACACGACTTTCCAGACACGGTCAGGATGGATGCTGCAATAAACACCCAGAAGGATCAAACCGGCAATCCCGATCAAGATTTTCAACGCGGAGAGAGGGTCCCTCCGCTCTGGATCTACCGGAATGCGAATCATGCTCTCACGCCTCGAGCAGCCCCACAAGCTCTTCGACGCTCCAGACGTGATCGCTCAATCCGGCTTCCATCGCTGGCGTAACGCGGAGAGTCAAACTGACCCACTACCGAAGATTGTCATCCCGAGGCGAGCGCGCAGCGCGAAAGCCGAGGGATCTGCTTTTCGGAGCTCCTGAACCTGACAGCTCCTTGTGCCCTACCCGCCCCGTCGACACACCGCCCATCGACATCCGCACCCCCACAGCCCCCGGCCAGGTTCACCCCACAGCAAGTAGCAAAGGCCCCTGCCATGGCGACCGTCAATCGACTTGTCTTCATGCTTGAGCCGTTAGTAACACCTCAGACGTCCCGTGGACCGTTATGGGAAAACATCGCTGCATACCCGCCCCGCTGCCTATCCCCAAGGCTCTCCGGCGCCGCCCCCAAGCCCGCCGAACCTTCCCCTTCCGTGCATTGCGACCCCCATCTGCGTGTGATATTTTCATTCCTGTACCTCTCGAATGCGAACGCAGAAGTGTGTCCGGGCTCGACAGGTACGCAACGTCCGGGCTGGCGTAGCTCAGCTGGTAGAGCATCTGATTTGTAATCAGAGGGTCGGGGGTTCAAATCCCTTCGCCAGCTCCAGTCTCCCCTCTCGGACCGATAAGGGTCGATTCCCTTCGCACAGGTGGCCGAGTGGTTAATGGCAGCAGACTGTAAATCTGCCGCTCTTTGGAGCTACGGAGGTTCGAATCCTCCCCTGTGCACCAGAATTTCAAGCGCGCAGTTGGCGCGGGTTGCAGAATGAGATGCGCGTGGCTGGAATCAAAGATGGCGAGAACCCCGCAGCCGAACGAAGCAGAATGTGGCTCGCGCTGGGGATTTTGACAGCTTTGGCGATTCTGGCCTGGTTCACGATCGACGGCAGCGCCGTACTGCCGGTGAAGGAATATAGCTTCGGTAGTTTTTCGTTCGGCGGATTTGGGGTGCAAGTACGGTTGCTCCCGGAACTGATTCTGGGCCTCTTTGCCGTAAGGGTCGTAACCGCGAATATGCGGGCACGGCTGGAGTCCGGGACTCGGCAGTAAGATTGTTGGTTGGTGGTTGGGTTTGCAGCAAAGGGCTGATGTAGCTCAGTTGGTAGAGCACTCCCTTGGTAAGGGAGAGGTCACCGGTTCAATCCCGGTCATCAGCTCCAGAGTTTCAGCAGTTGGCTCGCTCGCTGAAGAATGTCAGCGAGCGTTTGCATGTCCAGCAACGCTCCCAGCTCCCAGCTACTGGCTACTGGCTACCGGCTACTGGCTGCTTTCAAGCGGGAGTAACGAAGGGTGAGAGTCACAGCCTTCCAAGTTGAGGCGTCTGGCGGGCGTGAACGAAGCGTAGCGTAGTGGGAGCCCGCCGCCGAAATCCTGAGCGTACGCGAAGGACCTCGGTCGGCACAGAAGCGGGAGTAACTCAGTGGTAGAGTCACAGCCTTCCAAGCTGTTGGTCGCGGGTTCGATTCCCGTCTCCCGCTCCAAAGTTTTTGATCGGGCCAAGTCTTGTTTGTTCGGAACATGTTTTGAAGGGGCACGGCTTCAGCCGTGCCGTTAGACGCACAGAGAAAATGGGGCTTTAGCCCCTGAGGGAATCTAAGACCGATGTTTGAGCAGGCCACCATCCCGATCCAGGACGAGAAAACCTTCGCCGAGGTCAAGCTCGCCATCGACGAGGCATTCGCCCCCGCCCAGGTCTCCGCCTTCCTCCGCAAAGTCGCCGGCACCAAACTCCGCGTCCGCCAGTTCGAAGCAGTCCTCGCTCATGGATTCCTAGGCGCGCAAGCCCAGAAAAGTTACGCCGCCCTCGGCGACGCCGACCGCGGCCAGATTCGCGAACACTACCTACGCCAGGTCGAGCGCGTAGCCCCCGAAATCCGCCAAAAGTTTTTCCGGCTCTACGCCAGCTATTAATGTGTATGGAATCGTCTGGGAATTCCGCGTGCGCGCCGGCGCGGAAAGAGCCTTCATCGACGGGTATGATGCCAACGGCGCCTGGGTTCGCTTGTTTCGTCGCTGTCAGGGGTTCCGGGGTACCGAGTTAACGCGCAGTGTAAGAGATTTGAGAGTTTTCTACACGCTTGATACCTGGGAATCGGAAGATTGTTATAAAGAGTTTCGCAGGACCTGCCAGCTGGAATACGAGGCGCTGGACAAGAGTTTTGAGAGTTTGACGGAGCAGGAGCGCCTTGTGGGGATTCTCAGCGCTCCCACCGAGTCGCACTAAGGAGAAACCATGGCGAAGGAAAAATTTGACCGGTCGAAACCGCACGTGAACGTGGGAACGATCGGGCACATCGATCACGGTAAGACGACTTTGACGGCGGCGATCACGAAGG
>PMUI01000019.1:208911-209133 GCA_003166955.1 Acidobacterium sp.
CGATTCTGGTGGTGGCTGCGACCGACGGGCCGATGCCGCAGACCAAGGAGCACGTGCTGCTGGCGCGCCAGGTCGGCGTGCCCTACGTGCTGGTGTTCCTGAACAAGTGCGACGCGGTCGAGGACGAAGAGCTGACGGATCTGGTCGAGATGGAAGTGCGCGAGCTGCTGACCAAGTACCAGTTCCCGGGCGATGACGTGGCGGTGATTCGCGGCTCGGCAC
>PMUI01000062.1 GCA_003166955.1 Acidobacterium sp.
GGAAGTTGGCGCCTGGCGTTTTCTCCGTTATCCCGCCCCTGGAGGATCACCCTTTTGATCAGCTGATTGATCTGCAAGGGTTTGTATTCCTGACGCTCAGGCCCATTTGATCCAGTTGATAGAAAAGTCGTCATTTGGAACGAGCCCCATCCCCTCCCCAAAAGCAGAAAAGCTCTGTACGCCAGATGTGGCGGACAGAGCTTTCCTTCAACTCCAGATTAGGTTTTTCATGGATCAGAGGCAAGAGAAATCCAACGGTGAGACGGTACGAAGGTAAGGCATCGCAGGGCGCTGATGATTTTGCTGCGCGAGCGCCGCGACATAATTCGCCGCAACATGATTAAAGTAGCTCTTTGAACCCCTCTTCCTTCAGATCGTCTCGGCCCACGAAGCTTTCCCGCGCGAGGACACCGTGACCTCCGCGACCGCCACTCCCCTCGCCCCCGCAGCGCCCGCAACACCACCGCCCGCCCCGTGGACCCCCACCGCCAACCGCTGGATGATCGCCGTCTCCGTCATGACCGCCACCTTCATGGTGGTGCTCGACTCCTCGGTCGCCAACGTCGCGCTCCCGCATATCGCCGGCAACCTCTCCGCCTCCACCGACGAAGCCACCTGGGTCCTCACCTCCTACCTCGTCTCGAACGCGATCATGCTCCCCGCCACCAGCTGGATCACCTTCCGCATCGGACGCAAGCGCCTCCTCCTCGTCTCCATCGTTCTCTTCACCGCGGCCTCGCTCCTCTGCGGACTCGCCATCAACATGCCGATGCTCATCCTCGCCCGCATCCTCCAGGGCATCGGCGGCGGCGGCATGCAGCCCATCGCGCAAGCCATCCTCCTCGAAAGCTTCCCGCCCCGCGAACACGGCACCGCCATGGCTGTCTATGGAATCGGCATCGTGGTCGCCCCCGTCATCGGTCCCACGCTCGGCGGCTGGATCACCGACAGCTACTCCTGGCGCTGGATCTTCTACATCAATCTCCCCGTCGGCGTGCTCGCCATTTTCCTCGCCGGCATGTTCATTGAAGACCCGCCCTACATCCGCCGCAAACTCACGGGCGCGATCGACTACCTCGGCTTCGGCCTGATGGCTCTCTGGCTCGGGTCTCTTCAACTTGTATTGGACAAAGGCCAGGAGTCGGACTGGTTCGGCGCCACCTGGATCCGCTGGACTGCCTTCCTCTCCATCGCCGCCTTCCTCAGCTTCCTCCTCCGCGAGCGCCGCTGCCGCGATCCCATCGTTCAGCTCCACATCCTCCGCAATCGCAACTTCCTCACCGGCACGCTCATCACCGCCATCTACGGATTCGTCCTCTACGGCGTCACCGCGATTCTGCCCCTCTTCCTGCAAACGCTCCTCGGCTACCCCGCCCTCGACAGCGGACTCGCCGTCAGCCCGCGCGGCATCGGCTCCATGCTCTCCATGCTCGTCGCCGGATACCTCGCCGCCCGCATCGACGGCCGACTGCTCCTTGCTATCGGACTCGGCATCTTCGGCTTCTCCACGCTCATGCTCGCGCACCTCAACCTTGACATCGCCATGTCCTCGGTCGCATGGCCCAATATTATTAACGGATTCGCCGGCGGCTTCGTCTTTGTCCCCCTCACCACCATGGCCATGGGCCGATTGCGCCGCGAGGAAATCGGCAACGCCTCAGGGATCTACAACCTCATGCGCAATATCGGAGGCAGCATCGGCATCGCAACGGTGACGACGCTGCTCGTCCGCCGATCCCAGGTCCATCAGAACTACCTTGCCGCACACCTCACCGCAGGCGCGCAGACCGTCACCGGCACGCTCGCCGCCCTCGCCCAGCACTTTACAATTTCAGGATTCGATCCCACCACCGCGCATACCATGGCGCTCGGCGCAATCTATAAGATGGTCCAGCAGCAAGCCTCCCTGCTCGCCTATGCCGATAGCTTCACCGTCCTCGGCTACCTGGCACTCGTCGCCATGCCTATGGTCCTCATGTTCCAGCGCGTACAAAAAAGCTAACCGTGCCTTCAACTGGTTTGTCATCCTGGCGAAGAACAGCGACAATGAGCAAACTCCCATCAGCATTCCGTCCGGCCCGGGCCGCATCCTGATTGATCGACAACCGGAGGCACCGCATGAATCTACCTGACGCGCCGATTGCAAACGAAGGCTTCTTCGCAACTCACTTTTTCACCGTGAGGGACCAGGAAAAATCGAGGGACTTCTATGTCCGAATTCTTGGCGGGAAACTGATCAAGCCAGAGGATCCCTGCTACATCAAGCTGGCTAATTCATGGATCATTCTCAACTCCGGCGGTGGCCCGACTCCCGACAAGCCAGAGGTCCTTCTTGAAACACCGACGGATCTGAACAGAGTCAATGGCTTCCTTAATTTGCGTGTCGCCGACATCTGGGCCTGCTACAAAGAATGGGGCGGCAAAGGAGCATTCTTTATTACCGAGCCATTACCCAATCCTGACGGCTGGGAATGGCGCTGCTACATGCGCGATCCTGACGGCTACATCATCGAGGTCGGCCAATACACTCAACTCGCCCTCGACTGGTTCAACAGCCGCAGTTAATTTGGCGGCAATGGCGACTTGTTCCACCCGTGGAAACGCGTGAGATGGACTTCGACGAGGTAGGAATGCCCCGTATCTGAGTGTATGCCACCGCGATCTTCGGGTAGAACGCCGCGAGTTCCAAATGCTGCTGGTGTTCCTTTGGGCAATACTGGCCGCGCGCGAGTGTCATCCATTCAGAAGCGAGCCGCAGGACCTGATGTTCCAGCGCGTAAAAAAAGCTAACCTGCGCTTTCAGCTTCCGGAGACTGATCTCGCAACCTTACCCCGCTTCTTTAATGGCGAAGTTCTTTCAAAACGCGTTCCATTGTAGTTCTGTCTCCCCTAAAGAGAGCATGCCCACGCGCGTACGCGATTGCCTCTCCTGCAGCCTTCAACTGAGTGGGGTTTAGCTTGGCATCGGCAATACCATTGGCGCAGGCGCAGCGGACGAGATAGTCCTGAGACGATAAGAACTCGAGGATCGCCGGGAACTGTTCTGAGTCGCCCAAGTCAAATAGCGCTTGGCGGAAGCCACGCCGCGCGATTTCCTCCGTCTCTGAGCGGAATGCTTGGCGGATCGCAGGGACATACTTCTTCCCCCTAAGGACTGCGATAGCCCAAGCTGCATATGAGCGAACCAGGGCATCCCTATCTTGCAACAGACCGACAATAAGAGATAACGCACTCTTGTCGTCTATCTGCACGATGCTCTCAAGAGCCTCGATCCGCACGAGCATCGCTGGATCCGTCAGGAGTGGGAGGAGCCAATCAGCTTTAACGCGCTCGGCCGCATAGAGAGTTCCGATGCACTCGGCAGCGGTATAGCGCACTTTGGAACTCGGATCAGCGAGCATCTCCAGAACCAGTTCGCTCAGCTCTTTCATTTCGAGGCGTCTGACTACGTCGAGCGCGAAAGCCCTCACTGTTGGACTTCGGTCCTTGAGGTACCGTTGCAAAGCGAGCGGTGAGGGTTTCGCTGTACCTGACTCAAGAGCTAATACGTCTTCTGAACGTCTGACGACGCTTCGACGACCGGAAGCCATTGTTGTTGTCCCTTCGGTCCGCATCGAACATTATCGAGTTCGATCAGGTCCTGTGAAGACCTGTTCATAGTCGTGTCCCGGAAGTTCGTGACACGACTCGCAACAAGCAACCGCAGATCCTTCGCCTGAGTTTGGCCGAATTCTCGGCCAAACTCGCTCAGGATGACAGGGGCAGATGTGAAGCGAAATTTTGGGACATGCACCGGCGACGTACTACCCGCTAAGGCTGACCGCCGTTCTTTCCTGAACGCCGAACGCGGAGCGCAGAACGTCTTTCTGTAACCTGAAACCTGCACCCTGGCCTACTGCACCATCCCGCCCATCTTGTCGATCTCTTCCCGCACATGCTTCAGCCCGAACATGCAGCGCTCAAACTCATCCGACAGCCGCCCAAACAACGGCGCTTCATCCCGATACTCAAACAAATCAAACTGCGAGACGATGTAATAGCTCTCCTTGCCCGTCTTCACCATCTCCACAAAGCTCGACTCGCCGCTGTGCTTCCACAGCCCCATCGTCTCCGGATACATCCCGGTCGCGAACAGCGCATAGTCCCCAATATGCCGGCGCACCTTGCGCTCCTCGTCGAACGACGCCGCCGCCCCAAACACCGGGTCCGCCGCAACCACCATCTCGCGCAGGTCCTTCAGCGGTTTTCCCTCCGCGTCACGCACGTACAAATTGTCCGTCGCCGTGAACTCGGTAAGCAGATCGCCCACATACGTGGTCAGTTCTTTGTCGTCGATCCCGCTGTGACGGTGATAGCACCCGGCTACGACTTCATGGAACAGCTGCCGCAATGGATGGCGTTCGGGAATCATTCGTTCCTCCGCGCCCCTTCACGCCGGCCGGAGAGGAATGACTGTCCTGCTTCCCCGACTCCCGGCTGAAGAAGCTGTGCTGTCTCTATTGATCGGCATTGTGCCGCATTTGTTGCGCCAAACAAAACACAATCGTTGTATTTTCTTCGAACTTTCTGGCAGTCGGGCTCTGCAACTGACAAGCTCGGTTATAACCTTCGGTTTACACTCCCGGGTCAGTAATCCCCTATCCTCTTCTCAGGAGACCCCCATGCCCAAACACACTCCTGCTCCGAAGAAACCCACAAGACATCCACAGAAGCCACCACGCAAGCCGGCCCGCAACGCATCCGCCCCAGGCGATCCCGTCTTCGCACAGCCCGCCCCATCGCCCGATCCCACCAGTTTCAAAGATCCCGTCACCGATCAGAGCGCTAAAGAAATCGCCTCCGTCGAGCCGGTCCGTCAACCCGTCGCCAACGCCGTCGAGCCCATCCTCACCCTCGCCCAGGTCTACGGCAGCCAGGGCGCCGCCAAAACAACCGCTCTCACCGCGGCCGGCCAAATCGTCTTCCACTGCGTCGGCGACACCGGCAGCGTCAAAGGTCCCACCACGCAAAACCTCGTCGCCGACAAGATGGTCTCCGATTTCTCTGAAGCCAATCCCGCCGACGTCCCCTCGTTCTTCTTCCACCTCGGCGACGTCGTCTACTACTTCGGCGAAGCCACCTACTACTACGACCAGTTCTACGATCCCTACCGCGACTACCCCGCGCCCATCATCGCCATCCCCGGCAACCACGACGGAGTCGTCTGGTCCGGCGATCCCGAGACCACCCTCGAAGCCTTCCTCCGCAATTTCTGCGCGCCTTCCTTCGCGCCCTCACCCGACGCAGGCGGACTCGACCGCACCACCATGATCCAGCCCGGCGTCTACTTCACCTTCGACGCGCCGTTCGTCCGCATCCTCGGCCTCTACTCCAATGTTCTCGAAGATCCCGGCGTCATCTCCGATCAGAACGGAACCTACCCCAATCTCGATCAGCGCCAGATCGCCTTCCTCACCGCTGCACTCAAGCGCGTCAAGTCCGACAAGTTCACCGGAGCCGTCATCATCGCCGTCCACCATCCGCCCTTCACCGGTGGAACCACGCACGGCGGCAGCCCCGCCATGCTCGCCGACATCGACGCAGCCTGCACCGCCGCCGGCGTTTGGCCGCACGCCGTCTTCGCCGGCCACGCGCACAACTACCAGCGCTACACGCGCACCATCAATGGCCTCTCAATCCCCTTCATCGTTGCCGGATGCGGCGGCCACTCGCCCCTCGAAGCCATGCGCGGCACCATCCGCACGCCGTATCCCATCGACAGCACCCTCACCCTCGAGAGCTACGACGGCACCGACTACGGCTACCTCCGCGTCATCGTCAACGCTACGACCCTGACGGTAGAATTCCACCCCCAAAGCGACGGAACCACCACCAAAACCCCCAACGACGTAGTCACCGTCAACATCGCCACCCACACCATCACCTAAACCGCAGATGTCCCACTGAGCGAAGCGCAACGGAGTCGGACGCCTCGTCCGCACACAACCCCCGCCGTGGCCGCCAGTTTCGAAGCCAGCTTCGGCTACCAACTCCGTCCCGAATACCTCCTTGCAAATACGACCGCCAATTCCAGTACCCATGGAAAATGGCGTAAAGTGAAGGTGAAGCTGCAGCCTCCTCCAGGTTTGCCGCAACTTACTGTGCATGCACGTTCCGGATTCTATGCGTCCCTGCGGTAACCTCCGACTCCTCCTCTGCTTCCTGCTTGCAGCCGCGCCCCTCAGCCTCACCGCGCAGGCGCCTGCGTCCGCGCCCCAAACTGCCCCCCAGACGCCCCCGCAGCAGACCGCCCCGGTGCCCGCCACGCCGGCTGCCGTCCCTGCGCCGCAGCTTCCCGAATCCCAGCCGTCCCTCGACGCCGACCACGACCCCATCGTCTCCCCAGACGCCGCCGATAACGCCGCCGTCAGCCCCGGCCACCCCAACACCAACCAGGAAATCAAGCGCAACCAGGGCGTTTACACCCTCACCCGCGACGTCGACGAAGTCGTCCTCAACTGCACCGTCATCGATCAGGATGGCCATCTCGTCCAGGATCTTGCCCAGAGCGACTTCCACGTCTTCGAAGACAACGCCCTCCAGAACATCGTCGCCTTCTCCCACTCCGACGTGCCCATCTCCCTCGGCATCCTTGTCGATAACTCCGGGTCGATGCGTGACAAGCGGCCGGCCGTCAACACCGCCGCTCTCGACCTCGTCCGCGCCTCCAACCCCGACGACGAAGCCTTCGTTGTCAACTTCTCCGATGAGGCCTTCCTCGACCAGGACTTCACCTCCGACCTCAGCAAGCTTCGCGAAGGCCTCTCGCATATCGAATCCCGCGGCGGCACCGCGCTATACGACGCCGTCATCGCCTCCGCCGATCAGCTCTCGCACGGTGCCCGCCGCTCCAAGCAGGTGATCCTCATCATCACCGACGGCGAAGACAACGCCTCCACGCTGAACCTCGAGCAGACCGTCCGCCGCATTCAGGATCTCCAGGGTCCCGTCGTCTACTCCATCGGCCTCCTCTTCGGCGATGAGGACAAGGGCCAGGAAGCCCACCGCGCCCGCCGCGCCCTCCAGCTTCTCTCCGACGAAACCGGCGGCCTCGCCTTCTTCCCCCACTCGCTCGCCGACGTCGACACCATCGCTGCCGAAGTTGCCAAAGACATCCGCAACCAGTACACCATCGGCTATCACTCCACGAAGGCGGCGGCGCTCGGCGGCTACCGCGCCGTCCGCGTCGATGCCCACGCCGCTCACCACGGCAAGATGTCCGTCCGCACCCGCACCGGCTACTACCCCAGGGGGCAAACCCTCACCCCACGCAAAACCAGCGTCGCCGAATCCGCCCCCAGCGGGAAGTAGCTTTTATCGTTGCGCAACCGGCGCAAATCCGGTGGCCTGACAGAATTCTGAGTGCGCTCGAGTCTGACTCGCCGTGGCGGCAGTTGCCATCGAGGTTTGTTCCGCCGCTTGTCGCTGCTCGCTCCACCCTGTACCCTGTCCCTTCGCATGCGCACTGCCACCGACATCACCGCCCTCATCGGCCACACCCCCGTCCTCCAGCTCCGCCGCCTCCCGGCCCCCAACTCCGCCGACCTCTTCGCCAAGCTCGAATTCCTCAACCCCGGCGGCTCCGTTAAGGACCGCGCCGCTCTAGGCATGATCCTCGACGCCGAACGCCGCGGCCTCCTCCACAAAAACTCCATCATCACCGAAGCCACAGCCGGCAACACCGGCGTCGGACTCGCCCTCGTCGGCGTCAACCGCGGCTACCGCGTCGTTCTCTACGTCCCCGAAGGGTTCGCCGAAGAAAAATGCGCCCTCATGCGCGGATTCGGCGCCGAAGTCCATCGCACCCCCGAAGCTGATGGCATGGCCGGAGCCATCCGCCAGGCCATCGCCCTCGCCAAATCCGACCCCAACGTCTGGCCCGCACTCCAGTTCGACAACCCGGCCAACCCACAGTTCCACCACGACACCACCGCAGCTGAACTCTGGGAGCAAATGGACGCCCGCATCGACGCCTTCGTCGCCGGCGTCGGCACCGGCGGCACCTTCTCCGGCATCGCCCGCTTTTTGAAAGAACAAAACCCGCGCATCCTCACTGTCGCCGTCGAAACCCAGGGCTCCGTCCTGCAGGGAGGCCCCCCCGGACCCCACAAAGTGGAAGGCATCGGCGTCTCCTTCGTCCCCAACACCTTCGACCGCTCCGTCGCCGACGAAATTGTCGCAGTCACGGATACAGAAGCCTTCGCCATGGTCAAACGCCTCGCTGCCGAAGAAGGCCTCCTCGCCGGATCGAGTTCCGGCGCCATGATCCACTGCGCCTGCCAGATCGCCCAACGGCTTGGTCCAGGGAAACGCGTCGCCACACTCATCCCCGACAGCGCCGAACGCTACCTCTCCAAAAACATCTTCACCGGCGGCGTCTGACCCAAAAGACCGTCTCCATTCCGCCGGCGTTCGTCCGCCAGCGCCGTCAGCCGCACGCTGGCTCCGGAATTGCCTCTATCTCGGACTTCGCTAACGGTTCCACCTCGGGCTAACAGATCCCCGCGCACGTCCCTATTTCCGACCACACCTCACCCTCCCGCCTCCCCATTTTCGAAAGCTGAACCATGGTTCCTGCCCCGGCCCGGTCTGGCTATCTCGGCAAAAATTCGCTAACATTTCCGACGAGCTGCTTATATGCCCGACCAGGATTCGAAGACAAACGGCTTAGTTACGACGCTCACACAGTTGTTTGCTCTCTATGTCGTTTACGTCTTCCTGTCTGGCTGGACTTTCTTTGATTACTACTATCGTGAGTTTGGCCTCGATCCCCGGTGGCTCGATTTGCCTGCGCAGGAAATTCTTGTGAAAGGTTTTACCATCCTGTTAACTGGCGGCACCGCGCTGTGGCTTATTTACCCCGTCATGCTCGTTGGGCCAGTTCTGGTGGAAGAATCGCCGGCACTTCGCAGCAAGACCTGGGTTCGTGCAGCCCTTCCCTTGTTTTTGTTGGGGATTCTGGCCGCTGTTTATTGGGCTTCCGCCCGTGCAGGGAAAGACGAGGCCAAGATTGACAAGGGCCCGCATACTCGACTGGTCCTCATTACTTTCTCGCAGCGGACCCCGGGCGGGTCAACAGGGGCTCAAATGGTCGGCTTCACAGGTCAAGTTCTCGCATTTCGCAACGGCGTTTATATCTCCATGGAGTATCCCCCATTAATAACCCATCGCACAGCATCGCTCTATCCATCTTCCGGATAGAAGACCTGACAGACATCCAGCTTGCTGAACATCACTAGCGAGGTGATTGAGATGATCGTTCGATTCGCCGTGCTCGCAGGAGTCCTTGTCATCGCCGCGCTTCCCACCCCAGTCCACGCTGATGTCCTGCTCGATGGCAAAACTCCCGTTGACACAGGTCATGGAGAGACCGTCGGAGACCAAATCCGCTGGACCGGCTGCGATGGCCTTCGGAAGACGATACAGCACCCTCCTTACACCATCTATAAGCGGGACGACGACTGCTCCGACGTGGGACCCGGCGCTCTGAACGCTCTCAAACCCGACCTTTTCGGATTGGACTGCTCACGTTCGTTCCATTTGCCCAGCGGCGCCAGCAACTGCATCGTCAGCGACGAGAAGCTGGCCGACTATTTCTTCACCGATGCGCAGAAGGGCGACAAGGTGACCTTCCGCACCCACGACAACAGGGTCTTCCTTCAGTCGGGGAAAGGCTCGCTTGTCCTGAAGGAGGACAAGTGGGAAAAGTTCCATTCTTCCTCAAACTCGATTTCGCCACAGTAAACCGGGAATCGCTCAACTCCAGTGCCTCACTCTGGTCGCGGCTGCAGCACTGACTGGGGCTAGCCATTGCTTGTCGTCGTTCTATGCCAACGCCAGAGGCACAGCCTCTTCCCACCGTCCCTGCGCCTTCAGGATCAGCTCAATCACCTCGCGCGCCGCACCCCGGCCCCCCTGCCGGCGAGTCGTGAAGTGGCACACCGCCGCCAACTCCGGTGCGCCACCCGCCACGCACACCGCCAGCCCTGCCCGCTGTGCCAGCGGAATGTCGGGCAGATCGTCGCCCATATAGGCAACCTCTTCCGGAGTCACTCCCGCCCTTTGCATACACTCCTCGAAAGCCTGCGTCTTCTTTGCCCGACCCAGATAAACAAAAGGGACCTTCAGCTCTGCGGCGCGCCTCGCAACCGCAGGCGAAGATCGACCTGTGATGAAACCTGTCTGGATCCCCATGGTGTGTGCGAGCGACAATCCCTGGCCGTCCTGCGCATTGAAAACCTTCATTTCCGATACAGACGGATCGCCGGATCTGTCAGCGGCAACCGTTGAGATCAGGCACACGCTGCCATCGGTCAGAGTCCCATCCACATCCATCAGGAACAACTTGATCCGGCGCGCGCGCGCCAGCACGTCCGGCGAAGCGAGAGACGCAAGCGTGTTGTCAGGCATGGAAAGATTCTAATGTGCCGGGATTACACCCAACTTGCCGCTCAGCCGCTTCCGTTCGCGGCTGGGTTTCCTGACACGATGATACAATGTATCTACACAGTGATACTTCGTATCACTCAGGGAGGGATCCATGCGAGCTCAAATTCAAAAGTGGGGCAACAGCCTCGCTGTACGCATCCCCAAACCCATCGCCGATGAAGCCAAGCTCCGCGCAGGCGACCCCCTCGAGATCGAAGTCGTCCCCGAGGGCGCCGTCCACCTCCACCGCGTAGGAAAAGTCCCCACCCTGGCCGCGCTCGTCGCCCGCATCACGCCCGAAAATCGCTATGAGGAAATTCCCACCGGACCGGCAGTCGGCAAGGAATCCGTCGAATGGTAGTCTCCTACGTTCCCGACACCGGCGACATCGTCTTCCTCGACTTCGACCCACAGGTCGGCCGCGAGCAGGCGAAGCGCCGCCCCGCGCTCGTCCTCACCGATATCCGTTACAACCGGGCCAGTGGCCTCGCCGTCGTCTGCCCGCTCACCAGCAAGCGCAAGCCGTATCCCTTTGCGCTGCCCGTCACGGTGGGCCAGGTCGAAGGCGCCGTTCTCGTCGATCAGCTCAAGAGCCTGGACTGGGCGAGCCGCCACGCCGAATTTCACTCCAAAGCAGCACCCACTCTCCTCACGAAAGTTCGCCAATACATCGCCGTTCTGCTCTCTATCCGCGATCCCCGTAACGCCTGACCCGCTTCCCCCGCCGCGCTCCCCAACTCAGGCGTCCTGTTGCTCTTTCCCCCCGCCATGATGCAGAGTGGTTGCCAGCGCAGCCAGGGAGAATCCAAATGTGCCATCCCGCCGACCCAACCTCGCACCCCCACGCTCATTCCCACAACCACGTCGCACACGATGCCCGCTCCTCGCGCCGTGATTTCCTCCGCACCATGAGCAGCGCCCTTGCCGGCGCCTCCCTCCTCGAGCTCGCGTATCATCGCGCCGCCTGGGCCCGCGCCGCCGCTCCTGCCTCCGACGACGCCCTCTTCACCATCCAGAAAGTCACGGGCGGCATTTACTTTGCGCATGCCCATCCTCAGGCGATGATCAACTGCAACGCCGCCATCTTCGTCCGCTCCAAAGATGTCGTCGTTGTCGACGCGCACTCCAAACCCTCCGCCGCCGCTTCCCTCATCCGCCATATCGAACGCGAAGTCACACCCAAACCCGTCCGCTACGTCATCAACACCCACTTCCATTGGGACCACACCCTCGGCAATCAGGCCTACCGCGCCGCCGGACAGCCCGTCGACTTCATCGCCAGCAACACCACCAAACAGCTCATGTCCGAATTGTCCATCGCGCGCCTCAAGGCCTCCATCGACGGCATCCCCGCGCAGGTCGATAAGCTCCGCGACCGCGCCGCCCGCTCCAGCAATCCCGCAGAAAAGGCCTTCTGCGACGAACAAATCCGCCAGATGCAGGCCTACGCCGTCGAGCTCCGCGACTTCCACCTCGAACTCCCCACCATCACGTTCGACACCTCTTATCTCCTCCCGGACCCCGCTTTCGATCTCCACGTCGAATTCCACGGCCATTCCCACACCGCAGGCGACGTCTTCGTCTTCTGTCCCCAGGCCCGCGCCATCGCCACCGGCGACGCCATCCACGGCTTCCTGCCCAACTTCGGCGACGGCTACCCGCGCCCCTGGCCCTCCACCATCGACTCCGTCGCCCACGCCGATTTCCGGTTTCAGATGGGCGGTCACGGACCTTATCAAACCGACCGCACTGTGATGACCTGCCAGCGCAACTACATCGAGGAGCTCACCAGCCGCGTCGCCGACGGCAAAACCGCAGGCCTCTCCCTCGCCGAGATGCAGCAGCGCATCACCGTCGCCTCTCTCCGTTCCCTGCAGTCCAACGGCTATCAGGATTTCCTCATCCGTACCCGCGACGAAAGCGAACCCCACTTCGGCCCTGTCGCCCCGCTCCAGGACGGAGTCAACGCCAACATCCGCGACGTCCTCGCCAACCTCGATCACGTCTAGCGAGATGTCTCTGAGGTTCGCGACTCAATCGACGAGATCGGGGTGGCTCGATGTACGGCCGTCAGGGGCTGAAGCCCATTTGATTTTGAGCTGTTTACGGCACGACTGAAGTCGTGCCCTGATACAAAACCAAAAAGCAATTCTTGTAACGAACTTCAGAGGCTGGACACCAGACTGCAGCGATGCCTCCCTCGCGCTTCACTCTTCCCATCGGCCCGTTCTACCTGATAGCCTGTTTTGCCGACGACGACCGGCTCCTCTGTTCGAACGCCCTGTATCCGGCACGATCCAAATCCAACCCACGGGGTCCACCAACCCATGAAGCCTCGCGTCCTCTTCACCGCCGCCGTCGCCGCTCTTACCCTCGCCGCCGCTCTTCACGCCGTCGCGCAAGGCCCCGCCGCGGCCGACAACAACCCCGACCTCATCGAGGCCCGCAAATACACCCTCACGATGGATAAGATCGAAAAACTCGCCGCCTCCATGGACGCTATCAACAAATTGACGGCTTCCGACCCAGCCCTCAAAAGCAAAATGGACGCCGACAACGGCAGCAAGCCCATCGATCAGAGAGCGAAGGACATCGACACGAACTTCCCCCAGGTCGCCGCCATCATCCACTCCCACGGCCTCACCACGCGCGAGTTCATGGTCGTCACCATTGCCTACATCAACGACGTCACCTTCGTCGGCATGAAGAAACAGGGCATGATCAAGGACTACCCGCCCAACTCCATCACTCCCGAAAACGCCGCCTTCGTCGAAGCCAATTTCGACAAGCTCCAGCAAATCGGCCAAAAGCTCTCACCAAGCCAGAACTAACCACGCGGTGCCACGACAAATCCGCGTACCTCTCCCGGCTCGAGGCTGCTGGCTACTGCCTACCGGGTACCGGCTGCATCTACAAATGCACCAGCCCCCGCTGCAGCGCCGTCACCACCGCCTGCGTGCGGTCGCTCACGTTGAGCCGCATCAGAATCACGCTGACGTGGCACTTCACCGTGGCTTCCGTAATGCCCAGATCATTCGCGATTTCGCGGTTCGACTTCCCACCCACCATCAGGTGCAGCACTTCCTTCTCCCGCGCGCTCAGCTCCGAGTCCGGCATCCGCGACGCCAGCGCCCGCGTGATCGGCGGCGGCAGAAATCGCCCTCCCGCCTGCACCCGCCGCAGCGCGCTCACCAGCGCATCGTGCGGCATCCCCTTGATGATGTAGCTCCGCGCCCCCGCCTCCAGCGCTTGATGAATATTCCTCGTCCCCCTCATACGTCGTCAGCACTACAAACTTCGCGTCAGCATGCCGCGCCATCAGCGTGCGGATCACTTCGACGCCGCTCATACCCGGCAGCCGCAGATCGACCAGCGTGATGTCCGGCAGATGCTTCTCGAACAGCGGAATCGCCTCTTCCCCGTTGCCCGTCTGCGCCACCACTACCATATCCGCCGTCGCCTGAATGATGGCGGCAATGCCCACGCGCATGATCGGGTGATCGTCGATCACCAGAACCCGTATCCTGGAGGAGTCGTTTCCAGCCATTTCAGTCTTCACGGCCATTTCAGTTTTCATGGTAACCCTGAGAAACCTCTCCCATCCCGCGCGTCGCATTTTGAGTCACGCTGCCGCTCTAAGATCTCCACACAACCACAGCGCAAACCCGCGACGCATCAATTTACGCGCCCCAACCCACAACTCGAATCCGCCGAAAGTCGGACACGGCCCAGATATTCTCCTTGAGAACAAGCACGGCGACGTTGCATACAATCAGAGGTTGCGGTTCCACCCTTGCCTCCCACGCATCGAGAGGACCGCGAGTGCCGAGAGGAGCAACCAGTCATGAAGTCGCTGCTGCTGCGTGAGTACAATCACCTCGAAATCGCCGACCTGCCGCGTCCCGATGCTGGCCCGCAGGAAGTCCTGGTCCGCGTCGAAGCCTGCGGCATCTGCGGCAGCGACGTGCACGGCTACGACGGATCCTCTGGCCGCCGCATTCCCCCCATCGTCATGGGCCACGAAGCTGCCGGCACCGTCGCCGCTGTCGGCCGCGGCGTCACCGCCTTCAAACCAGGCGACCGCGTCACCTTCGACTCCACCGTCTACTGTGGCGCATGCGACTACTGCCGCCGCGGCGAAATCAATCTCTGCGATCGACGCGAAGTCGTCGGCGTTTCCTGCGGCGACTATCGCCGCCACGGCGCCTTCGCCGAATACGTCACAGTCCCTGAACGCATTGTCTATCGCCTGCCGCCCGCCATGCAGTTCTCTGAAGCCGCCATGCTCGAAGCCGTCTCCGTCGCTCTGCACGCCGTGCGTATGAGCGGCAATGCCGACGACCGCACCGCCCTCGTCATCGGCGCCGGCATGATCGGCTTGCTCACTATGCAGGCTGCGCGCGCCGCCGGTTATCCGCGCGTGATCAGCGCCGACATCGATGCAACGCGCCTTCGCCTGGCTCGCGACCTCGGCGCCGATGCCGCTCTCCATCTCTCCGGCGCGGAGCTGGCCGCCGAGGTCCGCGCTCTCACCGGCGGTCATGGAGCCGGCGTCGTCTTCGAAGCGGTCGGCCGCACCGAAACCGTCGCCACCGCTATCGAGAGCGTCCGCAAAGGCGGCACCGTCGTCCTCATCGGCAACATCGCTCCCCAGGTGGTGCTGCCGCTGCAGGTCGTCGTCTCGCGCCAACTCCGCCTGCAGGGCACAGCCGCCTCAGCCGGCGAATACCCCGAGGCCATCGACCTCGTCACCAGCGGCAAAATCCGCATCCAGCCGCTCATCACTGCAGTCGCCTCGCTCGAAGAAGGCCCGCGTTGGTTCGAGCGCCTCCACGCAGGCGAGCCGAACCTAATGAAAATCGTCCTCACCCCCAACGCACCGGACTCCGCAACAACCGGGGCACTCCGATGAGCGACGCGCTCTTCGACCTCACCGGTCAGGTTGCCCTCGTCACCGGAACCAGCCGCGGCCTCGGCCAGCACCTCGCTCGCGCTCTCGCAAAGGCCGGAGCCGACCTCATCCTCACCAGCCGCAAGCGCGAATCGCTGCACGAATTCGAATCCGAAATTCGCAGCCTCGGCCGCCGCGCCGTTTCCCTCGAACTCGATGTCCGCGATCACTCGAGCATTCAGCGCATGGCCGAAGCCGCGCAGTCCGCCTGCGGACAAATCCAAATCCTCGTCAACAACGCAGGCTGCAACGTCCGCAAGCCCGCGCTCGACGTCACCTGGGACGACTGGAACCTCGTCCTCGACACCAATCTGCGCGGCAGCTTCTTCGTCGCCCAGGCCATCGCCCGCGGCATGATCGACCACGGCTACGGCCGCATCGTCAACATCGGTTCCGTCACCAGCGTCTTCGGCTACGCAGGCCTCGCTCCCTACGGCGCCAGCCGCGGTGGCATTCGCCAGCTCACCATGAGCCTCGCCGACGACTGGGGCGCGCACGGCGTCACCGTCAATTGCCTCGCGCCCGGCTGGTTTCGCACCGACCAGAACAAAGTCCTCTACGAAAATCCCGAGTGGGTCGACTACCTCGTCGACCGCATTCCCATCAAGCGCCCCGGCCAGCCCCGCGACCTCGATGGCGCCATCGTCTTTCTCGCCTCCGAAGCCAGCCGCTACGTCACCGGCCAAACGCTGCTCGTCGACGGCGGCATCTCCACCGGCTCCATGCGCGCCACCGTCGCGCCGAAGCAACAACCTTAGACCTGGTTCTCCTTCGGCATCGCAATCGGACGAATCTCGCCAAGCAGAAACACGTACCCCGCAATCCCGATGGCCAGATACGCCGCCGCTACAACAAACGCGCCCGCGAAAGAGTGCCGCACGCCCACCAAATATCCCGTGATCGCCGGTGCCGCGATCCCCGAAATCTGATTCGAAAGATTCATAATCCCCCCTACCGATCCCACGCTGTCGCCCGGTGCGATCAGCCCCGGCACCGACCATCCCACTGGCGATGCCGCACTCAGGCCGCTGATCGACACACTGATCCAGAACAACGCCTGGACCGGGGTGTGCGCATGCGCCGCTCCCAGAATCCCCATCCCCAGCGCCAGCCCGCAGACCAAAACCGTTTTCCGCACTGCGCTCGAACTCCATCCGCGGTGGATCAGCGCGTCCACCAGCCAGCCGCCAACACAAAGGTCAGTCACGGTTGCAAATAGCCACGGCACACCCGTGTAAAGAAACGAATGCGCCAGATTAATGTGCAGTGTCTGTGACAAATACACCGGCAGCCACGTCAGCAGCAGATAGAAAACGTAGTTATACGACCCCATCCCCAGCGCCAGCCCAATAACCTTCCTCTGCCGCAACAGATACGTGAGAGGCACCCGCTGGCGTCCAGCATCGCGCGCCCCCGCTTCTGCCCGGCCGGCCGACGAAGGGTCGCGATACACTCCCCGGAACAACAGGAAATACAGAAAGCTCACCACCCCCGTCGCGGCAAAACTAATCCGCCATCCCACGCGCAGCAGCAACAAGCCGATCAGCGGAATCCCAACCGCAGGCGCGAATTTCGCCGCAGCGTCGAACAGGCTCGTCGCCAGGCTCCGCTCCCGCCGCGGAAACCAGTAGCCGATCGCCTTCGCGTTCGCGGGAAACGTCGGCGCCTCGCCCACGCCCAGCAAAAAGCGCGCTCCAAAAAATCCACCAATCCCCGGCGTCGCCGCCGCGCCAAACGAAGCCAGGCTCCACAAGAATGTGCTGATCGACCCAACTCGCCGCACGCCGAACCGGTCCAGCAAAAACCCCGAAGGCAACTGGCACAGCGCGTAGGTCCAGTTGTACGCGCCCGACAACAACCCAAAAGTAAATTCCGAAATCCCGAAGCCCGCGATCAGCGCATCATGCGAAACCGACAGGTTCACGCGATCGAAATAATTCACCAGAACCCCGACGCCCAGCAGAACGGCAATCCTCCACCGCCCCGCAAGCCTCGCGTCCGCATTCTCCGGTTGTTCCTGGTGAGCCTCAGCCGCCAGCATCATCGGCAAGCATATACGCATTGCCGTCGCGCGCGCGCCCCGCCTCTACGCCTCGACCTTCGAAGGAAACAGCGCCGACCGCGGAATCACGAATCGCACCGTCGTCCCCTGCCCGCGCGCGCTAATCCACTCGATCCGCCCGCTCAGCCGTTGCACGCGCTCCTGCATTCCGGTCATCCCGTAATGCGCCTGCCCGTCGCTCGGCACCGCGCCCGGATCGAACCCCGACCCGTCATCGCGCACCCGCACTTCCACTCCCTCGCTGCCGTAACTAAATTCAATTCCGATGTGCGCCGCCTTCCCGTGCAGCACCGCGTTGTAAACCGCCTCGCGAATCACCATCAGCATCTCGTGCCCCATCGAGTTGGGAACCGGAAACGGTGAACCCGTGCTGCTCGACGTCACCGCTACTCCGAATTCCCTGCTCGTGTGCTCCGAAATCGTCGCCACCGCGCCCGAAATCTCCTGCTGCGGTTCATCGCCGTGCCGCAGGTTCCACACCGCCTGGCGCGCTTCGTTGATCGTCGTCCGCATCTGCGCGCGCGCAAAATCCAGCAGTTCCTCGTGCAGCGCATCGTTCTCTCGCTCCAGGCTCGAAATCGCCTCCAGCAGCGCGGACACGCTCGTGCACCCCTGTATGACAGTGTCATGCATTTCGCGCGCCAGCCGCCCGCGCTCTTCCAGCACCGCCTTGAAGCGCATCTGCAGCAACCGCACCCGCCATCGATAAGCCACCAGGCTCAGCAATCCCACCAGCGCCACGTTCAGCGAGATGAACCACCACGTCATGTAGAAATGCGGTGGCTTCCGAAACTCAAACGACGCCTCCGCCGACGCCGACGGATCGCTCAGCGGAAACGCCATCACCCGAAATTTGTACTTCCCCGCCGGCAAATTCGTGTACGTCGCTACGCGATTCCTGCCCGAATACGTCCAGTCGCGATCGAACGGCTCCAGCCGGTACCGAAACCGCGTTTCCCCCTGCGACCGTATCGAAAGCGGCGCGAACGAAATCTCCACCCGCGAAGCATCCGCGCTCAACGCCCGCAACGTCGAAACCGCAACCTCGCGCCCATCCACCGCAACACCCGTCAGCAGCAGCTTCGGCGAACCCGCTTGCGCTCCCGGCTCCGGCAAGATCGAAACCGCCCCCTTGCTGCTCGGAAACCAAACCCTCCCGTCGCGATCCACGCAACCCGAAGGTTGCCGGCCGCCGTACATCTGCGCGCCGTCCGCGTCATACGGCATCTCATAACTGGTCACCGCCAGATGCAGCTCCCCTCCCGGCGTCGCCCGGTCCAGCGCTTCCAGCGGAATCGATGAGATCGTATTCGGGCTGCTCATCCACAGCTGCCCATGCCGATCCTCCAGCAACTGATAAATGCTGTTGCTCGCCAGGCTCTGCGCCGTCGTGAACTGCGCCATCTCGCCCGCGCTATAACGAAACAGCCCGTGATCCCGCGTCCCAAACCAGATCACGCCGCTCCCGTCCTGCAATATCGTCCAGATCTTTTCCTGCGCCAGCGCCCGCGTCGCCGCGTTCTGCACAAACTCTCCATCACGCCAGCAACTCAGCCCCTGGTCGGTCCCAATCCACAAATTCCCCTCGCGATCCTCCATCAGCGCCCGCGTGCTGAAATACACCAGCCCATCGCGCACCCGCAGATTGCTCACGCTCCCCGCGCTCACCCGGCTCACACCTTCATCCGTTGCAATCCACACCGACCCATCGCGGCTCTGCAAAAACGCCCGCACAAAATTATTCGCCAGTCGCTCCGGCGCCGAATAATGCACCACGTCCCCAGCCGTAAAGTGAAACGCGCCGCTCCCGTCCGTCCCGATCCACAGCGTTCCCTGCCGATCGCGAAAAACATTCCCACCGGAACATTCCCGATCGCTCTAAAAACATGTGGCGTGGCGCGATCGTCCTGGATCGCATACACCCGCGACGACACCGTCCAGATCGTTCCCCGTGCGTCGTACGAAATCGTCTCGAAATCCGGATCCGATCCTCCCGGCAGCGGCACCACGCGCACCGGCGTCCGGCTCAGCCGCACCAGCCCATCCTGCGTCCCCAGCCAAATCTGGTGCGTGTCATCTTCATAAATGCTCAGGATCGTGTTGCTCGGCAGCAGTCCGTTGCCGCTCACGCGACGCAGTTCGTTGCCCGCCCACGTATACAGCCCGTGTCCAATGGTCCCGATCCACAGCGTTCCATCCGCTGTCTGCCGCAGCGTCCGCACCGTCGCCGCAATGCCCGCCACCGCCACAAACCCGTCGCCCGAGAGCCGCAGCAGCCCGCCCACCGTCCCCACCCACACCGCGCCATCGCTGGTTTCCAGAATCGACTTCACCCGATTCTGGCTGTACACTCCCGGCAATCCAAACTGCCGAACCTCATCGCCGTCGAACCGCAGCAGCCGCGATCCGCCCGCCCAGATCCGATGCTCTCGATCCTCGAAGATCGCGTGCACTGCGAACGACGGCCCGAACCGCGAAGTATCCACGCGCCGCACTGCGCCATTCCGAATCCGAAACAGCCCGTTGTCCGTCCCCACCCACAGCTGCCCCGTCTCGTCTTCCACTACGCTGCGCACAAATCCATCCGTCAGCCCTTCGCGCGCCGTGAATGCCTTGAACTCACCATGATCGAAGTGCAGCAGCCCGCCGCCCTCCGTCCCGAGCCACAGGCTGCCATCACGCGCCGTCAGCAAACAAAAAACGCTGTTCTCCGTGAGCGCCGGACTCGAGCTCCGCCGATACGTCAGAAACCGCGATCCATCGAATCGCGCCAGCCCGCCCGTCGTCCCGATCCACAGATACCCATCCGGCGTCTGCTGCATCGCCTGCACCGTGTCTTCGGGCAGACCATCCTGCACGTGCCACACCTGCCGCGTGTACTGCAGCCGCGCCCCTTTCAGCCCCCGCGCGCACTCCGCGCTCCCGGCCACAAGGATCAGCAGCAGGCATCCCCTCGCCAGGCATCTCCTCGTAATGTTGTGCAACGGCACCATCCCGGCACCCAAGGCCCGCAAGCGGCGATTCGGCTTGCAGTCTACCACCCAGCTCGCGCCCCGATCCGCCACGCCCGCAGCACCCCACGCCTTCCGCGACGGCACCCCCGGACCCAAGCCGTAACGCAATGCCGGGCGGCAACTGGACTCCGGAAAAGAGAGAGGCTTCCTGGCGTCGAATCAGATTGACTCAGGCGATGGCCCCATGCCAGGATCGTTGGACTCCTCAATTGTTGTCACTGCCATCCCCGCTTTCCCTAAGGCCCTGTATCCGATGCGTCCGTTTGAGAGTCTTGCCCCGGCAACCTGCCTGCATTCGTCTGTTTCTTTTAGCGTATCCGCTGCCCGGAAGAAACTTCCCGCTTTGAGGCTCGCCTGGCTGTTCGCGGTCCTGCTGCCTTTCGGCGCCTCCCTGCCGAGCCACGCCCAAAGCACTCAGTCGATCGACAACTCTGCCGCCGTCGAAACCACGCCTGTCATTCATACCGGCATTAAGCGGCCATCGAGCGCCCCGCCGGTCTCAGACTCAATGCCGAGCCCGTTTCTGTCGCGGACGAGGGTGCAACCCAATCTGACCCCGGTGAACACCGGCCCCGGAGTCGTGTATACGTGCGACCCTAATGTGGCCCCCGCCACCTGCAACTACCTGAATACGACAGTGGCCGGCTATTACAACGACACGTTCACCAATGCGAACGCCAACATCTACATTCAGTACGGCGACACGGGTCTGGCCTCGACAAGTCAAGTCCTGAATATGCTTACTTACAACCAATACGTGACCGCCCTTGGCAACAACCCAAACAAGAGCGCGATCCAGGTTTCCGCCGTGTCCGCGCTTTCTACCTACGATGCAACGCCCTACGGCAGCGGCGACGTTGCGGTCAGCAGCGCCCTCGGCACAGCGCTTGGCTTCACAGGAATATACGGCATTAATTCCGCCGGAGACGCGGCCTGCATCATCGGCAGCTCGGGATGCTACAACGCTGTCATCACCGTTATCAGCGATCCTGAAACTGAAGGTTTTTCGTTGTACTACGACAATCTCGGTGGAACCGAACCATCGAACGCCTACGACTTCTACGGAGCGGTGCAACACGAGACCGACGAAGTGCTCGGGACCACATCGTGCATAACCACGCAAGCCGATCCGCTGAGCGACGGTTGCGGTAATGGCACCCCCTCGGCCGTCGACCTCTTCCGTTATTCCAGTGCCGGACATCTGGTCCTCGATAGCTCCCTGAGCACCACGCCCGGCGCGTATTTTTCTTACAACGGAGGCACCACCAATGGCGCGATCGGCGTCGGAGGATCTCCGAAGTTCTACAACACCCTGGCCAATGGCGACGACTACGCCGACTATGTTTCCAGTTCTCCGAGTTGCGCAACGAACCAGGCCATTCAGGATGCGGAAGGCTGCCCAGGCATGGATGCGGGGCTGACCATTCTGAATGACGGCGGCTCGGAGATCAACCTTCTCACCACGGTCGGATATGAAGTACCTGCCAATCCATCGTTGTCGTTGACCAAAAGCCACACCGGCAATTTCACCCAGGGATCGACGGCGACCTGGTCGATTGCAGTGAGCAATGCATCGGGATCAGCCGCGACGACAGGCACCATCGACGTGTCGGACACGCTGCCGAGGGTTTACACGCTGAACTCGTATACTTCGACGGGAAGTGCATGGGCCTGCACCGAGCTAGGTTCGGTTGCCTGCAGCTCGACGACGGCGATCCCGGGCGGAAGCAGCTCCACGATCAACCTGACGGTCGACGTGCCCCGGAACTCGCCGACTTCGGTATCGAACACGGCCACCGCGTGGGGCGGCGGCGATCCGGTCCACACAAGTTCCGGAAGCGCCGCGAGCAGCAACACTGACACCGCTACGGTGGTACAGGTGCCGGCTGAAATCGGCATCCCCGGCAGCCAGATTCAGTCGGCGTCGGCAGGCACAGCATTCGGCAGCCTGGCTGCGAGGGTCGGGGACGCCGCCGGTGCGGCGATCCCGAGCTATTCTCCGGTTGTCTTCACGGCTCCGGTTTCGGGGCCCAGCGGAACCTTCTCCAACAGCACGAACACGATTTCCGTCTCCACAAACGGTTCCGGCGTCGCCGATCCTGGAACGTTCACCGCCAACGGGACCGGAGGTGGTCCGTACAGCGTGACGGTCACGGCGGGAACGGCGAGCAATTCTTTCAGTCTCACCAACACGACAATCACCCCGACCCTCTCCTGGACGCCGGCCACCACCATCATTTTTGGAAGCGCCGGAACGAATGTGCTGAATGCGTCGGCCAGCTGCGGCAGCGCTTGCGGCACGATCACCTACACCGCGAGCGGCGTGGGGGACATTACCTCGACGACCGCTCTGGCAGCGAGCGGTACTCCCTACACCATCACCGCCAACTTCACCCCTTCGCCGTCCTACCCTGAATACGCCGCGACCAGCGCCACCTCGCCGCTGACGGTGAGCGGGGAGAGCGTATGGATCGTGGACGGCGCTGGAGGGACGAGCGAGCTGGCGGCCAACGGCTACGGGATCACCTCGAGCGCTGATGCCGGCGCGAATACGGCGGTGGCGATCGACCACGCCGGCAACGTGTGGAGCGCAGGCTCCGGCCCACTCCTCAAAGAAACCAGCCAGGTCGGCACCCTGCAGAACACGATCACCACGGGCGGCGGCCTCAACTCCCCCGCCGCCATCGCCATCGACGGGTCGGGCCAGGTGTGGGTGACGGACGGGAACAATGCTGTGAGTTTGTTCTCGAATGCGGCGGCGGCAATTTCGCCTTCGGGCGGGATTGCGGATCCGACACTGTTGTCAACGCCGACCGGGATCGCCATCGACCTCGCCGGAAGCGTATGGATCGCCAATAAAGGCAACAACACCCTGACAAGGATCCTCGGAGCAGCCGTCCCCGCAGCCCCCATCGCCACATCCGCAGCTAACAACACCACCGGAGCCAAACCCTAACGCAATCCCGGGTGGGAAGCAGGAATGCCGAAAAGAGAAATGCCTCCTGGCGTCGACTGAATTTGACTCCGGCGATCCCCCATGGAAGGATCGTGGGACCCCACAATTGCTGTCTGTGAGATCCCGTCTCTCTGACCGCACTCAAACGACCATGCACGGCGACCGGGACCGGCGCCCGCTGACGACACTGCAAACCAACAACCAGCAACCAGCTACCGGCTGCCGGCTGTCCGCTGTTATCCTCTCCCCTGTGCGAGTTCTGTACGGCGTCCTCCTTCTCTGTACGATGGCGCTCCTTGGAGCGGCCCTCGCTGTAGTCCGGCACATCCGCCACCAGCGCGAATCCGAAGCCTCCAAAACGCCACAACACCACGATGAGCCCTTATAGCGGCCGCTCTGGCGGGGCTTCCCCTATACGCTGAACCCTGTACCCTGTACCCTGTGACGATGAACCACGCTTCCGCTGCATCTCCAGCTCTGCCGCGCACCCGGCCCGCCCTCCTTCGCCGCCCGATCGCCCGCGCCCTGGCTGTCGTTCTCGGCAGCCTCCTCGTGGCCGTCTGCGCGCACGTCTCCATCCCGCTCTGGTTCACGCCGGTCCCGCTCACGCTGCAGACCTTCGCTGTTCTCCTCCTCGGCCTGCTCCTCTCGCCTCCCGCCGCCGCAGCCGCCCTCCTTCTCTATCTGGCCGAAGGTGCAGTCGGTCTGCCCGTCTTCAGCCCGCACGGCCCCGCCGGATTCCTCCACCTCATCGGACCCACAGGCGGCTATCTGCTCTCCTATCCGCTCGCCGCCACCCTCACCGCATCTCTGCGCCGCCGCGTCGCGTCCGGCGGATTCGCCTCCGCCCTCCTCGCGGCCACGACCGGCAGCCTGGTCATCCTCCTCTGCGGAGCAGCCTGGTTCGCCATCATTGCGCACCAGTCCCCCGTA
Organism: Acidobacterium sp.; assembly: GCA_003166955.1. Lineage (GTDB taxonomy): Bacteria > Acidobacteriota > Terriglobia > Terriglobales > Acidobacteriaceae > Palsa-343. The sequence goes on from PMUI01000062.1 coordinate 24,384, forward strand.
ACCGTCCTCACTCTCGCCGTCCTGCCCTTTATCCCCGGCGACATCCTCAAAGTCGTTGCCGCCGCTGGAGCAGCATCCGGTCTGCGCCGTTTCCGCCGGATCTGAATCACGCAAGTCACCCAATCCCCGGTTACCCCCGGCATAAATAGCAAAATTTGCAATTGCCATTCCGGTAAACATCCGCTATCTTCGGACAGTTTCCCCGGAGAGGTAGTTGCGTTTTATGCCCTGCATCAGGCGGATGGCGGCTCTGTGCCTGCTTTCCGCGGCTCTGTTGTGTGTCTGCTCGTGCGGAAATAACGCCAATCCAGGAACCGTCGAAGCCGCAACCAACTCCAACGAAGGCAACATCTCGTACGCCCCCGAAAGCGCTGACCCCCTCGCCTCCTACACCCTCGCCTCCTACACCCTCGCCGGCGATACCCAGCCCGTCCACGATCCCAGCATCATTCGACAGGGTTCGACGTACTACGCCTTCACCACCGACGTTATTGGCCTCCCACCCGCCAACTACCTGCCCATCCGCTGCTCTCAGGACAAAATCACTTGGACCGCCTGCGGCAGCATCTTCCCCGCCTCCATGCCTCCCTGGGTCGTCGCGAAAATCCCCGGCATCATCGGGCTCTGGGCGCCCGACGTCTCATACTTCAACGGCCTCTACCACGTCTATTACGCCGGCTCCACTCTCGGCTCGCAGCGGTCCGTCATTGGACTCGTCACCAACACAACCCTCGATCCCACCAACCCCGCCTACAAATGGATTGACCAGGGCGAACTCCTCGAATCCAACCCCGGCGACGACTTCAACGCCATCGATCCCAACATCCTCATCGACACCGACGGCAGCGTCTGGATGACATACGGCAGCTACTGGTCCGGCATCAAGCAGCGCCAGATCGACCCCTCCACCGGCATGCTGCTCGCCTCCAATCCCACCCGCTACAACCTGGCCACGCGCCCCGGCGTCCCCAACAACCCCATCGAGGGCTCTTCCCTCGTCCATCACGGCAGCTACTACTACCTCTTCGTCTCCATCGAATACTGCTGTAATCAGAACATCGCCACCGACAACTACAAGGAAGCCGTCGGCCGCTCCACCAGCCCCCACGGTCCCTTCGTCGATGAAAACGGAACCCCCATGATGAATGGCGGCGCCACCGTCCTGCTCCAGAGCGACACCACCTGGAGTGGTACCGGTGGCGCCACCGCATACCTCGACCCCACCAGCGGCGACAGCCTCATCGTCTTCCACGCCCTCAACCTCACGCAGAACGGTGCGTTGTATCTATGTCTCAGGAACCTCGACTGGACCAACGACTGGCCCTCCATCGGCCAGCAATCCCGTTCAGAACGCAGCGACAATTGCTCGCCCCCAAAAAAATCGAAAGCCCGCGTCAGCGTTAAGCTGTTACGCGGGCTTCGTGTTTGATTGTGAATAACTGAGCTAAGAGGACTACCCGCCGTTACGACGCCATTGCTGATGGGACTATGGCGATCTCCTGCACCCGGCTCCGTGCGCGGGCTACCACCCGCACCCCATCCTCGGATTGCTGCATCTCCATCGTCTGCGAACAGACCCCGCACAGCCAGTAATGGTCCATCCGTCGCGAGCGCTTACCATTCCGGTCCGCTTCGCCCGCTGCTACGTCGAATACAAAAATGCGCCCCTCCCGCAAATAGTGCAGGGGCTTGGCGCACTTCGGATTTGCGCAATGACTCACCATGCAACCATCTCCACATCTGCGCTGCCGGTTCCGTCGGACCCGTTCTCGCTACCGAGGCGATCCTGAGCGCTGCTCAATTAAAAACGCTGACCGGTGCAGGACGAACTTCGCCCCGCAATACTGCTTTTCACTGATTCGTAGATATAGGATGCGGAAATTTCGGCTTCCTGTTTTCCGCGTGCGTTAGCCGGGGATCACCATCGTCACGATGGCGCTGGGTATCGAACGGTTAACAGTTCTATTTTGGCACGACCTCCTCTCCTCCGCGGAAAATTCTCGTGAATTCCAGGCGCCATTTTGTGGCGCCTGTGAAAGAATGAACGTTTGTTTCGAACCTGAACGAAATGTCCCTTCTGCGGTCCACATTCATCGGCCTCTCCCGCAACTCCCATCTCCGCCGCTTTGCTGAAAAGTCCAGCCTCGGGCGCCGCATGTCGTCCCGTTTCGTCGCCGGCTTCCACATCGAAGACGCCCTCGTCGCCGCTGCCAACCTCGGCGCCCAGGGGCTCGCTGTCACCCTCGACAGTCTCGGCGAAAACGTCACCACCCCCGCCCAGGCCCGCAATTCCGCTCAGGTCTACCACTGGCTCCTCGATGCCATTGCCCAGTCAAAACTCGACGCCAATGTCAGCCTCAAGCTCACCCAGATGGGCATGGACCTCGGCCCTGACATCGCCCCCGATCTCGTTTTTGACATCGTCTCCGGCCTCGTCACCCACGCCGTCAAAGCCAATTCTTTCGTCCGCGTCGATATGGAAGGCGCCGCCTACACCCAGGCCACCATTGACCTCGTTCGCCGGCTGCACGCCGTCCCCGCCAACCGCGGCCACGTCGGCATCGTTATCCAGGCCTACCTCCGCCGCAGTGCCGACGATGTCGCAACTCTCCTCAGCGATCGCATCCGCATCCGCCTCTGCAAAGGCGCCTATCAGGAACCAGCAGATTTAGCCTTCCCTGATAAGAAAGACGTCGACCGCAGCTTCATCGCTCTCACCGAGACCCTGTTGAAAAGCGGCGTCTTCCACGGCATCGCCACCCACGATCCCGCCATGATCGACGCAACAAAGAACTTCGCCCGCGCCCAGAGCATCGATCCCGCCAGCTTCGAATTTCAAATGCTTTACGGAGTCCGCCGCGATCTGCAGCGCTCCCTCGTCAAGGATGGTTACAACGTCCGCGTTTACGTCCCCTTCGGCGACGAATGGTACCCCTACTTCATGCGCCGCTTAGCCGAACGCCCCGCCAACGTTCTTTTCCTCGCCAAAAACTTCTTCCGCAAATAAAGGGATTAGGGTTTAGGGGTTGCCAACGTCCTCTTCCTCGCCTGGATCTTCTTCCGGAAGTAAGAAGGCTCAACCAGATGCTCCTCCAAACACAAAAGGCGCCCCCTCCGGAGCGCCCCTGGTCCTTAAGCCCTAATCCCTAAACTCTAATCCCTGCTTCACCTCGGCTCGTACGGCTCAATCGACAGCAAGTTCCCCAACACGTGCCGCTCTTCCGGCGTGAAAGTATTCGAGAACCGCGCCGAGTTCAGAATCTGCGCCCGCTGCTGCGGCGGAATCTGCCGCAAATCGACGAACGCTTGCCGCACCATCCGCTGCCGATCCGGCGCCATCCCCGCCAGCGATTGCGCCGAACCCCGCACATCCGCCTTCTGCTGCGGAGAAAGTCCCTCGAACATCTCATTGCGCTGCAGAATCCGCTGCTGCTGCTCCGGCGGACGTGCATTCAGCGTCCGTAAACGCTGCAGCACACGCTGCTGCTGATCCGCTGGCAGCCGGCTGAACCCCGGCTCCCGTCGCAGTTCATCTTCCTGCTGCTGCGGCGTCAGATTCCGATGATTGTTCATCCAGTCCGCCAGATGACCCGGCCGCTCGCCCTCATTCATCCCGGGCCGCATCACCGCCGGACTCCCCACACCAGGCCTGATCTCAGCCGGACCTCCGCCCGCTCCCGGTCTCACCTGCGCGGGATTGTTCCCCCCCAGCCGCGCGCCGTTGGGGTTCGCGTTCCCATTCCCGTTGCCGTTCGGTTGAGATGCAGGCCGCTGTGCCTGCGGCCTCGCAGGAGCTGGCCGCGCCGGAACCGTCCGCGCCGCCTGGCTGCGCTGTCCTCCCCAAAACCTGGGTCCCCCAAACCGCCCCGCAAACGACGACGGCCCGCTCAGAACCAGCAAACACAGAGCCGCGACACACGCCCACGCGCGCACAACCTCGCGTCCGGGCGCCAAACTGCCCCGCGTCTTGTCCCTGATTCCCGTGATCATCGCCTTACTTCCCCAAGGGCAGAACCGCAAATGATGCCGCAAAATCGTTCCGGGCCGGCTCTTCTTCTGCTTGCTCTCATCGCCTCGCCCTTTCTTTCGCTACCGGCTACCGGCTACAGGCAACCGGCTGCCCTTAAATCCCTCCGCCGTTATCGCCCGCGTCCTGCTGATCCATCGAGTTCAGCTGCTGGAACACCTGCGCGTTCTCATCGAGCGACTGCAGATCCTTGATCACCGGCGAAGCCTGCACCGTCGGCTGTTTCTGCGTGAATCCGCCAAACCCCATATACGTCCCGCCGCCCACCGCCACAATCAGCGCCAGCGCCGCCGCAGCCAGCGGCCGCATCGACATGTGATTCCCAAACATCAACCGCGCCCGCATCCTCTCCAGCCATCCGGCTGGCGCGGCCTGCTGCTCTTCGCGCAACAAGCCCGCCATCCGCGTGTCAAAGTACGGCGTGACCTCAGGAGCCTCCCAAGTGTCCATCAACGCCATCGTGGCTTCCAGCTCTTTCAGTTCCTTGCTGCACTCGGCGCAGCTCTCCACATGCGCACGCACCTCGGCCGGCACCAGCTTCGGGGCAAGAAGCAGGTCCGGCAAACTCGCTTTCACCTTACGGCAGATCATCACATCCCCCAATCCCAATTCTCCTCAATCCTGTTCAACAAACTCCTTCAGCCGTTCCCGCAGCGTCTGATACGCCCGGAACAACAGCGACTTCGTCGCCGACTCGCTCAAATGCAGCACCGCGCCAATCTCCTTGTAATCCAGCCCCTGATACTTGTGCATCAGCACGGCTGTCCGCTGCCGCTCCGGCAGCGCCATCACATGTTTGCGGATCGCCTTCATCCGCTCGTCCTTCACCATCTCCTCTTCGGCGCCCGGATGCATGTCCGCCACATCCGGCGTCATTCCCGTCTCCGGATCCGGCTGGTCCAGATAAATCGTCTGCGCCGCCCGCCCGTGCTTTGTATCCCGCGCGTGGTTCACGCCCAGGTTCGTCGCAATGCGATAAAGCCACGTCGTGAACTTCGCTTCCGCCCGGTACGTCTGCCGCGACCGGTACACCCGCAGGAACACCTCCTGCGCCAGCTCCTCCGCCACGGCCTGATTATGCACCATGCGGTACATGAAATTAATGATCGGCTTCCGGTACTTCTCGATCAGGAAGTTGAACCCGACATCGTCGCCTTCCCGCACCCGGAGCATGATCTCCGCGTCGGTCATCGACCGCCAGTCTGCCGGTCCGGCCGGCGGCGTCAGCCCTCGAGAGCTTTCCGCCCCTCGACTGCCCAACCCCGGCGTGGTTAGAGCAACGCTTGCCATATCCCTGCTAACCCCATTTGGGTCGTCAGGTTGCGCGGAAAGTTCCTGATCTTCAGGACCGTCTTCAGGGCCGCCTTCCGGGCCAACGTCAGGGCGGGTTTCCGGACCCCCGTCCTCGCCCTCTTCCCGTGCGTTTTCCGCGTCTTCCCAGCCCTCGGTTACTTCCGGAACCGGACCCAGCACATCCTCGTCCTCATCCGGAGGCCTATCCAGCGGATCAGGGGGGTCCGGTATCGGCGACGAGTTCCAGGAAGCCATACGTGCTGCATCATTTTACCTGTGAATGGCTTGCAGTCACCATGAATCCCAGCCGGATAGCCCGAGTTGGAAGGGCCTCCGCCCTCAACCGCCCCGCCAGAGAAGAGCCGTTCTGTCGGCGCTTTGAAGAGAAGTGCAAGTCTCACGAGCGCCGTAAACCACATCCCATAAATTTGGGAGGATATGCCATGGGGACGATGAAGCCGGAACTGGAGTTCGAAGGCAAGCGCGCATTGGTTACAGGTGGCAGCAGAGGAATGGGGAAGGCGATTGCCGCTCGGCTTTCGGATGCCGGTGCGAAAGTGGTCAGCACGGCTCGCGAAAAACCAGACCAATCGGCTCTCGGAATATTCGTGCAGGCGGACGTCTCAACGCCTTGACGTGCCCCCGAATTCTCATCCATTCATAACTGGAGCTTCTCGGTTAAGGTTTAGCTCCGAGATATTCTCGTCGCCGCCGAGGCTGTGCGGATGTGGGAAGCGCGAAGCGGTTTCCACATCTGCATAGCCTGTTGTTGCCCGCCGGAGCTCATCCGGCGTGCGATAACACAGCGAACTGTGCGGTCGCGCGCAGTTATACTCTCGCCGCCAGCCTGCCAGTGTAACCCGCACGTCGTTCAGCGTGCGGAACCAGTGCACGTTC